>JAFTKS010000003.1 GCA_017453125.1 Clostridia bacterium
AATTCATTAAAACAACACAAAGAAAAACTAGAAGAGACTCCTGAAAACAAACAAGAAATTGAAAATATTTCACAAAGAATATCTACTTTAGAAGAAATTCTCAAAGAACTTACTTCAAAAGAAATAATTGAAAACACTCTAGAAAAACAAGAAGACTTTGCTGTAGATAACAAAATTCGAGAAATGATTGATTCTTTACTTATATCTTTACCCCAAGAAAAGCTAGGAGAAATACGTTATTTTTGCACAGAATATAACGGTTCTTTAAATGATTATTTTTTTAAAGCATTTGCACCTTATTTTGGAAACCCAACGTCAAAATTAGAATTATATCAAAACTCAGAGTTTAAGAAAATTATAGATTGCGCAGAGGCTGTACTAGAAATTTCTAATTCATATAAACAGAAGAATATAGAAAATAATCCTTTAATACAACCTGGGATTGAAAAAATCAAAAGTTTAGGACTAAAAGACTACTCTTCTAATGAAAAAATCCTAAAAGATTTTTATAATCCTTTTTCAACAATATTTAGCGATGGTGTCACAATGATTGAAGAAAGTATAGACGGAAAAATGAAACCAATTATTGCAATAAACCTAAACTCAAAATCTGCAGATAGAACTATTATACACGAAATCATACACGCCATCACCATAGTAATAATCAACAATAATTTCGTATGTGGATTTACTAAAAAAGAAGATATGGAAATAAACAAAAATATAAATGAAGCTTTTACCGATTGGTTAGCAATCAAAGCCACCAAGATTTATTTAAAAAACCACCCTCCTATGATTTCTCCTGAAATACACGAATCTAATTATTCTAGATGTTTCCCAAAAGCAAAAGACTTCTTAGAATCATACGAACAACAAGTAATTGAAGCATATATGTCAGATAATCCTTTATCTTTTATTGATTCAATAGGCAATGTAACCGCATATAAAATTAATGAAATATTAGGCTTGCTTATGACAAATTATGAATTATCTGAAAACCAACAAATCTTTTTGGATAGTTTATCTTCTCCAACTGCTTAAAAAAACCACGGGATAGTCCCGTGTTTTTCTTTAACAAAAATAAAAATAATCGTTATACAAAAGTTAAAAACTCTCATATACGATTATTTTTTTAAACAAAGTAGTATTAATTATTTCACACTTACTTTCATATAGTTTTTCTTGCCTTTTCTTAGGATACAATATCCTTCTTTTAGGTTCTCTTCTGAAAGTACTTGTTTTATATCTGTCACTTTCTCTTCATTGAGATATACTCCGCCACCTTCAATCATTCGTCTTGCTTCAGACTTACTTGCACAAAGTTTGCTATCTGCTACAAGGTCTACGATTGTTACATTGCCAATTGCAGATTTTTCAATTTCGAATGTTGGAACATTATCTAAGTTTGTACCACCTTTGAATAATGATTTTGTAGCCTCTACAGCCTCTTTTGCATCAGCCTCACCACGAACAAACTTAGTGATTTCATAAGATAGTACTTCTTTGGCGTGAACAATGTTTTCGCTACACAATCTTCTTACTTCGTCCATAGGCACATCTGTAAACAATGCAAACATCATCTCAACACAGGCATCTGGTGTTTGATATACTCCTTGATAGAAATCATATGCAGAAATCTTGTCTTTGCTAATCCAAATTGCACCCTTTTCTGTTTTTCCCATTTTCTTGCCTTCTGGAGTAAGAAGTAGTGGGTTTGTAGCACCAATAAGTTCTACATTTGTACCGTTCTGGAAATTAAGTTTTCTTTGAAGTTCGACACCTGCAACAATATTTGCCCATTGGTCTGCTCCACCATATTGAAGAGTACAACCTTTTGTTTTGTTCAAGTGCACAAAGTCATACGCTTGCATTGGCATATATCCCATCTCAAAGAAAGTTAGTCCACCATTCTCGAGTCTATTATCATAGATTTGACTAGATAGCATTTTGTTGATATTGAAATGCACACCATAATCTCTCATAAAATCGATATAACTAAGTTTTGAGAACCAATCTGCATTGTTAACAATCTCAGCAGGATTCTCTCCATCAAAGTCCAAAAATACTTCTAGTGTAGATTTAATTTTTTCAATATTATTGTTTATCTCATCGAAAGTAAGCATTTTTCTCATAGAATCCTTACCAGAAGGATCACCAATACAAGCAGTAGCACCACCCATCAAAAGTAGCACTTTGTGTCCTGCTCTCTGGAATCTTCTAAGTATGCAATAAGGCACACAGTGTCCGATATGCAAACTATCCGCAGTAGGGTCACTACCTTCGTATACAATAATAGGCTCTCCGCTTTCTAATTTTCTTTTCAAAGCCTCTTCATCACTACATTGATAAAGAAGTCCTCTTTCCTTAAGTTCGTTATATAAATTTTTATCAACCATAATTTTTTTCTCCTTATATTTTTTTACAACAAAAAAGTATCCTCTCATCAAAGGACGAAAGAATACTTCGTGGTACCACCTTTGTTCGGTTGAATACTCAACCCTCAATTAACTTTTTAAACAGAAAAGTCAAAAGTTTCTACTCAAGTTGTGTAATTCATAAATAATCTATTCAAGGCTTTTCAGCAACCAGCCCCTCTCTGTAAAGAACTCGATTATTACTACTATGTCAACCGTCACCATAGAATCATAGTTAAATTATTTTGTGCATTTTTTTCCGCAGTTTGGACAGAACTTTGCAGTTGGTTTCAATTCTTCGCCACACTCACAAACCTTCTTCTGCGGTGCAATCTTTTCTCCACAATTTGGACAGAATTTCGCTCTAGCAGAATGCATCTCTCCACACTTTGGACAAGTAGGGTTCTGAGCCGCTCCACATTCTGGACAATGTTTTGCTTTCTCAGGAATATCTGTTTTACACTTTATACAAGTTTTTGTTTTTGCTCTTGGAGTATCTTGTGCAGCACTTAAGTTTGTTCCAAACAATCCACCAATAGCACCTGCAGCACCAAGTCCAACACCAAGTCCTGCCATATTATTTCCATTAGGATTCTTTGCTGCGTCTCTTAGAGCACTAGCCGCTTGATATTGAGTATATGTGCCCATTTTGTCGCCCATAATTCCAAGTTTACTTCTCTCATCAAGAGCCTTCTCAACCTCGTCTGGAAGAGACAAATTCTCAATAATAATTTTCTCAAGTTTTAGACCAATAGATTCAAATTCTTTTTGGCTATTGCTAAGAACGGTTTCACTGAACTCTTTGTAGTTTGATGCAAGGTCAAGAAGAGATATATTACTTTCGCCAATTGTGTCACTTATAGATTGCATAATAAGTGGACGAATATGGTTTGCAACATCGTCGCAAGTATATACGTTATTTGTTCCAAACACTTCGTTCATAAAAGTCTTTGGGTCAGAAACTCTATATGAATAAATTCCATAACCTCTAAGTCTAACCATTCCGAAGTCTTTGTCTCTCATAGCGATAGGGTTCTGAGTACCCCATTTTTGACCAACGAATTGTTTCGTGTTTACATAATAAACTTCTGCCTTGATAGGGCTTTCAAATCCAGTAGGAAGAGAAAGAATTTTTGTAATGAAAGGCAAGTTCTCTGTAGACAATTTATAAGTACCTGGTTCGAAAACATCTGCAACCTTTCCTTTATGGACAAACAATGCTACTTGACTTTCTCTTACAACAAGAGTAGAACCAGTCATAATCTCATATCTGTCTTCAACAGGGAAACGATATACAACAGTATTTTTCGATTCATCTTTCCATTCAATAACTTTAAGTAAGTTCTTTTTAATAAATCCCATTTTTACTCCAAAAAAAAATTTATTTTTTCAATACTTAAAGTGTATCTTGTTTTTGGTGTATTGTCAATTATTTTTTATATTTTCTTAATTTGATTATATATTAAAAATCAATATATAAAGTTTATTTTTTTAAAATTCATCACACTCTACACAAATTTTTCAAATAATTTCTATAAATTTACGCAAACAAGCCTATTTTATTTGCTAAAAACGAAAAAAACAAATACAATTAAAAAAAACGACCAAAAAACTAGGTGGAACTTGTGTAATGTTAGTCGTTTTTGGATTTGGGGATAATATATGGGGAAAACAATATTGAAGTATTTTTTAAGTTTAGTCTTATTTCCATTGACTATACTTTTTTTAATTCTAAAATTTGTATCCAAGAAGATTTCAAAAGTATTTTTGTCTCGATACCTCTCTTCCGTACAAATTCACGAACTAGATTGTATATGCGGAGAAGAGTTTGAAGACTTTGTGTATATATTATTTACAAGCCTTGGTTTTTCTGTAAAAAAGACAAAAAAATCCCACGATTACGGCGCTGATTTAATTATAAAAATCAAGGACATAAAAATAATTCTTCAATGTAAATTATACACATCTCACAACGTTAGTCTTAACGCCGTTCAGGAAGTATATTCGGCTGTAAAATTTTATAATGGAAGTATCGGGATAGTTCTTTCGAATACATATTTTACAAAATCGGCAATTAATCTAGCAACATCTACTAATGTTTTGCTTTGGGATAGAACAATGCTAGAGAAACTCTTAAAACTTAATAAACAAGAAAAAATCCAGTTCAAAAAAGAACTTTCTTATAAACTTGAAAATTTTATAAAAAATACCATTTAATTACTTTGTAAAAACCACAAAAGAATGTAAAATTAAAATATGAAAGTAAAATACTTATTCAATTTATCTGTTTTAATATTAATACTTCTGATGTGTTGTCTAACACTTCTTGGCTGTGGAGCAAAAGGCAAAGATTCTTATACATCATCTGTAGAGGCTGATGATATTGCCAAACTTAGTTTGTTTTCATACAACGGCAAAGGAGAATCCACTTGGGGACTAATGAATCTAGGACACTCTTTTTTGTCATTCGAAAATATATCTGATGAGAATATTTCAATTCTAGACAAAGTTATAGCACCAAACGAAACCATCTCCATTGGTACTTGGTCAATTCTAGAACACTTCGGTGTTTGGTATAATGTAGAGAGTGTTTATATAGAAACAAAAGACAAATACAATGGTAGAGTTTCTGCAACAATTGGTGTAAACTCAGAAGACTTGGAAAAAATAGTTTCTTTTATAACTAAGAAAGACAAATGGAATCCTATAAACAATTGTTCATACTTCGCACTTAACCTATGGAACACAGTTGCCAAAGAGAGCGAATATATCAACACTCCTCTGATTTATACTCCAACTTATATTGCAGAAGAACTTGCAAAGTTTGATAGTTACGAATATAACAAACCAATTCCTTCAAGTAGCAAACTTGGTTATTTCAAAAATTCTACTTATGTATCATTTGATATGGAGGGTGGTAATGAAAGCGTTTAAGATAATTCTTTTAATCATTTTTAGTCTTGTAGATATTTATTGTTTATATGCGACAATAGGTCATCTAGTTCTTGCAATTCAAACACCCAATTTGATAGGAGAAACAACAACACAATTTGGCGGAATGTATATAATGTCAGGAACGTTCCTAGTAGCAACACTAGTTTGTACTACAATTGTAATTTTCTTAGCAAGAAATTTAAAGAAAAATAAATAATAAAAAAACACTACTTTGAAATTATTTTTTCAATCAAGAGTAGTGTTTATTTTTTTAATTATAATCTCTTTTCCCATCTAGCGTAAAGAGTCATATCTTTCTCAACAGTATGGAGTTCAAATACCCAAACATTTTGCCAACTAGTATCTGTGTACCAACCTATGAATCTATATCCAGTTTTTGTAGGGGTTTGAGGCTGACGAACTAGGTTTCCGTGTTTAACCGTTTGATTGGCAATATTAAAAGACTCTGTACTATCTGTATAGAATCTAACTGTATAAGTCAAATTTTCATATCTATTTGTTTGGACAGACTCATTATATTTTCCACAACTACACCCAGGAAAAAATACTACCATTGGTAGCATACAAAGAGCAACAAAAAATTTCTTCCAATTACCTTTCATTTTTTCCTTTCCATTTTTCATTAAACTTTAAGTTAGTTTGTGATTCTTATATTATTTTATAACAAACCTTCAAATAACGCAAATATTTTTATAATTAAGTAAAAAATTTCGATAACTTTTCTTTAATTATTTTTTATACTTTTGGGATTATTAAACATAAAAATTTATTTAAAGTAAATTCAAATTTTTCTAAACATAACATTGATTAAGAAAAAAAATATAAGAGCATAATATTAATAAATTAAAAAACATAAAAAAAACTTCTCAAGCATATAGATTACACTTTGAGAAGTTTTATCTTTTTAGAATTGAGAATTATATAGATTTGCGTACACGCCACCAAGTTCCAATAATTCTTTGTGCTTTCCAGACTCTACAATTCTACCATCTTTCATAACAAGAATAATGTCTGCATTTATTATAGTAGAAAGTCTATGCGCTATTATAAACGATGTTCTTCCTTCCAATAATTTATCCATTGCTTTTTGAATCAAAACCTCAGTTCTTGTATCAACACTAGACGTAGCCTCATCAAGAATTAGCATTGGCGCATTATGTAGCATTGCACAAGCAATTGTCAACAACTGCTTTTCTCCTGCCGAAAAGTTACTATCTTCCGTCAAAATCATATCATAACCTTTTGGTTGAGATTTTATCAAGTGATGCAACCCTGTAGCCTTACAAACCTCAATAATATCTTCGTCTTTGACGTTCTTTTTTCCATAAGCAATATTATCTTTGATACTGCCTTCAAACAACCAAGTATCCTGAAGAACCATACCAAACAAATTTCTTACATTCTCTCTCTTGAGGTCTTTGATATTTACACCATCAATTTCTATACTACCAGAGTCTACTTCATAGAACCTCATAAGCAAGTTTACAAGAGTGGTTTTTCCAGCACCAGTTGAACCAACAACCGCCACCTTTTGACCGCCTTTTATTTTTACATTTAGGTCATACAAAATTTGTTTTTCTGGGGAATATCCAAAGTTAACATTTTTGAATTCAACATTACCTTTGATATCTTTTAATTTTGTTTTCTTATGCACTTCATTCTCTTGTTCTTCTTCATCAAGGAACTCAAATATTCTTTCGCTAGCAGCAACTGTTGTTTGTAGTGTACTAGAGATATTTGCAATCTGACTCACTTGGTTATTGAATTGTTTGTAGTATATTACAAACGCTACAATTGTTGGAACAAAGAACACATCTTCCATTGCCATCATACCACCAATTATAAGAATAATTGCATAACCAATATTTCCAAAGAAATGCATTAGTGGGTGCATAAGACCACTTATAATATTACCTTTAACCGATGAAGAGTACAATGTCGAATTTATTTTATCAAATTTTTCAACAGCATCATCTTGACCATTGTATATACTTATAACATTATGTCCTGAATATATTTCTTCTATATGTCCATTAATATCACCCAAACTATCTTGTTGAATCTTAAAGAACTTTTGTCCCCATTTGAACATTATAGATATAACAATCATACTAATAGGAAGAATACAAACAGCAATCAAAGTAAGTTTCAAAGAGTATGACAACATCATAACAATCGAACCTACAATTGTTGCTATACAACTAATAATCGAACTAAGCGAATTATTAAGTGTTTGAGACAATAAATCTACGTCATTAGTAATTCTAGAAAGTATATCGCCATTGGAATTGCTATCTAGATACTTAAGAGGTAAATCGTTGATTTTTTGTGATAATTTATTTCTAAAGTCTTTGCTAATTTTTGCAGTAACACCACTCATTATGAAACTTTGGAAAAATGAGAATATAAAACTACAAGCGTGGATTATAAGTAGTCCAATTGCAATCTTGGTAATTTCGCTCAAGTTTACAGGTGTTCCAAGTAGTAATTTACCAATTTTTTGGAGTTGGTCTGGACCAATTATTGCAAGCACAGTACTTACTGCTGCAAATAATAGTCCTATTATCAATTGAATAGAATAACCTTTCAAATATACTAATAGTTTTCTGAATGTTTTCTTAAAGTCTTTTGGCTTTTGTCCAGCCATTCCACCACCAGGACCTCTTCCCATTGGTCTACGGCCATTTTTCATTTCTGCCATATTACTTTACCTCCTTTTTTGTCTGAGACTCAAGGATTTCTTTGTATACTTTGTTGGTTTTGCTGAGTTCTTCGTGTGTACCCATTCCAACCATTTTTCCGTCATCTAGTACAATAATTTTATCTGCATTCATAATTGTATTTATTCTTTGAGCAACAATTACAACCGTTGCATCTTTTGTGTGTTTTCTTAGTGCTGTACGCAATGTCTTGTCAGTTTTGAAATCAAGTGCTGAGAAACTATCATCAAATACGAATATTTCGGGATTTTTTATAATCGCTCTTGCAATAGAAAGTCTCTGCTTTTGACCACCAGAAAAGTTCTTTCCGCCTTGACTCACAGGCTGAGTATAACCATCTTCTAGTTTTTCAATAAACGAACATTGTGCAACTTCTAGAGCCTTACAGATTTCTTCTTCTGTTGCATCTTCTTTCGATAGTTTCATATTACTATCAATATCACCACTAAATAGATTGGCTCTTTGTGGAACATATCCTAGTTTGTCTCTAAGTGTTTCCAACTTGTATGCTTTGACATCAATACCATCAATCAATACTTGACCTTCTGTTGCATCATAAAATCTAGGAATCAGATTTATAAGTGTACTTTTACCACTTCCCGTAGAACCAATAAATGCGATAGTCTCACCCTTTTCTGCTTTGAACGAAATATTCTCAAGAACACATTCGTCAGCATCTGGATACTTGAAAGATACGTTTCTAAATTCAATTGTTCCAAGAGCATCACTTTTTTCAATACTACCATCTTTGATACTAACATCTGTATTCAGAATTTCATTAATTCTCTTCAATGAAACAATACCTCTTGGAATAGTTACAAACATAAGAGTAATGAACATAAAACTCATTATAACGTGCATACTGTATTGCGAAAATGTAGCAACAGTTGGATAGTCAACAATATTATCTGCAAGAAGATATGCTCCTACCCAATATATTGTTAGAGACATCATATGCATAATCAAATTCAATCCAGGATTGAGCATAGACATACAACGATTGACAAACAATTGTGTTCTTGTCAATTCTGTATTGGCAGTCTCAAACTTGTTCTCTTGATAGTTTTCTGCATTATATGCTCTTACAACTCTTATACCAGTCAGATTTTCTCTTGTAACAAGATTGAGTTTATCTGTCTTCTTCTGAAGAATAGAAAACTTTGGCATTACAAGGAATATAAGAGTCAACAACATTATTAGCAGTACCGCCAAGAAACCTATTGATACCCAAGTAAGTGTAGCATTTGTAAGAGTTATCTTCCTAATAGCAAAGAAAGCCATACAAGGAGCGGTAAACATCATTCTCATACTCATCATAAGGGTATTCTGTACTTGAGATACGTCATTTGTACTACGAGTGATAAGACTTGCAGTAGAGAATTTATTTATTTCACTAGCACTGAAAGAATTAACTTTGACAAATACCGAACGTCTCAAATCTCTTGCAATCTTGGCAGATAGGAATGAAGACAATATATTGATAAACACTATCAAAGAAAATATCAGTCCAGCAATCCCAATCATTTTCCAACCAACAGCCCACAAATCACTAGAAGTATAATTGGGAGTAGTGAGAACATTCAGAAAGTCTGCCATAAAACTTATAAGTTCCATTTCTAGATAAGTCTGACATACAACCAATCCAAAGATTAGAATCATAGTCAAATAATCTACAAACTTAAATCTTTTGAATAAACTTTTCATTATTCCTCCTTAATTAATATAATAGAATATATTTATATAAAAAACATTCATAAAACATATTGTACAACCATTACGATTTTAAAGCAAGAAATTTACAAAAAAAAGTATAAAAAACACCTTCAATTTTAGTCAAATTTTATGTCAACTTTTTTAAGTATTTTTTTATCAAAATTTTTCTTTGATTTTTAGTGCAAAATTTTGTACAAATTTTTCATACTTTTTTTGATACAAATTTTTATCAATAAAATATCAAAAAAATACCTATATAAAGGTTTTTATCTTAATTTTTATTATAAAAAAATAACACAAAAAAACAGTTATGAATTTTTATGCAAAAAGTATGCATAAAAACACCATAAATTTTATACTATTTTTGATGCATTTTTGTTACCGATTTTGGGGTTATACACACGCAAATTTTTGATATTTGTGGGTATGTGGAAAACTACCCTCAATTTCCCCACAGAGTTATACACATTATCCACCACTATATGTTGATTTCAAAATGGCTAAATTTCGTTCGCTCAAACACTATATATTGTGGCTGAATGGAGTTATACACAATTCCACAGCCCTAATAAGAAACAAAAACAATTAATAAATAAAAATAATAATTGATTGAGGGTTTGACTCTCGCATAAATGAATATTCATTTTCTATTCATAAAATTCAAATATATACAATTACTATAACTTTGAAAAAATCAAAAACTATTAAGTACAATAAAAACTCAATACGAAACTTTCTTTTTAAGTATTAAGATTTTTATGTTATAAGTTTAGTTTTAATAGAGAAAAAATATATTATATATATATTTAATATATTATTTATGTTGAAGAAAGTTTATTATTTCATTTGCCAACTTTAGCAATTATATGTTAGAATATTTCAGTAAATAATATATATTATATTTTAAGGAAAAGAAAAAATGGACAAATATGGAATTCTTAAAGATTTAATTCAATTCAATACTGCATTTGATGCTCAGAACAAATCAATTATGGAGTATTGTGATGCATATCTAACAAAACTCGGATTCAAAACTAATTATGTAATCGATAACGATACTCACAAATTATGTCTTGTAGCAGTTGCTGGTACCGACGCTCCTCTTGGATTTGTTTGCCATACAGACACAGTTGTTCTTGGAAACAATTGGAAAGACTATGATGCTATGGATTTGACTATTGATGGAGACAAGCTCGTTGGTCTTGGTATTTCTGATATGAAAGGTGGTATGGCTGCTGTACTTTCTGCTGTTGGTAACTTCGACTGGAAACTACCAAAGAAAGGCTTGAAATTATATTTCACTTTTGACGAAGAAAATAACTTCACAGGTATCAAAACTTTGCTTGCAAAAGAGAAAGATATTCCTCAGAATATTATTATCCCAACTCCTACTAGTTTGTATCCAGTTGTTGCAACCAAGGGACTTTTAAAAATGTGTGTTCTTATCACAGGTAAAGAGGCTCATAGTAGTAATCCTACAAAGGGTAGCAATGCTATCGAACACTGTGTATCATTCTTGAGCGAAGTTTATTCTTTCAATAATAGACTAAAAATTGATGACAAAAATAATGCGTTCGAACTTCCTTATACAACATTCAACTTAGGAAAAATTCAAGGCGGTGTTTCTATGAATAGAGTACCTAGCGAATGTAGTGTATACCTAGAATATAGAACTATCAAAAATGAACATAATAGACAAATCATTGAGAAAATCAATGAACTAGCAGAGAAGTACAATGGTTATGTAACAATCATTGATGATGTTCAACCAATGTCTACATTTGCAGAGAACTTCATAACAAGACTAGAAGACTTGACAGGTAACAAACGTTCTTCTGTTGCTATCGTATCAGACGGAAACTACCTAAAAGACCAATCTGTAGTTCTTCTTGGACCAGGACCTATTACATCTGGTGAAAGAAACGAATTTATCAGTAAGTTTAGTTATGAAACACTTATCGAGTTGTACACAAAACTTCTTAAGGAAACTTGTTTCTAATATAAAATTTTTAATTAATTTTGAAAATAAAAATCTTGTGCAAAAAAGCATAAGATTTTTTGTATTTAATGTAAAAATAAAAAGTGATATTTTTATTCAAAAAGCAATTATTTTATAAAAAAATCAAATATAAAATTTTTCTTTTAAAGAACTAAAAAAATATAATTAAATCAAATAAATTTCAAAAATTTGTCATACTAATTTGTTTTTTAAGTATAAATGTGTTAAACTAATGTGTAGTAGATAATCTCTAGAAGTGTTTTTTGTTTCTAGAAATGTCTATTTTATACAAAAACTAATTTTTACTAACATAAGAAAAATTTACAATCAAAAGTCGCATTTTGTCGAATGTGTAATTTGTGTAAAGTTCATTAAATATTATGTTTAATGAAAGGTAGTTTCAAAGGAGAAGAAATGAATAGTTTTCTTAAATTTTTCAAATCGTTATATTTTAGACTATTCTTGCTATTTGTTATTAACGTAGCAGGTTTTGTAGCTTGCGCTATATTTGATGTGCTTTATATTTATTTTGGCGTATCTTTCTTATGTGCATTTGTTTCAATTTTCTTCTTAGCAAATAGAAAAGAAAAAGATTCTTACAAAACAATCTCCTTTTTGTTAATTATAATGTTACCTTTGATGGGTATTGGTTATGCCGTTCTCAACAAAGAAGACAAAGGCAATAAGAAAATCAAGAAAGAGTGGTCAGATATTGTTTATAGAAATAGAAAGAGTGTATTCTCAAGTAGCGAAACAATGCAAACTCTTAGACAAACCAATGCCGAAGTATTCAAAACTTGCAATTATCTTGTAGATACAACAGGTCTTCCTTGTTTTCAAAATGCCAAATATAAATATCTTAGTTCTGGCGAGGCTTATTACAAAGAATTGTTTGAAGAATGCAAAAATGCCAAAAATTATATTTTGTTTGAATGTTACAAGATTATGCCTGGCAAACTTTGGTCAGATTTCTTTGATATTCTAAGACTCAAAGCAAGAGAAGGTGTTCAAGTAAGAATGCTCTATGATGATGCTGTTTGTACCAAATACATTCCTAGAGACGACTTCAAGAAGATGAAAAACCACGGTGTTGAAACTGTTCCATTCAACCAAGTGAAAGCAATGTCTAGTTCTTTTGTTAATTGTAGAAATTTCAAAAGATTGTGTGTGATTGATGGAAAGGTTGGGTTCTTTGGTGGATTCAACGTTTCTGACGAATATATTCCTAGCGAAACCAATACCAATGCTACAAAAGATTGTGGTGTAAAGGTAATGGGAGAGTCAGTTAAGAATATGGTTGTAATGTTCTTTGAAGATTATCAATTCGCTACAAAGAAAGTTATCAATCTCCAAGAATACTTTGCAGATAACGAACCTGCAAAAACAAAAGATTGGATTCTTCCTTATTCTACAAATCCAGTATCTTATGATGATACAAACAAAAATATTCTTCTTAGTATGATTAATAATGCCAAAGAAAATATTTCTATCATAACATCATATATTGCACTTGATGATGAGTTGAAGAATGCACTTGTAGTTAATGCAAAGAGTGGTGTAAAAGTAAGACTCGTATTCTGTGGTGAGAAAATCAGAAAAAGAGAAAAGAGTCTAAGTAGGTCGTACTTCTATAATCTTCTAAAAGAAGGAATCGAAGTATATGAATACAAGGGTGGCAAAATGTCTACCAAACTTATAATGATAGATAATAATACAGCCCTAGTGTCTACAAACAATCTAGATTGTATGCGTTCAAACAAACACTTCAATGCTGGTGTGTTTATGTATGGCGAATCTTGTATTCTTATGTACAACGATATGAGAGAAATTATTTCTGGTAGCCAATTGATTACAATCAAAGACCTTCAGAAGAGAAAGTTGTCTGAGAAAATTAGTGCTACTTGGAGTAAGTTTATAGCAATATTTAGATAAAAAAATTATGGTAACATTTTGTTGCCATAATTTTCTTTTTTCAATTACATTTCTTTGCTTTCTTCTAGTTGAGAAATTTCACTTATTATTTGGTCGCAAATACTTAATATTTCGGCTTTGTTTTTAAGCTTTGTTTTTGTGTTTATTGTTTCTATATCGAAGAAATTTCGTTTCTTTCTGAAACACTCATTGTTTGGTTCGAAAAATAAACCATTAGTGGATATTTCTAGTTTTGCATTATTTGTATAACTTTCTAAATTGTTTACAAGTATGCTATTTGAAGAATGCTTGTCTGACGCATTTCTAAAAGAATAGTCTTGACCGGGGTCAAGTAGAATTGTTTGAGTACTTTGAAGTATATTATCTATATTCTGTTTTAATTCTTCAAAGGTAATATTGAATATACTATTTTCCAAATTTCTTTTAATAGTGTCATTTATATTATCTTCATTTATACAACCGAAATATCCAGGAAAATCAAAAATTACGGGTGTATCAATTTTATTCAAAATAGTATTAATTATATTACAAACAAAAGCATTTCCATAAAGAATTCGCTCTTGTGCGTTTTTAGACAATAACAAAGATTCATTATAACTATCTATATAAGGATAGAATTCATCTAAACTTCGCATTCCAAAAAAATCTAGATAATATTGATATAAATCTATATAACTTTGAACAGTTTTGGTGGCTTGTTCTTTGTATTTCAAAGTTTCTGACGTAGAATTTGTTTGGTTAAAAGACACAAAATTATCCATTATTTCATTTACATAATGTTTGAGGAATTTTTTTTGAGTTTTAGGATTTTTTGATAACTGACCATTCCGTTCTGAGTCTATTATAGACCTTAAATTATCTATATTTATAAGTGGAAGATTTGTCTTGTTTCCAAATTCTTCAGATATTAAACTTTTACCTACATACATAGGTCCAATAAATGAAAATGATTTTCTCAAGTTTTCGGGTGTCATATATTCACTCCATATATAAATTATAGTTATTTTAACATATAAAAAACATAAAATAAAGGGGTATGTGGAAAATTTCTTTGTAGGGTATTTTGTGTGTTTATAAATAGAAATTTGTATCAATAATCAACAAAATACATTAAATATAATCAAACTACTTTACAAATTTAAAATAATATGCTATAATGACTAGACTTAAACTATGAATCCATAGTTTAAGTTTTGCTTTGCTCCCATCGTCAAGTGGTTTAAGATGTCGCCCTCTCACGGCGGAGTCAGGGGTTCGAATCCCCTTGGGAGTACCAAAACCAACACACGAAAGTGTGTGTTTTTTTTAACTCCAAGGGTCTTTCTATCTGCGATAGTTTGTACTACGTACAAGATTTGTTTTTTCATAATATGGAATATATGAAATTATTAAAAATTTTATATATTAAAAAATTGCAAGAAATTTATAAAAAGCGATTGTATTTTTGTTAGACATTGCTTGAAAAATAATCGTGGTAGTGTTAAAATATAAATATGGATAAGGAAAATCTAAAAATAGCAGTAGTTGGTGGTGGTAATGTAGGTAGAGTATTATCTACTCTTCTTATGTGCCAAGGTTACGATGTTGAATTGGTTTGCAGAAGTAATCATCAGGCCATCAAGATAGATAATTCTTATGCTTTTCAAATCAATGGTGACTTTGGTACAAAGTCTTATCTTGTACCGTTTGTAAAAAGTATAGACGAATTGTCTTCCAAGAAAGATATTATATTCTTTGCAACCAAGTGCTTTGATATGTTAGAAAGAGTAGGCTCGTGTCTACATAAACTTACCCCAAAAGGAACGATTGTTACCATTCAGAATGTTTATAGCATAAATAAACTTATGCGTCTTATACCTCCCGAATGTAGTGTTTGTATGGTTTGTGATTTTGCTTGTACAAAACAGCAAAAAGAGGTATATGTCACAAATAGTAATGGTGCAACTCTTGGTGTTTATAACAAAAAGGCTGTTCCTAGAATGAATCTTGTGTCCAAGGTTCTTGGTGAAATTATGAAAGTACATATCACGAACGATATAGTTGGTTTCACAATGGGACGAAATATCATCAATGGTGCAATTTCTCTACTGGGTGGCATATCTGGGCTAAGAGTGACAGAAATTCTAGAAAGCAAGGTTGGTAGAAAAATATTCTTTGAGATTATCAAAGAATGTGTGAATGTTTGTAACAAATGGCGAATCAAAATTGTTCCATACAATTTTCAATTGGACTATTATAAACTTGTAGAAAAGGGCTTTGCTGGATATAATTATAGAAGAAAGATAGCACGTGTTCTTCAAACTCAGAATGGACATATCAAGTCGTCTGCACTCGATGATTTGGAAAAGGGCGAAAGAACCGAACTGAGATGTATGTTGGATAGTGTTATTACGCTTGGAAAGAAAGCGGGTGTTAAAATTCCTTGTATTGAGGAATTAGATGAAATACTTAGTGATATCGAAACGGGTAAACAAACAATCAACCCAAGAATATTTTGTGATAATGATTTGTGTGAATTAATGGAGGATTAAATTATGATTATAGAAGAAATTAAAAAAGCAAATGTTCAAGCAATGAAAGACAAAGACCAAAGGGCAAGAGGAATTTATTCGGTACTTATGAATAAACACCTACTTGCAGAGGTAGACGCTAGAACTAGTGGAAAAGACGTTGAAGACGCAGATATGGTTAGAATTATTCAAAAAACCATCAAAGAACTTGAAGAAGAAAGAGACAACTATGCTAGAGTTGGAAATAGCGAAGAAGTTGAAAATATTAATTACCAAAAGTCTTTGATAGAGAAATACTTGCCTCAATTACTTTCTGAAGATGAAATAAGAAAGATTATTGAGGGCTTGGAAGACAAAACTGTACCATCTGTAATGAGATATTTCAAAACAAATTATAATGGTAAATGTGATATGAAAGTTGTGTCTACAGTATTAAAAACTTTCAATTAATAAGAAAATAATAAAAAAAATGCAATTTTTTTGATAAAAGTTGCATTTTTTTGTAAAAATATGGCATAGTGGTAATACAAATTGAAAAAAGTTGTATTATAATGTAGTTGAGATTGAAGATTGATTTGTCTTCAATCTTTTCTACCTCCTTTATCTTTGGTGTTCGGGTTGGTTGATTCGTTTGACTGCCTCGGACACCAATTTTTGATTTGTTTTGGCAAGTTCGTAGTTGTTATCAAAAATTTGCGAAAGTAGTTTGCTCCTTTCTTTTTTTGAAAGGGTATTGAGTTTGTCGATATTATGAGAAAATCCACCCTCTCCAAGTCTGATTCCTTCAAGCGTTGCAAAGTTCAGAATTAACGCATTGAGAATTGTTGTGTTTTCTTTGATATTTGCAGTTTGCAAAATTCCTTTTGCTATCAAGTATTCAAGGAGTTCTTTAAGAGTTGTATGTGGAGAGAGTTCTTTTAGAATTGCTTGTTCTTTTTGCTTTGTTAAAAACTTATTATTCTTTCCGAATAGCCAATATATTATATCTGCTTTGTTGATTTGTTTGAATAGGTTGTGTTGGAATCTTTTTGTATCATTTGCTGATGTTTCTCTTGTATGAAAGTATTCTCTTTCCGCCCTATGAGATTTCTGATGAGTGTAGTTGATACATAATTCATTATCAAAAGCAGGATTGTTGTCTAGAGATATAAAAAACTTATCGCAAGCAAGTGCAATTGTTAGTAGTTTGGCTTTGAGTTTCTCAGTTTGCTCGTCAGTAGTTGATTGCGGAGGGCTTTTTCTCCAGTTTGTATTCTTTGGTAAAAAGTATTCATTAACAAAAGAATTCATTTCTTTGAGTTCTGCTGGTAAATTAGCAATTGGTGTTCGAGAATTATAACACTTCTGCAAAATATGGAAGGCAATTTCCAAGGTTTTGTATTCGCCATTAATAATATTTGCGTCTTGGATAAATTGATTGAGTTGTGATGCACCGATAAAAGTATTGTTAAAAAGAATTGTAGAAGGATTGAGTCCTGTGTCAATTCTTTCGTCGCCAGTGGGGCCAATGAATTCCTTGGTTGGATTTTTGATTGCGTGAATTACTTTGTTTATAAGAAAAGTAGGCTCGGAGATTTCTTTGTTGTCTTTGTCTTTTATAAATTGTGGTAATTCTTCGTAATATTTTTCGTCAATTATTATTCCACACATATCCGATAGAATTTTCGAACTATCTGCACCATCTTCGAAAGATAATGTAGCCGAGAATTCTTCGTCATTTGTTTCTATCATATACAAAGATTGATTTTTCAATTTTCGTAATTGCATTCTTGACAAGGAGAATATATCCGAATACATTCTTGATAGTGCTAGAATTACTGCTTTCTTTTCTATTTCAGTTAATTTTTCTATTTTGTTCCCCATACTTTTCCCCATAACAAAATTTAAAATTATATTATATTTAAATTAAGTTTAACATAATAAATATTGATTTGCAATACGCAAATAAAAAATCCAAGACTAAAATCTTGGATATATTCTATAAATTATTCTATTTTTTTAATTAGTAAATTTGATTTTTTAATTAGTAGATTTATTCTATATTTGTTTCGTCTGTTTCTAGACTATTTTCGCTTTCTTTGAGTAATTCACCAAATTGGCGTAGAAGCGGTTCCATTTGGTGGATAATAAGACCAGAATTGATAGAATCAATATAATCTTCGTCTGTTAGGAAGACTTTATCTTTTAGAACGGCTGATAATATAAAGTCCGCCATAATAAGAACATCATATTCAATAGATAGCGGTGTATTCTTGGTTTCTTTTAGAAGAGTTCTTATTTTGGCAAGTCCTATGCCTACAAATTGGTCATAACTTGTTATAATGTTATCATATGTATCATTATCACTTTGAGAAGTAAGTGTCTGCAAATCAAGTATAGATAGTCTCTCTGTGATATTGCATCGACTAATATTATTGAAGTATAGAAGTGCACAATGAATAATGTCCATATCTGAATTGAGTTCACATATAGAAAGTTCATTAAGTTCATATATATAATTCAAGAAATTTCTTATATCATCATTGATATTATTATCAAGATTATTTATATCAAAAGAAATATCAATTTTATTATCGTGCGACTGAAGAAAATACAATAATTTTTCATCAACATTTCTTTTGGAAATTTCAATATTATTCAGAACTGACATTGCTAGCATTATAGCATATTTGTTAGCGTTGTTTATATTGTTGTCAAACATAATTTACCTCCTTTAAAAATTAATCATATACTATCACAAAAAAAATACAATGTAAACAAATTTTAACATAATTTGTAAAAATTTTACAAATATTTTAAATTTTAAAAACGGCTATATATGGTCGATTTTTGTCGATAATTGTCGGTTTTGTTTCTGATTTTTGAAATGAGATGTCTGAGTACTATTGTTTTGAAAGTATTTAAATTTTGCCTATTTTATTAGGAAAAATTTAAATTTAAAATCAAATTATATATTTTGCGAAAAGTTATAGCGAAAAATTAAGATATAATTTTGATGTAATTTAATAGAAAAAACAAATAATCTAATAAATTATATTTGATAAGAGTTTTTTTAAAAAACACAAAAATTCATATTGGATTATGTGAAAAAAGACACCGATTGAAAGTTTTAAATCAGTGTCTTTTTGTAATAAATACATTAATTAAATTAATTGTTTTCAAGAGGGCAAACTTTGTCTAGTTCTTCCATAACTTCTGCAATTGCATTAATTGCCTTGTCAAGTTGTTCGTGAGTATGAGTTGCTGTATAACTAGTTCTAAGCAAGCTTTGTCCAACAGGAACTGCAGGAGATATACAAGGGTTAACATAAACACCTTTCTCTTGTAGCATTTTGCAAGCAAGGAATGTTCTGTCGTTTGTATATGTATAGATAGGAATAATAGGTGTTTCTGCCTCAATGATTTTGATACCTTTGGCTTTGAGACCTTTTCTCATATATTCGCTAACTTCTTTGAGTTGAGCCACTCTTTCAGGGTGTTCAGAAAGTATCTTCAAACTTGCTCTTGCGCAAGCAACGCTAGCAGGTGTGATTGATGCAGAGAAAATGAATGGTCTGCTTGTATTTCTTACAAATTCTACAACTTCCTTTTTAGCAGCCATATAACCGCCAAGGCTAGCAAGACTTTTTGAGAATGTTCCCATATAAATATCTACTTCATCTTCAAGACCAAAGTGTTCGGCTGTTCCTCTTCCGTGTGCTCCAAGAACGCCTAGTCCGTGTGCGTCATCAACCATTACTCTTGCACCATACTTCTTGGCAAGTGCAACAATCTCTGGAAGTTTTGCAATATCTCCGCCCATTGAGAATACACCATCTGTTACAATAAGGATTCCTTTGTCCTCAGGAATTGATGCAAGTTGTCTTTCTAGGTCTGCCATATCTGCGTGTTCGTATCTTACAAGTTTTGCCCAACTTAGTCTACAAGCATCATAGATACTTGCGTGATTTTCTTTGTCACATACAATTACGTCGTTTCTACCGCAAATAGCACTGATGATACCAAGGTTACTTTGAAATCCTGTTGAGAATGTCATAACATCTTCTTTGTGTAGGAATTCTGCAAGTTCTTTCTCAAGAAGTAGGTGTTGGTCAAGAGTACCATTTAGAAATCTACTTCCGCTACAACCAGCACCATATTTTTTGATAGCCTCAACGCCTGCATTGATAACGTCTGGGTGGTTTGTAAGTCCCAAATAATTATTTGAACCTATCATTACAGTTTCTCTATCGTTCATAATAACTTGTGTGTCTTGACCGCTTGTAAGAGGAGTGAAGTAAGGGTACAATTCTTTATCTTTAAGGTCATAAACCATTTTCATAAAATCATTTTTACATTTATCAAATAAATCCATAAAACACCTGTTTAAATAAAATATAAATTTATTGTAGCATTTTGAAAAAAAATCAACAAATAAAATTAATATATTTAATTGCATAATTAAAAAGATTTTTTATAAAAACACCAATTTTGTTGAATTAATGCTTATGAACTTAATGTATATTTGAATTATGTAATAATTAGAGTGATTTTTAAGGTGTGTGGTTATTTAAAAAGACAAAAAATGTGTGTGATATTTTGAACTTTGCCACCATAGTGGGGTAGTTTATATTTTAATAATTTCAAATTCGAGCAAAAAACTTTATATAATATAAAATAATATACTATATTATATTAATATATTGTGGATAAATGCTTGAAAAATGGTTGACTATATGATATAATTTTTGTGTAAAAAAGTATGTTTTTAAAGGATGTTTTTTATGGAAGAAGTAAACGAACATATTCTAGCAAAATCTCAGAAGTATGATGAGGGTGATATTCAAGTTCTAGAAGGACTTGAACCTGTTAGAAAAAGACCAGGAATGTATATCGGAAGTACTGACGCGAGAGGTCTTCATCATCTTATTACAGAGATAGTAGACAATAGTATTGACGAGGCTCTTGCTGGATATTGTGATCATATAAAAGTTATTATCAATAGAGATGGTAGTTGTACTGTTATTGATAATGGTAGAGGTATTCCTTGTGGTATGCACAAAACAGAAGGAAAGAGTGCTGTTGAAGTAGTTCTTACAAAACTTCACGCTGGTGGAAAATTCGGTGGCGAAGGTTACAAGATTTCGGGCGGACTTCACGGTGTTGGTCTTTCGTGTGTAAACGCACTTTCTGAATGGCTTGAAGTAGTTGTTGAACAGAGTGGAAAAATTCATAAACAATTATACAAAAGAGGTATTCCTCAAGAACCACTCAAGGTTATTGGAGACACTGCTCAAACAGGAACTAGTGTTACATTTATGCCTGATATAGAGATATTCGAAACTCTTGACTTTAATTACGAAGAATTGAAATCAAGATTCAGAGAAATTGCGTTCCTAAACAAAGGTCTTACCATCAGTATTGAAGACAGGCGTGGCGAAGAACCTGTTGGAGAGGAGTTTAGATTTGATGGCGGAATTGTAGAATTTGTTGATTATCTAAACAAAAACAAAGAGACACTCTTCCCGTCTCCAATTTATGTAAATGTAGTTAACAAAACTAACGAAGTTGAAGTTGCGTTCCAGTTCAATAATGGATACAACGAATTTATCAATTCATATGCAAACAATATTAATACCGAAGAAGGTGGAACACACCTTGTTGGATTCAAGAATGCTTTGACTAAGATTATCAATGATTATGGCAAGCAGAATAGAATTCTTAAAGAATCTGAGAAGTTGTCCGGAGAGGACGTAAGAGAAGGTATTACGGCAATTATTTCTGTTAAACTTATGGATCCACAATTCGAGGGTCAAACAAAAACAAAACTTGGCAATTCTGAAATGAGAAAGATTGTTGAAGATGCTATGGTTGAGAAGTTTGGCGAGTATCTAGAAGAGAATCCTGCAGTTGGAAAAGAAATTGTTCTTAAATGTGTTACTGCAAAACGTGCTAGAGATGCTGCACGTAATGCAAGAGACTTAACTAGAAGAAAGGGAGTTTTGGAAAGCACAACTCTTCCAGGAAAACTTGCCGATTGTACAAACAAGGATAGAAAGGGTAGTGAGATATATCTAGTTGAGGGAGATAGTGCGGGCGGAACTGCAAAGCAAGGCAGAGATAGAAGATTCCAAGCAGTACTTCCACTTAGAGGAAAGATTATAAATGTTGAGAAGGCAACCCTTCACAAAGTTCTTGAAAGTCAAGTTATCAAAGATATGATTACAGCATTTGGTTGTGGTGTATCTAGCGAATTTAACGAAGAGAAATTGAGATATAACAAAATTATTATTATGACAGATGCCGATGTTGACGGAAGTCATATTAGAATACTACTTCTTACATTCTTCTTTAGATTTATGCAACCGCTTATTGAAAATGGTCACGTGTTTATTGCACAACCACCACTATATAAGATTGCTAATGGAAAACAAGTTTATTATGCATATAGCGATGAAGAATTGGATCAGAAACTAGAAGAAATTGGTAGACCAAAAGTTGAGATTCAAAGATACAAAGGTTTGGGAGAAATGAACTCTGACCAATTGTGGGAAACAACTATGAACCCTGAGAATAGAATACTACTTAGAGTTACTATGGAAGATGCTTTTGCGGCAGACGAAACATTCTCAAAACTTATGGGTGAAGACGTTGAACAACGTAGACAATTCATCGAAGAAAATGCAACTCTTGTAAAAGACCTTGATGTGTAAGTAATGGAGTATTATTATGGATAGAAGAGAATTAGATGAAATTTTAGATAAAATAGACGCTAGCAAGATTCTTGATGTCAAGGTCAAGGAAGAGTTAGAGAAGTCTTTCATAGCATATGCGATGGCGGTTAATGTAAGCCGTGCTATTCCTGATGTAAGAGACGGATTGAAACCTGTTCATAGACGTATTATTTATGCAATGGGTGCAAATCTTGGTTTGTATAATGACAAGCCTTTCAGAAAGTGTGCAACTATTGTCGGTGAAGTTATGGGTAAATTTCACCCTCACGGCGATAGTGCTATATATGACGCATTGGTTCGTCTTGCTCAAGACTTCACAATCAACTGCCCATTAGTCGAAGGTCACGGAAACTTCGGTTCGGTCGATGGAGACCCTCCTGCAGCTGCCCGTTATACCGAGGCTAGAATGAGCAAAATTGCCTCTGAGATGTTGAATGGTATCAATCAAGAGACTGTTGATTTTTATCCTAACTTTGATGGTAGAGAAATGCAACCAACTGTTCTTCCAAGTAGATTCCCAAATCTGCTTGTTAATGGTTCAGATGGTATTGCTGTAGGTATGGCAACAAACGTACCTCCACACAACCTATGTGAGGTTATCAATGGTGTAATCGCATTGATTGATAATCCAGATATTACAGGCGAGGAATTGATGCAGTATATTCCTGCACCAGACTTCCCAACTAAAGCACTTGTAATTGGTGGCAAAGGTATCAAAGATATGTACCTTACAGGCAAAGGCTCATTTATAATTAGAGCCAAGACAGATATCGAAGAAGAAAATGATAGACAAAGAATTGTTATTACAGAAATTCCTTATCAAGTAAACAAAGCAAAATTAATCATACAGATTGCAGATATGGTTAAGTCAAAGAGAATAGAGGGTATTTCTGATATCAAAGAAGAATCGGATAGAGAAGGTATGCGTATTGTAATTGAAGTCAAACGTGATGCCAATGCTCAAGTAGTGCTAAATAATCTATTTAAGCATACACAACTTCAAGTATCATTCGGTGCTATCAATTTGGCACTTGTGAATGGTACACCAAAGATTCTTCCACTCAAAGATATTCTTGTTCATTATGTTGATTTCCAAAAGGAAGTTATTGTTAGAAGAACTAAGTTCGAACTTGACAAGGCTGAAGCGAGAGCACATATCTTGCGTGGTCTTGTAATTGCTCAAGCGAATATTGATGAAGTTATTCGTCAAATCAAACTTTCAAATGACAAAGCAGATGCTGTAGAAAGACTCACAAGACTATTCAATCTTGATGAGAAACAAGCCAATGCAATTCTTGATATGAGGCTTCAGAAAATCACAGGTCTTGAAGTTGAGAAACTCAAAGCAGAACTTGAAGAAGTTGAAGGTCTTATCAAAGAATACAAAGAAATTCTTGGTAGCGAATATAGAGTACTTGAAATTATTAAGGGTGACCTTATCGAAATCAAAACAAAGTATGGTGTGCCAAGAAAGACAGAAATTAGTTATGATTACACAAGCCTTGATATTGGCGACCTTATCCCAAGAGAAACAGTTGTATTGTCTCTAACACACGGCGGATATATCAAACGTATGCCAGTTAGTGAGTACAAGGCTCAACATAGAGGCGGTGTTGGTGTAGTTGGACACAAAACCAAAGAGGAAGACTTCGTCGAGGATATATTTATCACTTCCAGCCACGACGATTTGTTATGTTTCTCTACAAAAGGCAGAGTGTATACAATCAAAGCCTACGAAGTGCCTGAGGCTCAGAAACAAGCAAAAGGCAGAGCTATGGTAAATCTACTTCAACTTGACAAAGATGAAGTAATCACAACCATTATTCCTGTCAAACCAGAAGACGAAGGTCATTTGATGATGGCAACCAAATTGGGACTTATCAAAAAGACCAAATTAGAAGAATTCAGAAGTATAAGAAAAGGTGGCAAGATTGCTATCAAACTTAACGAAGATGATGTTCTTATAAGTGTTCATTTAACCAGACCAAAAGACGAGATTTTGCTTGCAAGTAGCGAAGGAAAATGTATCAGATTCTGCGAAGACACCGTAAGACAACTTGGTAGAGATACTATGGGAGTAAAATCTATGAAGATGTCTGATGGCGAAGTAATTGTAAGTATGACAGTAATTACTCCAGGAGCAGATATGCTGACTGTATCTGAAAATGGATATGGAAAGAGAACAAACGAAGACGAATATCGTGTTCAAGGCAGAAACGGAAAAGGTATTAAGGCGGGAATATTTAACGAGGTTACAGGAAAACTTGTTAACCTAAAACAAGTAACAGACGAAGATGATGTAATGTTGATTGCAGACGACGGTGTTGTTATCAGAGTATCTGCAGGAGAAATTAGCAAAATCAGTAGAAACACAAAAGGTGTAAGGATTATGAAAATAAAAGAAACATCGAAGATTATGTGTGTTGCTGTTACGAAATCAGATAAGTCTGAAGAGAAACTTGCAGAAGAATTGGTTGAAGAAGAACCAGTAATGCCTGAGATTACTGAGGAAATACCAGCTCCAGAAATGCCACAAGAAGAGACCGATTTGTTATAAAAATATAGTTGAAATTTTTATAAATTGATGAATTAAACATATATCAAATTAATTGCAAAATTTTGTAATATTTGATATAAATATAATATGTACCTAAGGTACATAAAAGTAGCAAATTGCTACCAAAAATCTACCTAAATATCTAGGTAATGAAAAATGGGGAAAAACTAACTAAATAATTTCGTTGAAATACCTCTAGGCGAAATATACTTTAGTTGGTTTTTCTTTTTCATTAAGATTTTAGAAGGTTGTTATGTCAAAATTAAGTAAACAAAGAGCGAAAGAAGAGTTTTTAGAAACAATTGATATTGTAGATAAGTCTGCAATTTTGGAAGAAATAAGGGGCGATATAGGAGACGATGACCTATATACTTATTTTGTGAAGAAAGACGCATTTTGCACTGACGAACTCAAAGAAAACGATATCAATGAATTTTTGTTGAAGTGTTATAGTGATTGGTATTTTTTGCATAAGAATACTGGCAATGATAATCCTATGGCTGTCAAGGTTCTGTCTGAGTACGAATTTGCTCCTGTTAATCTTACAGGTAATAGTTGTTTTGAACTTGTTAAAAATGGTCAATATAATGACGTTCTCCCAGTTTTCTTTCAATATATCAACAAACTTGAAGAGAAGTACTTTATATGTGTAGATGTTGCAGAACTTTATAATAGAACATTCAAGGGTAGTAGTTATGATGTAAGACTTTATATCAATCTTAAAACTGACAAACTCCTTGATTTTGCCAAAGACTTCTTGGATAAGGCATACTTGGAAGAATTCCCTGCACTTCTAAAGATTCTTAATAACGATTATAGATGTGATACTATTACAATATATACAGATTATGAGTATGTTGAAAAAGTAATTGAATTGATAGAGGCTATGAAAGAAGAAAGTAGAAGTATTTTTGAGGGTGTTGGACCTGTAAATACTTTGCTTGGAAGTATAAACGATTATATCGGTTTTGGAGAACAATTGTCTAATAATGCAACATATTTTGGTTCTCGCTGTCGTGCCCTTTCTAGTATTAAAAAATGTGCTAGCGAACAATTAATTCGCAAAGGCATAGTTGCAGAAGAAAAGAAACTTATTTTTAGAAAAGATGGCAGTAGTTATACTGCAACAGAATACTTGCAAATGTTGATAGAAAAGAATGCAATCAAGCTGGTAGAAAAGAAGATAGACGAGATAGAAAGTAGTGGCATTGAGTCTTCGGAAGAACTAGATAGATTGTATGCAATTAGAGATAATGTAAGTATAGGTGTTGATTTGAAAGGTGAAGTTGATAAACTCAAAAAATCTATCACAAGAAAGAATGTTGATTACAGACTAGAACTTGAGGGTATTGGCGAAGATAATTTTGATTATGTCGATAAATTATTCCGCTTGTTTACTCCACAAGATATGAGAATTATGAAAGACTATTCTTTGCGTGATGAAAAGGCTATTGTTGCAAAACAAGTATTCAAAACTTCCGAAAACTTTGCAGGTGTTAGTACTAGGGAATTTCTTGAGGCATACTTTAGAGCAGAACTAGGTGTTTTAATAAAAGATATAATTGATGAAGAGATTCGTTCTGCAAAACGAACTCATCAGAGTGGTGTTCTTGTTAATATCAAAAAGAAGGCTTGCCAAAGACTAAGTATAATTCTAAAAAATATCTTGGACGACAATGATGATGGTAGAGAATATATAACAGACGCTATCAATGATTATGTTAGAATTCTATCAACAGGCGCTCTTGAAAATGTAGAAATTTCTGTTGAGGGAAGGGTTGTTTCTATTGATAAAGATATCAATGAAGACATTGTTTCTTTGATTCCATCATTGCAAGATGAGGTTAATAAATTGGCAATAGATAGTGAGTTTATTGACAATATCTTGGAAGAATTTGGCATAAATAAAGATAATTTATGTATTAATAAACAAACTAAAAATATCTGCAAAAGAAAAGAAAGAAAGAAAAAAGAGCAAAGGGAATTCTATTATAACCCTGATGGGTATCTGTCAATGACGAGATAAACTTAATAGTAAAAAAAGAATGATACGAAAATGTATCATTCTTTTTGTTATTGTTGATTTGGTGTATTTGTGTTGTCTGTCTCAGAAGGACGAACGTTTTCGTTTCCGCCGTTTTGTTCGCCTGTTCCATCAAGAGCACTCTTGTTTGGGTCTCCGCTATAGTTTTTGATTACTTGAATTTCTGGACCTTGTGGAGTGTTTGCTTGTTTTGATTTTTTGCTTGATTTACTTTTTATGAAGTTTTTGTGTTTGCCGTGAGTTTTGCCTTTGCTTTTTTTGTATTTGATGAATGTCAAGATTGCAATAAACAAAATTATACCAAGAACAACAATTCCAAGTGCTAGAATTAGAGTGTCGTTGTTTCTAAAAGATGGGTTTATGTTTAGTTGTATAGGGTCACTGGTGACTTCAACTTTTATATCATTATTTTTTTGTGTGGCAACAAGTGTTACTGTTATTTCTTGTTTTTCGGATTTTGTTGCTATGTAATTGATTATACTCTTGCCACGACTATTTCCCGCAGTTGTTTTGAATTGAACTCCGTTAAGATACCAGGTGTATTGAAAACTAGTGAAGTTGTCTAGTGGTGTGCCTGTCTCTGGTTGAACGGTTATTGTTATTTCTTCGCCTTCTTTGAAATTATCTTTGCTGATAGTAACTGTAAGTCTATCAAGTGCCTTTTCGATAATATTTACCGTTCTTATAACTGTTGTGGTGTTTCCTGCAAAGTCTGTAGCAATGTATTTGATTTCGTATTCACCAAGTTTGAGAATATTTAGATTTGAGCGGTCTTCTGTATGTGAGTGTATACCTTTGCCGTCGTCACTCTCTGTAATGTCTAGAGTTGTTGTGTTTTTTGAAATTGGGTCGTAGGTTATATAACCTGGTTCCCTGAATTCTTTGTTTTGAGAAGAATATACATAATTTCCACCCGATAATTTGATAAGAGGAGCAATTGTGTCTTTAACTAAAAATTCAACTTTCACAGTTCTTGATTTGTTGCCTTTTTTGAGAGTGAAAGACACATAATTTTTGTGACCATTTTCTGATTTTGTATCTGTTATTTGCTCGGTATTTGGGCTTGATGGATTAGTTATAGAGAAGTCTCCGTTTGTACTAATCCCTAAGCCTTCTACAACAATATTGCTATCTGCTGTTACTGTGTTGTTTTGGAGTTTTAGGTTTAGGATATTTCCTCTTTCAACCCAAAATCCATCTTTCATTTCCACTGAGAATAATGTAAACTCTTTGTAAAACTCGTATTCATTAAAGTAAGAAGTGGCAGAATTAAGTGGTTTTGATACCTTAATTGTGTATTTTCCGTAGTTGTTTTCAGGGAGTAGATAAGATTTTTGGTTTCTATTAAGGTTTAATTTTCCTTCTTCGTTTGGCGAGTCGTCGTCTATAACTATGTATGATAAATAATTGTAGTCTAATTCGTTTATATAATACTGTGGATTTATCTCGCCCTCACGAACAAGTCCTGTTTCGTGGATATTTCCAATTTGTTGGAATCCGATTAGGAATTTGCTATCAATGTTAACTGGTTTTGAAAGGTCTATATTGTTATCGTTAAGGTTTACTTTTTTGATAAGTGTATAGAAGTCTGTGTTGATATTGTATGTTCTGTCTTGGAATGAAAAAGTATTCTGAACGTCTTTCTTTTCTGTATCGCTATACACGAATTGTTTGGCGTTGACTAATGCGGATATATTTTCAAGATGTTCTTTGGTTATCCCGTTGCCAGCAAGGTTGATTCCTTGAAGGGTGGAAGGAAATTGGAATTGACATAGTTCTCTAATATCGGTAATTCCCGAATTGCTAAGGTCTAGTTGATATGTTTGAGCAGTTGTTACATCAAGTCCTGTATTGGGGTCTTGTGTGGTTGTGGCTTTGTATTTGTTGTGGTTTAGAAAGTCATCAACATATAGGTCTGATCCGCTTTTTTTGTCTAATAACTCAAATACTTTTTGTCTTAATTTTTCGTTGTATATAGTAACAATGTTATTGTTTGCTTGTAATGTTGCACTCTTCGAATAGATAGTCTCTGCACGTGCTTGAATTTGTGTTGTAATATTGCTAGCAATACAAACACCAAACGCTATTATAACTGGGGTTATCCATTTCCAAAATTTTTTCATCTCTCATTCCTTTTTTATCTTAAATTTTAATAAATCTTATACAATCTAGAAAAATTTTTTGATTAAGATTACTATAAAGATTAGATAATTTAGTTGTTAAATTTATATATAAATAGTTTGTTTATTTGTATTTATTTTAACATAACATAACAAAATTTAATAATAAAAAAGACATATTCCAAAAAATTCTAAAAATACTGAATTTTAAACAATGATTTTGATGTTGTTTGTTATTCAGTTTTAGTTCTATTTTTTTGAAATATGTCTGAGTTTTTGTTTTAAAAATACCGCTTTATTTGGTTGTTTTTGGTCTGATTACATCAAGTCCGCCCATATACATTCTCAATGGTTCTGGAACGACTACACTTCCGTCTTCTTGTAGGTTGTTTTCAAGTAATGCAATCAATGCTCTTGTGCTTGCAAGAACGGTATTGTTGAGGGTGTGTAGGTAATAGTTGCCTTTCTCGCCTTTTGCTCTAATTCCTAGACGTCTTGCTTGTGCGTCTCCAAGTGTTGAACAAGAACAAACCTCAAAGTATTTCTGTTGTCTTGGGCTCCAAGCCTCGATATCGCAAGACTTAACTTTTAGGTCAGCGAGGTCTCCGCTACAACATTCAAGTGTTCTAACAGGGATATTGAGACTGCGGAATAGTTCGACAGAGAAGCTCCACATTTTATCATACCAAGCCATACTATCTTCAGGTTTGCATAGAACAACCATTTCTTGTTTCTCGAATTGGTGAACTCTATAAATACCTCTTTCTTCGATTCCGTGAGCACCAACTTCTTTTCTAAAGCAAGGGCTATAAGATGTCATAGTGATTGGTAAACTTTTCTCATTGATGATTTGGTCTTTGAATTTTCCAATCATACTATGTTCACTAGTTCCAATTAGGTATAGGTCTTCTCCTTCAATCTTGTACATCATTGCGTCCATTTCAGCAAAACTCATAACTCCAGAAACAACGTCGCCTCTAATCATAAATGGTGGAATGCAGTATGTGAAACCTTTGTTTATCATAAAGTCTCTAGCATAAGAAATCATTGCACTAATTAGTCTTGCACCGTCGCCCATAATGTAATAGAATCCATTACCGCTAGTTCTTCCCGAACTTTCTTTGTCAAGAGCGTCAAAAGTATTAAGGATATCTGCGTGATATGGTATCTCAAAATTAGGAACTTTTGGTTCTCCGAATTTTTGGATTTCAACGTTCTCGCTATCGTCTTTTCCAATTGGAACAGAGTCATCAATAATGTTTGGTATAACCATCATTTTTTGTTTGATAAGTGTTGCTAATTCTTCTTCCTTGACTTCAATTTCTTTTAGTCGGTCGTTGATAGAAGTTACATTTGCTTTGAGTGCATTTGCCTCATCAACTTTCTTCTCTCTCATTAGTCCACCAATTTGGCTACTGATTTGGTTTCTTTGTTGTCTGAGATTGTCGCCTTCGTTTTTGAGGTTTCTGTACTCAGTATCTAGTTTGACAACCTCGTCAACGATTGCAAGTTTGCTATCTTGAAACTTCTTTTTTATGTTTTCTTTGACTATTTCTGGATTGGTTCTTATTAAATTAATGTCTATCATAATATTCTCCTTTATTGACTTTTTTATTAATGTAATTGTCATAATTTATATTGTTTTTGACAAAAACTATATAAATAAATTTGATTAGAGTGTATAAATTAAATAAAAAACACCTCTAGAAAAATTCCTAGAGGTGAGATGATTTCCCACGGTGCCACTCTAATTGGATAAAATAATTTATCCCACTCGAAGATGTATTTTCTCAACGTACATTCGTTCTTGTTGGGGAATGAAATGTGTTTTTTTGTTTTGAGTTAATTGGTTGAAACACAAGATGTTTTTTTCATTCTTTTCCAAGAGTCTCATTAGGTGGAAATGGAAGGTGTTCATAATTTGCATCTCAGAATAATTGCAAAATCTCTGTTAAGAACTTTGTCTACCATTATGTCCTAAATCATAGACTGAATATTTAATTTATGTTTTTAGTATATCCTATTTTCAGATTTTGTCAATGCATTTTTTGAATAAAATAAAAATTTGTAGACAATAATTGAATATCAAAAAAATAGGAGAGTATAAAAATGGTTGAGTTTAAAAGTAGCAAAACAAGGTTGAATCTTGCTAGGGCTTTTGCAGGAGAATGTCAAGATGGAGCGAAGTATCAGTTTCTAGCAAAGCAAGCAGAGAAGGAAGGCTATGCGTATTTGAAAACATTATTCAAAACACACGCAAAAAATGAGATGGCACACGCAAAGAAATTCTTTGATTTGATTGCTGAGTATAGTGATGAGAAAAATAAAAATATAGATATCTCTGGCGGATACGCTTTTTGCAAAGGGGACTTGCTAACGTCTATCCAAGATACGATTAATGTAGAAGATTCTCAGAGTACGGTTGTGTATCCCGATTTTGCCAAAGAGGCAGAAGACGAAGGTTATCCTGATATTGCCAAAGCTTTTAGGTTTGCGGGAACTGTAGAGAATTGTCATAAATTATTGTTGGAGCAGGTATTGGAACAATTGCAGAATGATACAATGTATAGCAAAAAGCAACCTACAAAATGGAAGTGTTCCAATTGTGGATTTGAGCATACAGACAAAGATTGTTGGGACGTGTGTCCAAGTTGCGATATGGGTCAAGGATATGCAGAAATTAAGATTGATATGAATAGTGGGGATTAATCGTCTTTTTGTGATACTTGTAAAAAAAGATTGGGGTATGTACTCCAATCTTTTTTAATATGAATATTTAATGATGAAGTTAATTCTGTATTTCTATTAAATCTAGAATACTTGTTTCCATAAACTTCGCTATTTGAAATAATGTATAACAAGATGCCTCTTTATTGTTTTCTAAAACATTCTTTAGATGTCTTGTTATCTGGCAAAGTCTGCATAATCTATAAGGTTTTATATCGTATTTGTTCATAAAATTTATTATTAATTCAGTCTTAATTCTCATAGAGTACCTTTTTGGAGTATAAAACGATTATACAACAACAAATGTCGTTTTGCAATTATTTCAACAACATTTGTCGTAAAATACTTTCGAGGAATTTATGAAAAATAGATTTGCAGAGAGATTAAAAGAATTAAGAATAGAATCGGGGCTGACTCAAGAACAATTATCAAAGGCTTTGAATGGAGAAATAACACCATCGGCTATTGGACTATGGGAGCTTAAGAAAAGAACTCCGAATTTGGACGCGGTCATTATGTTGGCTGAATATTTTTGCGTGAGTCTAGATTATATTGCAGGTCGTGAAGATTAGCGATTGGTTTATTATAATTGTAAATGTAATTGCTTGAAAAAATACTTAAAGTAGCAAAAAAAGAACATTCTATTTTGAATGTTCTTTTTGTTTGTCAAATTATTCACAAACAATATATGTTTCGAAGTTTGCTTTTTCTGTAATTCTAATTAGTATTTTGTCGTCTTCCGAATACATAATTTGTGGGTGTGCTGTAGGGCTACTAAAGTTGCTAACTTCGATTAGTTTTTGTCCTCTTATATTATAAAATTCGTAAGTATAAGAATCGCCTTTATTAACTACTTTTGTGATAATTCCAAGGTCAATATTTTGACCTTTTGTAGCGGAATTTTCTGCACGATTTTCTTCTAATGTTCTGATGATATTGCTATAAGTTATATCGTTGGAAGTGAATGTTGTAGTCGAGTCGGTTTCTGTCTTTGTAAAAATTGGAGTCTCGTCTCTAACGCCAAGACGTTCTCTGTAGTAATGTGTGTGGTCTGATTCAGAATCGGAAGTCTCTTCTTTTACAATATAGTATTTCTCGTCCATAGTTGTAATGATGTCAGACTTCAAATATCTTTTTGCAATAGTTCCTTCTAGGTTACATACATATGTATAGTCTGAGGTAATGTTTGATAGTATCAAAGACTCTTCTGTTGCAAATACGTTATCATATAAACCAATGAAAGATTCTTTGTTGAATTTCTCATCAATTATATAATATCCGTTATCGCTTTTTGCTAGATATACGTCGTCATTAATCTCGGTAATATTTTCGATTTTGAATTCGATTTTTCTTGTCTGAAGTTTCTTGTTTACAATTAAAAATTCAGGGTTTTCAAGTTTCTTACTTTTGATTTTTTGTACATATAATTGTACAGAGTTTGTGATAGAATTTGCAAAGTAATTAACGTCATTGATAACATAATCAAAATTAACTTCATTGAGGTTACCGTTTTTTAGGTTGAGTTTCAATGTTTCAATAGTGTAATATTTGATATTTGTGCCGTTATATTCTGCAAAATCGTGTTTTTTCTCAGATGCAGGTTTCTTGTATTGAAGAACAATAAAGTCGTTGATGAAGAAGAATGCGTTCAATGTATCATTTACAATGATTGTTCTTGTATCTTCCTCTTCAAAGTCTTCGTTATAAATTGTGATATTATGAAGTTCGTCAGAACTATAATCTTGTTTTGTTATGTTTTGAGTGATATAACTTAGTTTTCCGTTTGAAAGAACGTATGGGGTAGGAAGGCTGTCTTTGCTAATTGCTCCAATATTTGCTCCAACCAAAGAATTGAGGGTGGAAACAAGTTCTCTTTCTTCGTCGTCAACTTTGTAGATATTCTTGAAAACGTTTCCGTCTATATCTGTAATATTCCAAATTTCAAAAGAGTGTTCGCCACGACTAAGTGTTTCGATATATTGAACATCTGTAATTTCAATTTTCTTTGAACGGAAGGAGTTTTTTGTACTTACCTTGACTCCTGCTTTTTTCTTTTTTATAGTTGTTTTTTTCTCTAAAATATACGAATAAGTTTTGTTTTGGTTGATGTCATAATCGGTAATAGATAGTTTGTCTCCCTCATCGTTAAATAAGGTAATATCTGTGTCAATTCTTGATGCTCTAAACAATGTTTCATCTTCGGTATCAATTCGACTGATAGATACGAATTCGGTTGGTACGATAAGTTCGTTTTCAAAGTATGAATAAACACCATAGTGTTTTGATTCTTTGTGTTGAACTATTTGAGTTGCGTTTGAGTGTAGTTTGGAGTCATTCAGTGTGTCATCAATATCCAAAAGAGAATTTGGGGCAGAGATGGTCATTCTATTGAAATCATAGAATTCGAATTCGTCTGTTTCTGATATATCAAATCTTTTGATACAAGTGGCAACAATTCCTGTAATGATTCCAAGCACTATAATGCTGACGCAAACAATACTAATAATTAGTTTACTTTTCTTGCTTATCTTTGTTGAAGAAACGGCTGTTTCTGTGGTTTTTTCTTTTGTCTTTGCCATAGGTTACTCCTCAATAAATTTCAATACTTTTATTGTACAAAAATTTTCAAATTCTGTCAATGATTTTGCTATTTAAAAACAACAAAGCAGTTATATTTAAAAAAGTGCTTTTGCTGTGATTTTTTTTGTAAAAGTATACGTATGTTTTTTGCTTTTATTTTTTAAAAGAATTGTTTTTTGTGCGACAAAAATCAAAGGTATTTGAGAAAATTGATTAGAAATGTCGAGATTTGAGTGGCTGAATTAACATATTTGTCAATCTTTTGTAAAAGATAAATATATTAAATAATTTATTATTTACATAGCGAATTTATTTTTTATTTTCGACAATATGTGCTAGAATAGTATAGAAATGTTTGGGGCTTGTTTTTTGAAAAGCCAATATAAAAATGCCAAGCATACAAGAAAAACATACAAGGTGAATGAAATGAAAAAGGTAAAAACAATTTTAGGAAGTTTATTTGTGATGCTAGCAAGCGTTCTTATTAGCGCTTGTTCTTGTTCTGGAAGTGATGCTCCAGTTAGTCACGTTTACGTCAAGGATATCTCTATCAGATGTCTAGAAGAACAAGACGACAACAAGGTTACGCATTCAATCAATGAAAATAGTGGCGTTATCAATTTGACGTGCCACCTTTATGATACTTTTAGGATAGAGTATACTCTTTCTCCGTCTGAAACAACTACAACTCAAGTCAATTGGAGTTATTCTGTTCCAGACCTAGTGAGCGAAGTTGATGGAAGAACCTATAGAGCCAATTCTGCAATCGAGGTTGTAGAATTCAAGGCTATACGTAGAAGTTCCAATAACAAAACTACCACAATTACTTTTTCTACATTCGTAGCAGGAGAGGGTAATGAACTTCTTACAAAGACCGCTGTTTGTAATGTAACAATCTTTGATGAAGTTGCCAAACTTCCTACTCTTGTCAAGCCTGAGAAAGTTTCTCTTGTTGAAAAAGAAACAAATGCTGGTGTTGTTAATAGAATTGAGTGGACTGAAGTCAATAAAGTTATACCTGTTGGTGCAACCGAAGAACAGGCAGTAACTGGAGAAATGGAAGGTGGTCATATCAAAGGTCTCAAAGGTTATGAACTTCTTCTAACAGATGAGAACGGCAACGTTGTTTCCAAAGACTCCAGTGGAAACCCTGGAAAAACTCTAATTGGTCCAAATTTCAATTGCTATCCAACAGACGCTATGATTGCGACTGGAGATTATGTTCCAATCGAAAGTGGCAAGAAATACAATGCAGTAGTTACTGCGGTTGGAGACCAAGGTAATGCAAAAACTAGTGCACCTAATGACGAATTGAAATTCTACAAAATTGAATCTGTATCAGAATTCAAAAACAATAATGGAAAAGTTACTTTCTTGGCTCCTGCAAATTCTCAACAACACGATATTACCTATTCGTCAAGGTTTGAACCTGTGACTTGGTCAACGGGATTAAGTGATGGAACTTTGGCTGTTGATTTTGATTGTAATTCAGAGACATACAAAGCATTTTCATTATACGAACTATCGGTGTTGTCACATCCAAGATATTCTGAAAGCGAGAAAGTGTCTGAACAAGGATATGCAGTATATGATGATGGCTATAGATATTATCCAAGTGCACAATCCAAAGTTCATACTATTCAACGTCTTGCTGCTCCAAAGTTGAGTTTAGCACCAACTACTATGGATATGGAAATTGGTGGAAAAACTTTTGAAGATGTAGATGCGTCTACTAACTTGATTTTGACAGTTGATGCTAGTTATGATACAAAATACAATCAAACATTTGAATGGGAGATTCAAAACCAAAATAGTAGCAACAATTCTTCTATAAAAGACAAGAGTGTTATCTCCCTTAATGATAAGGAGCCTGGTTCGTATATTATCAAAGTAAAAACTGTAGGAAATCCAGACAATACAATTTCTAGTAAAGAAGTAAAGGCAGATCTTCGTGTATTGCCATATTTCACAAAGAATACAAACCTAACACTTAATGGCGATATTTTAGAGTATGGTTACTTGTCACCATCTTCTCCAACAATTGGTGGATTCGATTTGTTCTTTATTGATAAAGATGCAACAAGTGGCGAGAAAGGTAATTCAAAACACGTTAAAATTGAGCAACGTCAATTAACTGAACTAAGTGATGGTCATTATTCATTCGATATTAGCACTATTGGTCTGATGTTTGGAACTTATTCTCTATATGCAAAGCCTATCCATTACATCAATTCAACTACAACCGAATCAGACGGTGTTATTGAATATTCGGCAGTTAATGCTATTGGAAAGATTTCACTAGAGGAATTGTTTAAATTCTCTGTTATACAAAACATCGATACAACAGGAGTTGTTATCAATAGTGATGGTACTCTTATTTTCGATAGAGTCAAAGATGACAACGGAGAGTACTTCCCAGAATACAAATTGTCTTGGAGAAATTATAATAAAAAAAGCACAAGCATTGATCAGATAGAAGGTATTGGTTTAGTAGATTTTGTTTTGACAAATGAAGAAACTGACATTGAAAATAATAAATTCCAATATACAATTATTGGAGATGGTGCAAGTGTATCTATTCAGATAAGAGATGTATTGCAAGGATATGTTGATAATTTTAACAAGCAAGTAAACGAGTCTCAGAAAATCTCTTTAGATAAGCTTCTACTTAATGATGGAATTAATGAAGTTATGGAACAACAATTCTTTGTAACTGTTGTTGGTAGAAATCCTATCTCAACGTATACTCCTCATTATATTAGTTCCAAAATGGCACCAGAAGGGGGAATTAAGTGTATTCTAAAACCAGCTCTTGATTCTTTTGCACTTGCAGATTATAACATTAACTTTGCGTATGAAGGACAAGAAGTAAATGTTGTTATTGAATTGAAGGTAGTTGATGAAGATAATTCTTCGGCAACTCCAACTTACTATAAAACTGATGAGATTAATTGCAAGAAAGTAAATGGTGGATTCTCTGTTAACTTGTATAGTGCCGATTGTGATATTATTCGTAACAATATCAATACAAACGGACTCAAAAATTCATTAAGAGTGATTATTTGTGGAAAACAAGCAAATGATGCAACAGTTGGAGAATTGGACTACAAGTCTAACTTTGTAGATTATGAAATAACATCACAACCTAATAATGTTTCAATTGTGGATAATGACGGCGAAGTTTCGTTAAGTTGGGATTCTATTAATGTTGGAGAAGAGGAAACAAAATATTCTATCAATTATTATGAAGTAACAAAAGTTTCTGATAATGAGTCATTCTCTCCACTTGGTTCGGAATATGGTATCCAAGAATTAACATACGATGTTTATACAATATTGAAAAATAACCCTGGCAAAGTAATTGCTTTTGAAGTGGTTGAAAATAATAGTGGAAAACTTAATGGTATTGCAAGCGAAAGAGTTTATGCTAGCCAATTGTCAAAGCCAGTACTTTCGTATGGTTCGGTTGGCGGAAAAGAGTCTATTGTTTGGAAAGCATCAGGCATAGATAATGTTTATGAGATATATTTGGACGATACTAGCAAAGAAGGAAATTGGAATTCTACATCTGATGGAATGTACTATTATAATGTTCCTGGTTTGCAAGAGGGTGTTTACAAAATTGCTGTCGTTGCAAAATATACCGCCGATCCTAGTAATCAAACAACAACAGCAGGTTCAAATTTTAGCAACCCATTGGTTGTTGCTAGCGAGAAGTCGTTTATCCCTGTATATGTAGTTTCAAAAGCAATGGATTATACTGTTATAAATTCAGGAGCAGCAGAAGTTCTTGCTTGGTTGGATATTTGTAATATAACTCCATCAAATACAGATTCAGCAACTTATACATTATCTCAAGGAACTGGCGAAAATGAAAAAACTTATGTTGTTGAAGGAAGTTTGAGTGTAAGTATTTCTGATTTGATTTCTGCAGGATTTGTCTTCAATGGTGGCGCAAATAATATTGTAATAACACCATCTATCAACTTTGCAGATGTTACAATTGGAGAAGGTGAGTCTGCTACAACTATTCCTGCAACTGGTATTATTTTGACAGGCAATGTTGATACAAGCGTGTCTGCTCTAAAATGGTATCAACCTACAATTACAGGTACTTCAAAAGGTCAACTTGTTGTTGATTTGGGAGAGGATAACAAGAGCATAATTGCAAGTGCACAAAATGTTGTGTTTGACTTGTATACATATGATGGAGAGGATTATTCGTTAATTGATGCAAACAAATTCTCTGTTACAAAAGATGCTGTTAATAATACTATTTATTATATCGATGTGTTTGGTCTTGATGCTAGTGTAGAAACTTCTTATAATTTCGCTGTTAAGGTTCGTTCTTCGAATGTTTTGACAAGTGATTATAGTGCAACAAAAACCGCAACTAAGATTGCTCAAGTTCAAGTGGGCAACCAAGAGACTGATACAGGCAATTTCCAAAAGATAGGAGATGTGCTACAATGGGCACCAATTTCAAATGCTACTCAGTACATTATTAGTTACAAACTTGCAATAGAAGAAAATTATGAAACTATAGTGGTTGATGTTAATGGAACAGAGGTTACAAACGCAACAGTTGACCTCAACTTCCGTTATGAGAATGGTCGTTTTGTATGCGACTTTGATGAAAAAGTATTCTTTAATTTTGGAACAGAAGTAGACAATATTGTATCGGGTGATTTGAATATCACAATTCGTGCATTAACTAGTGGTATTGATGGATACCTAAATAGTGATGTGTCAGATATTTATACAATTACTCGACTTAACAATAATGGCAAGTGGGTTACAATTGAAGGGGGAGTGATTAAGTTTGCTCCATATTCTAGCACTGAAGAAGTTGTTGTTCCAGAAACTCCAGCGCCAGAAGGTACAGATGATGATAATACCGAGAATCAACCTGCACCTATAGATGACCCAGAGAACGAAACAACCGAGGGCGAGACTACTGGGGGTGAGACTACCGAAGATGAAACTATTGATTCAATCGGAACAAACAAGCCTAGAGGTTATAGAATCACTATTTCAAAAATAATGATGATTGAAACTACTCCTGCAACAACAGTAGAAGAGGGTGGAGAGGCAGGTTCTGGTTCTACCGAACAAACTCCTACTCAAGAAGAAAAAGTTGTTGCTGTATACGTTCAAGATTCTTCAACTAGTTATGCTATTGGCAATATTGACCTTAACGATATTAAGGCAAAAGCAATACTTTCATTTGCTGAGTATGGCAAAACATATGCTGTTGGTAATGATGTTCCATTCACAGCAGATGGAAAATATGTTCTTACATTACAATTCCTTGGCAATGATAACGAAATCATTAGTAGCCAAGAGATTTCTGTAGATTTAACAAAAACTGCAAAAACACAACTTTCGACTGACGAAGGAAAACTTCAATGGACTCCAGTAACAGATGCAAGTTATAGACTTGAAATTAGTAGTGGAGAAGGTTCTGGTTATGCTGAAGTCGGCAAGGATTCTTCAATTGAAGTGATTGGAAGAGAGTATTCAACAACAGATGCAGAAGGCAATGTGATAACCAGAACAATTACAGCAGGACAAACATATTCTATCAAAGTTCTTGCTTATGTTGATGGTCAACTTCATAGCGAGTGGTCAGACGCATTCAATATCTATGTTTTGAAAGCTCCAACTGGCCTTGCTCTTTCAACTGCTCAATCAAGTGAAACAATAGAAATCAAAACCACAGTAGACGATGTTGAAACTACTCAAAGTGTGACTTATGATGTAGGTTCTCCAATCATCTCGTGGTTAAGTAATAATAATATCGAGACAACTGCAGGTGGGGCTTATCCATTGAATTTTGAATTGGTTTATACCGACAAAGATGGAAAATCAACTTCTGTAGTTATCCAAAATTCAAAAAATCTTAGAGCTTATATTGATAACAATCTTCCAGCAGGAACGGTTGCTATCAAAATAAGAGTTATTGGAAATACTTGTAATGACATAACCAAAGTTGGTATCATTACTTCTCAGTATTCTGATGTACTTAATGTGACATATGTTGACGAACCAAGTAGTGTTACAATCAACAATGGTTCTATCACTTGGGCAAATATTGATAATGGTATTAAATATTATACTGTTACTGCTTATGACAAAGTAGCATATGAAACATACCTTACTGCATATGAAACATACTTGACTGAACTAGAAGAGTATAATACAAAACTTAAGGAAAAGGCAGAAGCCGAAGATCCTGATAGTGTAGTTGTTCCTAACGAGCCAACAGAACCAAAGATTTCTGCTGTATTTGCTCAAAGAGTTACAACAAACTCTCTTGACTTTACAAAGGTTGATTATAATAACCTTAGTCAAGCAGGCGGAATAACATTAGTTGTTTCTGCAACAACCGATCCTAGCAAGAATGTTATTGTAAGTAGTCAAAGCACAGCAGTTAATTCTGCTAGTCTATTCAAAACACCAGTTGTTTCTGAATTTGGTGTGAAGAACGGAATGTTGAATTGGAAATTATCCGTTAATGATGGCACAAATGGAGATATCGAATCATTTGTAAATGGATTCATTACTCCTGCTATAGGTCAAGATGGTGCTAGTGAAAGTATTGTAGATGCAGACAAGGCAATTTCTGATGTTATTAAATATGTATATAACAAAATTAACCTAGGTAGCGGAAAGATTGGCGATACATTCGCTACTGACGCAACTCTAGAGGCTCAAATTTCATATCTATTAAGTATTAGAATGAATTATAACAATAATGTTGTAATAGTTGTTCCTTCGAAAGTAGAATTGCTTGACGCAGACGGAAAGGTAACTCAAGCATTAGAATCTGCAAAAACTCTTGAATACTATTACAATGTTGTGACCGAGCCAGAAAAAGCAAATCCAGAGACTGAACAAACTCCTGCAACAGTTGATGAGTCTGCTGGTACAAACACTACTTATGAGGGTGGAAAATATATTATTTCTCTATCTTCTGTTGGTAATGGTGACAAGCTTGTTCCAATAGTTAGCAGTGGTTATACAGGTAATCTTACTGCATACAAACCAGAGTCTCCAGAGACTTGGGGAGAAACTTCTGAATTGACTCAGTCTTTGATTGATATTGACAACGGCTTTGTTCAATGGAAACGTCCAACAACAGTTGAGAAAGATGTAACAAGCGGAACACTTACAAATCATACAAAGTTCTATATTTCTGCAAAAGCAACAAATACTAGTGCAGATTCTAGAGCTATATCTACTATAGTTGATACTGATAAGGTTGGTAATGGCACTGCTTCTGATTACAGAGTACATCTAACAAATCTATTCAGACCATCATCTAGTAGTTCGGTATTCTCTTATCAATTGACAGATAGTAGTATCTTCAATGATGGTATTTATTTGAATACTGTTACATTTGATGTTCATACTACAGTTCCTTCTGTTGATAACAAAAAATATTTCAATCATTACAAGATTGATTATAGTACAAATATAGTAACAATTACATATTTTGACTATAATGGTCAAGAAACAACAAGTTCTGTTCAATTAAATACAGAACCTGGAACATACACAACAATTGACCCATTGCGTAGATATATTCAAATCATTTATACAGTGGGTTCTGATGGAAAAATAACTCGTGGAGAGTTCTTGAATAATTCTCTTCTATACAATACAAGTTATCAATTGAGTTTGTATACTATGGGTACAGAATTTGCTACTATCTCAGATAGCGAAACTCAAAAAGTATATCTCAATAGTAATACAACTTTTGTTACAGAAGAAGTATGTTTCTTGAATGCTCCAACAGCAATAAGTTTTGCTGGTAGCAATATGAGTTGGTCTAGTACCGACAAGGCTACTGCAACTCAACTATATATCTATGGTCCATTTGATAATATGGATGATACTGGATATTATAGAAACTTGGCTTGGGCGGGACTAACTACTCAAGGCGAGGCAAATGTTAAATATGTTGTTGATGATACGAAATTGACAGCATTGTATAACAACAAGAAAAATGGTGGAACTCTTGACTATGCAGGTTTGGGTTTGACCGGAAAAGAAAAACTTCAAATTATTCCTCTTGGTGCCAAAGACGCTATGGGAACAAGAGATACTTCATATACACTTACTGATAATACCAACTTTGGTGCAGGTGGATATATCGTTCACTTCCAGCATTTAGGTAATGGCAGAGGTGTAATTGATAGTGGTGTTACAGCATTCAATCAAATTGACCAAAACGATAATGTTTATTATCAAACATACGAAGATGCTATTATCAATTATGCAAATGCACAAGACACAGTAGGTACATATGACTTCAATGCATTGACTGATAATGGTCAGAAAACTTATGCGGTTGAGAAACTTACTCAGAACACTCAACCACAATCAACTATTGAAGTTAATGAAGAAGACACAGTTATTTCAACTGGTTGGGTTGGAAATGACGACACTGTAGCCTATAGATGGGTTGCAGATACAGGCGTTGTTACCAACAAAACACTAGCAAAAGATGGCTGGGTAGAGATAGACAACGATGCTGTTGACCAAGAAACAGGTGCATTTGTATGGAGCCCTGTATATGGAGCAAACGCATACAAAGTAACTCTATATCAAAGAATTAGCGCACAAGCTACAACAGCTGAAGCCAAGTATACAATATATACAAGAGAAACACGTCATAGTGTAATTGATGAAGTTATCCAAAACGACCAAGATATTACAGGCAATGAATTGTATTATTTGGAGATTGTTCCAATTAGAACAGAGGGCGGAGAGATTCTAAATCCAACCGACACAACAAGTGGTATGCCAACACTTGCTATGGCTATGTTTAATGGTGACAAAGAATTCACAACAGAGCATATTATGCTTACTATTCCAAATTCACTTGCAATTGATAGCAATGGTAATATTACTTGGAATGGCCCTGCGAATATAGAGTCACCAATCAAAGAACACTATATCCAAATCAACAAAACAGTAGATACAGATAGTTTAACAACTCAAATGAAACCTGTATCAAATCCATTCAATATCAATGATATTGATTTCTTGGATAGTGCAGTTGGAAAGATTGGAATTCAAATCAAAGCAATTGCAAACAATGGAACAGCTGAGGACAATCAAGACAAGATTACTCAAGGCAATAGAAGACTAAGCAGTGTATATTCTATTGTAAGTTTCGTAGAAAGAATTTCTGACCCACAAGTAAGACTAGAGAAGGGTGTGTTCAACTGGATAACAGGTACACCTGCAACGGCTAGTGAATTGTGGATAAACAAATCAATAGAATCTGCTCCAGAAGTTCGCAATGACGACAATGTAATGATGTATACAGATATAACTGCACATAATTCTAGATATACTTCAGATGGAGATTTGAATGAATTCCCAGAAGACGAATATCAATTCGCAGTTAGATATCAAGGAAATATTATTCCAGACGAAGATAGAAATGACGGCTATCAAACAATGACTGCTGGTCAAACTTATATCGTTGCTTCAAAGATAAAAACATTGAAAGCAACAAAACTAAGTGCGCCAAGCACAGAAAATGATATAATACTAGATGATAATGGCGAAGACCTCAACGTAGTTGCTTGGGAACCTATACCAAATGCTCAAGGTTATAGAGTAAGGGTATTCAGCAAGATTGATACTATTGACGAAGAGAGTGGAGATGTTGTAAGAACCGAAAAAATGATTGAAAAAGAAGTTGGATTAACCGACCTTAATAGTGGTAATTCTACATTCTTCTTAAGCAAGAACGGCAAAGTATACTTCTTGGTAGACCAAGTATTGGGAGAAGGTTCAGACCAATTCAATATCAAAGTAACTGGTGGAAGTATTAATATCTACGTTCAAGCACTTGGTTCTAGCGATGTTCCTACATACTCTGAGGCAGAAGTTCAAGAAAACGAAATGTATCTTGCAAGTAGTTATTCTACATTCACAACAATTGGTGTTCCTCCAAGACCAACATTTGTTGCAGATACTGCATTTGATACAAATACTGCTACATTGACTTGGGCAGTAGGTGAATCTGATGATACAAATGCTTATAACATTAAGATTACATCTACATATACAGTAACAGGCGTTTCAAAAACAGACTTTGAAGGTTATTGGATAAATTCTGCTAATAGATATATGCAAAAAGATGGTTCAGAGACCACAAACGCATCTCTAGAAAGAACTTATCCAGAAATCAAAGATAGAGCGATTGTATACGAAGAAACAACTGAAGATGATGAGTCGACAGAAAATATTGATGAAAGTGTATATAGCCTAACTATCACTGATACAATTGAATTACTTTCAAAAGACTATAACAATAGAACACCTCTAAAATATCAATTCACAAATATGGGTACTTATACTAGCATTAAGATTGTTGCTATGTCATTCGGAAGTGGTGCTAGCGAAGATAGTGAATTCGTATCTATGCCTACATACTTGAATGGTGGAAATCTATCAGCACAAGTTTCTGTATTCGGAAAAGGTGATGGTAGTGATATCTTCCCATATGAAGTAGATACATACAACGAATTCAATAACATTAGAGCATTCAATACTAGAGCATTCAAACTAACAGGAGATATTTCTCTTACAATCAAAGTTAATACAGAAACCAAAGTTGAACCTTGGACTCCAATTTCAGAGTTCTCAGGTACAATTGATGGAAATAATTGTTCAATTAGTAACTTTACAAATATTACAGATGATTCAGATAGTAACTTTATAAATAATACAAAGTATCCAGAATTTGCATTCATAATCAACAATACTGGTACAATCAAGAACTTAACATTTGTTGACCCTATAATTAAAATGACTGGTGATGTTTCTCCAAAACTAGCAACTATAGCAATTGAAAACTATGGAATAATTGATAATGTTCGAGTTACTGGAGCAACTATTTCAGCAAACCTTGGAGGTTATCCGAATGGAGAAAGTGCAACAACTGTTGCTGGACTTGTAATCTCCAACTTGATTGATGATAAGACTGGCAACGTGGGAACGATTACTAATTCAAGTGTAGAAGCAAGTATGACTGCACTTGATAATACTTCTATGTCAACACTTGCTAGTGGTATTGCAATTAATAACCAAGGAACTATTGAATATACCAACTTCAAAGGAACAATCAAAGCCAATGTAATTGGTGGTATTGTAAAAGAAAATGTAGGTAAAGTAGATAGATGTAGTATTGATGACGCAACATTAACAGTGACAGATAAATATAGCAGCGAGTCTCAAACAGGCACAAAAATATCTTCATTGGGTGGCATTATCAATAAAATAGGAGGAGATGATGCAATTCTTACAAATTCTTATAGTAAAGCAAAGATTGTTGTAGAAAGAACTGGTACGAGCAGTAGTATGTTGATATCTGGAATGGTTGTGTCAGTAGCACAAGGTGCGGTAACAATTAGCGGTAACTATATTGTATTTGATGTTGTAAAGGGTGGAACAAACAATCCAACATCTGTTAACTATATGATTCCTGTACCAGAAAATCAAACAGGTCTAACTTGCGAAAACAACTTCTATGTAGTTGTATCTGGTGAAGGACAAATCACAACACCTTCGGCAGACAAAGGAACACAAGTTGTACTTTCAAACGAAGGCAAGGGTGAACTAGCACAGGCATTAATAAATGCAGGATTGGGAGATGTATATGATACATCTATAACTCCTTATCCTACATTGAAACCAAAAACAAACTAAAAAAACCGAGTAATCGGAAAAGCAATTTTGACTACTCTCATTGATTGAGAGTAGTCGGGATTATGCTTTGAAAAAATAATCACATATCAAAACAAAAAAACTTAAATTACAAAATTAAACGGAGAAAACTATGGTGTGGATATTTGTTGCGTACACTTTGTACTTATGTTTCTTTAAATAGAAAAATGGAAAAACAAAGAAATCACACTTAGAATGCAAAAGGAAAACTTATGAGGTTTTACAGACTAGAAAAAAACAAAAAATTCAGTTATTGGGCATATGTTACTTTCAAAATTATTGCACTCGCATTGATTGCAACAATTGGAATTATGATGCTATGTGGATATAAGTTTATGATAGTTTCTTCTGGTTCTATGGAGCCGAAACTTCCTGTAGGAAGTCTTGTAATTGTAACGCCTTGCGAATATGAAGATTTGGAGTATGGCGATATTGTTACAATGGACGCAGGTGGAATATATTTAACCCACAGAATCGTAGGAAAATTTGACAAAAACAATCCTACTGACAAGTATTCAATTTTGAAACCAGGTGACGAAGGTTATGATGAGGAAACTCGTTGGGTTACTCAAGGTGACGCCAATGCAGAACCCGATGGTGTACTTAATGATGATATCGTAGGCAAAGTCTATGAGGCTCACGCTTTTGGTTGGGTTGGCTTGTGTGTTAGATATATTAGATCACACTATACAATGCTTATAATCTTACTTATAATTTTTGCTGTATTCTTCTATGCAATGGATTGGTTGAAGACCAAGATGGTGCCAGATGATATAGAATGTTACGAAACAGATGATGACGAGGACTAATATGGAAAAAACAAGAGGAGTAGATAAATACAAAGTATCTTTTATAGTAGTACTAATTGTAGTACTTCTATCCTCTTGCATTTTCATTGGTACTGTTCTTGCTTGGCTCAAAGATAGTGATACATTTCAGTCAAATGGTGTGATAACCCTTGGTACTGTAGATTTTGAATTGTATGGAAGTGGAGCATCTCCAATCACTACAATCAAAAATAATTATAATGGTGTCACAAGAACAAGTATAGAAACTCCTCTAACCATTTCTGGAAATAGTAGAGATAGGTCATTTAGTTTGTCTATTAGAAATACAGGCACAGTTAGTGCGATTGTAAGGGTAACACTACAACTTTATTATCTTGATTCCAATGGTAATAGAGTGGTATTGATTATGACCGAAAGTGACCCAGAAACAATGTCAAGTAATTATGTCAAGATGGTTTCTCCATTGGGAAAATGGACGAATGATTTCAAAGGTGGCGTAACGGCAGGATATATGTACTGCAATACTCAAGTAGCGCCATATACCATCAGTAGTATTGTACATAATACAGATGGAACAGATACGATTACTCCGACGGCAATTCCTGAGAACGCTGTCACGATTGTGTCTCAGATTCTTGTTCCAGAATCAATGAAGAATCAAACATATTATATATCTGTTACGGTTGATGGTGTTGCCTATTCGGGTAATATTTATCAAGAACTAGAAGACAAAGACAATAGTCAATCTTATCAAATTCCAGTGGAGGCATATCCTTTCGGAGTGCCTAGCGGATTGCCAGAGGCTTGGACGGCTTGGAAATAAAAATTCAAAAAAACAAGAGGGAGGAAGTAATGAAAAAAGCAAGCAAATTTCGGCTACTTTGGGTATTTGCCATAGTTGCTATTTGTATCGGGCTAATTGTTGGCTCGTATACTGTGACTGTCGCTTGGTTTAGTGACGAATCTGTTACTTCCAATGGCGATATTATCAAGGTAATTGGAACTATTGACCTCGATGTTACAACCAATTTTGATTTTTATAACCTTGCTCTTGCACCTGATACAATATACACAACTGACCAAGACGGCAATGACATTGGTACATATATCAAAACATCTTCACAAAATAACATTCGTGATGTTTATGTACGTGTTTCTTTTGAAACGAATAGAAGTGAACTTTCCTTGTTCTTTGACGAGGGCAAGTTGACAACAACTACTACTTATACTTCTGATCTTGATAATAAGTGGTTTTATAATTCGGCTGACGGATATTATTATTATCTTGGTGCTGTGGGTGGAGTAGATAGTGTTAAGTTTAATGCGGGCTACAAAGTGGACAATACACTTAATAACGCTCCATCAACCAATAATGCTGGTGAGAATGTTGATATCCAGATTATAGTAGATGCAATTCAAAGACCTTATGGTGCTTATAAGTCCGATACCGATTGGGCTACTGCACCAGAAGTTTTCAAAGATTTCTGTGCTGCCGATTCGGGTGTGGCGTGGAGACCTGCTAATTAAAATTTTTAAAAAATAAAATTCCTTAAAACCAATCAATGTTTTACTTTGTTATCCTTATTAGATAATGGAGGGCTTGGAGAAAATTATGATAGCACAAAAACAACAGAACAACTTAAATAAAAAAATACAAATGCAGAATATGATAATAATCGCACTTGCAATAGTTATCATAGTTCTTATTGTCGTGTCTTCAACGGCTGCGTGGTATATTAGAACCAAGTCCGACTCTACCGACCTTATCCTTTCAAGACCGGTTAATATTTATATTACAGAATACACAACTGGGCAAGGCGGAGAAACCATTCATACTGTTAAAAAAGATATTCTTGAAGATTATGACAATAGAATTTATCCGGGCGATAGAGTCAAACTTAATCTTGGTATGGTAATAGGTTCTGCCGACGACCCATCAAGTAATGCGTTCGTAAGAGTAAAACTTCAGATGGCGTTCTCAAAACTAGGAGATAATGGTGTTGAAGAACCTATAGCAATGGAAGATTTGAGAGACCAACGTCTTATAGAATATCAGAATGAGCCAGATGGGGAGATGTGGGAACTTATAGATTTTAATGACCCAGAAGGAAAACTTGAAAAAAATGCAGATTATGTTCCCGATTATTGGTATGTTTTGAAAACAAAAGATGCCTATGGAAATGATATTGCAAGAGAGGCTCTTGATGGTCAAACATTTGAGTTTGTAAATGGCTTCATAAAACTTAGTAAAACAGAAATTACCAATAAACACGCAAATTGTTCGTTTCATATACTTTATGTAGTAGAGGCAATTCAGAGCAAAAACGTGCCAGACCCTGTTAAATATCCAGGCTATGGTCCTTGGTACAACTTTATGTATGGAGATGTAGAAGACGTACAAGGTTAATGCTGTTTAGGGAAAACATAAAATATCAAAAGCAAAAAGTAAATTTAACTATTTGCTTTTGCTAATGTATTCGAGCGCTATTGAATATATTAGCAAAGTCAAATGATTAATAAAAAAGGAAAAAGGAGGGCTGTATGGCTGACGAATATAATCAAAATAATAACCAGAATAATCAGCAAAGAAAAGCTATAGACGTAACCAAGCCAAGGTCTGCGCCACCTCCTCAATCCAATATTGACGCTAGTAGGGTCAGTGCCTATACTCTTAGAGAACAACAATCGCTAGAGAAGTTGAAAAAACAGGTAGGAAACCTTAACCACAAAGAAAATAAGGCATCACTTATCAAGACCATTGTTGCTATTATCCTTGTGGTACTACTTATTATACTTGCGGTTGTATTTGTTATAATAATTGGTAGAGGCTCGTCTGTGGAAGAAGAGGTTGTTGATATGCGACTAAGTGTACAGATTGAGAATAAGTCCACCTTATCCATTATTACTGAAACGGGTGAAGAAAAACTTAGAGAAATCCACCCCGGAGATAGAGTGCCATTGAGGGCAAGTGTTAGAAACTCAATGGATATTAGAGGAGACGCTGCACTAGAGGGAACAGAACCTCCTGCAATATATGTTAGATTCAAATTGGTACTAGTTCTTGGTTATGAAGAAAGATACGATATAATGAAACCAACAATGCACGATGTTTGGTATAAGTATGATGCTGAAACAGAAGAAAAATTTGGTACTAACGGAATGTCTTTTGATGATCATTATTATTATCTTAAGACAGCACTTCCATTCACAGATGCAAGAGAGCTATTTTCTGCTATCTTGTTTGATGGAAATGTTTTGACTTGTGATGATGGTGGCAAGTATGGACAGATTCAAGTTCACGTAGAATGTATTGAGGCTGATATTAATAATATAATATCAAGAACATTCTGGCCAACTGCACCACAAGGCTGGGTAAGCTATATGCTTTCCGAGTGGTCGGGTGGTAGCGTTTCAAGTAGTAACTAATAATCCAAAAAATAAAAATAAACATATAAATTATCAAAGTGAGTTTTTGAAAACACGAAAACATTTGAATAATTGATAGTTTGCGTATCAATTATAATTCTTTCGAAAAATTCTAAAAGTGAGGAAAAAATGAAAAAAATAACAAGGTTTTGTGTCTTGTTGACAATGTCTTTAATAATGTGCATATGTCCGGTACTTACTGGGTGTTTTGATTTCGTTACACCTCACGTAGGTTCGCCAAACATAACTTTGCACGCAACATCTTTGTGTTTGTCCTGGGGTGCTGTAGAGAATGCTCGAAAATATGAGATTTATTGTAATGACGAGATGGTTAATGTGGTGACCGATGATGAAATTCAGAAAACATATGTATATGATTTTAGTCCACATTTAACAACAAACGGAGAATATAAGTTTTATGTAATTACTAGGGCAAATTATAATGTTGCAGACTTTAGTGAACCTAGTAATGAAGTTGTATTCAATTATGATTCTTCTGTGTTTGCTATCCCAATTGCACAATTCACAGATATAGAAACAACTGATGACTTTAATATTGCTTGCAATATTAATGGCAATAATATAATAATTTCTTCTCCTGAATATACAGGGGACGGAGATGTGCCAGAGGTTGATGGATACGAATTATATTTGTATTCGACAAGTACAGGACTCAAAACATATCCTATTGAACTAAGTCAAGATTCAATTACAGTAGAGAGTATTTCTAATTATAATTTAAAGTATGAAATTTATGCTTTGAGAATAGGAGTTGTGGTAGAAGACGAACATTATGTTTGTAGTGATATTAAATATATCAATCCTGTTAACGAAGGAAAATATTCTTCAAATATTTATCTTTTTGATGGTTACATTAACGATATGTACTTGGATACAATTCAAGAACTCAACAATCTGGTTTATTATTCTTTCATAAGTAGAATTCCAACTCTTGAAATCCGAATTTCAGAGCCAATGCGTGCTTTGATTTATAACTATACTGGTGCAAATATTACCGAGAAATTAGGCTATGCATTCTATTCTGCATTTACTACATTTTTAGAGACCAGAGAGTCTTATTCGGTATCTGTTAGCCAGATTGCAGAAAATGATTTCAAAGTAGACTTGGGATATTTGAAGACTGGGGACAAAGTGTATGTGAATAGGGACGGAAATGCCGAACCTGACATTGGTTTGGTTCCATCGCAATTCAATGCCCTAAGTTATGTTCATCAGAACCTTTCTCGCGACGATAAGTATTATGATATGTATGAAGAATTAACTGGAAACAAACTAAGAATACACGACCCGAATTACAAAGAAGATTTCATATCTGATAGACAATTTTTATATCAAGAAGTAACATCTAGCGAAGAATTGTATTGGGCTGTTGAAAATAAGATTACTCCAATTTGTACAATGGGAAGTAGGGCGGAAAAAATATATTCTGAAGCAAAAAAGGTACTCAAAACAATCATATCAGATGATATGACCGATTACGAAAAAGTTCAATCTATATTCGATTGGATTTGTGATAATACTAGTTATGATTATTATTCAGTTCAAGACGAAAGCTATGGTGGTGCGGCAGGTATCATTGTTCCAGTATTCTATTTGGAGGGCGTCTTTATGACTGGTTATGCAGTGTGTGACGGTTTCTCCAAGGCTTTCTCACTAATGTGTAATATGGAAGGCATAGATGCTATTAGAATTGTAGGTACTGCCAATACAGGTAATGGCTATGGTGGTCACGCTTGGAACAAGGTAAAACTAGATAGTGATCCTACCGATGAAATTGGTGGAGAATATTATTTGGTTGATTTGACTTGGACTACATTTATATCCAGCGGAAACAGTCTTGAAGTAGGTTCGCATTGGTACTTTCTGGTGGGCGATGACTTTGTGAAAGACACACATTTCCCATATGGTTCAAGAGGAAAATTCAATGCTTATAAGGCATCAAATGATTATAACTATTTTGACATTACAGAATTCGAATTTACAAACTTAGAAACAAATGAAACAATTGTTTGTGACAAAATAATCGATAGCGAAAAAGAGTTGCAAGCAACCTTCCATCACGTGTTTGCAGAAAATCAAAAAACAATTGAGGTTATTATTGATTATGATTTCTTGATTTCAAACTATAATGAGTATGGTGAAGGAAAGAAAAAAACATATGAAAATATCATTTCGCTTTTGATAGAAACTATGAGAGGGTTGAAGATAGATACTCAGTTGTTTGAATTGTACCATACTTCTTATAGTCTTGTTGAATACAATTCGGAGGGCGATGCTGGTATTATATTTGTGTTTAGACAACGAATGCTTTTTGATGATGCAGAAACCCCAACATACGAAATTGGTAATCTTATCAATTATGTAAACTTGTATCAGCCACAAGGCTCTATCGAATTGATAGTGGAAGACGATTTCTTCAAGGCGATAAAAAAGACTGGAGAGACTGCAGGAGATGCAATAAGACGAGTTTTGATTAGTGAAATCGAAAAGACTTGTGGAAGTGGGCTTTTGTATTCGAATATCAAGTCGATGTCGATTGTAGAGGATACTGATTATAGTGAAGAGGGTGAAACATTATATTATATTACTTTCGAATATAATAACAATAACTAATTTAAAAAAGACATAATGTTATAACTTTTTGACAATAAGTTAATATAATTATATAATTTAATTATAAAATAAAAAAGCACTTACAAATTACGTAAGTGCTTTTTGTTATTCGTTAGAATTGTTTGTTGTATTCTCAACCTGAGTGTCAGGAGTTTGTTCTTCAGGGTTGCTTGCAGGAGACTCTTTCTCGAGTTTCTCTTTCTCAATTCGTTCTTTCTCAATTCGTTCTTTCTCAGCAATTTCTTTTGCTAATTTTTCTTTTTCAGTTCGTTCTTTTTCAAGAGCCTTTTCGAGTTTCTCTTTCTCAACCTTGCCTTGTTCTTCTTCTTTCTTTTTCTGTTGTTGAAGTTTTGCAATGATTTCTAGTGGTAGCATATCGCTGTTTTCGCCGATAACCTCTCCATTGATAATTTTGACTTTCTTTTTCTTTTTGAGGTCGCTTCTTTCTTTGTAGAAGTTGTCGCCATCTTGAGATTGAAAGTATACTCCAATTATCTTCTTTGATTTGTTCTGAAGAATAGTGTATGCTGCTCTTCGTCTTGCGCCACCAACAATCTTCTTTTTCTTATCGGGGTTTGATTCGATAAATACATTATATGCTCTTATTCTACCTGCATTATCAATAACAGTAATTCCGTCAAAGTCTAGCATAGTGGTTAGTACGTCTGCATAACTTCTAAGGACGCTTTCGTCAAACTTTGAAGAGCGGAGGAACAATTTTCCAAACTCGATTGGTTCTTTTAGCCAAGTGCCATCGGATAGAAATCCGTTCTTGTCTTTGTATTCTTTGTCTATTACAATACAAATAGTTCCGTGCAGGTCTCTAAGGACTCTGTGGAAGATATTTGTTATAAGGTTTTTGATATCTGACAACTTTTTCTGAGTGGTTTTGATTTTTGAAACACAAGCCTCAACGAACTCGTCGATTTCTGTATCCCAGTTGTATTCCGATTGAGAATTGAGGTTGAAACAAACCGCACATTTATTTCCGCGTGCTCCAGATAGTCTGCAAATGCCACCACCAAGAACGTTGAGAATAACAAGATGACTTCTTTTTGCAATTGCTTCAAGGGTGGACTTGTTTTGTAGGTGTTGAAGTAGGGATTTTTCTTTGATACTAGTTAGGGATTTGATTATACCATATTCGATATTTTCTTCGCCAAAGTTAATGTATATATACCAATCACTACTGCAGAAACACATTAGGGATTTGATTCTTGCCTTGAAGTTGCTCATATCTTCGTCTTCGTAGAAGATGATTTTTTTGCAGTTAGGAATGTTTCTGACAACCGAATTTATATGGCTAGAGATAAGAATTGCTGGTCTAATTTTGTGGCTTTCTTCTTCGTAGTTGACAAGTTTATAAAACATACTCATAAATGCGTCAACTTGCTCAAGTTTCATAGCGGGAAACTCTATCGAGAAGAAATCCAATACATTTGATCTTGCGCTGTCAAAAAAAATCTTCTTTTCCATAACCTTAAAAACACTCCTACAAAAAATACAAAAACCCAAGTTGCTGTGTGATTACAAATTTAATTATATTTATAATTAAAAACACACGTTTAATTATAAAAAGTATAACACATTTTTTTGCAAAGTCAATCGTTTATTGGAAAAATTGCTTAAAAAATCCGTTATTTAGGTGTTTTTTAGGAGTGTTTTTGTAAAAAATCAATACTTTGGAATTAAACAACTTTTTTGACATTAAACATTGAATCAAGTACAGCCCAGTTCACTGGATAGAAATTGTTTATTGTCCAATAACTAACTCCTGCAAGATTGTATTTGGTTACTAGTTGAAGTCTTGCCATTGTGCTTTTTGCATCGTCAAACCAAACAACTCTAGGAACGCCATTGCTATCTGTATAATTAAAGTATGGTGCTTGTGCACGATTGTCAAACATAATATTTGCACCATTCTCAATTGCAATTTCAAGAGCTCTTGTATTGGTAATTGTATTTGCAACATCGCCTTGAACGAAAGGTACTTTCCAATCGTATGCGTAATTTGGCATACCCATTAGTATTTTTTGGGAAGGTATACGTGTGACAGCATACGATATAACCGCCTCTACTTCCGAAAGCGGGCTAATTGCCATTGGTTCGCCGTATACATATCCCCATTCGTATGTCATAATGATTACTCTGTCTGCAATCTCTCCAATGGCCTTGTAGTCGTGTGCCTCATATAGTAGTCCTTCTTGGTTGTCTCTGTACTTCGGTGCAACAGCCACGCTAAGCGTTTTTCCAAGGGGTACAAGCCTTGCTTTTAGATTTCTTAAGAAAGTAATGTATGAATCTCTATCTTGTGGATATAGATATTCAAAGTCTATATCTACTCCATAATAATTCTTTTCGTTAAGGGTGGAGATGATATTGTTTATTAAAGTGTTTTGAATACTTTGGTTATTAAGAATAGTGCTAGCAAGGTCGCTATCAAAACCGCCATTCTCACCAATATTTGTTACAACCATAATTGGTGCAACATTGCCACTATATGCGTTAGATATTAGACTGTTTTCGTATAGCGGGGTAAGAGTGCCATCAGCCTTTGCTTGATGGCTAAATATGCTTAGATATGTAAGGTACGGAAGGGTTCTATCAAGCGTTTCTTGGCTTATATTTGCAATTGCGTAGCCATTGACTTCAATATTGGGTTTTGTGTTAGGAATGATTATTGATTGACCTATTTGAATTAGGTTCGGGTTTTGTATTTGTGGATTGGCGTTGATAAGGTCTTGAAGGGGGATGCTATATCTTCTAGCAATATTATATAGTGTATCGCCTCGCTGGACGGTGTAATTACCGTTCTGAGAGGTGTTTGTTGGGATAAAAATGTTTTGACCGATTACAAGGTCGTTAGGGCGGGTAAGCCCATTTACTCTAATCAATTCTTCAACGGTTGTATTATGCATTTGTGCAATTTTGTAGAGAGTGTCTCCACTCACGACGGTATGTATCATATCGACTACTCCTTGGGTGTTTTACTTTTTTAACAAAGTTCTATATATTTGTATTCGTCGAATGATGTAATTGTGAAAAAACACCCTCAAAATAATTCAAAAGAACTATTAGGGTGTTTATGTTTATGCTTATTCTTCTTCCTCGTCGTTTGCCATATAGTCAATGCTGTCAAGGAAGTCTTTTATTTTCTGCATTGCAATTGCTCTGTGGGATACCGAATCCTTCTCTTCAGGGGTTGCTTGTCCAAAAGTTTTTCTGAGTTTGTCTGACCAGAAAATACAATCGTAACCAAAAGAATTGTCGCCAATTTCGTTTTTTGAAATAAGACCATAAGTCTTGCCGTCGGCAACATAACTATTGCCGTCAGGTAGAAGAACTACCGAATAGCATTGGAAATATGCGGTTCTATCTTGAATGGTTGCAAGTTTATCAAGAAGTTTCTTTCTGTTCTCTGCGTCTCCGCCACCGCTATATCGTGCAGACATAATTCCTGGTTCATAATTGATTGCTTTAACGCATAGTCCGCTATCGTCAGAAACAACTGCATAATTGTATTTTGGGTTGTCTTTGATATATTCCATAACGGCATTTGCTTTGATAAAAGCATTCTCTTGAAAAGAGTATCCGTCCTCTACAATTTCTTTGTCAAAACCTATATCTCTCAAAGACAAAACGTCGTATAGTTTAAATATTCTTTTTACTTCTTCAAGTTTGTGTTTGTTGTTTGATGCGAATATTATTTTTCTCATTGTCTATCCTTTTTATTTGTGTCAAGTTAGTTTTGGGGGATTACCTGTTGTTTTTGTTTTTTCTAAATTCCCAAGCGTCTTTGCACATTTGTTCAATATTGTATTGAGATTTCCAACCAAGTTCCTTGAATGCTTTTTCGCAATTGGCGTAGTTTTCTGGAACGTCGCCCGGTCTGCGTTCGGCATAATCAAATTTGATAAGTTCGCCATTAACCTTGTTGAATGCTGTTACAAGTTCAAGCACGCTTGTGCCGTTGCCTGTACCAAGGTTAAAGTGGTATACACCTGGTTTTGTGATTTTCTCAATTGCTTTTACGTGACCATTTGCAAGGTCTACTACGTGAATAAAGTCTCTTACGCAAGTTCCGTCTTTTGTGTCATAGTCTTTGCCATTGATATGAAGTATATCTGATTCTTTGTTGGCGACTTTTATCATAACGGGCATAAGGTTGTTTGGGATTCCGTTAGGGTCTTCTCCAATTAGTCCTGACTTGTGTGCACCTGTTGGGTTGAAATATCTAAGAATTGTGATTGTGAATTTGTTGTCCGATTCGTACAAGTCTTCCAAAATGTTTTCTATGAATAATTTGGTTCTGCCATAAGGGTTTGTTGCACTATTTGCTGGGAATGTTTCGTCAATAGGGTTTCTTTCAGGCGTTCCATAGACGGTAGCGCTTGAACTAAATACAAAATTGTATACACCCTTTTCTCTCATACACTTAATAAGATTAATAGTAGAGCCTATATTGTTTTCGTAATACTCGATAGGTTTTGTTATACTTTCGGCTACTGCTTTGTATCCTGCGAAGTGAATAACTCCCTCAATATCATTCTCATCAAATACTTTTCTCAAATCCCCAATGTCAAGTAGGTCGTATTGATAAAACTTTGGTTTCACGCCTGTGATTTTTTCGATGTTGTCTAGAACCTCGATTTTGCTATTGGATAGGTTGTCAACGATAATAACCTCGTGACCATTTTCAATTAGTTCAACAGTTGTGTGTGAACCAATGAATCCAAGACCTCCTGTAACAAGTATTCTCATAATTCATCCTCCTAAAATTTATATAATATATTTAAAATATTTGCATTAGAAAAGTCCACGAATAATTCCGTTATCCGAGATTGACATATTCTCGTATGCGGGTACTCTTGGTAGCCCTGGCATAAGTAATGTTTTGCCCGCGATAGCCACAATGAACTCACTTCCACCTTTTGGCTCAAGGGAAGAGATTGTGATTTCAAAGTCTTTTGGTGTTCCTATAAGTTTTGGGTCGTCCGACAATGAATATTGTGTTTTTGCTATAACTATAGGTAAGTGAGATAGCCCAAGAGTATTGATTTTTCTTATGTCTTCAAGTGCTGACGGAGTAAGTTTTACACCTTTTCCTCCATACACTTTAGTCACAATTTTATGTAATTTTTCTTCTATAGAGTCGGTTTTTTCATATATGTTTTTTAGTTTTGGAGTTGTCTGGCACAAGTTGATTACTTGCTTTGCAAGTTCAATCGCTCCCTCTCCACCTTTTTTGTAGCATTCACAAACTGCATAAGGTGTATTGATTTTTTCAAGTAATGAGCCCAATTCTTTTAGTTTCTCGTCTGTATCTGTTGGGAATCGGTTGATTGCAACAACTACAGGAAGTCCAAATTGTTGAGTTATGGTATTGATATGATGTTTCAAGTTTTCGAACCCAGAAACAAGTTGGGTTTGTGAGTTTTGTCCGTGATATTCAAGAGCAGGTATTGTTGCTACTATTACAACCGCATTAGGGTTGAGGGTGGCGGATTTGCACTTGATATCCAAGAACTTTTCAGCTCCTAAGTCTGCACCAAATCCAGCCTCAGTGATTGTGTATTCAGATAGTCCGCAAGAAAGATTTGTGGCAATGACACTGTTGCAACCATGGGCAATGTTTGCGAAAGGTCCTGCGTGGATTATTGCAGGAGTTCCCTCAAGTGTTTGTACAAGATTTGGAAGTAATGCATTTTTCAGAAGAATTGTCATTGCGTCAACAACTTTTAAGTCTTTTGCAAATACAGGAAGACTCTCAAACGTATATGCAACGATAATATTCCCTAAACGTCGTTTGAGGTCGGATAAGTCTTTTGCAAGGCTAAGTACCGCCATAATTTCGCTAGCTGCGGTGATTTGAAAACTTGTTTTGTTTTCTGTCTTGCCGTCATTTGTTGAGCAGTTTCTTAATGCTCTGTCGTTAATGTCTTCGCATCGGTGGAAAACAATTCTACTAGGGTCAATGCCTAATGGGTTATCAAAATAAATTGAATTGTCAATTGCTGAGCAAAGTAAATTGTTTGCACTAGTGATGGCGTGGAAGTCTCCCGTAAAATGCAGATTTATCTCCGCCATAGGCACAACTTGAGAATATCCTCCGCCCGTTGCTCCGCCTTTGAGTCCAAACACAGGTCCAAGCGATGGTTCTCTCAACGCAAGCGATGTTGATTTTCCAAGTCTAGAAAGTGCGTCGGCAAGTCCTATAGAAATGGTTGTTTTGCCGTTTCCAGAAGGTGTTGGAGACATAGAAGAAACAAGAACTAGCTTGTTGTCTTTTCTTGGAATTGTGCTTTTATTAATTTTTGCCATATTGTTTCCATAGCAAATTATTTGCTCATTATTGAGTCCAAGTTTGTGGGCTATGTCTACAATATTTTCAAGTTTTGCTTTCTCGGCTATTTCAATGTCTGTCATTATTCTCCTTAGTTGGTGAACCATTGTGATTCTTCGAATAACTTTCTACTATTTTTTATTTTTAGTGGTTTTTCGAGTCCGACATCGTGGTCAGTTACAAGGTCGGTGTCTCTGCCTGTTGTGTCTCCTTGATACTTGGCTACTCCTACTTCATCTTTTTCATAAGGGAAGAATGCTTGTACCGCTTCGAAAACAATTGTAAATTTGATTATACAATCGGCGTGTGTATTTGTAAGTTCGATAGGTGGTAGTTGGATAACTGAGTTGTTGAGGAATGCAATAGACACATTGTTTGGAAGTCCACCAACAGCTTTGAGCATATAGTCTCCTGCGTCTGACTCCGATTGTCCTTGTTTGCAAAAATAGAAATAATTGTTTTCTTCTGTTGCATCAAGTGGGTCCATTATCCAAATTCCGTCATCTTGCGTGCTATTGCTTGCTACACGCTTGAGTTGAGGCCAAATCCAATTGTATATATCCACAGCCTCGGTAGACAATTCGTTACCTGTTGGGTCGTACACATCAAGGTCAATTCTTGCTCTAAGAACTGCCTCTGTAGTATAATATGTTAATTCGTCGCCCCAAGGTTTAACTTTTGTAAATTCTTCGCCCTGTACGACGGCTTTTGCTTGAAAACTAATATTCATTCCAGGGTACAACTTGTCCCAGCCTTCAGGCATTTTTGTAACAAGTGCACCGTGTCCGCTTGTGTGATTAATTCCTGTGTCGTCAGAAAAATATATGTATACAGGTCCGCCCATATACAACATTTCGGACTGCCACGTACTACTGTTGAACCACGACATTGTAGACAAGGTCACAAGTGAAGTGATTATGAAAGTAGCGACATAGCAAGCGGCTATTATGAAAAACTTCTTTTTCTTGCTAGAAAGTTTCCTTCTTGTAATTTTCTTTTTCTTTCTACTCATATATTATTTAGGAGTTTTGGGGTAATTTTTTGATAAGATTTATGTCTATCAATTGTATTTTTTGCAAATCTTATTAAATTACATTTAATACTCTAAATTATTTTATAAAATTTACCCAATGTTTGTCAAACTAAATGGGTATAATTTGTGAATAAGTCAAAGAGACGGTAGAGAAGTGTATAGAGGTAAAAATCTTTGAAGTTTGGCACTATTTTTCAAAATACTTTACAATGTGGAATATATGTGATATAATAATCTATGATTTTAATTCTAGAATTAAGACTGCTAAGGAAGGTAATATGCTAGTATGTTTAATTCTGAAAAATCAAAAGATATTTTTTATTTTAAAGGAGATTAATATTTAAAAATGGAACCAGCGCCGATTATGCAGTTGTGTGCAATCACTTTGGGTGGGGTAAATATTTGGCTGTTTGTAGCGTGTGTATTGTTATTGTGTTGCTCAGCATATTTCTCTGGAAGTGAAACTGCTTTCACAACTGTCAATCAAATAAGACTAAAAAGTCTAGCAGACAATAAGGTAAAAGGAGCAAGAAAAGCAATTTACATAACCGAAAGATACGACAAGATGTTGTCTACTATCTTGATAGGTAATAACCTTGTTAATATTGCTTTGACTACAATATGTGCTTACATTTTTGGAACACTTATTGCAGACCCATCTCTTGCCAATGTTCTAAATACTGTTATAATGACTATTTTGATTTTGATTTTTGGAGAAATATTACCAAAGACAACTACAAAAGCTGACCCTATGAAATTTGCACTTGCAACTAGTGGTATTATGTATTTTCTAATGAAGTTTTTGACACCTGTTTCATTTGTGTTTTTGAAGATGCAGAAGTTGGCAACTAGAAAGTCAAAACAGACTGTGTCAGATGAACCAACAGTTACTGAGAACGAACTTGAAAGTATCATTGATACAATGGAAGAAGAGGGTGTTATAGACAAAGACAATGCCGAGATTATGCAGGGTGTTCTTGAAATTCAACAAAGAACAGCATATGATATAATGACTCCAAGGGTAGATGTTTCTGCCATAAATTATACAGATAGTGTCAAAAACATTCAAGATATGTTTATCAAAACAATGTTCTCAAGATTGCCTGTTTATGATGAAACAATTGATAAAGTTATAGGTGTGCTCAATCACAAAGACTTCTTCAAGGCAATTCTTTCGGGAGATAAATTTTATATTAAGAAAGTAATGAGTGCTCCGTTGTTTATCAATGAGAATATGAAGGTTGATGATGTAATTAGGACAATGCAAGAGAGCAAAAAACATATGGCAATCGTTCTTGATGAACACGGTGGAACTAGCGGTATTGTTTGTATGGAAGATGCGATTGAAGAAATGGTTGGCGAGATATATGACGAACATGACAAAGAGGAAGACGCCAAAGAGGCTGTGGACAAACGAAACGAGAATGAATATGTTGTTGACCCAGATGCTGATTTGAAAGAGCTATTTGACCTTCTTGAGATTGAACATTTACCAAAGACTGAATATACGTCTGTGGGCGGGTTCTTGTTTGAACTAACCGAAGAACTTCCTGTTGAAGGAAAGGTTGTAGTATACAAAACAATTGATGAAAGAATTATTGATGGAGTTTATGAGTCGGTACTTGTAGAAATTCACTTTACATTGAGTAAGGTTGAAGATAATAGAATCAAAGAAATTTTGGTAACAGTTATCGATTGTGATGATTCTGAGAAACTTGAAGACAATGCGGATAATGAGAAAGAGTTGGAAGGCGTAGAAGATTCTTCATCTGATTCAAAGAAGAAAACTACAAAATAAAAAAATAGGTGCAGGATTCTGCATCTTTTTTTTGTTTTTGACAATGTGTAATTGGGGAAATTTTTATATTTCATATAAAAAATTAAAAATATAAGAAAAAATTTTCAATAAGTGCTTTTCAAGAGTGTAATTTTGTGGTAAACTATGCAAGTAAAATTTTTTAATGGATTTATAGGGGTTTTGAGTCCCCAATTTTTTAAGGAGAAAATTATGTTTAAAAGTATAAGAAATGTGGCGATTATTGCCCACGTTGACCACGGTAAAACATCTCTTGTTAATGAGCTTTTGAAACAAGGTGGTGTATTTAGAGATAATCAAGTGGTTGAAGATAGGGTTATGGATAGCAATGCTCTAGAGAGAGAAAGGGGAATTACTATTCTTAGCAAAAATACAGCAGTTATGTATGGCGATACCAAAATCAATATTATTGACACTCCTGGGCACGCAGACTTTGGTGGTGAGGTTGAAAGAGTTCTTAAGATGGTTGATGGTGTAATTCTTGTAGTTGATGCGTTTGAAGGGCCTATGCCTCAAACAAGATTCGTTCTTCAGAAGGCGTTGGAGCTTAATCACAAGGTAATTGTTGTTGTAAATAAGATTGATAAGGCTGAGGCTAGACCAAAAGAGGTTGTGGACGAGGTTTTGGAGTTGTTGCTTGATTTAGATGCTAATGATGAGCAACTAGAGAGTCCATTCGTATTCTGTTCTTGTAGACAAGGTATTGCTAGTCTTGATGCTGATGTTTTGGGCACAAATATGAATCCTTTGTTTGAAACGATTGTTAGTCATATTCCTGCTCCTGCGTCAGATTTGTCTGCACCATTCCAAATGCTTGTAAGTTCAAGTGAGCATAACGATTATCTTGGCAAGCTTTCTATTGGAAAGATTGAAAGGGGCGTTGTTAAAGTAAACGATACTGTTGGTGTATGTAATTTCTATGGCGAGTGTGGTGCGAAACCTTTCAAGGTTGTCAATATATTTGCATTTGAGGGGTTGAAACGTGTACCTCTATCAGAGGCTAGTGCAGGTGATATTGTATGTCTTGCTGGTTCTCCAGATGTAACAATAGGTGATACCATCTGTGAGAAGGGTAAAGAAGAGGCTATTCCATTTGTGAAGATTAGTGAACCTTCTGTACAAATGACTTTCTCGGTTAACAATAGTCCGTTTGCGGGCAAAGAAGGAAAGTTCTGTACATCTAGACATCTAAGAGATAGACTTTACAAAGAAAGTATAAAAGATTTGAGTTTGAAAGTTATGGATACCGAGAGTGCGGATAGTTTCACAGTTCTTGGTAGAGGAGAAATGCATATCTCCATTTTGATAGAAAATATGCGTAGAGATGGCTATGAGTTCCAAGTATCAATGCCAAAAGTTCTCTACAAAGAAATTGACGGCGTAAAACACGAACCAATAGATAGATTTGTGGCAGATGTTCCAGAAGATGCTGTGGGCGCTGTTATGAGTGAATTGGGTAATAGAAAAGGTGAACTTGTGTCTATGTCTACACACGGCACTCGTTCAAGGCTTGAGTTTTTGATTCCTTCAAGGGGTTTGTTTGGATATAAATCACAATTCTTGACAGACACCAAAGGTGAGGGGATAATGTCAAGTATATTCGAGAAATATGACATTTTCAAGGGTAATATTGACAGAAGGTCGTTTGGAGCGTTGATTGCGTACGAGAATGGCGAGGCTTGTCAGTATGGTTTATTTAACTCTCAGGAGAGAGGAAGAATGCTTATTACTACTGGTACACAGGTATATGGTGGAATGGTAGTAGGAATCAATCCAAAGGGAATGGATATTGTTGTAAACGTATGTAAGAAAAAGCAATTGACCAATATGCGTTCGTCTGCTAGTGATGAGGCGTTGAGGTTGGAGGCTCCGAAGATTATGACTCTTGAAGAGTGTTTGGAGTTTCTAGATGATGATGAATTGTTGGAAGTTACTCCTAAGTCTTTGAGAATAAGAAAGATTGTTCTTGACCACGTTCAAAGAGGAAGAATGGATTTCCGTAAGAAAAACAATATTGAATAAAATTTTTTTAAAAAACGACTACCTAATTGGTGGTTGTTTTTTTTGTAAAAACAATATGTGTTGCGATAAATTGCCTTATATAATAGTAGCTAAAAAATATCAAAAAAGAGAGTCTTAAACATAATTAAAAACAGCATCAAAAAATATGAAAAAAAACATATAAAAATTTATGTAAAAATATGTGTCTAAAATCACACCAAATTTGTGCTAAAAAAATTAGCAAAATTTTGTGTGTTTTTTTGTGTTAATTTGGGGCTGATTTTTTATCTTTTTTTTAAGTATGTTTTGTCTTTTAAAAATCATAAGAAATGGTGTGTAAAATGATTTTCTTTTGCGTAAATTAAAATGATAAAAACTCAATAAATATAGGCGATTATTTACAATGAATTTTATAAAAATACATATTATTACATAAATAACCATTTTTCGTCAAACCATCAAAAAAATTGACACTAAATCTATATAATTATATAATATATTTAAGAGATTCTAATAGTGGGAAATTTTGCCCTAAAAAATGGGCGAAATTTTGAGGCAAAAACATTGCTGATTTTGGGGTCAAAAAACGAAAAGGAAAAGGTAGAAAAATTATGGGAGAAAAAAGAGAAAGTAGCGAGAGAAAAAATCTGATTATCAAGACGCTAATAATACTCATTATTCTGTTGCTTGCATTTATGTCAACAGTTCTTTATGTGTATTCTTATCCGAAGACTACAATAGAGTTCTTTACTGTTGGAAAAAATGCACAGGGAATAACGCAGACGGCTAGCGTCAAGACGATGAGGAATATTAAGAAGTACTCGGTCATTGGTGAACTTGATCCATATGTGGTTTATGGTCACAATTTCGAGTATTGGTCGTATGATAGAGATGGACTATATCCATATGACCCAAATGCCGAACTTGATGTGGACTATTTGCCACTCTATGGTCAGTATACAAGAAAGAGTCTTAATATTAGATATTGGATTCAGTTTGAGGATACATATGACAGAGTGCCGATTTATACCGAGCCAACTCTGTTTGACGAGACGATTACTACTCACTATGGAACAATTGGAAATTATCCAAATGCTCCTCTCCTTGAAGAATTGACAGACAGAATGGGCTATCATTTCGCTGGTTGGACGACTAAGGTTGCCGAAGAAGAGAAGATTGAGCCTGATGATGTATTTGGTGCGGGAGTGCTTTATTCAGTACTTAGCGAAACCGATATTGACTTCTATGCATATTGGGAGAAGAATAAGTATCAAGTGGTTACTCATACTGGTAATGAATATCAGATGAAAGAAGATGGCTCCGCTCCAATTAGAAAAGATGGTAAGTTCGTTATTAAGAATAATAGAACAGAGCATATCTCTTCAATTAGATATTTGGACAATATGACACTTGTTTCAAATACTCTTGTTCCTACACTTGATTCTCGTGATAGTACAGATGCGTCTGGTTTTGATCACGAAGATACAGGCGAGTATGAGTTTGTTGGCTGGTATCTAGACCCTGACTTTACTTTGTCTGTAGACGAATTAGACCCTGTTGTTAGAGTGTTCATAAACGATAGTGGTTTGGAAGAGCCATATTTGGAATATCTAACGTATACATATTCCAATCCAAATGACCCAGAAAGTGAAAGATTTGTAGAAGAACATAAGATTCCTGCACAATTCAATGACGAGACGGGAACTTATCAATTGCACTTGTATTCCAAGTGGGAGAGAAAGTCTTATACCTTGACTTTTGATAATTCAAAATGGGCAGGTTCTAGAGGTCAAATTGATAGTATTCAGGTTTACAAAAACGATAGACACTATGGAAAGTATTATAATGATGTGTACACCAATGCAACCAAAGACACAGGACTATTCAATTCTTTGGTGTTGTATACAGAAAATGGCGCAAACAATATTACAACCAATGGCTTTTTGAATAGTTATTCTGGTTATAGATTTATTGGTTGGTCGCTTGACTATAATATGACAGACAAATCTGTAGTTTATCAGATGTTTGATCAGAATGATCCTACTTCGGAGAATTCCGATGCTTGGTACTATAGCAATGTAGAATACGAACACACTGTTAGTGAAGATGTGAAGTTGTATGCACAATGGTCACAAATTAAATATGTATATATGTACGAGAAGTCGGGAGATAGTCTCGATGGCGGAAAGAGTATTCGAAAGCCAGTTATTGTTGGTGAATGGTTGCATTTGCCAGTCTATGACTATAGCATCTATGATTCCAAAATCAAAGATATGGATAGATATGACGCAGACCTAAAAACTTTAGGTTGGAGACAGAATGACTATTCCGAATTCTCTGGCTTTGCTGTAGGGCGTAATGGCGATGGCAAAGAATATTTGGAAGAGAAAAGAAATTCCAACGGATATATATTTACATATGATGTCAATCAAAGTTCTGTAACATTGACTGCGATTTGGACAAGAAAGCAATATGATATCTATTATCACTTGAATGGTGGAACGCACCCAAATACAACAGGAGATGTTGTTCTTGAGGAAAATCAAACAGGTGGAACAGCAATCAAGTATCTTTCAGACCCAACAAGAGAAGGCTCAATTTTCGATGGTTGGGTTAGGGTTTATGATATAAATAATGAAGATCAAATCCCAAAAGATAACGACACTTCGAGAAATACTAGATACACTAGTTTGAATAAGTTCACTCCAAGAGGTACGGCAGAAGAAATTCACTTCTATGCTGCTTGGTTTACAAACTTTACAATCTTGTATACTACTCCTGCGGGTGAAGAAGTTTCCGATCCAGATGTTTTTGCAAATAAGAACAGAAACCCATCAACATACTCAAAAGTATATCTTCCATCTGCATCAGCAACCCCAAATAGAAACTTGAAGATGAAAGTTACTATTGGTTCAGGAAATGATTTGGTAAGACCAGGTTATTCGTTCAATGCTTGGAAGTTGAAAGATAGTAATTCTGCTACTGGGTTTAGCACAAAAACATTAACTCCAGGTTCAAGCTATGAGTTCAATTTCAATCCAAGGACAAAGGTTTTGGAAGATGGTTCGACAAAGACATATTTGATTTGTTATAAGTCCAATAATGCAAATGACACTATTGAATTTGAAGTAGAAGATGGATATATTGTTTATTTGTATGCCGATTGGAAACCAAACCAATATGTATTGACCATTGTTGATACTATTGATAATGATATGAAGTACAAATATGATGTAATTCACGGACAAGACTTTAGTTTGGCGGGAATTATTCCAGACCACTCTAGTCAAAACTATGTTTATTTAGGACTTGCAACAACGCCAAATGGCGAGCCTGTATATGGTGCTGGGGCAACCAAAATTCCTGGTACATCAATAACAGGAAGTTATACTTTCTATGCAATATATAAGCGAGTTGCGTTTACGGTGTCGTATATAATTCCTGCGGAGTTTACTGGTGGTACAGACGAGCCTTATACTCCAAGTGCAGGGTATCCTGGATATAACTCAAATGAAGTTTATTATTATGGTGATCGTTTGTCGTTCCCAACTCCAACAATTAGCGACAAAAACTTGAGATTCGAAACTTGGTACTATATGGAAAATGGTGAGAAAGTTAAAATACCGAATCCTTCAAGTTGGACTGCCGATTATTCGGGCGGAAGCGAACTTATCTTGTATGCAAACTTTGTTGAGATTAAGTATGTAATGGCATTTGAGTTTATCAATCCTGTTACAAATGAGTCAACAAAAATTTCCTCTCTTGGAAAAGACGCAGATGGCAAAGATATTGAAATGACCATTAGAATTGGTGAGTCTATTGGAAAATACTACGTTATCCTACTTGATGGCGTTGTTGTTGGATATGCTCACGAAGATGCAATTAATGACGAAGAGCTAGCAAACAATGGACAAACAAAACAAAGTGTTTATGACTATTTTGATGATATGCTTGACCAATTCATTGTCGATAATAATATTTTGGAATATACAAAAGTTGGTAATGGATTATTTAGCGTATATAATGGTATCAAAAAAGCATTTGATAGCGGTGTTACACTAAACACAACTAATTATCCACAGATAGCTACAGGAACACTTTTGTTCGTTTCGGAAATGAAAGCAAACCCTGTTAAATTCTTCTATTATAGTGATGAGGCTGGAACAGAAAGTTACGAGAAACATACAGGCAAATATTTTGATGCTGTAGGCGAAAGCATTACACTTGCTAGTCCTGAGTTTACCAACCTAGGCGAAGGTGTAAGTGTTAGAAGATGGTATATCAAAGATTCTAGCGGACAGAAGAAATATTATGATAGAGGCGCATCTCTTGTAGGTGTTTGGGCAGACTTCAAAACTATTTCTGCTATGAAAGATTATATCGAGTGGGTGGACGGTGTTGGATATATAAGAATTTACGCTGAAACTCAGTTGATTTACACTATCAAATATTATTCTTATAATTACTCTGCAAATGGTGGAGAAATCCAACTTGTAGATACAACGAATATTGTATTCAATGAAGTAACACAAACTATCAATCTATCAGATTCTTCAATACTTTCAAGTATCTTGAATTTGAATACTGGCTTAACATTCAATGGTTGGAGAATGTTCAATTCAAGTGGTGTTGCTGTTGATAGTGCAAGTGAAGACAAATTATTCAATTCTACAATGTCTCCAAATACTGCACTCTTTGCGGACTTTGTAATTAATGCTTATGCAGATTATTCTTATAATGTAGAATATTACAAATTAGTTCTTAACGATTCTGAATTTGAGAAAGTTTTGGTTGATACAGAAACAATGCCTTTAATTTCAAAAGACAAAGATTATTCTCTCGTTGGTAATTACGAGTCATTGTATGCTCTTCCAACAACACTCAAAGATGTTGAATATGACATTGCGGGTTTCGATTATTACGGATATAAGATTGGTTCAACAATATATAATGCTAATGATTTGGCAAGCAATAAAAAAATCAACCTTGATGGAAAAACAATACAAATTCTATGTTATCTAACTAGAACTATCGGTATTACATATACTGTATCTCGTGATGACGGAGAGGCGTTTGTTGACTCTAATATTAGCGGACTTTCTTCGGTAGAATATTTATATGTAATTGGCTATGACAATTTGATTGTATCAGAAATCTATAATGGTGAAGAAACCAAGGTTTCCGAAATCAAAATCAAAAACATCAAAGCATCAAAGAAAGGATATACACATTCTGGTTGGAATGATGGAACTTCCAATTATGTAGGTGGCGACAATTATACAATTCTAGAAAATGCCGTGTTGTCAGCGGTATTTACTAGACCTACTCCACAAACAATTGGAATCAATGTTCAATATTACGATACAGAAGGTAATAAACTTCTTGATTCTCCTGTATATGTTGAGAAAGCAAACGGGTCAAAAATTCAATTAATTAGTACGAAATCAAACGACCTAAAATTCACATCAAATACTCACGCAATTAGTGCTTGGTCATATACAGACCAAGAGGGTAATGTTAAGACAATCAAGGACGGAGAAGACTTTGATGTTCCTCTGCTAGTTGTGGAAGGACAATTATTCAAGTTTGTGACAATTCTCAAGGTTAAGTACGAGATTAATTTCGAAACTTATTCTGATAGTACATTCCCAACAATTATCGCTCTAGATGGAGAGCCTAGAACTCTAAGTGATAGTGATTCAGTTACCCCTCCAACATTACAGAACAACTTGAAGTTCTTGTACTGGTCTTATGATATTGATGGAAATGCAGAAACCACAGACGATATTATTGAGATTGGAATTGATGACCAAATTCAATTTGTAATGCCAACAGAAAACAATCAAGTGGCTTATAACAAAACCGAAGGTATTGGTTATGCATTACATACAATCCCTGCTAGAACGGGTGTATACATTTATACTTTCTATGCTGTTGCAGAAGATATTACTTTGAATCTTTATGTAATGGACAAAAACGGAAACAATCAATTGTTCACAATCACAGAAGTTCCTTTTGGGAAGAGTTATTCTGACCCAAGAGAATTGGTAACCGATGAAATTTTGGCAATAGAAAATGCTTATGGCGGTGCAAGCGGTATTTGTGCTTGGACAACCGATAGTACGAAAATTTCGGCAACCGATTATGTTGATGGAAGTGGCAAAATAAACTTGAGTTCGTTGCTTGCAAATATTCAAGAAATCAATGGCCCAAGAACACTTTATGCAGTATGGCAAACAAAAGTAGCTCTTAACTATGCTCCATCTGGAAGTGTAGTTGCTAGTGATGATAATTCATCAGATACATTTGCGTATACTGGCTATGCTGATGGTGCTAAGCCTGCTAGCGAATATTACTTTGTTGGTCAAGAGGTTTCGTTCAATGCAAACATTGTCAAACTTATTTACTACAAAGGCTACAATACCGTATACTTTGATAATGGCTCGGTAATAGTGTATTCTGGTACAGGAAACGACTACTACGAAGTTAGTGGTTTCAGAGCTGTATTTGCTGATGGAAACAACACCATTCAAGATTATGAGTTTGATAGTAATGGCGTTGCGTCATTCACAATTGGCTCTTATCCTGTAACAATTACACCTCTTGCAAAACGTTTGGTTCATCGTGTGGATTTCTATGAAAACCTTTCAGAAAATGAAACGGCGGTAAAAACCACTTATGCAAGACTCGGTCAATTAAACACAATTGCTCTATCTGACTTTGCTCTAAAAGATAGAACGAACCTAACATTCTTGGGTTATAATACTCAAGAGAATAGAGATGGTAATATTGCACTATCCAATTTGAATGGTATTACATTCGAAGAGGGTGACGATAAGAATCTCAAACTTTATGCTATTTGGGCAAGTAGTCTCAAGGCTACATTCTATTTTGATGAAGAGTCAAGAATTGCGGGCGAGGATATGTTCTCAATTCCTCTATCTAGAACATTGTCTATACCATATGCAACTCTATACGATTACTTCAACCAAGCAGATGGTTCTGCTGATAATGGGTATTTGAAACAAATCAAACTTCAAGGCAACCCAGATACTTATAGTTACAATTCAAAGAATTATTATTTGAGAGGCTTTGCGTATGGTGGACAAGTATATGATATGTCCCAACTATGCGAATTACCACTCAATTCAAATGTTGATATTGTAGTAAGTTTCGAAAGAATATATACTATCAACTTTATAGACATTGGTGCTGGAGCAGATGGTGAAGACCTTGTTCTATCTAGTACTTATGCAATACTTAGCAAGAATGATGGCTTGGCAAGTGGTGTATTGTCATCAAGGGAAATTACCGATGGCGACACGACAAAAGTTGTGGGAGCGATAGATACTCTTCAATTCCCAAGTGCTATTCGTACTAGCGATTATTATAACGCTGATGGCTGGCAAATTGTAGATGAAACAACAACGCTTGTAATTCCGTTTGATACACTTGCAACAAATGCACATTATAGAATTCTTAGAGATGGTGCAGAGGATTATGTTGTTAATGTTGCCCTCAATTGGTCACCAAAGGAATTTGAAATAATTCTTAATTATACAGAGACTCCATATTCTGTATATAAGGACTTCTCATCTGCAGATGACGTGCTTGCATATAATGGCTGGACAAATATGGCTTATGAGTATGTGTTAGACGCAGAAGGAAATTCTCTCGGTGTAGAGGGTAGTCCTATCACTCTTCTATATGGTCAATCATTTATATTGTACTTTGACGGAGAAGTTCTTGAGAACTATTCAATTGTAGGTTGGAGTTTGTCTCCTTATAAACTAGGCTTAATACCTGAAAACGCAGAAGACATTTTGGGTCAGTTGACAGATGGATATTATCAACTAAGCAAAGAACTTATAAATGAAGATGGTAAGATAGTGCTATATCCAGTATTTGATTTGGTTGCAAATCATTTGGTTGTAGTATCTTCTACAAACGGAGATTATTCGTATTCTATTACAACAGACGAATCTATTATTAATAGTTCTATGTTTATAGAAAATGTCCCTGGACAAAAAACAGAAACCAACGAAATAACAATTGCTTATTATCATATACTAGAAATCAAAGCAGATAAACCAAACACAAACTATTGGTTAGACAACGTTAATAATCCAGTTGTTGTCACAAAGAACAATGTTTCTGACACAAGCTGGCAGTATGACTCGGCAACAGGTATATATTCTCTAAGAGGAGATGTTGCTTGTGATTGTTTGGATATTGATGAGAATGGATATTATTATCCTCATATTGTTGAAATTACTTATGTTCCAAAGACTATTGAAGTTTCGGCATATATCAATTATACGATTGCTACAAAAACTACTGATACATCTACAATTACTTTGAGTAGTGTGGGTGACACAACAAGTGTATTAGGACAGATTACTTCTGAAAATTGTAATCTAGCAAATGCTGTTGTTGTTGATATTCTTGCTGGAAACAAATTGAAGTTGAACTTGTATTTGTCTGAATATTATAGATTGGATAAATTCTTAATATCTGGAGATAACAAGATTCAATTAGAAGACAATTGTATATCTCTTGACAAGCTTGACGTTGATGAGTTTGACAAGGCTAATCTAGAAATAATTCTTGTACCTATTACATACACAATCGACGTTGCTCTTCAAGGAGGAACTCTTCCATCGGATATCACATTCACATCTGACGTATACGAAGATGGAACTATTATTCTTGTAGATGGCGTGGCTCAGGTAGTAGCAGGTGCTAGCATTACAATCCCAGAACCAACACTTGAGAAAAATTTATTCTCGTATTGGAGTGTTAATGGCACTCAAATGCCAACTATATCTCAGATGAAGGTTTCTTCTAATTTGAATATAGTCGCAATGTTTATCCAAAATCAGTTCACTATTACTTACAAACTTTCTGGACAACCAGATTATGAACTTGTGTTCGTTGGAGGAGACAAGGTTTGGTTAGGAACTATTGACGGAACGGAAAATGGACAGAAAATTCCAACTGCAGATGGGTTTGCTCGTCAAGGTTGGAAAGATGTAAGAGACGAGTCTGAAAATGCCTATACTTATATGGACGGAGCAAGTCTAATTACAGCAAAGCAAAACTATACATTCGTAGAGGTTTGCAGAGGTGTTACAGTTACATTCTCGTTCTATAATGATGACACTCAGATAACTCTCAAAAATTCTAATTTGGCAAATGCTGAATATGGCAAGGCTTATACTCTTCCACAAGAGTCTGACTTTGTCGACGCCAAGGTTACTGGCAAAACAATTTATGGTTTCAAGCCAAGCAAAGAATCTTCAACAATCTTTGTGGCTGGAACTGCAGTATCCAATATATTTGAACAATGTGGATACACCTATTCAAGCGATAATACAAATATAATTCTATATGCTGTATATTTCAATGAGTATACATACTCTTTCGTATACTCTAATACAGATATCCAAACCGAATATCACTATGTTCCTGCAACTGCTGGTGATGGTAGTATTTCGGGATTAAATCAATACAGACTTAATGCTGTTGAGCCTACTACGACGGAAGAAGGCAAGATGTTTGTTGGTTACACTATCCAAGTAACAGTTGGTGCAGATACGTTCACTATTTATGATACCGATGGCACAACTCCACTTGTTGTTCAACCAAGTCAACTTATTGACCTTGTGAATCCTGCAGATTATGGCTATGCATTAAATTATGTATACACATTGTATCCTGCATTTGATTCTGATACAGGTACAACAACATTTACAATTTCATATGTTGACCCAACCAATTCTTCAAACTTATTGAGTGTTTGGTTGACAGATGAGTCTGCTCCTCAAGATAACTATACAATCAATGTTTATCTAAACAAGAAATTCTATGTTTCTTCTCTTCCAACATTTGATTATGCTCAACTTGGTGAGAAGGCTGTATGGACAATCGCATCTAGCAAAGTTTCGTTCAAGACAAGCAATCCTGTTAGCCTTGAAAGTGATGGATTGGTTGCATACAAACTTGTAGGTTATATGCTTACATACGTATTGAGCGATGGTTCAACTCAATCGGCTAGATTGGAACTAAGCAATACTGAAGGCTATAATTTAGCCGTAGCAGGTGCTTCAGATTATACTCTAGAACCTATCTGGGAAGAAAGATATGCCGTTAGATATTATGATTTTGACGGTAATGAAATTCTTGAGACTTATTATGACAAAAATAGCGTTGTGACAATCGATACAAACACTTCTAAGTATTCAAGAACAGGATATAAGTTCGTAGGTTATACCGACCAGAATTCTTATGAAGGGTATCTAGCGTTGTGCACAAGAGAACTCCAATCAACAGATGATTATATGGTATTTGGAACTTCTATCACAATGACCAAAGACTATGGTTTGTATCCTGCAATGTCCAAGGTTTATGTGTTGGAGTTTGATGCGTCAGAAAGTACTCTTTCGGGAGCTCTTGGAGACACAACCCTTGTAAAGACTCTTAATAATAATTCAACCGAGGTTTATGTTGGTTGCGAAGATATTGCACTAAGCAAATACTTCGAGGCGTATTATGATGGAGATGGTTATGCGTTCGCAGGATTTACTCTTGAGTCGGGTAAATTGGCTAACGATTTGACGAGCGACAAGATAATCACTCTTTATGCATTCAACTTCAATGATTTGGTAGTTGCGAGTAACGAAAGCAAGGTTATTGTTTATGTTGCTTGGCAAAGAGCAGAAGTTACAGTTAAATTTGTAATGAATGCAAAAACACAATCGGGAGAAAGAATTGACACAACTCCTTATGAAATGACATTCTTGTATAATGAAACAATTGTATTCAATCAACTTGAAGACGAGGGCTTGATGAACAAGATTAACGCTCTTGCAAACTTCACACTAGATAGATATTCTCTAGTAGACGGAGGAGAGGGCGTTGCTTCGGTTAAACTTGTTGAGAAAGATACTATAATTTATGTTGAGTTTGATTACAAGATTATTGTTACTTATAATGTAAGTGGGTCTCAATATATCACAGACGAAGAAGGCAATCCTCTAGCGTCTGCTCCTGCAAGTGCTAGTTATTCTGTTGGGGAATATGTACCTTTCTATGACCCAAATATGTATCTAACAGTTGCTGGTAAAACTGGATTATATTGGTACGCACGTGTGTATGACAAAGATGAAAACTTGATTACACTTAGATTCTTTGATACTACCGATTCAGAAGGCAATGTTGCACACTTGGTTTCTGCAAGTGATTTGACTTTTGCATCAGATATGTACGAAATAGAATTAATACTAGGTTATGAAGATGCAACATACACAGTAAATCTATATTATATAAATAACCTTAATAAACTAAAAGCCGAAATGGCATCTGAAACAATTAACGAGAGTAACTATCAAAAGGTTACTTACACAGGCGCAAAATACGGAGATTATCTACTTAATATAGAAGAAACAGGCGAAGATTCTTATATCATTACTTCAATGTTTGATAGTGCAATAGCAAACAAAGAATCAACAACAACTCAGATTACAACTCTAAATGATATATTGCAAGCATTCGATTCTTATGGTTACGAATTCGCAGGAAGTGTAATTGTTGGTGAAAATGGTGCTACCAAAGATTCTCCACGTATGGTTCTTGTAGGGTCTGGAGTAGAACCAGATGAAGAGGCGTTCAAAAATTATTATGTAGTTCAATCTTATTCTGGTGCTAATGCATTCGAGCATAATATTTATATCAATTACAAATTGATTGCTTATCAATTGACTCTATACAATTATGTTGTAGAAAGACAAGAAGATGGTACTTATGAGGCTAGTGATATATTGTACGAGTCTACTGACTTCTTGACTACTATCAAGATTGATGATAGAGAAAAGAATTTTGAGTCGGGCAATATTGCTTCTGCTACAATGGAATCCAAGATATATTTGGATAGTTTCCCACATTCATCAAATACAGGATATGATTTGATTGGTTTCTATTCTGCAATATATTCTACTGGTACAAATGAAGATGGAGAGCCTTATATCCAACTTCATAGATTTATAAATATCACAGAAAATACAGAAGAGTGGAATCCTACTGCTACAACTGATGAAGTTGGTACTTATTACAAGTTGAAGAAAAGTACACTTGTGTTTGCTCTATATTCAGAACACGTAGTAGAAGTTGTTGCAAAACTTCGTTCTCCAGATACGACAACCGATTCTTTGGCAATCAAAGTTTATTCGGGTGATTCGGCTCTAGAGTTTGAAGAAGTAACAACAATCGAAAAATCTTCTTCATACGTAGGTGAAGACGGCTATACATATATTGATTGGAAAATTGATATATTGTATGGACAATGGCTCAGAATCGAAGAGTCTTCACCACTTCCATACAAGTCTTATCAAATGCTTGTAGATGGTGTTGATATTAGTAGTGAATATGGCGATGGTATTCGCTATATCAATACCGAACTTGTTGGAGCAACTGCAGCTTCTGACGAGTATGAAATTGTCGTTGTGTTTGAGTATTTAAAGATTGATGTTTATATGAATGTTGACCCTTCGGCTAAAACACAAGGCACGGTTACAGAAATCGTATATAAATTAGGTGATATAGAATATTCTCTATTGGAAGAAAATTTGAGTTATGTTGATGTAACTTTCGGAAGTTATTCATATAATCTTGTAGTTCAACTTCCATATGGTGCAAAAATTGTATCTCTTGAGGATATTTCGGTTTCTTCACCAAATTATCACATAACCCAATGGTTAGTTAATGGTAGTGCACTAGCAACAACAGCGGGTATAGATAGTATTACAGATACAACTTATTTGAAGGCTGTTTATGAGGCAGACGATATTGCAATTAAGTATCTATCTGCAGATGGTACAGAACTTCAATTGTCTGCTAGTAATATTACAGGCTTGCCTTTGACTGCAAAATATGGTTCACTTATCAAATTGCCATATATTGTAGTAGAGGATACCAACACCGTTTCAAACGCTTGGATAATCGATTCTAAAGAATATTTATTTGGACAAGAAATTTATATTGAACTAGAGACTGGAGAGGATTTGAATGGTGTATTGAATGTACAAGCAAAAGCCATTGATAAATATTACTTGGTATTTGCAAATGGAACAGGTCTAAACTTCACAATTCCACAAGAATATACAAGTAAGAATTATTTGACAGTTGTCAATGGTACAGTTGCAGTAGATGATAATTACTATATTCATAATGTTTCAAATCAAGTAACTTCTTCCAAAATAGAAGTTTCTGGTTCTCAAATAGTTTATGGTTTAACAAAGGTACTTCCTGAAGAATTGCGTCTTGACAAAACAAATGCAGACTTTGGTGGCTGGTTAGGTTCATCAAATAGTGTATTTGTCGATTCTTATTTGTTCAATGGTTCAGATGTTACAGATGTAGAAAATCACATCATCACACTTACTACTATGAGTAGTGGAAAGATGGCGGTTAATTTCTATGTAACAAATCCTTATTACGACAAAAACGCAACTGCAGAAAGGCCTGCAAAAGAAACAACCCAGTATTTCAAATTTGCTCTTAGATCGGCAGATGTTGAAAATACAAGTAGCTTGTTGGACGGACTATCTTTTATTCTTGAAAAAGATGCAACAACAATTCCAACATTCTATCAGATAACAAATTCAGGTTCGGGCATTATTCAATGGAACAACTACTTTATGAAAGATATCTCATCAGGAACACTTCTTGATGAATATGAGTTCTATGGTTGGGCTGTTGAGACAGAAAATGGAAATGCTCCAACAACTCTAGTAATTACCAACCCATCAAGCAATGCAACTGCTCTTGCAAATGTAGCATTGAAATACAGATGGGCAAATAGTGTTACAAGAGTTCTTAATGAAGAGGCAAAAGAAAACTTGTTTGAATTGATTTCAGGCAATACAAACTTCTATGCTGTTTGGGAGAAGAAGAGTACAATTACTTTGTCTGCAGAAAAAGATAATGACGGAAACACAATCACAAATGGTTTCACAATTACCAAAAATTACGCAGAAGGCGAAAATATTACTCTTCCTCAAAACATTGTTTCTTCAAGAGATGATTTCAAAGACTTGCAAAACGGATATAAGAAGTGGTTGGGCTGGAAGAGTACTTCTGGTAATATTGAGTTCTATTTCGGTCAAAAAGACGCTCCTTATACAATTACATCATACCCACCATATGTAATGTCAGCTCCATATGGAGATTATACATTCGAAACTGTTTGGACAGATGGTGTGCTTGCAATTATTGATATCAACTTCGATACTCAGAAAAACTACTTTGCAAGTACAATGAGTACGGCTGGCTTTGGTTCGGTTTCTGATATCAAAGCACAAGTTGCATATCCATATTTCAATGATGATTCATATTCGTATATTGCCAATACAATTGATGCATCAAATTATATTACTGCATATCAAGAAGGTTCTCTATATCAAGAAGGACAATACCTAGATATGACTAAGTATATGTCTATTATTGAAAGGGGAATTTATGGTGGCATTGGAACTAGAGAGTCATACTTTGTATTTAATGGATATTTCATCGATAAAAACGATGACGGAGTATACTCTGCTAGCGATGGCGATACAATGATAAATAAGAACGAAGACGGCTTGTATTTGCTACAAATCACAGATGCACACGTTGCCAATGAAGTTCTTACAATCAAAGGTAGTTGGACTCCTGTTAATATTAATGTAACATTCCATTACGATAGAGCTACCGCTACAAATAACGATGCTGGTTCTAGATATCTAGTTACCAATAGAACACTTACCATCGAAGACGAAGACGGCAACGAAGAACAGATTACAATAGGACAATACTATTTGACTGTTCCATTCGGTCATAAATTGACGCTTAACGATGGCGAGAAAACTTCTCAAATTCATTATTACCTAGAAAATGTTGACTCGTCTGTTAGCGAGATTATAGACGTTGTCAACAAGAAAGATGTGTCTTATTCTGACTTGTATCAATTCAGTTATTGGGCAACTGCCGAGAAAGAATTGGGACAAAATGGTTCACACCCATACTTCTTCAATAATAAAGGCACAAATGAAAATACAATAAGTGACGTTGTTGTATCAGATACACATTTGTATCCAGTATTTGATGATAGATTCATTGTTGAATTCTACGCACCAAGCGGATACAGAATAGACAATAGACTTACTCAGTATGTGACAGAGGGCGATACAATTGAGATTGGTTCTATCCTTGATGATTATATGGATACATCAATAATCGCATCACAAGGTCTATATTATATGTCTAGCACTCTTAATAAGGTGTATTTGAAAGATTCGTCAGGAGTTGTTGATAACAAGATTTTCCACAAAAATGACTTCTATATCTATACAAGTGCAAGCGAGTATGGAAGAAATAGAATTATTATATTTGTAGAAATCAATCTTGCATTCAATGCATATTTGCCAGTATATGGCGAAAACAACTCTACAACGTTGAGAACTCACGTTTCATTCAATGAGGGTGTTCAACAAAACTTCAAATATAGTCTTGAAAGTATATTCGCACTTGATGAGTCTGACCTTACTGCATTGTATGGCAAAAACGCTCCTGCATTCTTAGGTTGGTATCAAGCCGATTATAATGCTGGATATTATGACTTGAATCAAGTTTGTACGAGTTCTTGTGAAGTCGGTTGCGAGTTGCATAATGTTTATAAGATAAGTACAACTCCAGATAATGCACAATATGTGGAAGTTGTATATAATAACGGAGAATATTTTGCAATAATTACAAACGCAAACGGAGAAACTTACTCAGTACAATTAACTGCACAGAATGGAGCATTGTCTGTTTCGTTCTATGCAAAACTAATATCAACTGCAACTATAATGCTTGGAGATGCGACAGACGTAAAAATTTCTAAGTATGGAAGGTTGATATATAATGGTGCTAGCGATAGCAATTATGGAGTATATTATGGAATTTCTTCTCAGACCGACAAGAGTATTACATTCTATTCGGTATATGGAAGTTCATATAGCCCATCTGTTTCTATATCTCTCAATGATGGTTACACTGTAAGGGATATAGTTTCTGCATCAAAAACAACAGACGCACAAGGCAAGATAAGTTGGACAGAATCTACTATAGTTGATGCAAATACTCAAGTAACAGTTGAAGAAAACAAAAAGTTGTTATCTGTAGCAGATAAATTTGACTTGCAAGAATTGGATAACTCGAACAATTATAAATTGAGACTATCTCGTTCAACTACTGCTATGCAAGATGGCGGAGTTTCTGTTGGTCATTATATTAATGTTTCAAACATTCTAGGCGACGAGGCAATTAGATTCATTATTCATATCGAAGTGCTTAGATTCACAGTTAATTATACATACGATACTAGTTTGTTTGGAGCAGTTACATATTTTGAATCAACTTGGAAGAATATAACCAATGCAACAGGCTCGTTCAGAGTTTCTTCACAAAATTATATTTACGAAAACACCGCAGAAGTATCTACATACGACTTTGACTATGCGTTTGATTCTTCAAATGGTGTGGTAACTATCGAAAACGTTCCTTATGGAATTAAATTGCAAATGGGTGCAACGCCTCTATCTGCAATGGCTCTAGTAAGACATTTTGCAGGTTGGCAAGTTGCTAATGGTTATAATGCGGGTTCAATTGAAAAACTTGAACAAATCATTACACCAAATCAAATCGTAAGTGAACAATTAGTTAGAACTTATACATTCTCTGCCCAATCTGAAAAGAATATTATTGATACAATTACTTATGAATTTGTAATCAATACTAGCGGATTAGATGAGGCTTGGATTAATGTTATTGAAGAGGCAAGATCGAATGGTGTTCCTATCACTCTTAGAACTAAAGGCTCTCAATCGGAATACGTGTATATCTGGACTCCAAACGGCACAACCAATGGTTATATTGGAACAGCGTTTGAGGCAGGAACGAATGTTACAGGTTTGCTAACATCTATCAATGATGCATACGCAGCTCAATTCAACAAGTATTCTCAGAGCGACGATGGTGCAATAATTAACTCTATTGAAATTCTAATGAACTATTTCTGGTTTGATAGTTCTTGGTCAACTTATGTTGCAGACGAGAGCGAGAAGTGTAAGTTGGATTCATCAAAACAACTATACTTTAATGAAAATGGTCAAGTAACATTATTCACTTGGTTGACTCCAGCACTTCTAGTTAGTGCAAATTCAAGAATTATAGACTATACGACAGACGTTGCTCTTAGCACTAATATCAAGAGAGCAAGTATTAATTTATCTGGACAAGACAAAAATTCTTATCTAGACTTTGGCAATGGAATGATTAAGATTGCAAGTAGTGACACCGTAAATATTACCGCTGTTCCAGAACAACCGGGCACTATTCATAATGGTTATTCTATAGACAAGTGGTCTGTATCGGATACAGCAACTGGGGACGTGGTTCTTTCTGAATCCACATCAACAACACTTGAGAATCTTGCACTTACAAATTCTAATTTCTATATTGTGAACGAATCTAAACTTCGTCCAGAAATGCGTATTACAGCAGATGTTATGATCAACAAATATACAATTACTTATTATAATGCAGATGGCACAAGTGTGATTGCAACAAACGAAGTTGGTTATGACAAAGAACTTGCTGCGGCAGGATATACGCAATATTCTCCAACATTAGATTATTTGTCGACAAGCACGAGAATTCCATTCTTTGATTTGTCAACAACTGCACTTGATAAAAATGCTAGTGGAGATATAATCAAATTCAATCATCTTGATGATGATACAGCATCAAATTATGGAGAGTATAAATATATCTTTAGCCATTGGTCAAAGGCGCTAGGTGGTACAGCACTTGCATTGTCTACACCTATTGCTCAAGTTTTGGCAGGAGAATATCAGAATTACAATTTGTATGCTGTGTATGAAGAATGTATCAAGATTAATTATGTATTATACAAAAATCTAAATAATACAGTGGTGGAGACATCTAGTATCTTTGCATACTTGCCAAAACCAAATAACAATAATGTATTTGTTGATCAATTTGGTAATGAATACGAAGATTCTCTTGCATTGCATTCTGTGTACACTTTAATCCAACAACACAATCCAAGATTTGAGTTTGAAATCGCAATTTCAGAAAATAAAGAATCTTTGAAAGATAGATTTGGAAATAACAAGATTGACGAATCTTCTTCTAATGGATTGTACAAAACAATTACTACATCAGTTAGAACCTTATCTGAAGTAGTAGGAAATTCAACAGAAAAAGAATTCAATGTTTATCCACAAGTGGATTATACATTGCAAGCAAAAGTTGATGATACCCAAATTCAATATACTGTATCAACATTTGGTGGTACAATGAACCTAATGTTTGCAACAGATTATTATTATTCTTTGAAGGTATCAAACCTAATTAAGTATATAGATCAAAGTAGCGGAAAAGAGACATATTCAAGTGTTCTTAATATCTTGCCAAATAGTTCAAGTAACCTTGCTTTCTGGAAGATTATCAAAACTCTAGATGCTACAAAATCTATCGAAGAAGATTTGTGCCATATTTCAACAAATGGCTGGAACTGGTTTAGCGATTGTATTGTAACACCACATTATAATGCAACACTAACACTAGGAAAAGACGTTAAAGGACAGGGAACAGTTGCTTTCACTGGTACGTATTCAAGATATACAACAGTGTCTCTAGTTCAAGAACGTCAAAGATATTTGATGCCTGGTTCTGCAGGTATTGCAGGAGACGGTCTGAATGATGGCGATGTTCAAAATCTTCCATTAAAAATCGTTGTTGATTCAACCGACGTCAAGAAGTTCAACGTAGTTTCTATCAAAGATGGTAGTGTATTATATTCGGCAAATTACACAATTACCGGTAATGTAGAACTATCCGAATTCAGATGGAGATTGACATTCGACAACGCTACTAGCAAGATTCTAGAATCTGGAGAAGAATATATTCTTTCTGATAACGATGGCAATGTAACCATCTCTCCAGTTATATTCACCAAAGAAGTCAAGATTGTCCTACGTGACTTTGCTATAGCGAACAGAGACGATATTGAAGATGCTAGTAGTCTTATGACTATTTCTGCCTCGTCAACTCTTGTATCCAAGAATATGACTTTGCCAGGAGGTATGACATATGCTCCAAATGTTTCTATGTCCCAAGCTGATTCTGTAGCAAAACTATTCTTCAAAGACTTGGAGACAGGTGTTGCAGATCAGACAATATATCTACAAGCAATATTTACTACCGACGCATTCAGTAGACTATCTGGCAATGTAGAAAACTTCAGATGGCAGAAGTTTGATGGGGCTTGGGTAGATATTACAGATACCGATTATCTAGATGCATATAATAACGGCACTCTAGAGATTCGTTTTGCGTGCGATTGGAAAGAGTACAATGTAACATTTGCAAGTCTAGGAAGTTATAGTGCTGATCAATTTGCAGAAACATATGTTAATGGCTTTGCAGTTAGCAACGCAACAAATAATAATTCAACAATCAATATTGTTGACTATATTAACAATGGTAAATATAGTGGAGCATTGAAAACTCAAACAATCAAACTCTTCCACGGTGACAAAATTAAATATAATTATGCATTGGAAACTATGGAAGTATATAGAAACGATACACTACTTTACAATATTAGTTATACTGGTTCAACATATTTCAATCAAGGCTGGGTAGAACTTGGTGGAAATAATTCAGATGGCAAAATTTCGAAGATTAACCCATTAGATGTGAATTCTGACACAGAACGTTTGGTAACTAATAGTCTAAACTTTGCAATGTGGCTAGAGAACAGAAAAGAAATTAGAGTATCGGCAAATACTAATAATGTGGACAGAATAATCGCAGGTCACGGTAGTGTCAATGTGAAAGTTTCCAACTTGAAAGGAGACACCGATGCGGATTATACATTGGAAAATCCTAGAGCTTCTCAAGTGTATTATAAGAATGACAATTTGGGAGCAAGTACCAAGATTACCTTGATTGCGAGCGAAAATAACTATAAACATACATTTACACAATATACGTATGCAAATGGTACAATTTTAGGTGGCAATGGAAATGAACTTCAATACACAGGTACTACCGATGCACAAATTCTTGTTTGGTTTGACGCAAAAGACTCAGAGTCTCGATTTGTTATAGTAGATGGTGTGAATGGTGTAAGATACTATATATCTACGTACAATGGTTATAGTATTGACTATACCAAAGGCTCATCTGCTTCTATAAAAGTAACAGATATCTTTGGTAAAAATACCGAAGTGATTACAGTCAACTATCAAGCGGGTGTAGATTCGGGAAGAACTTTGTATGCTAGAGCAAATTATAAGATTAACGATATTTTGCTTGCTAGTACGACAGGCTCTGTTGGTATAAACAATAATGTTCTAGACCCAAATCTTACTTTAGATTTTAAGGCACCTCCAACATCTATTTCGGTTAATGACAAAACTAGTTACGTAATGAAATTTGAAGAAGTTCTTGCATACGTTTCGTTTAATGTTAAACTACATATTACAGAATATGATAGTAGCAATAACGAAACAACTCGAGATGTTACTGGTTCGGAGATTGGTAAATATATCAATCTAAAAGAGTCGTCAAGTAATGTAAGTGTAAATAGTAGTACTGGAGTAGTTAAGTATACTATTCAAAACTATAATGTAAACAATGGATTTGGTTCGTACTACAATGTTCAAGAAAGGTCGTTTATTCTTGGTAGGAACAACTCAGGAGCAGAAAGCACTAGCCTTGAAGATGAAATATACTTTGAGAATAGCGGAACTTATCTATTGTCTCGAATGACAGTATATCCAAAAGGCTTCACAATCGAAGATAAATCACTAATGACAACTGATTGGTATATAAAAGGTGGTCAGCCTATTGATGGAGGGGCATTCTTTGACTTATTGAATGGTGGTGGAAACGCCAGTGAATATGATTTATATATCTACTTGGTAGAAGATACACATATTAGTATTTCGTTTATTCATTCGCTACCATATGATTCTGACCTAGATTTAGTTGGACTTAAGACAAATATTCTTAGCGATGCGTCTAACTCAGCAAGTGAATACGCTATAGACTCTTCTTCAAATAAGTCTACAGAGGGCACAAGTTCAATGCAACTCAAGTTTAATTACTTTAATGAAGAAGATAACACAATTGAAGAAACTGCAGACAATTGGAACAAAGAAGGTCTAAGTGTTTATGTAAGTGGCACTACGCTAAACTTTAGGGGTCCTAAAGGTTCTCCTATTGGTCACATTTCTGTTGAAATATTTGATGATATATTTGAATTTGAGGGTTGGTACGTTTACTTCCATCAAGGATACAATGTTTGTCCAGATATGGAGACACTAAGTGTTAAAGCACACGAACAAACTAGTTATTATCAAGCATATACATTGAATTCGGCAATCAATGTAGGCAACGCAGGAGTTGTAGCACTTTCAAGCGATTGTACTATTATGCTTAAGACTACAAGAAAACCAATTACTTTGTACACAACCACAGGACAAGATACTTGGTGGGAAAATACTATTTCAGATACAAGTGCAACTATTGCTGGTGACAAGACAACTACACCTGCTGGTGACAAGACAACTACACCACCAATTCAAGATAAAGACTTGAGTACATATCTCAAAGACGATTATCTTGTTAACAATGGCTTTAGGAAACGTTCAAATACAAAGATAACCGTTGCTCCATCGGGCTTGGTTGTTGCTATTCCATTGGATTATAATTCAGATGGTCGTAATTTGACAGAGTCACTTTATAATACAGCAGAAAATACACAAACCAATGCTACTTGGATGAATTATAGCAAATATATCCGTGGCGGAATGATTATTTCTATCGCTGACGAAGATGCTAACCAAAGAGCAAGTGATATTGTTCAAAGATTAAGTAGCATAACAACATTAACTGCTAGAAGAGGCGTTTCAACATCTGTTTCGTTTGACTATACACCATATGGCGACCCAAATACCGGCAATATTTATCCTTCGGCAATTGCTGTTATTAAGGGTGGAACCACAAGTGGTAATACCTATGGCAATGCAAAATTAGGAGAAGGTAAATACTCAGAAATGCTAGAAGGCTTTAATGCAGTATTGTCTGGTGCAGATACGTGGTCATTTGTTAGAGTTCCTGCGGGAGACGCGGATATATTAACGAATTTTGATATTAATGAAAATGATGGCAAAGATGATAACAATTATCACGAGTATGTGACTATTAACTTTGCTGAAATCATAGATGACAAGGGAACCAAAAAATCTTTGGGATTATTTAACTTTATGGCAGAAGATTCGTCTAATGTGTTGCATTTGAGCAGATGGATTACAAGCGAAGAGAATTTGAAAGATAAGCAACAAATAAAATCATATGTTTCATATAATATTCTCAAAGACACGAAAACTAGATTGTATGGCGGATTGTATATTCCAGGCGATTCAGTGAATACAACAAAATCTGAGAAATTCTATTCGCAAGTTGAATTGAAATTCTTATATATGGGCAATGAGACATATACAATACAAAATAATAAAGTACCAGTTTTGGACGGATATAAGATACTCGATCAGAATGGAAATGAACTACAGATAATTAGCTTTACTACAGAAAACCCTACCGTTGAGCTAGTCTTATCTGACTATGCGGGCAAAACAATTACTATTGTTCCTGTTTGGACCCCAAAGAAAATCTTCAAAGTAACAATAAATGATAGTAAACAAGGTGTATCAGACAATAGTATAACAACATATGTAATTGAAGGAGACACATTCAAATTCCAGCCAAAGGGGTCTGCAAGCAGACAAACTCTTGCAACTGGAGTTTCAGGATCAAATGTCAGTCCTTCTTCTACAATATCGCAATATGTATACAAGTCGGGCTCATATATATTCGCTGGATTTACTGAGAGAACCGAGACTAGTTATATGTATCCGATTATAGATATGGACAGCAATGCGACCGATTCCGAGTTTGATAAATTTGGAATGTTGAGGGTTGTTGAGAGCGGAAATGCATACTATGTGAACTTCCACGAAACTAATTATCGTAATGCACTCAGTGCATATACGTTAGAGTTTGCTCCAACGAGCGATATTACACTCAATGCAATTTGGGTGCAATATGGATACAAGATAACTTATAGTTTTGATTATATATTACATATAGAAGATGAGAATTACACATTTGACGGAACTGGTTATGTGTTGGATAAAAATGCGGCTAACGCAGGGGAAACCAACGGAACTACTCATTCGTATGGAAATTATTTGGCAGTTATGCCATTCCCTGTATATATCAGCTACAAATATTCGGGAGTGGACAAAGATAAATATCCAAGTTCAGCATTTGAGATAGACAAATATTATTATAGTGATATTCCTTTTGAGGCAAAAAGTCGAATAGCATTCCATAGCAATGCTATGACTAGGGCAATGGCGGATACAAAAGGTAAACTCCAAGACAAGCTTGTATTAACAACTGTTTATTATAGTTTAAATCATAAGTGCGATTCAACTTCACATGAATGTTCAACTGAAAATGCAAATATTGTTTGTGATCCTTTTGAACAATGGACATGTGATGTTGTTGAAAAAGACACTCAGCATTTAAAAGAAATTTTTATGGGATATGATTGTAAGTATTGTACATTTAAAAATCAGCAAAAAATTGGAGAAGAAGAAGTTAGAGTGCCTGCGTATACAAAGAATTACTTAGATACAACAGAGCATTATTTAGATAACGGCATATGGAAGACTCGCCCAGTTAGAGTTTATGATTACACAACGCACTTTGAGGCTATCAAATGCGGAAATCTACGTTGTAGTAAAACATTGAAGATTCAACAAAAAGCACATGATTGGAGAATTGTTCAAATAACGCAACAACAGACTTGTTCTCAACCAGAAAAGGCAACTAGACGTTGTGCGTTGTGTGATTTAATTCAAAAAGATTATGAAACAAAGGGGTGTTTGCCTCATAGTTCTTCATCGATCAAAGTCCTTAAAGCAGTTGCTTGTCATGAGGGCTGGTGGCGACCTACTAGTGCTGGTGGGGATTGGAAAATAGTTGCTGAATTTATTAATAAAGGTGGCTACTATTTTGATGAAGATTGTGATGGATATGTGTCGGGTTTGACACCTGTTGCTAGTGTAGTGCAAGAAGGAGTGAATAATGTTAAACGTGCTAAAAACTTACTTGTAAATACAACATATCACTTTTATGATTGTGATATGTGTAATAAGAGAATTGTAACGCAGAAATATGTGGATTATGATCATAAAATGAATACCAACAAAGTTTGTTATGATTATAATAAAATATGTACAGCATCAGGATCGGCATATTATGAGTGTGGTGCGTGTCATAAAAACATGCAAAGTCTTACAAGAGAACATGAGTATACGATACAGATAAGGTATGCAGAAACTTCGAGTAAGGGAGGCTATTTGCATAATAATCCTAACGCAATAGTTTCTTCTGCTAGATATACTGATGCGTATTTCCCTTGTGTGCATTGTCAAAAATTTTGCGAGAATAGCTCAAAATATGATATGAATAAACTTAGTACGATTGTGGATGGGGTCTGGAAAGGAAGCAAGAAATCCACAGGTGAAAAGGGGGCGATACGATATAGAATAACAGATGCTGTTCCAACGTTTAATGCAACAAAGGCATCAATTGGAGGTATGAGCGGCTTGTATCTGAAGGATTGGTCAACAATTGCAAATGGACATAAGATAGACGCGGGAGTTTACTTGGATCAAAGCCAACTTACAAAGCAAAATAATATGTATTTATGTACAGGCGATTTTAATAGTTGGCTTACTAAGAGTACCTTTAGAGGTAGTGGCACTAAAATAGCAAGGAACACATATTATTTATCATTATCGGATGGAAAAGCTCCGAGTTATTCGTCAAGCACATATTCTCAGCCTAGATTTACAGAAACTATATATTTAATTCCGACAAATGTATATTATGATAACGTCTATAACAACTATCGAGTTATCCCTAATGATTCATTTTTTGAAACATATCTTATTAGTTTTGGAGAAGATCAAAATTTGGGGCTTGGAACAGATTCTAGTGGAACTGGCTATAATTATAATGTTCCATTTATGTATTCGGGACTATTTATTGCTGCCAGTCCGGAATACAGAGAATTACTATCATCGTGGGTAAGCAATGGTATTTTGGCCCAGGATGAAGTTGATATATTATTTAAATTTTGTCGAGACAATTATAGTATATTGTCATTAAGTCCGTCTATTAACATGGATTGGAGTACAAATGGATATACGTACGATGTTTATTGGCAAATTTCGAAAAAATAATAACAACAAAAAAACAAAGCAAATATTTGCTTTGTTTTTTTGTTCATTATGTAAAAATTAAGACAATTCCATTTCGTTATCGGAATTTTTCGTATAATCAAAATTTTGATTTAAGTTTATTTCGCGTATTGATGTAGATAAAAGCATAAGTGAATTTAGTTGATCTTGTGTACAGTTTTGAATAGTGTCGCTTGACAAAATCCATTCTGGATAAAATTCGCTTCCTATCATATTTGAATAATAGTCTCTTTCTTCTGGCAGTACTTTGTCTAAATCGCTTTCGGAAAATATTGATTTTTCTACGCAAAAACTTTGCATAAGGGATTCAAAAGTATCTTTGTCTATTGCTAAGTATGTCATCATTTGGTCATCAGTTATTACAGACAATCTATATCCGTTAATCGTACCTTCTTTAGAAAACCAAGGATAGAAAATTGAACAATCTTCAAGCATGTTGATGCTATAAGATGAAATTTCTTGAAGGTTGTTTTCTGTAGGTTCGTTGTGATATTTCTCTTGAAATTCTTTTCCCAATTTCTCAAATTCTTCGATTACTAGTTCTGGTGTGATTTCTTCTGGTCTAGATGGTGTTTGTGTGATTGTAGTTTCAGTTGATGTTGGTTCTTGTGTTTTTGGTTCGTTTACTTTTTGCTCGGTACAAGCGGTTGCTCCTGAAATGAGTGCAGCAGCTGCTAGTCCTGCTGAAGCAAGTTTAATTCCCATTTTCTTGTCTTCAAGCCAGTTCTTTATCTCTTCTGCTTTTTTTGGATCGCGTTTTAATGATCCGATTTTTTCAAATATTTTATTATTCATATCTTTTCCCCCAATCTTTAATAATTATTTGAAAGTCTAATTATTATTAGATATTTTCATTATAAGTCACGCAAGAGCAAAAGTCAATACCCAATTTTTAGAAAAATCCCCATTGCGTAGGGGATTTTTCTTGTTTTACGAATAGTTTTTTAAGAAGATTCAAGATTCTATATTAGTAATATAATATATTATATTATTATATATACAATATATATAAAAGAAAAAATTTTTTAAATATATACATAATGACTGTCAAAGAGAAAAGATGAAAGACTATATTGTGTAATGCGACATCATTACCAGGTGGTTGGAGTTTTGAGAAGTGATTTTTTGTGATTTAGGGGTTGTGAAAGGTGGGGTGGAGGTGTTTTCGGGGCTGAATTTCTAGTTTTGGAAAAGATTTTTATGGAATTTGTGGGCTCGAAGACTGATGAGAAGTGTCGTTTTGGGGTGTTCTAAACATCATTTTTTATACTTTTTTGGGGTTTTGGAGAGTAAAAAAAGAAACACTCGGGCGGGTGGGGTAAAAATAGGCAAAAAAAAGTTAAAAATTTTTTAAAAAACTTTTCAAAAAAGTGTTGACGGGGGTTATTTTAAAGTGTTATACTAACGTTGCAATCAATCGAGAGGTTGAGTTCATCACTTCTAACTGATTGCAAGAGTACATTGACAACTGCATATTTATTAACAAATATACTAAACGAGTAAAGTTAAGTTTTGAAAATTTTTCAAAAGATGACTAAACGAGAGTAATACAAAAAACAATTCACGAATGCAATAATTTTGCAAGAGTAAAGAGTTCAATCGTTGTATCAAATATTAGTTAACAAATCTAAGGAATTCGATTAAAATACGATCAAGCGAAAAAGAGCGTATGGTGGATGCCTTGGCATTAGACGCCGATGAAGGACGCGGTAAGCTGCGAAAAGCTACGGGGAGTCGCAAACAGACTTCGATCCGTAGGTGTCCGAATGTGGAAACACACTAGCATTAGTCTGCTAGTATCATTATATGAATACATAGTATAATGAGGGGAACCCTGGGAACTGAACCATCTAAGTACCAGGAGGAAAAGAAAGTAAATAAACGATTACCTAAGTAGTGGCGAGCGAACGGGTAAGAGCCCAAACCAGCAATAGCAATATGGCTGGGGTTAGGAACTACAATGAAGTTGACTGTGTAAATGTAATAGAAGATGTTTGGAAAGACAGACCAAAGAAGGTAATAGTCCTGTATATGAAACATTTGCACTACGATGAGTAGATTTCCAGAGTAGCACCGAGCACGAGGAATTTGGTGTGAACGCGGGAGGACCATCTCCTAAGGCTAAATACGATCTAATGACCGATAG
>JAFTKS010000008.1 GCA_017453125.1 Clostridia bacterium
AAAAAAAAAGAAACTAATTACGATACAACAATTTGTTTTACGTAATAAACTTGGAGGAGTATTTCTACCCAGCATCCGCATAGCAATATATACAAAATTGTAATAAATGCTTACTTCATTTTTAATTAAATAATTGAAATAAGGCATTTCGAATTTGTTCTATGTCTGCTTCCCCGTCTTCATCTACTTCTATATCTGTTATATCATCTGATATGTTTACTCCGTTATAATACATTAAATCAATCATATTTCTTGCTAATATATTTCTTACAGTTGTTGTCCAATCAATATTTATTTTTAGTTTTTTGAGCATTTTAACTGTTTCTGCATGTATTAAACCATTTACTGACATTATTATTGGTACTATTATTTTTTCTTTTATTGGTTGTACTTCTCTAAAGAACTGTGTGAGATCTTCATATTTATTTATTTTTTTAAGATATACTTTGTTGACATTATGGTCAGCAACAATTGCCGCATCCATAACTATAATTGTTTGTTTATCTCTATAACAAATATCTGGTCTTTTCGGAAAGTCTCCTAATGCTGATGATACTACATTCGTATTCCATAACATATGTTTTTCTCCATCTCTTCTATAATGTTCTATTGGTGTTGTGTTCTCAAATCCTTTCTTTAATTCAAATTTCCTGAATACTCTTTCTGCTAAATAATCATGCTTTGCAATTTGTTTTCGTTTGTTTAGTTTGCAACTTAATAATATGTGATTGTTTGTGGCTATTTGATTTGTACAGAATTTACAGAATTTGGCTTCAGGTATTCCAGTGATTAGTGCCTTTTTATTTCCATTCATTGTCGAGTTTTCTTGCATACGCGCTACCATTAAATATGCTGTTCTTTTAATATTGAATTTTCTCCATGCTTCTCCTGTTGTTTTTCTGTCTATATGTTCTTGTTCGAATTGTCTTCGAAGTTCTCCTGCTACTTTTTGTTTTTTCCATTCTGTTATATAGTATTGTTCAATTTTCTTTTGTATTTCTTGAATTAGTTTTACTAATAATTTCTTTTTGTCTCCTCTTTTTTCTTCATATTTTTTTGTTATTGTAATAATTTCGTCAAGTGATATCTTCTTTTTTAATACTTTATTGATTTTTTTCGTAAGTGAGTTTTTCATATTTTTTTCTTGTTGAATTATTGCAGCTGTCTTTTTATCTTCTGTCCATGCGTAATGTATCAGTACTCTTAATAATTCTATTCCGTATTCATCTCTAATACATGGGAGTCCATGTCCCAATTCTTCTCTTGACACATATAATCTTGGTTTGCTAAGTCCTCTTCCATACATTCCTGCTTCTGTTAAGGATTTCCTTATTAAATCATCTATTTTTGTTAATTGGCATATTGGCCAGTCAATTGTGGCAAATGAGTATCTTAATAATCCAAGTACAGTCGCTTTTATTCTTTGTATATAGTTTACTGAACTTTGTTCCTTTTCTTTTAATTCAGTTAATCTTCCTTTGATCTTTTCCATTATTTCTGCTATTGCTGCTTCTGTTACAACATTATGACCTGTTGGTATTCCTAGATATCGATATGGATTAATATTATCTACTACTGGTATTTCTTGCATGTTTTCAGGTGCTTCTATATCATGTAATGTTATTCCACATTTTCGTACATTTATTTCTAATCCAATTGCTTTCATTGTTTGTTTTATTAATTCATGTGCTTTGGCTGCTTCTTCAGCTTCATTAACTATTATTTTTAAATCATCTACATAAAAGAAGTGATTAATATGTGCTTTAACTGTTTCTGTTTCATTTGTGTCTGTGATTTCAATACTTTTGATTTTTTCATTTAATTGGTGTGATACAATATCAATATATAATATAAATAATAATGGTGATAGCGAGTCTCCTTGCATGATTCCTCTTTTCATGTTAATTTCTTGAATGTTACTATCTTTGTCATATTTTGGTTTTATTTTCCAATTGTTCATCATATGTTCTATGTTGTCAATGATTTTTAAAGGTATGTTGTAATATTCTAATGTTCTAAGTAACCATACATGATTTACTGAATCAAACGCTTTTTTAACATCATAATATGCTTCTATGTATTTTGTTCCTAATGAATTTTGTTTTTCTTGTATTATTTTGTTTGCAATTATTCCTTCTTTCGCTCCTAATGATAAGTGTTTGTTTCCAAGTTGACAGAATGATATTTGCCTATCTTCTGTATTCAATGATAATTGTTGTAATATTTTGTGTTTTAATATTGATGTATATATCTTTGTTATAATATTTATACATGTAATTGGTCTGTAATTAACTGTTTCCATAGGATTTCCTCCTTTGTATATTAATGTTGTATTTCCTTTCATGTATTCTGATGGGATTGTGTTTGGGTCGTCTAACCATTGCATATATATTCTTAATAAATTGACATGATATTTTCTTGCATATTTAATATAGTATCCTTGTATACCATCGTTGCCTGGGCATTTCCAGTTTGGTATTCCTCTTATTGCTTCTTGTACATCTTCAATTTGTATGTTTACTGGGCTAAAGTTAAGATGTGAGTCATTTCTAATATGTTGTAAGTTTTCATGTTCTTCATCTATTTCTGACGGGTATCCTAAAAGATTGTTCCAGTATTCATATGTTTCTTCTTCCGATGGTGTTTCATCTGGTGGTTCTCCATTTCTTTTATCAAGATGTTTATTTGTTATGTTTTCTATTTTATTGTTTACTATTCTTCTGTAATTTTTTATATCACTTTCTCTCTTGTCAATTTCTGTTTGTCTTATATATTCCCAGTATCTAATTTTATCTTCTGCTTTTTTCTTTATTGTAAGTGCATCAAATTCTTCAATCTTTAATATTCTTCTTATTTTCATGTAATTATTGTTATTTATGAGATCTCTAATTTTATTTATTTTTGATAATGTTATGTCTTGTGGTAATCTTTTTTCTCCTATATATTGTTGTTGGTTTATATATTCATAAATTACATTGTTATAAATTTTAATTGCTCTTTGATAGTCTTCTATTGTATTAACTTCTACTGTAATGTTTTCATCAACTATTTTCATTATTTTTTCAACTAATTTTTTATTATGATAAAATTTAATGTATTTCATTTCTAATGGTTCTTTCGACTTTTCGAATCTTTTTAACAATTCTAATACTCTATCTTCTTCAATGATTTTATGTTTTTTCTTTTCTATCATGTTTCTTATTGCTTCATTTGTTATTGTGTGCGGATTAGCTATAAGTTCTTTCGTTTTCTTTCTAATGCAATTTTTGAGTTCTTCTTTTAAACCTTTGGTCCTTTTTACAAGTTGTATATATTCTGTTTCATTTTGTATTTCGGTGTTTGTATATTGTTTAATAACGTAATGTATTTGGTAAAATGTTAATTTTGTTTTTAATTGTTTATTAATCTGGTCTACTGCATAAGTGTATTGTAATAAGTTTTTCCATTTCTTTTTTTCATCTATCTCTTCTCCTTTATCTTCTTGTATTTCTAATATTGACCCTTCGGAATTTCTCGTTGGGGATATTGCTGGTTCTGGTAATTGTTCTGGGTATTCAATGGCATCGTTCTCTGGTGATTCATTTGTGGGTTCATTCTCATATCTGTTCTCATCATTGGTTGGTGCATTGGTGCTTGTTGATTCATTTGTTGTCTTGGCATTGGTGGTGGTTGATTCATTTGTTGTCTTGGAATTGGTGGTTGTCGCTGTGCCATTGGTGGATTTGGTCTCTGCATGGTTCTTTGTTGTTGTTGTTGCATTGGTATTGGTGGTGATCTGTATCGTTGAGGTCTTTGTGGACCTTGCATTCGTGTCATTGGTGGCATTGGTTGTGTTGGATATTGTTGTTGTGGTGCTCTGTTCATTGGTGTATTGTATTGTGGAATGTAATTGTGTCCCGGAACCTGGTGCATTCCACCCTGTACTCCAAGGTTCCATTCCTGAAAATTTAGTTTTCCTATTACTGATGTGTTTCTTTGTATTTCATTTCTTGGTTTAATCATTGATATCTTCTTTTCAAGTTGTCTTATTTCATTGTTTTGTTGTTGTGCCATATTGTTTAAGTAATTTTCAGTTATTTCTGGGTTGGTGTTTGTTCCACTGTATGTGTTTGGTTGAGTCCAATTATTGTATTGTGTATTATTTGATTGATTAAATGGATTATTATTTGTTGTTTGATTGTTGGGTGTTCCAAATGTAAGGTTAAATGGTTCATATTGTCCAAATGAGTTGTTGAACTGTAACTGATTGTTGTCTATTCCACTTTGTCCAAATGAATTGTTATTCATTGGTTGGTTGGTTGTGTTAATTGTTCCAAATTGTCCAAATGTAGTAAATTGGTTTGTATTCATTGTGTTTGTTGTTTGGAAATTAAATGGGTTGTTCTTATCTTGTAAGGATAATCCCATCTTAAACTGTTCATCAATTTCATTTTTATCATTTTGTTTTTGTTGTTGTTCTGTTTCTGCTTTCTTGGGTTCTTCTTTTTTTTCATTCTTTGTCTCATTGTTGTTTTCATTATCTACATCTATTACTTTGTTTTCATTTTCTTCAGTATTTTCTTTATTTTCTTTGATTTCTTCTTTTTGTTCTTGTGGTGTTGGTTGTGGTTGCTGTTGATTTGTTCCTTCTGTGTTTGGATTTTCATAATAATATTCATCATCATCATAATAATAATCATCATAATCATCATAATCTTCTTCTCCATGTGCTTCTATAACTGCTTTAAATTTTTCATATTGTTCATTTTGTAAAATGCGAATTGCATTGTCTATTTTTTTCTCCACTCTTCTTGTTGCAAGTTTGTCACATATTAAGAATACTTCCTTTCTTTGATCTGGAGTGAGTGCTAATTTTAATCTGTTCCAAAGCTCGTACAGAGCTGCGTATTCTGGTGATTTGTCTTTCATTGTGAGTTTTGCTTCACCTGTTTTTTGTCTTCCGTAATAATTTTTTCTGAAATTTCTACTTCTTTGGAATTTTCTTTGTCCTTTGAATGGACCTCTTTTTTGTTCATTTTTTGCACCTCTGAAAATTCTTCCTCGTTGGAATTTTCCATTATAGAAAACGCCTTGTACGGCTCTTCTTCTTGACCATTGGCTTGTCAATTCTCTGCTTCTTGTATAACTGATGTCATCATCCCATCGTTGTGGATGTCTTGTATTTGGTGCTCCCCCTTGTCTGGTGGTGTTTGTTTTATTATATTTGTTGTTTGTAAATTTTTTACTCATTGTATGTTTTTTTGTTGAATGGTGTAATAACACAAAAATTTTAATATATTTTTTATTTTTTAATTTATTTCTTTTCCACCCTAAAATTCGTTAACAAATAAAAAAATAAAAAAAATTAAAATAAAAAGAAATTCAAAATGTCTAATTATGAAAAATTAAAATCACCACAATCACATAATTTTCCATCATCAGGCTCTGGAGAATTTAATGAAAATGTACCATCTGTTTCATGTGATGATACTAGTGATGATTTAGTTCAAGAAACATATCCATTAGTAACACCATTAGCATCAGTTAGTAAAAAGAAAGAAAAGGAAACAAAATCAAATGGAGTTTGTTGTATTATGACGATACTTGTTATTTTAACTTTATCTATTATTATTTTCATTGTTGTTTTGGTTTTAATTTTCTTGTATTTGTTATTTAATCATTATATTTAATCTAATGAATTTTTTTTAATTTAATTTATTTTTATTTTAATTTAATAGAATGAATAATAGAGAAAAGTAAATTATTAATTTTATTTATTACTTTACATTAAATGTAATAAAGATTTAATCAGTAAAATTAAAATAAATTTTAAAAGAAATAAAACTCGACGGATAAATAACATTTTTAT
>JAFTKS010000009.1 GCA_017453125.1 Clostridia bacterium
TAATTCTTCTTTACACTATTTAGTTGTTATTGTTCTCTGCATTCCCTCTTCGAGTGAACGCATTGATAGTATACTCGTCTCAAACTCCAAAGTCAACACTTTTTTGCAAAATTTTTTAATTTTTTTATCTTATTTTTCTCCATTTTACATACACACACCCGGGTGTTTAGTAACTTTCGACATTTTAATGAATTTTTTACCAATAAATCGTTATGCACAAGCATAGTATTTTTATTTTTGTTTTTATTTAAATTATATATTTTTTATACTATATATAATAGCAAAAAATATTTTTGAAAAATTTATCAAAAAATACTTTACTTTCAATTTTGATTGTGGTATAATTTTTTTTGTTATCTTACAAGAGAGGTTTTATGAAAATATTGATTGGAAGATTACAATTTAATATTTGCTCGGGACACAATGTTCTTAGCAAGAAAATTATGAATATAGCAAAAACAAGACTGGTTTAGATTTGGGAAACCAGTCTTTTTATTTGCTAAAAAAGGAAGGTGAATATTATGAGTTTAGATTACGAAAAGAAGAAAGCTCAAGTTCTCAAAGAAATGATTGAGAACTACAAGCGAGAATTGTTAGAGGGACGAGATGCAGCTCTTGATATGCCAGTCGAAACAGACAACGGATTCAACATTGAGAGAGAAACCTTGATAACCGACATTGATGAGAAACTTGAAATTCTGAAACGACACGAGAAAGACCCATACTTTGCCAAACTAATTTTCATTGACCAGGACGATGGAGAAGAATTCCAAGGCTATCTTGGAAGATTGAGCATTGGCGACATTGGCAAGCCCAATGACGAGAAGATAGTTGACTGGCGAGCCCCGATAGCCGACCTCTATTACAACGGAAGTATAGGCACAAGTTCATACAACGCCCTTGGCAAAGAATACAACGTCGACCTCAAACTGAAACGACAGATTCAATTCAAAGACGGGCAAGTCAATTCCATATATGATTTTCAAGACAAAGTCTCATCTGACGAATTCTTAACACCATTCTTAACCCAAAGTGCAAACAACCGACTCAAGAGCATTGTTTCAACTATCCAAGAAGAACAAAACAAAATTATAAGAATGCCTATCCATCAAAGTAGCATTGTTCAAGGGGTAGCGGGATCCGGAAAAACAACCGTGGCACTTCACCGACTATCTTATCTAATGTATAACTACAAGCGTTCGGCACTTCCTGAAGAATACCTTATAATTTCTCCAAATGAAATCTTTGTTAGTTATATATCCAGCATTCTTATCGACCTTGACGCAGACAAAGCAAACAGTCAGAGTATAAACAAGTTCTTTGAAAGCATATGTTCCAACGAATACAGAATACTCAACAAACACACACAATATGAAAGTTTGCAAAAACGAAACATAGATACTTCTTATCTATCCGAAAAAACCTCACTCAAGTTTGCCCAAGAGATTGATAAATTTATTGAAAAAATCAATCAAAAGATATTTTACAAAGACCTAATACTCAAAGGAGTCAAGGTACTGGACAAAGACGATTTCATCAGATTTTTTGACAACCCCAACAACCTTGACACAAACACACTCTCCATCAATGGTTGCAAGAAATTATCCCTTACCCTAGCAACCAGCCAAACACTGAAGTCAAAAGCATTTCATAATATAAATATTGGCACCGACAATATAACCAAAAAATACCAAATCCAAAACCTTGTCGAAAGCGGAAATTTTGGGTACATAAAAAATTGTTTCAAAACAAACTTCAAACTCTTCAGTCTATACAAAGATTTCATAACACAACTCGATGACAATTACAAAATACTCAAAAAAGAAACTTTAGCAAATCTAAAAAACAAAGTAATTTCTTACGATGACCTAGGGTCCATATTATATCTACAATCACGCATAGAAAACATACCATATCTTGAGAAACTAAAGTGCGTATTCATAGACGAAGCACAAGACATATCAGCACTTCTCTTCCTAGCACTACGAAAGCTATTTAAGAATGCAAAATTCTCAATCTATGGAGACATCGCTCAAGGCATTTACGGATATCAATCAATTTCAAATTGGGAAGAGGTCAAAAGTATCATTGGAGACAGCGAAATACTATATCTTAGCAAAAGCTATCGTACTAGCATTGAAATCACCGAAGAGGCAAACAAGACCCTTGAAAAACTCGGAACACCTCCTGCAAGCAACGTATTAAGACACGGCGAAAAAGTAGAAAGATATCAAGACGCAAAATTAGACACATTCAAAACTCAGCTTGAAACACTTAACAAAAACTACTCTAATACCGCCATCATTGTCAAAGACAGCACAGAACTTAAACTTGCCGAAGAATATCTCAAAACTCTCAACCTTACAGTACTAGACGAAAGCAATATCCTATACGGCAAAGCACAAAACACAATCCTTACAGTTCAAACCGCCAAAGGTCTGGAGTTTGACTCAGTCATCATTTTCAACGAAGACTCTTACTCCGACTCAGTAATTGACCTAAGACTTCTATACGTTGCAAAAACAAGAGCTTTGCACAAACTAATTATTAATTCCGTTGCAAAAAATAAAATTGCATGATAAAATACTCCCGAAACATAATTTACTTGGAATGAATACGAATTAAAAAGCACTCTTATTCCAAACTATTTTAATTGGAGCATTTTATATGATAAACATTGTTTTGGTCGAACCAGAAATACCTCAGAACGCAGGAAATATTGTCCGCACTTGCGCCGCAACAAATTGCAAACTTTATATGGTAAAGCCTCTCGGTTTTCAACTAGACGACAAACACTACAAACGTGCAGGACTAGACTACTTTCCGCTAAGTTCAATCAATGTAGTAGACAGCCTTGAAGAAATTATGCAAAACAACCCTAATAGTCAATTTTATTTCGCATCTACAAAATCCAAAAAAACCTACGCAGATGTCATCTATCCCGATGGTTGTTTTGTCGTATTCGGCAAAGAGAGTTATGGACTCAAGGAAACACTTCTCAAAGAGCACTACGACAACTGCATTAGAGTTCCAATGAAAGCCGACGCAAGAAGCCTAAACTTATCAAATACCGTTGCAATCATTGCGTATGAGGCACTTAGACAACAAGGCTTTCCAAACCTTCTAAACGAAGGCGAATTAACTGGTAGACCCGAATAAAAAACATCTCAATAAAAAAAGAATAGTAAGCAAATCCGCCTACTATTCTTTTTTATTTAAAATACCTCAAAACCTCTGCCCAATTAGTCACATCTACTACATTATCGTTAATTACATCTTTACCCACAACACTTCTAAAATAGAGACATTTTATTCCAGCCTCACTCAAAGATATAATATTTGTATCTGCATCATCAATCATAACATCTATTTTCTGTTCCTTACATACTGGCAACTTGTCAAGCGAATTCAAACACACTTCGTCAAATTCAATATTTAACTTCTTTAAGCATTCATAAGCAATAGGAAGCTCCTCATCTAAAATAGAACCCCTTGCAGATATCACAATCAATCTATGCCCCATTTCCTTGAGTGCTTTCAATACCTCAACAACACCTGGCATAATTGGCGAATTTTTCTGAATCTCTATTGCATATTTGTGCATAAAATCTTTAATTTGACTATCCGACCAATCAAACCTTTTCTGAATCCTACAAGCCTTGTCATCAACAACACCTCTTCCACCAATTTCCATATCAAAAAAATCACCATAACACCTAAGAAAACTTTCCGTATCAAACATTACCCCATCAATATCAATACCAATATTCATATACTATCTCCTTAATAAAAATAGTTTAGCATCTTTTGCTTTTTTCGACAAACTTTTGTAATCCTTTTAATTTTTTAATTTAAGTATAATATTAAACAAATATCCACATACTACTCGTAATAATCTAGGAGTATTTTATGGAAGATATTTATAACAACGAAAACATCTATGAAATTATAAAAACTGAACTAGAAGAACAAAACGAATTTTCCAAAGACGAAAGCCCCAATATTTACGATTCAATTGATTAAGCCCACAACCACAAATAGTTTAGAAAATAAAAAAGACGTGTACATTCTTACACGTCTTTTTGCTTAATGTTTTATTTCTTCGCTCATTCTTCACACAAAAGGAAAAACATAATGTTCTTAAAATTTATCGAAACAAAATCAAAAACCCCAACTAAAAAAGGAACTTTCTATGAAATTTCCTTTCTATCTTCAAACGCTTTTGACAAAGTCACTTCATCTGCATACTGCAAATCACTACCCATCTGAATTCCTGTTGCAAGCCTTGTTGTCTTTACTCCAAGAGGTTTCAAAAGTTTAGCAATATAATTTGCCGTTACCTCTCCCTCTACATCTGGGTTAGTTGCAAGTATAACTTCCGTCACTCCTTCCAATCTTCCCAATAGTTCCTTGATACGTATATCATTAGGTCCTTTGTTTTCCATAGGATTAATAGTTCCGTGAAGAACGTGGTACACAAACTTTGGCGACTTTGTCTTCTCAATTGCTATTATATCTTTAGGCTCTTTTACAACACAAATAATATCCGAATGTCTATTCTGACAAATATTACAAACTTCATTTTCTGTAAAGTTCCCACACACAGAACAATACTTCACATTCTGCTTTGTCATAACCAAATTTTCCGCAAAAGCCCTAACATCTTCTTCAGACATATCTAGAACTTTGTATGCGTATCTTTCTGCCGTCTTCCTACCGACACCCGGAAGTTTTGTAAAAGAGTAGATAAGTTTCTCCATACTATCTACTGTATTCATATACTAAAATCCTAATCCCGCAGGCATATCTCCCTTAAGAGACTTCTCCAACTCATCAGCCTTAGCAAGTGCATCATTAACACCCGCAATAATCAAATCTTGCAACATCTCAATATCATCTGGGTCAACAATTTCTGGTTTGATATTTATTTCTGTAATTTGTTTAAGCCCAGTACAAGTAACCTCAACCATTCCGCCACCACTAGTTCCTGTAACAACAGAATTCTCCAATTCCTCTTGAGCCTTCTCCATTTTTTCTTGCATATCTTGTTGCATTTTTTGGGCTTGTTTCATAAGTTGTTGCATATTCATTCCGCCACCAAATCCCATTCCTTTATACATAATTCCATCTCCTTAATAATTTATTTTATTGTTAAACAATTTCCAAATTCATTTTTTAAAAAAGTTTCAAATTTAAACTTGTCAAAAGGTTCTTTTCCATTACAAGCCAGTTCGATTTTAAAGCCTGCTTTTATACCACTTATAACCCCTTCAAGTTCAGCAATATCATTTTTATTATTTATCATATCAAATGCCACTTTGTCAAACAATGTAAGCACCAATTTCCCTTCAACAATATCCGTTTCGTTAACACTTTCTAGTAACGAATAAAGTTTAATATGATTGGACTTCCTCAATGCTATTAAAAGTCTTCCAAAAAGCATTTTTGCCTGTCTTTTGCTTTCCTCTAAATTTGACTTTTGAAAAATACTATCTAATGCTGCCACTTCTCACCTACTTCAACTTTGACTCTAGAACCTTAATTTTCATTTTTAGTTCAGCCATTTCAGTCATTTCAAATTTACACAAAGACACAAGTGTTATTTCAAGTAATCCCCTAGGATTGGTTGTGTATCTATATTCATTATCCAGCCTACCCAGCCTAGTCATAATCTCAATCAATTTTTCATTCGTAGTTTTTGACGCAAGAGCTTCTAGTTCTTTGATATGATTACTAGGAAGTTTCAAAATATCCACATAATCTTTGCACGTTTTTACAACTAAAATATCTCTGACAAATCCCACCAAGTCTTTGGATAACTGAGTAATATTTTTTCCTGCCTTAGCAACCTTGTCAATGGCAGACAAAACCGCACCCTCGTCCGAATCCAAAACACTCTGCGAAAGCAATCTTAAAGTTTCTCTATCTGTTAGCCCAATAGCATCAACAACCGATTGATACGTAACATTCTTATTCGAAAATGCCACACACATATCCGCAATCGAAAGGGTATCTCTCACACTACCAGCACCCAATGTTGCAATAATTGAAACTGCCTCATCTTCATACTTAATACCACTATCTTTAAATATATATTTAATATGGTCTTCAAGTTCTTTTTGTGAAAGTAGTTTGAAATCAAACCTCATACACCTAGAAAGAATAGTTGCAGGAAGTTTATGTACCTCTGTTGTTGCAAGTATGAACACAACATACTCAGGAGGCTCTTCAAGTGTTTTTAGAAGTGCATTAAATGCACTATCGGTAAGCATATGCACCTCGTCTATAATATATACCTTGTATTTACAAGTAACAGGAGGATACTTTACTTTCTCTCTCAAATCACGAATCTCATCAACCCTATTGTTGCTTGCTGCGTCAATTTCTAGAATATCTACATTTGCGCCATCACCCAAAGCCTTGCACACAGCGCAATTATTACAAGGACTACCATTTTTTGGAGTTAAGCAATTTATCGCCTTTGCAAAAATTTTGGCAATACTAGTTTTTCCCGTACCCCTAGTTCCTGTAAACAAATATGCGTGCCCCACTTGACCATTATTAATTTGATTAATAAGCGATTGTGTTATGTGTTTTTGACCAATTATTTCATCAAAAGTCTTTGACCTATATTTTCTATATAATGCCTGATAACTCATAGCCTCTCCTTTAAGTAATTCAATTTTTTCTTTATTCTAGTTAATGCATTATCTATCGATTTGCTTGTTTTTCCCAATAGGTTTGCAATGTCATTATAATTATACCCTTTCAAATAATAAGCAACAACTTTTCTTTCAAAAGAACTTAAATTATTTTTGATTTCCTGCGTCAATTCTAGTGTACTTTCCTCATTTATCAAATCACTCTCAGGGCTAATATTATCAGACAATGTATCATCATTATCAAGCAATACACTATCACTTAGGAATTGTTGACTATGAGAAGTCGCACGTCTAATTGCAGATATAACCTCCCTCTCAATCAACATAGTAGCAAACGCACAAAAATTATCGTTTTTGTTCAAATCAAAAGTTCTTATTGCCTTGAACAAACCAATCATTCCTTCCTGAACCAAATCCTCCGAGTCTCCACCAATCAGAAAATACTTTCTAGAAACAGATACAACCAAGTTTTTGTAGTTTACCAATACTTGTTCTAGAGCCTCTTGATTCCCATCTTGTGCGGATTTGATTAAATCTCTCTCTTCTTTTTTCAATTCCCTCTTTTCCTCACTGCTTCGTACAATACAATACCTGTTGCAACCGATACATTAAGCGAATTAACCTTGCCGTGCATTTTCATACTAACAACACCGTCACAAAGTTTCTTTGTAAGAGCACTAACACCCTTGCCTTCGCTACCCATTACAATAGCAATATTACCACTCAAATCGGACGACTCCAAATCTTGTCCACCAAGTTCGCAAGCATATACCCAAATATTGTTCTTCTTCAAATTTTCAATTTCGTTATTAATATTTGTAACCTTGGCAATTCTTACGTGCTCAATCGCACCAGCACTGACCTTGGCAACCGTATCATTAACAGGACAAGCCCTATTCTTTGAAATTATAATTCCATCAACACCTAGACATTCCGCCACTCTTATAATACTTCCAAAATTATGCGGGTCTTCAATTCCGTCAAGAATCAAAATAAAATGCTCTCTATTTTTCTCTCTAGCAACTTGCAATATCTCTTCAATGGTAGAATACTCAAAGTCAGAAGTAATTGCAACTATCCCTTGATTATTCTCAGCCTCTTTGTCAAGAATTTTGTTTTCAACTAGTTGTACCTTAACGCCTTTCTTTTTCGCCAAAAAAAGAATATCTGAAAGCACCCTGTCTGTCGATGACTTGCTAGCCATAATTTTAATAATATTTGTATTCGAATTCAACGCCTCTCTTACAGCATTTCTTCCCTTAATTTTCATCTTTTTCTCCAATACTAAGCATTAATAATTGATTGAGCCTATCCACATCTCCACACAAATAAAGATACCCAATTACAGCCTCAAGACCAGTAGCTCGCCTATAATCCACAATACTAGCATTCTTGGCTTGAGACAATGTTTTATGATTTCTAGCCCTTTTGAACACAGACATTTCTCTTTCATTAAAAAGTGGAAGAATTTTTTCTATAAAATTACTCTGTCCACTAGCCTTAACAAAATTCGTTACTTGATTATGCAAATCTTTACCCTTCAACTTTCCATTCAAAACTAATTTCTGTCTAATGAACAACGAGTAAACACCATCACCAACGAAAGCCAAAACTTGCGGATTCATAATTCGAGCCTCAGACTCATCTAGAACACCTAGGTCAAACATAGTATCTCCTAATATAATAATATAACTTGTATTATATCAAATAAATAACCCAATGTCTACAAAATTAATAAATACCGAAACGAAACTAAAACAAAAAAACACTAGGCTAAGGTCACATACTTTTGAAACCAGCAAAAATGAAGAGAACAACATAAATTTCTCTTCATTTTGTTTTATAAACATTTACATACAAAATATCGACCTATTTTGAGCCTATTCTTTCTAATAAATCATATCCAAAACAGAAGGCCCTTCTGTATAAAAAATAGAACTTTTATCATTGAAAATATCAATATCCTTATTTTCTGTAAGAGCAATATAAAATACGTACCCCATTAACAAATGAGCTTCTAAAAATTTTTGTTCATAACCAGAAAATGCTTTTTCAATCATTACTTTATAACCATTATTCTTAATAAGAAAATTATGAACAGACACAAGCGCTTCATTAAAATTATTTTGCCTAGTTGCAGGACCAATATTATCAATACAAATACACTTTGTTTTGGGTATAATGCTCATAAATTCTTGAAATAAATCATTACACAAAAAAGTTTGTGTTTCTTCGTTAAGATATAAAAACTTTAATAAACTCATCTTTTCTTCTTTTGTCATAATAATCATCTCACAATTTCTAATACAAATTGAATAATTGCACCATCTTCAAATTTAAACATATACTTGCCAACAATATCAGCATTATATTGTGTATTGTTAACCATTTCGTTATCAAAATATTTCATAAAATCATCAGTGTTTCTTAACATTAATCTATTAATAGTGTCGTTTGAATTATAAGACCCCCAATCGTGATTTAACACATAATCTTTTTTCATATTATTCTCCTTATCTTTATTCGCTCAGTATGTTTATCATTTGTAATAAATAAATTATGCTATTTGTTTTACCTGAACTCTTACTTTTGATGCGTCCGCCATTGTTACAACAATAGCATTATCTTCTCTTTTAATGGCGTTCAACAAATCCATATTAAATAACACACCTAAATCTTTTAGATAGTCATAATCGTTATCCATAATTCCTCCTTAACTTACAAAATTTTCTTAATTAAGACATATTAATTATACCTGACAAATATAGGAAAGTAAAGACAAATGTCAGGTACTTTTGTAAAAATGAAATGTATAGTGATACTTATTTTGTCGAAGTTTGTCGAACATAAGAAAGGGGAATATTTTTAATGAATGGTTTTAGAGAAAGATTAGAAGATTTATTAATAGAGCACAATATGTCTAAGAATCAATTATCTAAGATTGTTGGCGTTAGACCAGATACAATTTATGGTTATTATCGAAGAAATTTGTTACCAGAAATTCATATAGCAAAAAGAATAGCAAATTATTTCAAATGTTCTCTTGATTACCTGTTTGGATTGTCGGAACAAATAAATAATAATGATATAAATGATTTATCTTTTGCGGATACGATTAAGAAACTTATTAAAGAAAATAATAAAAGTGTTGAAAAGACAATGAAGGAATTAAATATAAGCGATAGAACGTATTATCGTTGGCAATCTGGCGAATCAAAACCATTAACATCTATTATTGTTACACTTGCCAAATATTTTGATGTAAGTGTAGATTATATAATTGGTAATTTAACAAAATAAAATTTATAAAATTACACAGAAACGTGTGCTCGCCTTGCTTGAGCAAACTAGTACACTCTACAAATAAATATAAGCAAAAAGCGAAAGTGTTGTTTAACGTAACACACTTTCGCTTTTTATTGTTTCTTTTTCTTCTCTTTTCAATTATAGTTTTCTTTTTGTAGAAAGATTATTCGAGTAATATTTTATTTTTTTCTTATAATCCAGGACAAAAGAATTCGATTGTTGTAAAATGCTAATTACCTAAAACTAATTATATCTCTAATATTTTTCAAATTAATCATTACCACAAAGATTGAAATATTTGACAACTCCACACATAATCGCATATGCCACTTTGTATTGATATTCTTCCGTTTTCAAAAGAGCCTCTTCTTCTGCATTTGTCAAATAACCACATTCAATAAGCACCGATGGCAAGCCACATTCTTTGAGTAAATAATAATCCCCTTTGTTTGGCTCTTTTCTTGCAAAATCTAGTTGGGATAACAATTGTGACTGAACCCCTTCTGCAAACATTTTTGAGTTCTCATCATCTTCTTGATAAAATGCCTGAGCACCCCTTTGAGACCTATCCGAATATGCATTTGAGTGTATAGATATCACCATATGCGGATTTGCATCATTTATTATCTCTATCCTCTTTTCCATATCCGATTGCTTATAATTATCAACACCTGCACTATACAAACCATTTCCATCACTTCGTGTCATAACAACATTTATCCCCAGTGTTTCCAAGAAACCTTGCAATTTCTTGGCAATCTGAAGATTTATCACACTTTCCTTTGTTCCATCAGTACCACTACAACCATCATCTCGCCCACCATGACCCGCATCTACAACGATTGTATAAATAGGCTTTGGAACTTTTTCAAGACTAGCAACATTAACAATTCCAACACTAAGTAACACACTCGCCATAATTATTCCTACAAACATAATAATTGTCTTTATTTTGATAACCTTAATCATTTCCCACTCCAATACATAATAAATTATTAATTTTAATAGAAAATTATGACATAATCCTATTTGACTATAATATATTAAATTCATTTTTGGCATAAAAATTTTATTCTAACTTCGCTGTATAGTATAATGAAATCATAGTAAACTACTTGCCCTCTTTTTAAGGATAACTTGTAGTAAAAAATCAAAATGAATAACCTTTTATACATTAATTATCAGGCTCATTTCATTTACTAAATAGAAAATAAGGAGGTATACATACAAAGATATTATATTATTTCAATACTTGTTGCGCTAATGAGCAAACAAAATTTAACAACTAAACTTAAAAACTTAATTAAAGGAGAAAATATGAAAGAAAGTGAACAATCTGTTTCGCTTTTTTCTCTTTCTGATAATAATGATAGTTACGAAGAAGAAAAGCGAATAAAAAAACAAAAAATAGTTAGAAATGAATTTGAAAAAAGTGGTAAATACGGAATGCCACTTGTCAAAAAGCAAAATATAGATTTGGATAAAATTGAGTTATGTAATTATACAAAAACAAAATTAAATGATGATGAAAACAAACATAAAACAATTCACTTTTTTACATACGATTGGAATTTTGAGAATGTATATGAAAAGCCAGAAATCGCTTTAGAAAAACTAGACCAATATTATGCTTTACTAACGCCAGAATTTAGCACTTATAAAGATATGCCACTTGCAAGACAAATAGATAGTGTATTTAAAAATCGCTGGTGCGGAGCATATTGGCAAAAACAAGGAATGAAAGTGATTCCAACTGTATCTTGGGGTTCAATTCCTTGTTTGGAATTTTGCTTTGATGGAATTGAAAAAGGGTCGGTCGTTGCCGTGTCAACTTATACAAGAGAAGATAATAAAGATGGATTTATGTTGGGCTACAACAAAATGCTAGAAATAATTGAACCATCAGCAATTATTTGTTATGGAACACCTTTCCCAGAAATGAAAGGAAATATAAAAGCAGTAGATCCTTATAATAAAGAAGATCTAATAAAAAAGATGGGACTTGCCGAGTTTACAGAGAAATATCTTGCTGGCAAATTATATCCGGAAGTTTAGGAGATTTTTATGGAAAATCTTAAACTTACAATTGAGATGCTCCCTAAAGGAGCTTGGAATAATGATTTTAGTAAAACATTGCCTAAAAAAGAATGGGACATTGTTAGAAATGCTTGCTATAAAAAAGCAAATCATAGATGTCAAATTTGCGGTTATAAAACAGACGATTTAGACGCTCATGAAGTATGGGAATTTGATATAAAAAAGAAAACTCAAACTCTTAAAGACATCATCGGAATATGTAGCAAATGTCACGGAGTTAAACATATTAGAAACTCTCAAAGATTGGGTTATGGAGAAGATTCCAAAAGACATTTTATGAGTGTTAACAATTGTAGCGATCTAGATTATGCTTCACACTTAACACAAGCACAAATGGATTTTGAAGAAAGAAACAAGATTTATAGATGGAAACTAGTTGCAGACATATCTAAATTCGGACTTAATAATGCGACAATTAAAGAACGCAATATTCCGTTTATTAAAAGCCCATATCAAGATGTCGATTGGAATGATTATAATTTTATAAAGTATAATAAAAATAAAATTTTTATTATTGAAAAAAATTCATTATATTTTTCAGAACCTAAAGTTTTATTGATTACAATTGATAATTATCAAGGGATAATTGAAGTTTTGTGTGATAATATAAACAAAATTGAATGGTATTTAGATAAACAAAAAATTAAAACAAAATACAATGTTGTAGGTAAATTTAAAACGTCATTAAATGTTGAAAACCTAAATGGGAAAGAACTAACTTTCACTTTATTTGGAGATGGTGGTAAGACTTTTTCTAAAACATTTGAACTTTTACCACAGGAGGTGTTATAATGGGAATGTGTAAGCCTAGCGGAGGAATAAATAAATCTATTGGAAAACTTGGAAGTTTAAATCGTAGATCTATACCCAACACTAGAACAGATTTATATAATGAAAACGGAGACCTAATTCAACAAAGATGGTATGGACCAGATGGTTGGGTAATCCATAACCGAGACTATAATCACGGAAGCCCTCGACCTCACGACCACTATTGGGTTTGGAATGATAGAAAAGGACCACAAAGAAGCAAAGAGCATTCTGCCATTGATTATGATTTTTGTTAAAAGGAGAAAATATGAAAATAGTAAAAAAATATGTAAAATGTGATGTCTGTGGGGATAAAGTCTTGATTGATAACTTTGGTAACGGAGAACAATGTTCCAACTGCGGATGGAAACAATCTCAAGAATCTTTTGATCACCCAGATATTGCAGGAATAAGAAACATTCCAAGTTTAAACAATGCTAAACAACAATTTAAAGAAGGAAAATCTGCCATTATTGCAAATTTTAATGATTTTATTGTAGCGTATGAAAATTATGGGGAACTAGAATTTACTTATAATAATACAAGATATGGTGTTTTGTTTGATGATAATGCTCATAAAATAATGCTAATTAATATAAATAATAATCAAAAACAATATTATGTAAATGTAGATGATTTTATCGAACATGCTAATATAGAGGGTATTCATCTAAAAAACCTTTGGAAATATGTGTCAAATACAGACTTCTTACAAAATACTGATTAAATATAACAAGTCATATATCCGTTTTGGATATATGGCTTTTTTTGATGCTCCAAAAGTGAATTACATAGAAGTAGATAACTATCAAGTAATAATCACTATTTCGTCGATATAAAAACAAAATAGAATGGTATTTAGATGGCGCTAAAATTAAAACAAAATATAATGTTATTGGAGAATTTGTTGCAAACTTAAAAGTCGAAAATCTGGAAGGAAAAGAACTTTATTTTATATTATTAGGCGATAACGGGCTAACAATTTCTAAAACCTTTGGACTTTTACCACAGGGGATGCTATAATGGGAATGTGTAAACCTAGTGGCGGGATTGAGCGCAAAACTGGAAGAGTTGGCTCATTGCCAAGAATATGGAAACCAAACAGCAGAATTGATTTATACGATGAGAGCGGAAATCTTTTACAACAGGGGTGGTATGGTCCTGATGGTAGAGTAATATGGTATCGTGATTGGTCGCATGGTGGTCTTGAACACGAGTGGCCACACGACCATTATGTGGATTGGGAAAATCATAAAAATCCAAGACCTCCTTATATAGGTCCAAATGGAGAAATAGTCAATCCAGAGTTTTGTTAAAGGAGAATATTATGAAAAACGACAAAAAATATAAAAAAAATTGTGAAGTTTGTAATAAAACAATAGATGTTGATATTTATAAACAAGGAAAATGTCCGTTCTGTGGATGGTGGAACTGTTTCCTAAATGAAGAAAATCCAGATATTATTGCAATACCTAATTTAATATCACTAAATAAGGCAAAGCATCTTTTTAGTGAGGGAAAACCGTTTGAACCCAATTTAGATGAATTTATAGAAGCATTACATGGCTACAGCGAAATGCAGTTTGCATATAATGGCATTTATTATGCTGTTGAGCTTGTTTATGATGAAAATAAAGAATTGAAAATCCGACTTTATAATTCTCATACAAAAGAAAAAACTTTCTTTAAAGGAGACAATGATTTTAAAAACAATGCTAAAATTGGAGATGAGTATATAAAAGATGTTTGGAAACAAACTACTGATAGATTTTGGTTACAATAGTTATTTTATAGAAATTTCTAATATATTGAAATAAAGTTTGAGGCGGTATTGAATGAACTTTTTAAAATGCTATAATGTAAAAAATAATAATCAAATTAAAGAATCGTATAATGTGGAAGACAGAAGAATAACAATCAATATTTCAAAAGACAAATTTGATGATTTATTATATTCTTTTATTGAACTTTTACACGAACCCTGTTTCTTTATTTTGGAAGTACCACTAACTTTACAAGAAGAAAAAGAGACGCGAAAGAATCATTTTGATAGTTTTCATTATCAAACATACTATATTGATGAGATAACAAAAGAAAAATTAAAAAATATATTCAATAATTATTTGAATGTTTTTAAGAATAATGGATTAATATCGTTCGGGGTTGCCTCACACATTTCTCATGATGAAATATTTTTTACAAAATATAACATTGCATACATTTATTCTAATAACATCAAAAAACAATCTGAAATGTTGTCAACTTTAGATATTCCTCAATCAAATAACCTTACTACCGCTTGGGATACTTTTACTCAAAATGCCCCGGGCGAAGCTTTTGATTTGAATAGTAAAGAAAACAATGTTGACTCGTTTATTAATTATGCCATTAACTCTTTAGGAATGTATAAAGGGGAAATAAGATAAATATTAAAAATGAAAAGCCATATATCCTAATTTAGATATATGGCTTAATTTTTTATAATAAATTTAAAAAAAATGACCGTCTCTACTTGACATCGAGTCCACTTTGCCCCGCATCTACAACGATTGTATAAGAAATATTCGGTGTTTTGTTATTGTCTACAACCACAGAAACACCAAAACTCAACAAACACCCCGATACAATAGAAACCATTATAATTGCAATTGTTTTTAACTTTATTACCTTAAACATCTCAAATCTCCAATCTTAATTTACAACAATATATTTTTTCAAATTCTTAATTATGAGCGTCTAATACCTAAAGTCCAAAATTTAACAAAACAAATCCGTATTTCTTATACTATTTATTAAATAAGTAAGCTATTATTAATGTGATTTTATTTGGATTTTTACACAGCCTTGTGATAAACTATTTAAAGTCTATTTGTTTGTATGTCTTTTTCTTATAATACAAACATAAATAAATTATATGGCTAAAAATTTTATGAAAAGCAACAAAAACAAAACAAAAAACAAAAATAATTCAAAATCGAAATCTATGCTTAAAAATATGAAAATTAGATTTCAGAAAATGAAAATGGACGCACAAAATAACGCCCAAGTATTTTTCGTTACCAATAGACGCATCAACAACAATACGATTGTCAACAATGCTCTATCGAAAGCTCAAGAAAAAATAGAAGCTCCAAAAAAATCCAAAAAGAAGAAGATTTTTAATATATGCTTTTTCATACTCAATATAGTTCTTGTGTTTTTTGTATTCTATAATTTTGCAAAAGAACAAGGCGGAATACAACCTCTCAGTACACTATTTGAGAAACACCCAAAATGGACGTTCTTATTCATAGCCGTTGCATTATATATTTTGACAGTTATTTTCAATACGCTGAAGTTTTCTATACTAATCAAAAACAAAACAGGCAAATTCAGACCTTGGTTTTCGTTTAAGATTGCCTCAATTGGAAAATACTACGATTTTGTAACCCCTCTTGGGTCGGGCGGACAACCATTTGAAATTTATTATCTAAAAAAGAATGGTTATTCGGGAGATACTTCCACCGCTATTCCTCTTGCCAAATATATGTCTTGGCAAGTTTCATTTGTTCTTCTATGTTTGGTAATCCTAATTGCTTATTCAAAAAATTATCTATCCTCACCACTTGTTCTAGTTCTTGCTTGGATAGGTCTTGCTATCGTCCTTTCATTATTCTTATTTGTATTCTTTATGAGTATTACAAAAAAGTGGGGAGCGTCCCTTGTCGTTGGAGTTTTGAAACTTCTTCACAAAATGAAAATCATCAAGAATTATAGGGCTGTTCTTACAAAAGTATTGAGATTTGTAAAATCTTATCAATATAGTATAAAATCTTTTGCAAAAAACCCAATTACAGTAATTTCTGAAATAATTGTAACCACACTTGCTATTATCTCAAATGCACTAATTGCTTACTTTATTTATTCGGCATTTGTTCCTATCCCTGAAGTTTCTTGGTGGGATATTGTATGCAAATGTTGTATATGCGAACTTGCTGTATGTTTTGTTCCTCTTCCTGGCGGTTCAGGAGCCCAAGAACTTTCATTCAATTCGTTACTAGGAGCATTATTTCCAGAAGGAACACTATTCTGGGGAATTTTATTCTGGAGAGTTCTTACATACTATCTCCACATACTCCAAGGTGGAATTGTTTTAATCGGAGACTCTATATTCTCAAAACGCAAGAAAAATAGGCAAAACAACACAAACTCGAATCAAAATTTAGACAAAAATCTTACAAGCAATCAAGACGAACAAAAAGCATAAAAACCGCTAGAAATAGCACTTATTCAACATAAAAAGAGTGATTTTCAATCTTATAGGGAAAATCATTCTTTTTTATTTTATATATTTATAAAATATTTTTTAATTGTATCAAATTTGTTTGGCAAGTTTGTTGCATTTGGGGTATACTACTATAGAAAATTGTATTATGAGAGAAGTGTTTGCTATCTCTTTTTAAAAAAATCTTACGAGGAAAAATGGAAAAAATTACACCCGAACAGAGGATAACAAGAGGCTCAGTAGTAATTTTTATACTAAGCATAATATTGCTTTTATGTTTGTGTCTGACAGCCACACTTGCTTATTTCGCGGGTAGTCAAACAAGTGATATGATTCTCATACTTGGTGGACCCGTAAGAGTAACCATCAAAGACAACAATTATAACGAAACAATTGGCCAAGGCAATCTTGTTATGAATATCAAAACAGGAAGCGAAAAACTTCTTCCAGGAATGGGTATTGATATGCAAGCCATCGCACACATTACATCATCTCAGATTGATTCAACACGAGCATTGCTTAGAGCAAGATTAGATGTTGAAGTTTCCAAACTTACTGCAACTCAAGGCAGAGAAGTTGAGCAAATGATTCGTGACGAAATGATTAAATGTTTGACTTATAGACAAGACGGTATCCGAGATGGCTGGGTATTATTCGACGACGGAAATTATTATTATTGTAGTAAGGACAAAGAATACGATGACGTCAATCAACAACAAGCAATCGTCCTACTCCCAATAGATACAAGTGACGAAGGAAACAATATAGCATTCATAAATGGAACATTCCAGTTCCCTACAAAATACTACACAAGCGAGTACGCTCACGCCGAAATCAAAATGGAACTCACATTTGAGGCAATTCAAGAAGTACTTGTCAACGACAAAGGCGAGAGAATACCAAATACAATCTTTAACGTCAAAAATATTCTTGACAAAGTAGATTTTGATTACCATAATAAAAATTAAAAAAACAGCCTGCAAAGGTTGTTTTTTTATATTTACACAAGCTAATTATTGGGTGTTTTGGAGAAAAAATATTCAACTATAAGCAATATACTCAAAAACTTTTCTTCACTGAACAATTTAAATTCGATAGAATAATTTTTGTACAAATATAAAAAAATATAATATAATATTATATAAACTTGCAAAAATCGTTTTGAAATTTGAATGACTTTTGTTAAGATATATAGTAAGTAGAATAGTCATTATAGACAATCATGCGTAATTATAAATAAATTGATTTATAAAAAGGTATATGAATGAAAGGGAAAAGTAAAAAAGATAAAAGGAAAAAGATTGGCGTTGCAATAATGCTGGTTATGAGCTTTATGCTCACAATCGTACTGACTGCGACACTGACTCTCGCTTGGTTCTATGATACCGATTGGGCAAGCGAATCAGTAACAATGGCTGGCGCTGTTGGTATTGAGATGAGAGAAGAAAGTGGCAAAGCAACATCAGGCAAAGGCCAACTTCACTTCAAATTATATAATACTTCACTAGCATATCCAGGACAAGCAATTGAAATGGAAGCAAGTGTATTTAACAATGGTGGAACAAGTGTACAAAACTACTTCACCGAGAATCCAGACGAGAAACCTGCTGACCCTGCAGCAGATGCAACACCTGAAGAGGTAAAAACTGCAATTGATGCAAAAGATGCAGCAATCAAAAATTCTGGAGCAGGTTCTGACTGTTATGTAAGAGCATACTTTGAAGTATTCACAAACATTACAGAGGACGCACTCAAATCTGATGACATTTATGAATTCCTAGTAGATTTAATTGAGGCTCAAAATACAAAGAACACATACAAATGGGTACATTGGGAAAACGATGATGCCGTTTGCGAATTAGACGACAAATTCTATTACAATGGTTCAACAAAAATTGATGGAGTAGACATTACAGACGCAACAGTACAATCAGATGGAGGTTACTTCTACCTATGTACTGCTAACCTAGCTGAAAACAGTGTTCTATACAAATTAGAAGTTGGTGACACAGCAGCGTTCCTATGGGACGGACAATTCATTATCCCTTGGCAATTAACAAACCTATCTGCAGACAAAGTTATTTATATCGGAGTTAAGTTCGAAGCAATTCAAACATTTATTCCAAAAATGGCCGATGGAAAGATTGTTACAGATGCAGATAACCAATTACCTGAAGGACAATGTACAATCAGTAATCCTGCCGTTCAAACAGTATTCAATACTTGTACATTCGAACAAATCGAATATATGGACGAAGAAGGTAATACAATTACTTTCGATGGCACATTCAACTCCACGAAAGCACCTGCTACGGCTTAAAATTAATTTAATACGCTAAACAAAATCCCTTAAACAAATTAAGGGATTTTTTATTGTTATAATATATAGCTTTTATAATAAATATAACATATCAAATTATTATTTTGCTATAATTACAATTATTAATCACTTGGCAAATTATGGAAAGAAAATAGTTTGTTTCACAAGAATAATTTCTTACTTGATACAAAAAATAGTAGCAAGAGGAAATTATTATGGCAAAAAGAAATTATAAAAAATCATCTAGTACAACAAGAAAGAGAAATAGAAAAAGAGTAATAGGCACGCTCTTTATATCCCTGCTAAGTTTTGGAATAACTGCAGTAGTATCTGTAGGAATAACCCTTGCATATTTTGCAGGTTCTTCGACTGCCAACAACTCATTATATATGGGAGGTCCAGTATACGTTGAGATAACAGGCAGAAACAATGATTTCAAAGCAGGAAATGGCAATCTAGATATATCTGCATTCACAGGCAGAACTACAGGTACTGCGGGCACTATAGACAACACAATTCTACTGCCTGGACAAAAGGTTGAAATTCATTCTTCTGCTCGAGTTTATTCCACAACCGCAACCTCTACAGTTGCCGACAACCCTATACCAGATAATAGCACAGGTGCAAATACTGGAAATATTGGAAATGCCTATACAGACGCGGAAGGCAATGCCTATTATGTCAATAACGAAGGCAGAGTCACTACAACCACTACCAGCATAATACGTGCAAGATTTGGAATTGACATCGAGTTTGACCCCACTGTTGGATTCAACAATTTCACAGGTACAACTTATGCATCAAACTACCCCGTTCAAAGCCAAACTACTTTCACAAGAGAAGTGACAAATGATACAACCGAAGAAGTTGATGGATTTGAAGGCGCTATCCATATCAGCGACAGCGAATATTCTTATGATTCGTCTACTCAGACACATACTGGTCGTAGAGACTATGTAAGTGACACAAGTTTTACCAATGCAGTTTCTGCAGGTGACGATATGACCGCCATCAAAGCAGGAACACTCAAATCTATTTTTGCTTGGAAATACGTTTCTCAATCGGAATACGAAGGCACAAAAGCAATTACCGATGGAGAAAACTTTGCAAAAATGCCTGCACCTTTTGACGGGACAATCAACGCACAAGGAACAAACTCCAACAAGGTTTCTGGAGGTTCCGGAAACGGATTCTATGGCGTATGGATATTAGACGGAGAAGGTAACAAAACCGAGTCCAAAGCATTTTACAAAGCCCGTACAGAAGCCTATATGAATACCTATGTTGAACACTATGTAAATGAATATGGCAACGAAGTAACAAGAACATTATCCGATAGTATCAACGCTCTAAACTTATCTTTGAACAACTATTTCGTCAATCTAATCAATGATAGTTCAAGATACATTCAGACGCCTGACAACCCAGACACTCCTGAGGTTGAAGGTCTTGGAATGAACGCTAGTTGGTTATATATCGACCCATCAATTGGAAACGACACGAACTCAAACGAGATTAGCACCTCTGTCGGTGGCTGGTGGTATTTGATTGTTGATAATGGTGGTACAATTACAGGAAATGCCGAAACTTATACAGATGCACCACCTACAGGAATCACCGCTAGCGACAACACTTATACTCAAACAGTAAATAGAGCATCTTATGCATCTACTGACGCAAATCGTCTAAAGTATTATTTGTATGAAATAGTTCCAGACATAACAATTGGAGAAGTAATTGGAACAAATGGCCAAAAGAAAATTGCCAGCTCTATAATTCCATTTGTCAACGGAACATTTGCCCTACCAGGAGACGCCCTAACAAATGTATTTGCCAATGCAAAACTATCTTTCTCGGTATCATTCCAAGCATTACAGGCATTCTTGCCATACACTTCGGATATAGACAATATCGACTACACAAACCCACTTCTTGGTACAGCAAAACCACTTACTATAGAAAGCGCTATTCCAATATATAACGAGGCATTTGACTATCAAGAATCTGCTGGTGGTAGTTCTGGAATACTATAAAATATTCTATATTTAACAAATTCAATTATCAACAATTACAACAATCATTATTTTATTTTTGATAATTAATATAAAAAGCATCTTAAAATAAGATGCTTTTTTTCACACCCCCTCATTATCCCACACTGGCGTATAACAATCGGTAGCACTAGTTAAGTCTTGAAAATAACCTTCCTCCAACCCCAATTCAATCATTTTATTTGCCACAATTTTATATTCAATTGGTTTCAGCGGTCGACAAATATCTTTGTACTCATTTGCCTTGTACATAGGTGTATATTGCCCCATTAAACTAATAGTAGGATTAGATATATTTTCTTTTATCCACTCAAGAATCTTTATACTATCATCTATATGATTTGGAAGAATCAAATGCCTAATTATTACACCCTTTTTTAGTTTGTCTCCCTCATATATCTCTCTAGGTTGAAACTCTCGCATTCTGAGTATTGCTTTTTTTGCAACCTCAGGATAATCTTTGGCATTACTCAAGCTTTCCGAAAGACTGGAGTCGAAATATTTGAAATCCACTAGAAAGACATCTATGTAGTCCCTTATTTTCTCCAAACCCTCAAGCAAATCATAACCATTCGAATTATAAACTATTGGAATACTTGGTCTATAAATTTCCAATGCCTGAACTATTGCATCAATATAATGTGATGGACTAACCAAGTTTATGTTTTCAGCACCCTTTTCTTCAAGCTCCCGAAAGATTTCTGCAAGCCTAGAAATCGAAATTTCTTTGCCCTCGCATTCACTACTAATAGAATAGTTTTGGCAATATACACACCTAAGATTGCAACCAGAAAAAAAGATTGTTCCACTCCCCTTATCTCCACTAATACACGGCTCTTCCCATTTATGCAAGTATGCCTTGGCAACCTTTGGCGCACTTGGCATTCGGCAATAACCTACCGACTTCAACCTATCGACCCCACAACGACGTGGGCAAGACGTACAAATCATAATCCTTTCCTTTTTTATATGCTCAATATTTACTCTAATACAAAACCAAAAATTTATTGACATCAAAAAAAGCATACTAATATTTAATATGCTTTCCTTAATTTACTTTTTACTTGGAGAACTTTTTGGTTTTACAAATTTCTCTCCGCCTGTAGACTCAGGTTTCTCTACCTTTTGCGAAGAGGACTTTTCTTCGTCATCACTATTCGTAGATTTCTTTACTCTTCTACGAACAACGACTTCTTCATATTCATAATCATCATCGTCTTCGTCTTCATCATCATACTCTTCATCATCTTCATCATCAAAGTTATCTAAGAAGTAATTATAAGCACAAGCGATAATCGCTATAACGAATGCTAGAATCAAACTAACAAACGCACCATAACTCATTCCGCCCTTGATATTATGAGAGAAGAAGTTGTAGTTGTTTCCTTCTCTTGACTGAATTGCTATGAACCAAACTGCAATAAGTGCAATAGTTTGAAATATCATACACAACAAACCAAACAAGAAAACATATTTTTTGAACTGCTCACCTTTCAACCAAGATAAGTAAGCGAATACAGCAGTAGCAACTGCCGAAATAATTGTAAGTGGAGTAAGAAGTCCACCAAGCATTACAGCCAAGCCATAAACTTCTTTGATATAAACAAGACCAACCCAATTTGCGTCAAGAACTTTCATTCTAGCAAACACAGCAATGGTCATTTCCCAAGCACTATAATTAATAGTTTCAGCATCTGCACCAAGTCCACCGGTTGAATGCTTGATATTAAAGGCAGGTAAGAAATAAAATACTATACAGAGTACTGCAAGTATAGTGCAAAATATAGCAATTACCATATCCTTCGTCTTTTTATTTTTTTCAGCCATTATTTCTCCCTGAACAAATAATCTTTCTCTTTTATTTTATCAAAAAGTAGACAGATTATTCATTGTGCATATTAAGACTTTCACAAATATAACATCGACTTTTTCGACAATTCTTCTTATAATATTATTATAAGCACTTTTATTATACAAAAAATATTGTTTATTGTAAAGAAAAATCAACAATATTTCTTTAAGATATGCACATTTTTCGAACAGTATTGCCAAAGGCATAATTATGCAATTTTAAGAATATAAAACCTTTTTTAAAATTTTAAAATAAAATGTTTACAAAGTTATTTTTTTGTGATATTATATAGTCAATGATAGATGTTTTCCACCAGTTGTCTTCCCCAATCCCATAATATAAGACAATTTCAAACATCTATCCTTTTTTTGTTTAAAACAAACAACACATAGACATTTATCTATGTGTTGTTTTCTTTTTTGATATATACTTCTAATCGACAAAAATCCCTTAATTAGGCATTTATTTACTTTCAACAAACCATTTTCCATTCTCGAAAAATAGATATGTTTCGTTGTTTTTTATCCTTACTTTGTATCGCTCTCCAATACCACCAGCTTTGAACGATGCGCAATTTTTCATCTCAAGAACCCTATCTACAATATATTCTTTATCCTCAAAATACAACGACCTAGGAATCTTCTTTCCCGCCTCATCTATCTCTACAATAACTTTCACAAACTCTTTTGACATAATCACTTCGCCTTAAAAAAACCAATTGGATGAATAATATGTGTTTCGCTTGTTGGATTGAGGGTGCTCAACAACTCATTGGACATAATATCACCACGCCTAATAATATTATACCCAAACCTAGACCGCAAATTCTCAATAGTAGATTCCAATTTTTGATTTCTATCCAAATCTTCCATATTATGAAAAATATCGCATTGAACCACACCTTGACAAAGCCCACTAATTCTCACACCAACAGCACGTACATCTTTTGACCAATTATAATGTTCTAGAAACAATTTATACGCCATTCGCCCGATATCAGATGACACATTAGTTGGAGTAGACAAAGTCGCCTGTCTTTCAAAAGATACAAGGTCTACATCTTTGACCCACATAGAAACCGTCGTACCATACATTCCCCGTTCTCGCATTCTTTCTGCAACCGACTCTGCCAACATATATATTACGCTCTTTACTTGTGCATTATCTTGCAAATCAATAGGACAAGTTGTACTATTACCAAAAGACTTTATCTTCTCAGAATCTTTGATATGACTGACAACACTATCATCAAGCCCCCTAGCAAACTTCCACAAACTCTCTCCCACCTTACCAAGAGTCAACTTCAAATACTTGATATCTGCCACTGCCAAATCACCAATCGTAACAATATTAGAGCGTTCAAATTTTTTCTTTGTCGCCCTGCCCACATACAATAGCTCCTCTACCGGCAATTTCCACACAAGGTCTTGAAAATTCGATTTACTTATAAGGGTCGTAGCATTAGGCTTTTTCATATCGCTACCAAGTTTAGCAAAGACCTTATTAAAACTAACCCCCACACTAATTGTTAGCCCCACTTCGGCTATCACCCTACTACGAATATTGTCTGCAATCGCAACCGCCTCATTATCACTAGATGCAAGATGAGAAATATCAATCCAAGCCTCATCAATACCAAAACTCTCCACCCTAGAAGAATATTCCCTATAAATACTCTTTACCAATCGACTCACATACAAATACAAATCAAACCTTGCGGTCTTACACACCAATTCTTCCCCACACTTTTGCCGTGCCTCCCACACCGTGTCACCCGTTTTTATCCCATACTCTTTTGCAATATAATTCTTAGCAAGAACTATCCCGTGTCTCTTCTCCTCATCACCCACAACCACAACAGCCTTGTTTCGAATGCTCGGATCAAACAAACTCTCTACACTTGCATAAAAATTATTAAGATCACAATGCAATATATATCTTCCCATACTACTCCACCAAATAGAACATTTGTTCTATTTAAATTATAGCACTGCATTTTGAAATAAGCAAGAAAAAATACCCAAATTAAATTTGGATATTTTTGTAAGTTTTATTTAAATTTTGTCTAATCAAATTTAATCCTTGTCAACGAACTCCCACATAAGAGAAGTGTCAGGAATAATGGACTTAGAAATAGAATCTAGACTTGAAAGAAACTCCCAATATGGAATATCCTCAAACTGAACTTTTCCTTCGGATACAAGCCTTTCTACCTCTCCTTTATAAACCCCTAATTCATAATCGTGAGTGGTATCAATATAATAATCCACCTTGGTTCTATATGGCTCGATATAAGCCTCTTCAACACTTACAACTTCAGGCCACATTTCGGCAGTTTTCTGAGGCATAGTATTTCTTCGCTGAACATCTCTTACACTTCTACGCAACAACCTAAGATTCTTGGTTGTCAAAATCTGATTACCTTTCTTGAAAGACTTTAACGGGCTAACATAAATTCTAAAATAATCTTTCGTTCCCAAATTTTCAAGAAGTCTAGGATTGAGAACGTGAATTCCCTCAAAAATAATAATTGAGTTCATTTTGTATTTATATAGTTTGCTATTTGGTACAGACTTACTATTTTTAAAATCGTATTCAGGAAAATAAGTATCTTTGCCACTAAATAATTGGCTAAAACACTCACGCATAACATCATAATTAACCACTTCAGGACTATCAAAATCAGGTTTACCATTAGGCAAAGGCTTTCTTTTGTCCAAATCAATGAAGAAGTCGTCCATAGATATTACATCTACAACCCTACCTTTCAATTCAAGAATTTGTTTCAACAATTTAGCTGTTGTTGTTTTTCCTGCACAACTAGGCCCCGACAACAAAACAATTTTAACATTGTTTTTATTCAATATTTTGTCAACCATAGAAAACAATTGTCCTCTATATCTACTATCAGTATCAAGAACAAACTTCTCTAAGTTATTATCTACCTTTTTGGAAATATGTTTAATATCAGTGTACTTATTCATAAAATTCCTTTTTGCAAGTTTGATTTATTCTTTTTTATTGAAATAAATTAATTTGTCAAGACCTTTGATAATCCAATCGTAGACCGGATAAGAAAGTTGAACCGCACATATTATAAACAAAATATTTTGTGTAGACAATGGAACATACTCAAAATACGAACCCTTGCTCAACGCAAGAACTAATACACAAAGAGTAATAACCGCTGCCATAAGTATTCCCCTGAACACATCAAGAGGCTTACATAATCTAAACAATACAACTAGTCCTACAAATGTAATTGCGAAAGATGCCATTGTTTGGTATTGACCATCTGTTCCAACGCTAATATCAAATATATAACAAGCTACAACATTCAAGAATAATATAAGCGCACCTGGTAAAGATTTGGATAACAAGTTCGGCAAGAACTTTCCTTTAATCTTCTCATTATTTGGCTGAAGAGCCAAGAAGAAGGAAGGAATTCCAATTACAAGAACTTCTAGAAGAAGTACTTGTTTGGTAGTAAACGGATAATCTGTCTTTACAAGCAAACAGAAGACAGAAAGCAACATTGTATATATTGTCTTCATAAGGAACAAAGAGGACGACTTTTGTATATTATTAATAACTCTTCTACCTTCTGCCACAACACTTGGCATAGACGAGAAGTTGCTATCCATTAGCACAAGGTTACTTACAAGCCTTGTAGCCTCGGAACCCGACGCCATCGCAACACTACAATCCGCCTCTTTAAGAGCCAATATATCATTGACACCATCGCCAGTCATTGCAACTTTATGCCCCTTTGCTTTCAATGCCTTAACCAAAATACATTTTTGTTCAGGGCTTACTCTTCCAAAGACTGTATATTTATCTGCAGCATCAATAACTTGTTGTTGACTCAAGCCTTCAAGGCTAATATATTTTTCAGCATTCTCAACACCAACTCTTCTACTAACCTCACTAACGGTTATCGGATTGTCTCCTGATATAATCTTGATATCTACACCATTCTCTTTGAACCAAGCAATAGTTTCGGCAGCATCTTCTCTAATATGATCTTCTATAACAACTATTGCAATAGGCTCTCTCTTTTGAGGAAGTTTATCATCTTTGATTGCCCCATCGCATTGTGCAAATAACAATACTCTGAAGCCTTTGCTAGCATACGTTTTTATCAAATTATCAACTTGAGCATTTTTGGTTTTCAATACATATTCTGGAGCTCCAAACACAAATGTTTCTCCAGTTGTAAATGTAACACCACTCATTTTTCTAGTACTATTAAAAGGTAAGACTGTTTCAGCAGTCAATTCTTTGCTATATCCAAAGTGAGTAATCAAGGCTCTACTTGTTTGGTTATTATCGTCCAAAGCGGTTAGCATTGAGCCAATCAAATTCTCCATTGTATATTTCATATCTGTCTTGATTTGAATTACATTGCTCACTTTCATTGTTCCATCTGTAATTGTTCCCGTTTTATCAAGGCACAAAACATCGGTTCTTGCAAGCATTTCTATAGAATACAGGTCTTGCACCAAAGTTCTTTTCTTAACAAGCTTTATAACACCAACAGCTAGCGCCATAGATGTTAGCAAGAACATTCCCGCAGGAATCATTCCAATAATCGAACCCGCTGTTTTCTCAACTGTTGAAACAACATCATAGTCAAGGAGTTTGTAATTATTCAAGAACATTAGTATTCCAATAGGAACTATTATCACACCAATCATCGCAATTACAATATTAAGAGTTCCCATAAGTTCGCTTTTTGGTTTCTGATATTGCTTTGCTTGAGAGGCAAGCTTTGATGTATATGTATCATTTCCGACTTTATCTACTTTCGCATAACACTTTCCACCAACAACGAAACTACCACTATATAGAATATCACCTTTACTTTTCTTTACAGCAACACTTTCACCCGTTAGCAAACTTTCATTTACTTCAATAGACCCTTCCACAACAATACAGTCTGCACAAATTTGTTTTCCTGTTTGAAGAATAATAATGTCATCTAAAACAACATCAGACACATTAATCTTAGTTTCTATTTTGTCTCTGACAACCATTGCCATTGGAGTAGACACAAGGCTTATTTTCTCAATAGTCTTCTTTGCCTTGATTTCTTGGATTATTCCTATACCCATATTACACAAAACAATAAGCAAGAAGAAACAATCTTTCCAAGACCCTACCGCAATCAATGCACCAGCAACGAGGAATGAAAGTAAGTTGAAGAATGTAAATACATTACCAAGAATAATACTCCTATACGTTTTTGTATTTTTATTATTTGTAACGTTTGTCAATCCTTCTGCTATTCTTTGTTCCACTTGTCCGTGAGAAAGTCCCGTTTTTATAGACGGATCGAATCGATTTATCACAACAGTTTCTTTCTTTCCCGACTCAACAACTCGTTTCTTCTCATCATCTTTTGTAATTATTCTAGGAGCACGAATTGCATATCTGTCTTTCTTTTGATGTTTCTTATGTTCAGTCTCCAAAGAGTCCTCTTCGTTACCCCCCGAAACCTCTCCATCACGCTCTTCAAAAGCAGAAATAGTTTCAAGTTCTTCATCGGTAGGAATAATAGACGGTTCTTCAACCACTTCAAGATCTACAACTTCTTCTTGGATATCTTCTTTCACAACCGCAGAAGTCTCGGTAACTCTTTTCTGTTTCTTTTTTAAGTTAGATTTGTTTTTTGCAGATTTTTTCTTTGTACTAGCCATAACTTCCCTTTATATATTTATCTCTTTATACTAAATATATTAACATATACGTATTTTTATTTCAATCAAATGAAAACCAAATTTCAAAAATAATTATACACATTGCACTCATTTTTATTAGCAGAAATATTAATTTGCAAGATGTTAACATCAAACACTTGAAATTTTTAAAAAGTAATGCTAAAATAAATGTAATGTTTTTCTGTTTTAAAGCAACTTGGCAACTTGCATAGGAAAGATAGACTCACGTCCGATTAGGATTTATCGAGAAAAATCCAAAAAAAGAGGATTGCTAAAATAGCAATCAATTAGGGTGGAACCGCGGTTTTGAAATATCGTCCCTTCTTTAAAGTCTGATAAGATTTTAGAAGGGATTTTTTCTTTGAAAATTAGACTTTAAAGCACAGAACTTTTTATGAAAATATTTCATAAACAATCAAGAATATAGTCATTAATAAGGAGAATTATATGAGCAATGTAACAATGGACAAAATCGTTAACCTCTGCAAAAGTAGAGGAATAATATTCCAAGGTAGCGAAATCTACGGCGGAATGGGTAACACTTGGGACTATGGCCCTGTCGGTGTTGAAATCAAAAACAATATCAAACGTGCTTGGTGGAAAAGATTTGTACAAGAAGACCCTAGCACATACGGTGTTGACGCAGCCATTCTTATGAACCCAAGGGTTTGGGACGCAAGCGGACACACTCAGAACTTCGCAGATCCAAAAATGGACTGCAAATCTTGCAAACAAAGATTTAGAGCAGACAACCTAATTGAAGACCACTCAAAAGGCACAGTATCAGCCGAAGCAATGACAAACGAAGAAATGGAGAAATATATTTCAGACAACAAAATAAACTGCCCTCATTGCGGAAACTTCAACTGGACCCCTATCAGACAATTTAAACTTATGTTTGAAACAAGCAGAGGAACTTTAGACGGAGAAAAAGACGTTGTATATCTTCGTCCTGAGACTTGCCAAGGAGAATACGTCAACTTCCTTAATATTCAACGTAGTATGAGAGCAAAAGTTCCTTTTGCAATAGCACAAATTGGAAAATCTTTCCGTAACGAAATAACTCCAGGAAACTTCATTTTCAGAACAATCGAATTCGAACAAATGGAACTTCAAAAGTTCTGTAGAGACAGCGAGAGCTTCTCCATATATGAAGATTACAAAGCAAAAGCGAAACAATTCCTTGTAGACTTGGGATTCAGCGAAGACCACCTAAAATATCACGACCACGACAAACTAGCATTCTACGCAAAAGCAGCTTGCGATATTTTCTACCTATTCCCAATGGGCTGGAGCGAACTTAATGGTATACACCATCGTTCTACTCACGACCTTAGTCGCCATCAAGAATATAGCGGAAAAGCAATGCAATATCTTGACCCAGTAACAAACGAAAAATTTATTCCAACAGTTATTGAATATTCAATCGGTGCGGATAGACTTATGCTTGCAGTCCTAACAGAGGCATATAACGAAGAAGTTCTAGAAGGCGGAGACACAAGAGTTGTTCTTAAATTCCACCCTGCAATTGCACCATACAAGGTAGCAATCCTTCCTCTTCAAAAAAATATAAACGAGAAAGCAATAGAACTATATCAAAAACTATCAAAGAAATTTATGTGCATATATGACGAATCGGGCTCTATTGGAAAAAGATATCGTAGACAAGACGAAATCGGCGTTCCATATTCTGTAACTATTGACTTTGACACACTTGAAAATGACACTGTAACTATAAGAGATAGAGACACTATGGAACAAATCAGAATCCCAATGTCAGAAGTAGAATCATATATCGAACAACGCATACAATTCAATTAAACCCCAAAAAGCAGAAGTTCCCTTCTGCTTTTTTAATATTTTCTTTCTTTTAATATATATTCATTTGACGAAAAAGGTCTATTTTGATAGGATATAATTACAAAAACTACAACAAAAAAGGTAAACAATGTTTAAACAAAAACTAAAGGAAATTTTAAGTGACGACATCTGGATTCTCATACTACTTACTATAGGATTCCTTGGATGGTTAATAAATATAGACTTTATAACGATGCCATTGTTAGGAATTCTCTCATTGCTAATTTTTTTAATCTGTGATGATATAAAAAATGTTTTTGCTATAGTAATAAGCATTCCATTTTTTATCAACTCTATCAATACCACTTTTAACATAATTATGTTAGGCATTGCTCTACTTTTTTTTGTAATAGGCTTATTATTTTTTATAATTAAACAAATTATTAAAAAATCAAATTTTACAAAAGGCAAAATGTTTTGGGCAACAATTATCTATTTAATTGCCCATTTGCTTGGCGGATTTATTGGTCATTTTAATATAATACATTCAATCGTTATACTATTAATGGTTTTACTTACATATGCTATGTATTGGCTCGCACTTAATTTTACAACAAACTTAAAAAGATACTTTCAACTATTATTTATAACCTTGGGTGTTATATTATCCGTTCAATTACTGATAGAGTATTTTAAGGTTGATCAACCATTCCATTTAGCAATTCTTTCAAAAAATATTGTTTTCATTGGCGTACAAAACATTAATATTGCTGCAATCTATTTCATATTTGCAATGCTGTCAGTCTTAACACTAGGATTTAAACACAAATATGACTACTTATTTTCTTTGGCATCTTTAATATTCGCAATTTGTACTTATTTCACCTATTCAAGAATGGGAACATTAACTTGCTTTATTTTGCTTTTTGCCGCTCTTTTGTATACATTTATAAAGTCTAGTAACAAAAAAATATATTTAGGCGTGGGACTAACATTTCTCTTAATCGCAATTTTAACAACAATTATTTTCTACGACAGAATCATTAAATTGCTTGATTGGTACATTTCCCTTGGCTTTAAAGGAAATGGCAGAGATGAATTATACCCTTGGTGTTTTGAAAAGTTCATCGAAAACCCTTTGTTTGGTATTGGCTTTGTCGCAGACGAGACTGTACCTACAATGTTAATGTTCGACAACATCATTTTAGCACACAATACAATCCTACAATACTTAACATCGTTAGGAATTGTTGGTTCGATAATGATGATATATTACCACTATAAAGAATATAAAATTGCCTTTACAAAATTTAACGACTTTAAATTTTTTAATTTATTACAAATTTTAACAATCACAATATTTGGAATGGCTGCAACTAAAGATATATTTTTAGTAATACTACTAACTTTTTTAATTGTATTATCAGAGAAAGATGCAGACAATTCTATAATATATTCAACCCAAACACAACATAATCGTAAAATGAAAAAGGAAAAATACAATGAAAAAAAAGAAGGTAGTGATACAATTTGTTGAAGCGGGAATGGGACACATAGTAACCGCTGAAGCCATAGCTGAATGTTTAGAAAAAAAATACTCCGACAAACTCGAAATAATTCGTGATTATGTATTTAGAGACTCACAAGACCCCGATTTAATTAATTATGAAAAATTTTCAATAAACGAAGTAAGAAAAGCCAACAAAAACAAATTTCACCTAAGACTACAACTCCTTATGATGAAAATTTTTGGAGCAAGATTTACTCTAAAATTAAGTTATTCAACAGTATTTAAAAAAGTTAGAAATAAGCTAATCAAACATATGGCATCTCAAAATGCAGATATGTTTATCTCTACATACTTTATGACATTACATAGCGGGGTTGTCGGAAAAAGCAAGAAAAAATTAAATGCCACAATTGTAGCATACAATCCCGACCACAACACCCACGGCTGGTGGGATAAAAAAGCAGATTTATTCATAACCAACAACCCTAACGCAACAACAGAAGCAATAAAAATAAGAAAAATGTCACCAGACAATGTTGCCACAGTCAATTTTATTGCTCGTCAAATTGTTCTCGACACAAATGAAAGCAAGGCGTACTATAGAAAAAAATACAATATTCCAAGCTCAAAATTAGTTGTTGTTATTGCAGATGGAGCATACGCTGCTGCCAGACTTGAAGAATATACCGACGCACTCATACAATCAAACAAAGAATTTACCCTAATTCCAATATGCGGAAAAAACGAAAAACTTTATCAAAAATATTGTGATCTTAAAGATAAAACCAAAAGCAATATTACCTTGATTCCTATGCCATTCATTGCCGAGGCTCCTGAATTATACAAAGCGGCAGATGTATTTGTTACAAAAGCAGGACCCAACGCTATAACCGATTGCGTATTTATGGAAACACCAATTTTAACAAACTTCTATAGCGGAGAAATTGAAAAAACTTCTAATACATTATTTACAGAAACATACAAATGCGGAGTTTATGAGCCAAACACAAAAAAAGCAGTTGAATTGCTTGAAAAATGGACAATAGATCGTACAGAACTAAACGAATTCGCCAAAAACACAACTGTTTTAAACAAACATAAAAATGGAGCAGAAGAAATAGCGGATATTATTGCAAATAAACTTTTGAATTAATTATTTTACACAAAAAAGACAACGCTTTGAATGTGTTGTCTTTTTTGTATCTAAAATCTTTTTACATTTATTCCATATGCCATCTTGGTGTTTTTATCCACTTTCAACTGCTCAGAAATTTCCACACCTGCAACAATTAGAATATTATTTCCACTTGCAAGAACCGGTATAATATTTCTAAGGCGAACAGGAACTTTTTTGTCAATCAAATAATCACTAAGAGACTTTGTTCCGCCACCGAACTTTTCAAATTCGTCACCATCTTTTCTGAATCTCCAGATAGCATCTTTTGGAAGTTTGCTTGCATCAATCAAATGCGAATATACTCCCATATCAAACTTCCTTGTTACGAAAGTTTCAATCAATCCAAACCCAGATATATCCAACTTACCCTTTGTAAATTGATAAGTTTTCTTATTAGCCTTAACTGCTCTATTTGTAAACGTAATATAATTATATTCCTTTATAACACTCAAGCCATTTGGCAAGCTAATTTTCGTACCATTTTCCGCCTCTAGTGCCATATTTTTGATAAGTTTCAAATGCTTATTTTCAATATTTGATGACAACCCGATGGTCTTTAGTGCAGAAAGGATTAATCTAAACACATAAGCGTCGTCATATGCAAAATAACTAGAATAAACTCTTGCAATTCCATCTTCTGTCAATATTGCATCTTTATTGATTGTAGATTGAATATATGACTCATCTTGTCTACAATTTTTACCAAAATTGCTGATACTCTTGTCTGCTCCCGGCCAACGAAATCTAATAAGAGGCATTATTTTATTGCGAATATAATTTCTATTATAATCGCTATCATTATTGGTCTCGTCTTCTACATACGGAATTTCATTCTGAGACACATATGCAAGAATCTCACTTTGTGATCTATTTAAGAACGGACGAATATACAAATCATCTCTAACAAAGTCCATACCACTGGCACCAGCAATTCCTGTTCCTCTAAACAAATTAAGAAGAATTGTTTCTGCTTGGTCTTGTTGATGATGAGCAAGAGCAATCTTATCTACAAGTTTCTTTGTTTTCAAACTTGCAAATACTCTATACCTACACTCCCTAGCACCTTGTTCAATGGATAATTTTTTGTCTTCTGAATATTTAAGTGCATCAACTTTAAAAGAATAAATCTTGATACCATTTTTCTTACAATAACTCTCTACAAAAGCACTATCATTAGCACTTGTCTCTCTAATACTATGATCGATGTTTACAACACAAACATCACAGCCCAAAGCCTCTTTGTTAGTCCAAAGAAAATGAAGCAAAGCCATACTATCTTTTCCACCAGAACAAGCCACAGCAATCTTCTCGCCTTGTGAAATTAAATTGTGATTCTTGATATCATTAATAACATTTTCCATAAAATTAACCCCATAATTTTAATTATAATTAATTATATTTTAACACTATAAAAGCCCTCCGTCAAGAGGGCTTGTTTTAAAAATTTTTCAAATTTGAAAATAATCCCTATATATAGCAATTATTTTCATTAATTAACTTTCTAGAATTTTATTAAGAGTCGCATAATACTCTTCTTCGCTAATCGCACCTTTGTCTTTCAATTCTTTTAGTCTAGCAACAGCCTCACTCATAGCCTCAAATTTGTATTGAGATATATGTTCTGGTCTTGCAGAATCTTTTTGAACGGCTTCAGGTACAGGTTTCTTAGACATAACAATACCACCAATCAATGCAAACAATCCAGCAGGGAAAGATGCTAGCAACATTTGAAAAACCGATTGACTAACCAATGCTCTTCCATATTGCGGAGAATTAATTTTATATTTGTAACCCTTGAAATAGAAACTTGCAAAGTATGCGTCCATCAAAAACATTAACAACAACTCCATACATGCAAATGTTACCTGATCGCCAAGATTAAAATTAGCCGAGTATTCAAACAATATTTCTTTGTACAAATCTGCAAAACCCGAAATATTGAATGCCAACATTACAAACATAACAAACGAGAAAAACGCTAAAACTCCACTAATTATACCAGCGGTAAGAACCCATCCACTACCCTTTTGTTTCTTCATCATAATTACCATCCTTATTTTTAAATGTTTTTGTATTAAATATTCCTTCATTCTTTATATCATCTTTTTGAACCTTTGTAAAGACTGCAATTCCAGTAAAGGTTGAACTTATAATTCCACCAGTCAACATTGTTACCAAAAAACAAATGAATTGAATTGCGAATTTTTCCTTATACTGAATAGCTGTAAATCCACACAATATCATATTAAATACCGATGTGGCAAGACTCAAAAGCGAAAGCGACAAAAGCAAAGTATTTAACCAGTCAATAGGCGGATTGACAACAATTCTTACCACTATATACGCAATCAAAAGCCCTATAAAGCTAATCATTCTAAACAATGAACTGAATACATAATAAAACCTTTTTCCAGTTGCACCAGATAACATATCTCTCTCCTAATTATTGTTCAAGTGCAGAATACAATTTCTCCTGCTTACCTTGTTTTTCTTTTAAGAATACAGCAATAGTTGTAAGAATATTTGCCACATTCATTGGCATCAACACCCAGATTCCAATTACAAACATTATTTTCAACCATTTTTTGTCCTTGAATGCATTATATTTTGTCACCGAAGTCAATAAGAAATTAAACACAGCAAACATTGCCCATATTAATCCCATCACTAAGAATATAAAGCCAAATAATTGAACATATTTTATAATAAAATTGATACACTCTTCTTTTGATGCAGTCAACAAATAACTAAATTTTTCTTCTTTACCAATCTCGTTTATTATCTCTTGAACACTCTCATATGATGCATTGAATGCTGTTTTTAGCAATCCTTTCAAAGCCAACATCAAACCACCAAACAATATACCAAGTGCACCAATTATTGCCTCTACTAGCCCCGCTATAAAAAATAAAATCTTTTTAGCCCTCATTATTTCTCCTAACTATAAAAAACTTCATAATCATTTGGATATATTGTATCATTAATTATTTTTAAAGTACAACAAAAAATCACGATTTTTACTTATAAAAGTAATAATTATTAAATTTATTATTCAAGTATTCAAAAAGATTTTGTCAACACAAGTTTCAGTGTTATAATAAATTTATGGAAATATGTGAAGAATTAATATTACTTGCAAAAGAATTTAAGAAAAAGAAAGCATCACTTTATCTTGTAGGCGGATATGTTAGAAACCATCTGCTTGGACTTCCGTCAACAGATTTTGATATTTGCTCTAGTCTTTCCGAAGACAAAGTTCTTTCTATTTGCACAAAACTAAAAGCAAAAACTTCACGTATAAACAAATCCTTAGGAACTATCCTTATTCAAATAGGCAACTACAAATTTGAGTACACTCGCTTTCGAAGTGAGAGTTATTCTCACAACGGCACACATACGCCTGTTGAAATAAAATTTGTAGAAGACATCAACATTGATTGTCTAAGACGAGACTTCACAATAAACTCTTTATACTATGATATTCTCGAAAATAGACTTATTGACCTTGTAGGTGGACAAAAAGATTTAGAAAGAAAATTAATCAAAACAACACAAGACCCCAGTCAAACTTTCTCAGACGACGCCCTTAGAATATTACGAGCAATTAGATTCTCTGCAACACTTGATATGGATATAGAAAAAACATCACTCAAGGCACTCAAAACATTTTCGCCACTTTTGAAATCCATTAGCAAAGAGCGAATCTTGAAAGAACTACAAGCAATGGTTATTGCCGACCTAAAATATAATTATCCAAACAAAAGATTCTTGAAAACAATAAACAAAACACAAATGCTAAAATATATCTTCAATTATACTCTCAACAATATCAAACCTTTCAGCAAAAAAGATATAATTAATTTTTATAACCTATCAACAAACTCTAGACTTATTGGATTCTATATTTTGATTCTATGCAAGCACTTTTTAATACCATCAACAGAAAGTAATATTGCATATACCATCAACAATCTTCTTGGAATCAACGGACTCAAAGAAACAAACAACTCAATTATTACCACCGAGAAATTGTTCAAAATTCTCACAAACCTAAACTCAAATACAGACACACTCAATGCGTCAATCAACTATTTAACGCTATCTACAAGCGAAAGAGAAATTATCGACGCTTTTATTAATAAAAAAGCAAAACAAACACTTTCTGACAATATCAAACACATAAAAGACAGCAATTTGCCACTTAGCATACACCAACTAGACATTTGTGTGCAAGACCTACTAGACAACAATATAGAAAGAAAATATATTTCCAAAATACTATCCACATTATACAATCAAGTACTTAATATGTGTGTAGCAAACGAAAAAGACGCACTAATAAAACTTGCAATTCAAATCAACGAAACATTCACAGAAATAAATAAACAGATAGAGGAGAAACTATGAAAATAATTTATTGCCACCACGCAGAAAGAGCAGTTGACAAAAGAAAAAGAAGAAGTCAAGACGACGATATTACAGATAACGGATTTCAAGACGCTCAACTCGTTGCAGAACTTCTTTCAAAAGAAAAAATTACTGCTATATACACATCAAATTTCTACAGATGTAAAAAGACCGCTCAGATTATTAATAGCCAACTCAATGTACCAATCTTTGAAGAAGAAAGATTTAACGAAGTCGGTTCTGTCGAGGGCGAAGACTGGAAAGATTGTATCACAAGAAATATAGACGCCCTAAATAACATTATGGCAAAATATAACGATGATGCAACTATCCTATGTGTTGCAGGAGGAGTAAACCTATCCGCTTTTGTTTGTTGGAATTTAAATATCAAACCATCGAGAGACTTCCCTTTTATGGGTGCAACAAATTGTGCCCCAATTATGTTTTACGAATGTACCCCTACCAAATATAGAGAATTTAAGTTTGTAAGAGAATACCACGACGCTAGATACAAAAAGAGCAAAGAGCATACGATTCAACTCCCAACTTTTGGAGAAATGAAGACACAATTAAAACTTGAACTCAAAGCTAAAGCAGACCTTGTTCAATTATTTACAAATAGATATAGACGTGAAGAATATTTAACCAAACTTGGCGAAGTTGAAAGAGCACTAGATATGGGAGAAATGGAGTCCAAAAAGTATCTTGCCAACAAAATATCTATTGATATGATGCAACTTATCAAAGATATATGCCTAACGGAGAACATTGAATTCGATACTGTTAGAACCACCACAGCTCTTGATTTAAACGAAGAAGGCTGTATAAAAAACTTTGTAACTTATATTGAAAGATTGTTCTATCTAGACACCAATCTTCACGACACACTTATGCTACTATACTCAACACTTGTAAGCTATATCAATTATAACGACCTAGTTTATGATGAAATTGAAAAGATGTGCATCATCACAGAAAAAGAAGAAGGTTCTTTCTACCACGGAAAACTCATTTATAAATTATAAAAATCAAGACGCAACTTTGCGTCTTATTTTTTTTATTTATTTCCAATTATAATCAAACAAAATATTCATCAATAACCACCTGCATAAATACACCATATTTTTCACAAAATAAAAAAAATTACTTTGTTAGGTGGCATATGAAAAAATCAAAAACAAAAGCACTTTCTTCGAAACAAAAAACAAACAAACTACTAGTATTATTAACCATCATCACTCTAGGAATCACTGCTCTAATTCTTGGTCAATTTTTTATCCTTGATTACAACACAAACAAAGTCGTTCCCGATGGCACAGTAATAAATGGTTTCAACATTTCTGGAATGACCAAAGCCGACGCAAGCACTCTTCTTACTCATCAATTTCAAAAACGTGCAGATGACTTCAAACTTCAAATATCTCACAAAGACCAAAACTGGACATTTACAAAAGACGACTTCGTAGTCAATTCAGACATTCACACAATCCTTGAGGCAAGCCAACAAAGAGACCATTACTTCGAAAACCAAGAAGATAGAACCACACTAATTTCCCAATTTGAAAAAGTAGGCAGTTCAATCAATGTTGCTTTCAATTATATGTTTATAGGACTAGATGAAAAAATTGAGGAGATTGTCAAACAAGTGGAAATTCCACCAGTTAATAGCGAAATAAAATTCAATCCAGACAACAAACACCTTTTTGACATAACAGATAGTGTTAATGGCAAGAGAGTGAACATTAATGCCCTATACTCAAACATTAACGAACAATTTTTAAGTAGCAACAATATTAATGTTGAACTCGAATTTATAGAAGAAGTTGCCCCGGTCACCAAAGAATACAACCAACAACTAACCAACAAAATTTCACACTTTAGCACAAACGTGTCAGATAGCACAGGTGGCAGAAAACACAATGTAAAACTAGCCCTTGAGAAATTCAATGGATTTATTCTCGAACCACAACAACAAATATCTTTTAACGAAATCACAGGTGCACATACTAGCGAAAACGGATATAAGCCTGCAACCATTATTTATAACGGCGAATTTACTGAAGGCATTGGCGGAGGCGTCTGTCAAGCATCAACTACATTATATAACGCATTACTTCTAGGTGGTGTTCAAATAGACGAAGTGCACAGACATTCATTACCCGTCTTCTATGTTCCATTTGCCCTTGACGCTATGGTTAGCGAATATGTTGCCGACCTAAAATTTACAAACACAACCGATTACCCAATGTTTATTCATACTTATTCAGATAAAGATAGTGTCTCCGTAGATATATATAGTCATAACCCAGAATACACATACAAAACTCGAAGTGAAACCCTAGACACAATTGAAGCAGGCGGAGACAAAGTCATTAGCGATGTAGAGGGAAAATATTCCGATAAGGTTTTATTCAAAGGCGAATACTTTAGAATAAGCTATCCAAAGAAAGGCTATGAAGCAAAATCCTACCTTCAAAAATATCTTAACAACGAACTTGTTTCTGAGGAAGAAATCCGTCACGAAATCTATCAGCCACAGAAAGGCGTAGTTGTTGAAGGAAACGCAATTCCACCAGAGGGCATTTCTCCTATTGACACAGGTGTAAAAATCATAACAGATGAAGAAGAATAATACAAATTCACAATAGAGAAGTTTTATACATTATTTTTTTCAAAACAACGCCCCGCTCTTTTATTTTAAAAGTGGGGTTATTTTATTATCTCTGTTTTAAAATTGAACTTAAGTCTATATGCATAAATCAACCCGTTTATAAATACAAAATTTATACATTTTGACTTGCAAGTTTTTCCTTTAGGCTGTGGATAACTCCTAAAGTTATTCACAAATGCAAGGTTTTTTAACCGATTTTCGAAAAATTTTCAAAAATGTTATGTGGATAACTCTGTGGATTAGTGTGAAAATGTGGATAACTTACCCACTTTTGCATAAAATTTATTCATTTTGGTGAAAAAATATACAATATTCAATAAATATTCATTAAAATTTATA
>JAFTKS010000010.1 GCA_017453125.1 Clostridia bacterium
AAAAACAAAAGAAAATATTGAATATGTCAACAATTTATTGCAGAAATACAATCTGTGGGATTTTAGAAACGTTTATCCTCGACAATTATCAGGAGGAATGAGACAAAGAGTTGCATTAATTCGCACACTTGCTCTGCACCCATCACTTCTACTACTTGACGAAGCATTCAGTGCACTTGATTATCAAACACGACTTGATGTCTGTGACGATGTATATAAAATTATCAAAAGTGAAGGATTAACTGCAATTTTAGTCACTCACGATATAAGCGAAGCAATATCAATGAGCGATAAAATTTTAATTCTTTCCAAACGCCCTGCAATTGTTAAAAAAGAACTACTTTTGGATATAAATGGAACAACACCATTCGAAAAGAGAGAATCTATTGAAGCGAAAAAATACTTTGATTTGATTTGGAGAGAACTACAGTGAAAAAAGAGATATCAAGAGAATTCAAAACTTATCTTAGAAAGAAAAGAACACACAAAACAATCGTATTAATTATTCAGATTGGTTTACTTGTAGCTTTAATTTCATTATGGGAAATTCTAGCACAAAGAGGAATAATTGACACATTTATACTTTCGTCCCCTAGCAGAATTATAAAAACCATTGGTGACCTTTACTTGTCTGGTAGTCTTGCATTGCATATATTCACAACTTTGAATGAGGCTCTAATTGGTTTTGCCATCGCAACCATTGGTGGATATATTATTGCAATAATTCTATGGTGGAACGAAACATTAAGAAAAATTCTTGATCCATATATTGTAGTTCTAAACTCACTTCCAAAAATTGCACTAGGCCCTATTATTATAATTTGGGTAGGTGTCGGAACATCTGCCATCGTTACAATGGATATACTCATTATGATTGTGATATCTATCATTACTATGCTCAATGCTTTTAGCCAAATAGAATCTAGCAAAATTATGGTACTCAAAAGTATGGGAGCAAACAAGTTTCAAATACTATTCAAATTAATAATTCCCGGCTCTTTAAAGGAATTTATTAGTCTTTTAAAAATTAATGTCGGACTTACTTGGGTAGGAACTATTATGGGAGAATATTTGGTTAGCAAAGCAGGTCTTGGATATTTGATTATTTATGGCAGTCAAATATTTAATCTAGACCTTGTGATGACGGGCACAATTCTACTTTGTATTCTTGCAACCCTTATGTACTTTATTGTTGCAATTATTGAAAAAATTGTTAATAAAAGATTTAACAATTAAGATTTGAAGAATAGGTTTCGGCCTATTCTTTTTTCTTTTACAAAAGATACCAAAACCATCAATATTCCAAGTATCCCCGTAATTAAATATGCATATCTTACAAGATAAGTAAATCCTATTGACCCCATAAAAAGTCCTAAAGAAAGCACTAAAAGAACGGATACAGTCTTCTCTTTTATAAAATTATTCAAATAATTTGCAAGTACAAAAACATTTGAAATAAGAGTTGTAAACAAACCAAAATAAACACAAACTCTCATACCAATTCGCAAAGCAATATTTTCTTTTGCTAGCATTATATTGGGCAAAGTATACCCTTCTGCACCAGACGCAACGATTGCCCTTCCGACAAAAACAAATACACTCCCTATGATAAGACTAGTGATTAATGAGATTATAACTTTTTGTCGAGTAGTATAATTCTTACCTATTTCCAAGGCAAACATTCCAAGAGAGACAATATTGATAAAAACATAAACCACACCATCAAAAAGGCCATCAAATTCCGATGATTTCACAACCGAGTCAAATCCAGAACTGGATACTACCAACAAGAAAATTAGCATTAATGGCACTACAATAATATTAATTTTTGTAAGAAGACTTCCCCCTCTTTTTAAAGCAAAAAAACACAAAATAATTGTTGTTGCAAGCATTAAAAAGATACTAATATTCAAGTCTTCTGCCAAAGCAATAGTTCCTGCAAACATTGACGAGATAATTATAAGAACGCTAATGGACAATAAAATATTTAATAATGGAAACAACTTTCCAAAATATCTTTTTGAAAACATATCAAAACTACAAATTTTCTCTGAAAGTAAAAGAAAAAATAGAGTTAATAAAAAAAACAACACTACTGCACAACCAATTCCAGCATAGCACAGACTTCCATTCTGACAGAAATATTCTGCAATTTCCCTACCAGAAACAAATCCGCCACCCATAAAACACCCCAGTAGCAAACAAACACAACCGATTATTTTCATATTAATTATATATGAAAATTATTAAATTTTTAGAAGAAAAAGCGTGAACTAGAAATTTACTTCTAATCCACGACTTATTTATTTTTTATTTATATCAATTTCTTTATTCAGCGATACAAATCCACCACTAGATTTGTTTGTAATATTTTTTGGAGTATTGGGAGTTGCCTTTGTTTCACTTCTTACAAGAATATGCGAACCAGACTTGTTATGATGGCTCATTTGTGCTTTTGCATTACCAAGAGCCACAAGTTCTTCATACTGACTTTTCTTAGCTCTACCATTCTTAATAACACTATATGGTATATACATAAGATACGCAATACCCAAAACAAGTACAAATAATGGAATAACATTGACAAACGGAATTGGAATCAATTTTGAAACCCAACTTACAAACACATCATAATTCTCTCCCATTGTACCAAAATAATCTGCGTGAACTCCAAGTGTTGTAAATCTAAATATTACATTTATAATATGCACAACCCCTACAACAATAATAAAGTTATAGAAAGCATTGAAAACATCTTTGAGTTCTACAAACTCCTCACTCCAAATCATTTTCAATACACAATATGCTATTATAAATCCGCATAATAGAAAATATGAAATTACCGCCAAAGACGTGCTATTACATTGCAAATAAAAGTTTGGAACCAAAAATAATCCTATCAAACATAGCGGACTAGATAAAAAATATCCAAATTTGACCCAGTTGAGACTTTTTCTGATTTCGGCAAATACCATAAGATATACAAATACGTGAATAGGATTGAATGGTAAATTGTCGCCGATTTTGACGCCCTCAACCATAAATCTACCTACACTCTCAACAACTACTAGTACTCCACATAGTACAAGTAGCGCAATTGACACAATTCTTTGTTTATCAGAATCCAACTTTCTCAAAAACAATATGCACACAACACCTATAGCAAGTGCTAGTATCAAATAAATAAAATGCGGAGCACCAAACAATTTAAATAATGCACACAAATTTCCCATAATTCTTCCTTTTATTTAGTTACTAATCTAATACCGTTATTTTGAATTTCTACGTCTGCATTTATACAATCGATAAATACATTCATTATTGATACAACATAACTATTTGTAAAAACAGATATATCAAGCAACGAATTCTTGTTAATAGTCTCGACAATTTCGTCATTAAGTTTTTTTTCGACTTGGTTCAATTGAATGTACTCACCCACACTCGCTAAGTCCTCATTCAAAATATCCAAACAAGACACTGTAGTGACATATACCTGTGGAAGTTCTGTTCCCGCTATCAAAAAAGACAAATCCATTTTTATAATAGTTTTCAAATAAGCCTGAGTATCTTCCCAATAAATATCAATAAACAATAGTTGCAAATAATCCTCGTATTCATCGCCTTCAGTCATTTTACTAACAAGAGCACATAATTCATTTTCTTTCAAATCTATATTTGAAGATATTGCAACCTCTTTGCTATTTAATTTATCCACATCAACTGAATCGTTAACAATTAATTTTCCCAAACCTCCAGCAACAAGTTTGTCTCTAGCCATACTCCAATCAACAATATCAACCGCATCATCAAACAACTCTTTCTCGTCTACACTTTTAGTTAATGCGGTCTTCATTTCGTCAGTAATACCAATAATATTATCCCAACTATACGAGGGAGGAACATCTCCAGTACCCCTACAACAAAATGCCACACTACCAATCATCAATCCAATTACGAATATAATGCCAAAAACTTTGTACGCCACTTGTTCTTTTGTCTTAGGATGTTTCTTTGATTGTTTTCGTTCTTTTTTAAGTTGTTTCTTTTGCTCTCTGTGTTCTTGCCAAAATTCTTTTATCATTTAACAAACAACAAATAAAAAGCGATAATCAAACCACATACGAACACAAATCCCAAAATCTTTCTTAACAACTTAAACACACCAAAAACATCTCCAAAACATTATATAAAAAGTATACTTTTTATTAATTTTATTGTCAAATCAAAAAAGCATATAGTTAATTATCTCCACAATATCAATTCATTACAAAAAGAATTTATTTTTTATTTGGAAATTATTATTGACATTAATTGCGATATCGTTTAAAATAATTAAGTCTAAATTGAATATGCACTGTTAGCTCAATTGGATAGAGCGTTGGTCTACGGAACCAAAGGTTAGGGGTTCGACTCCCTTACGGTGCACCAATCAAGTATAATACGAACCCAAGTTTTTAGGGTTCTTTTTTTATTTAAGGGAGTCCGGCTTCGCCGTTCAAGACAATCTCTTGTCTTGAGAACCCCTAACAAGTTAGGGAAGGTATTCGGGACCCCTACCCGAAGATTGACGCTTCGCTTAATGCGACTCCCTTACGGTGCACCAATCAAATATAATATGAGCCCAAATTTTTGGGTTCTTTTTTTATTTTTCTTTTGTTACTATTTATAATTATTTTGAAGTAAAAATATAAAAATATTTTCTTTAAATTCCATCATATTATCTAGTTCATAAAAAGAACAAACAACACTTACCAAAATATTATTTTTCATATCTATTATATACAACGGCATAATTTAATTAACTTTCTAAAATAAATTATGGTATAATATTAATTATTAATAATTTCAATTGCAATCAAAAAGGAAATTTATGAACATAGAAAAATGGATAAAAACCAATTGTAATACACTAAAAGGCAAAAGGGTTGTTATAACTGGCGCCACAGGTGGACTTGGCAAAGAAATTTGCCAAATTCTTGCTAGCCTTGAGGCAGACATAACTCTTGCTTGTAGAAATCAAACACTTGCAGACAAATTGAAAACAGAATTAATTTCAGCTTACCCAAATTGTAATATTGAATTTGTTCCCCTAGACTTTAGCAATAAGCAAAGTGTAGACAAATGTCTACAAGAATTAAAAAAGTACAACGGCATAGACATACTTATAAACAACGCAGGTGTATATAATGTACCTATTAAAGTTCTTGATTCGGGATATAATAATATTTTTCAAATCAACTTTGTTTATACTTACTACTTTACAAAACAACTGTTGCCTGAACTTGAGAAAAAACAAGGCTCGACCTGCATTACTCTTGGTAGCATTGCTCACAATTATTCAACTTTGGATACAGATGACATAGACTTCTCCACTAGAAAAAAACCAAGCAAAATATATGGTAATTCAAAAAGATTTCTTATGTTCTCTCTATACGAATTATTCAAAGAATCAAAAGTTAGCCTAGCTATAGTACACCCTGGTGTAACACTAACAAATATGACCAACCATTACCCCAAAGCAATCAATTGGCTTGTAAAAATTGGTATAAAAATATTTTTTCCAAGCCCACAAAAAGCCGTTCTTAACGTAATTTTTGGCACTTCGCATAATACTCCATATATGTACTGGATTGGCCCTGCAATTTTTAATATTTGGGGACAGCCAAAAATCAAAAAATTAAAAACGTGCACACAAGAAGAAAGTCTTCAAATATATAATATTTCAGAAAACATATATCAAAACATCAACAAAAAAAGCAAGGAATAATTCCTTGCTTTTTATCTTTCTAATTCTTCGTCTTTGCCTTGTACTTTGCTAAAGTTGTCATAATCCAATTCTCTGAATCTTACCCTATGCAAGTCTTCAATAGTGCCTAAGATGATTCCCATAGAATCCTCTACAACTTGCATTTCTTCTTCTGTAAATTGTTCCAATTCAACAACATCATTTATAGCCTCTGCTAGAACTACTTTGCACGCAGGCGAAACGTGATCATACAACACCCTACACAAAGTACCATTGCAATATTTGAATTCAAACATTGACTGAATATGAGACAATACTTTTTGATCTATACTTCCATTGTTCTTTCCATTGCTCAATCTTTGAAGAGCACTTGCATAAATCAAGTTAATTTTTTCCGTTGGCAAACTTCCAAGAAATGGTTTCTTAACTCTAGAATTATGCTCCATATCATAAATTAATTTGTAAGAATACACGTCTTCTGAACCTTGCAAAAAACAATCTCTCACATAAGCTACACTTGCAGAAATATTATTTCCAACACTTCCCATATTTTTTACCCCCATAATAAAAGTGCTTTTATTTACATATATATTATACTATATAATAACAGCGATTTCAATATGTTTTGAAAAATTTTTTCACAATAAAAAGAGTCAGATTTAAGGGAAATGCCACTCAAAATTATTTGACTTGATTATATTTTTCGATATAATTATATTAGGTAGAAATTATCTACAAATTCACTAAAAAGGATAATACAAATTATGGGAGATACTATGAAAAACAAATATTCTGGAACAAGAACTGAAGAAAACCTAAAAACAGCTTTTGCTGGAGAAAGCCAAGCTAGAAACAAATATACTTATTTTGCTTCAGTTGCAAAAAAAGAAGGTTACGAGCAAATCTCTGCCCTATTCCTAGCAACTGCTGATAACGAAAAAGAACACGCAAAAATGTGGTTCAAAGAATTGGGAGAGTTGGGCAACACTGCTGAGAATCTAAGCGCTGCTGCAGATGGCGAGAACTACGAATGGACAGATATGTATGACGAATTTGCAAGAGTTGCTGACGAAGAAGGATTCTCTGAACTTGCAGCAAAATTCAGAGGCGTTGCAGAAATTGAAAAACATCACGAAGAAAGATATAGAGCTCTTCTTAATAATGTTGAGACAAAATCTGTATTTAAAAAATCTGAAGTAAAGGTTTGGGAATGTAGAAATTGCGGACACATTTGTGTTGGTACTAAGGCTCCTGCACTTTGTCCAGTATGTGCACATCCACAAGCATACTTTGAACTTCAAAAAGCAAATTATTAATACTTTTATTAACAATTTGCATAGTATTATTTACAAACAAAAAAACCTACTAATTAGTAGGTTTTTTTACGTAATATACACTGCTAGAATCAACTGAATACAAATCCACACTTTGATATTTTGCATATACTTTGTATAGCTTATTGTTATACTCAATTTCTATCTCGTTACCAGCAATATCTCTAAGCAAACAATCTTCAGAGATTTTCACATACTCCTCTCCTACCTTATGGTAGAAGTCAAAGTCTAGACTGTGGTCACTAGCAATTAAATAATATATATCACTAGTACTTCCAAAAGTTATATCTTTTGCAGCAGTTGACTTTGTAAACTCATCGATTACCACAAAACTAGAGTAATCTTTGAATGCAACATCATTTGTTATAAGTATAGCATCTTTATACGAATCAATAAATTGAAGTTGATTAAAATCTACGTTTGCTTTTCTTAAGTTCTTTTGTTGTAAATCAAAATGTACACTAATACTATATCCTGTTTTTACATAAGGACCTTCTGTCACTGTCTTTTGAGTATACAAATCTATATCTTGCATTGAAATATATCCAGTATATTCCTGACCCTGAAAATTATATCGATACTCATTTCCTGGATCGTTACCCTCTACAAGAACATTTAAATTTTCAATTTTTGAATAATACAAAGGATCTTGCAATTTCCCATATATATCAACATTTATATTCTTATAAGTTGCTATCCTATTATTTGAATCAATAATGTATTCATATCCACCGCTAGTAATTATCGGACCATTTTCATCGGTTTTTACTTGTAAAACTTCTGGAGTATAAAAATACGAGAAGTCGGCACCTTTTCCGTGCAAATCCAAAAAGCCATAGTTTCTATTTTCTCTTAATTTAACTAAACCTGTATCATCTCCCACAACCTCATTAACATAAACTTCTGTATTATAATTATGATTAATTGTATATAAATCACTATCATAGAATGTTGGACAAAATACCTCGGTATATAAAAACTTATGATTCAATCTTAAAGTATCAACAGAGCTTGGTTCTGCTTGAACATAAAGAATAGCATTTCCTGTTTGATATTCAACTGTTTGCCCATCAACCACACCTAAATTTGACAAAACGAATCTATCCTGAAATTCATCAAGCAATGCCTTATTAATTCTAATTATCTTGTATCCTACATTTTCTTCTTCTGACAAATACGATTCAACAACACAATCATTCACACCCTTATAAGAATCTGAATTTTCTTTTGAATTATATATAACAGAATAAGGATTGTTGAGTACATTTTGTTTTTCTTCTTGTAACAAATTAAAGTTTAAAATCTGAGACAACTGATAAGATGATTTTACTTTTATATATATTTCATCAGAAAGTAAATCTTTTTCTCTCTCGGTCAAATACAAATCCTGAGACTTATCCTCTCCTAAATAAATATTATAAGCATCATATCTATTTAGATACTGATAAACTTGTTCTGAATTGGTTTGTTGATAATACTGAGGATTTTCTGCGTCTTTAAGTTCAACAACACCTTTCCCCTTATTTAATTCTACAAACAAACCATTTTCGTCATTGATGAAGTTTCCCTTGTCATCTTTTACAAATGTGCCTTCGTCAGACTTCTCAAAGTCAATATCTATTCGTTTTAGATTAACGGTTTTAGTTTCGTTGTTTTCTGAAAATTGAACTTGCTCCATATTAGCACTTTCAACATATTCGTCAGTTGTTGGTGCAAAAACCTCTATTGAAAGCAAATCACTGTTGTATTTTGATTGATTAGTTAGTATTGTAAACTTATTTTCGTTATCCTCTATAACAAAACCCTTGCTCTCTTGGTACCCAGGAACATTCTTTTGCAATGAAATATCTTCTTGAATTTTGCCAATATAATACAAACGTGAAGCTGACTGAACAAAACCTTCATAATGGCGATTGTAATATTGATTTCCCCTAAGTGCAACATCGTAATGTGCATAAGACAACGCTCCATCTTGGGCTTGATTGACTTCTGGAGTAAAATCTGTAATCTCTGAATAGAAAGAATCTATTTCTCTATGTGACGCACTCATATAACAAACAATAATATACTCACCATAATCAACAATTGCAGAAGGTCTTTCCGCGTCAATTGTTCTAGTTTTCAAGATTTTATCACTATCTAGAACTCTTAAATCTTCAACATCTTTTTCATCAATAGTAAGCAGAGTGATATTTGAATCATATTCTCCCCAAACTTCTGTTGCTTTCTTTGTTTTTTCTATAATATCTTTCGAAAAATTAATTGCAAATTGTTGTTTTTTTACACTAGTCATATCAAATACAATTTCAATATCGGTTACAAGCCTTTTGAAAGAATATGCAATTGTCTTGTCTATAGTATATCTATGTTCTTCTTTTTCAAGAGTTTTGGCATCTGTAGTAGTGAACGCCAAGGGCTTTTTGTTCCAAGTAGCCGTCATTCCCTCGTCTGTATAGCCTTCAGGAATCACGAATTTCAAGTCAAAGCCTGTTCCAATTTCAATCTCTTGAGTATAAGATTCTACACCCATATTAGGATCAACATTTTGAAAGACAACTTTTACTTCTATCATTTTTGGTCCACAACACGCAGATAAAAAACCTGCTACAATTAACAGAAATAACATTGAACATATTTTTAAAATGTTTTTCTTTTGCATACCATTTTCCTCTTCATTAGATTTTTGACAAAGAAATACTTTCAAAATTTTGATGTAGTATTACTTGAAATACTTTTTTATAAAACAACTTGTTTTTTGGAATGAAGAATATAATAACCTTTATCTCTATCCCAGACTTCACAATTCCCAAAAAGATTTGTTAAATACTTTTTCAAAGAATCCGCTCCGAGATTTTTCTTAATAACAAGAGTCAATGTCCCCTTATTTTCCAAATGCGAAAACGCGCCATCAACGAACTCAAGCAAATACTTTTTACCAGCCTTAATTGGAGGATTTGAAACCACGTGAGAATAAGTATCAATATTTCCCTCAAACATATTCCCACAAGTAATATTATCTAGTTTGATTGATGTTTTATTAAGAACTGCATTATGTTTAGCAAGGTCTACCGCCGTTTCATTAATATCGCAAAGATAATATTCGGCGGATATATTCTTATCTAAAAGTATAGCAATAGTGCCATAACCACAACACATATCCATTATTTTGCCACCAAAAATATCTTTGTTTTCAATTATGTTCTTTACAAGAACCTTACTTCCGTAATCAAGTTCTTTTTTACTAAAAACATCTGAACAACTTTTGAAAGTGTACAAAACACCCTCAAACATCTCTTTGAATTCAAAGTATTCAGATTCATTATGTTTCGTGGTTACAAAATAGTGTCTTAAATTATTTTCGTTCAATTTTATATCCTTCTTTTGAATCTATAATCACATATCCAAGTTCAGCAATTTCATTCCTATACTTATCTGCACTAGCCCAATCTTTATTTTGTTTTGCTTCCCATCTTTTCTTTGCTAAATCTTCAATATTCTGAGGAATAGATTCTTCTTCCTTTTCTTCCACTTCAGCAACCGCAAAATCCAAGCCAAGGACTTCTTCGCCTAGTCTAGATACAAAATAATTTATCTCTTTGAGCAAACTCAAGTCTTTTGATTCAACTGCTTTTGAAATGAACTTCGTAATTTTATTAAATTCAACAAGTGCCACAGGTGTATTAAAATCTTCGTTCATTGCGCCAACAAACGAATCATAAACGCCTTTTAGTTCAGCATTAGAAATATCAGACTTTTCTTCTCCCACAAGTTTTCTAACAGAGGAAACAAACTCTCTTAATTTCAAGAACTGTTTGTTTGCTAGAGCCAAACCTTCATCACTGAAGTCAACAGCTGACCTATAATGAAATTGCAAGATAAAGAAACGAACAACTTGAGGAAGATACTTTGCAAACAAATCAGGAAGTGTAATAAAGTTTCCAAGAGACTTACCCATCTTTGTTCCATTAACAGTAACCAAACCATTATGCATAAAATAATTCATTGGCAAATGTCCATTAACAATATCCGCCTGTGCACATTCACACTCGTGATGAGGGAAAATATTGTCTATTCCACCACCGTGAATATCAAAGCGATCTCCTAGGAATTTCTTTCCAAGAGTGGTACATTCTATATGCCAACCAGGGCAACCCATTCCCCAAGGGGACTTCCATTGCATAAGAGTACCCTTGTCAACACTTTTCCACAAAGCAAAATCTGCAGGATTTCTTTTGTCGTCAGCAACTTCAATTCTCTCACCGCTAACAGCGTCTTCTAGTCTTCTATTTGATAATTGCCCATAACTAGTGTACTTATGAACATCAAAATACACATTGCCCTCGTCAGTCACATAAGCATAGCCTTTGTCTAAAATATCCTGAACTGTTTCTATCATATCTTGAACAAAACCCGTAGCCCTACAAGAAATACTTGGTCTAAGAACATTCAGCTGATCCATACTTTTGAAATATTCAACTTCATATTTGTATGCAATTTCATATGCGTCCAATTGTTCAAGTCTGGCTTGTTTTACAATTTTGTCCTCTCCACTATCTCCATCGCCAACTAAGTGACCTACATCAGTAATATTTTGAACATATTTTACTTTATATCCAAGAAACTTAAAGAAACGGAAAATAGTATCAAAATTGATATAACTCTTCGCGTGTCCTAAATGTGGCATTCCATATACAGTTGGTCCACATACATACATTCCAACCCTACCCTCAACTACAGGCTTAAATTCTTCTTTCTTTCTTGTAAATGTATTATATAATTTCATTTTGCTCTCCTTTAACTAGTTTCAACAATTTATCAATTGCATCATTCAATTCCTGCTCATCACAACTACAATTTTTGAAAAATTCCGATTTCAAACTACACTTATAATTTTGCAATTGATTCTTTCCCATATCAGAAATGGTATAAAACACATTTTTTGTATTATCGGCGTTTTTGTATGTAATAATCAGCCCCTCTGCACACATACCCTTCAACAGATTTGCCAAATTACTTTTCGCCATACCAAGTGCACCAATCAATTCGCTAGGCGTACAATCTTTCTTTTCGAGCAAAAACAAAACCTTTGTCTTATTAGAAAAGAATAACTCTTTGCTAGCAGTTTTTTGAGAAAAGCCCTCACAGAAATTCATTAATGCAATTCTTAATTCTATTATTCTGTCACAGATGTCCATCACACAAAACTCCTAGATAGTATTTTCGTACCCCAATAACTTATAAGTTATTGTATCATAACAACATTTTTTATGCAATCACTTCTAATCGAAAGAATTAAAAAAATATCTACAATTCTTATAAACTTGATTAAATGATTTTATTTTATCCAAAAAATGTATTATACTAAGAATGATGATATTCTATGTCGTTTAATATTCTTAATTAAAGAATAGATTTGACAAATAATTTATATGAAAAATGGAGAAAAAATGAGAAAAACAAAAATCGTCGCAACACTTGGCCCTGCAACCAATAATTATAAAGCATTGAAGAGCATTATTCTAAATGGTGCAAATGTTATTAGAATTAACTTTAGCCACGGCGACACCGAACAACACCAAGAATCAATAAACCTAATCAAACAAATAAGAAACGAACTTAGACTACCTGTTGCAATTATGGTAGACACAAGAGGCCCAGAAGTTAGAGTAAAAACTTTTGAAGGTGGAAGCGGTATATTGAAAAAGAATTCAACTTTCACTCTTTATGGCTACAAAAAAGAAGGCTCAAACGAAGGTGTATCTGTAAGCGAACCAAAATGCCTTGCCAGCTTGAAAAGAGGCTCTGTAATTCTAGCTAACGACGGATTAATTCAATTGAATGTTCTTGAAAACAAAGGCTATGAAGTTGTATGTAAGGTTGTGTCGGGCGGAGTACTAAGTAACAACAAAGGATTGAACTTTAAAAACACACCGCTTAATCTACCTTATATCGGAGAAAAAGACAAAGCAGACCTTATCTGGGCATTTAAAAACGAATGCGATATCGTTTCTGCAAGCTTTGTAAACTCTGCAGATGATATTCGTGAACTCAAAAAATTGATGCTTGCAAACCACTACTCTTGTAAAATTATTTCAAAAATAGAAAGCAATTCAGGAATCAAAAATATTCAAGAAATATTGGAAGTATCTGATGGAATAATGGTAGCAAGAGGAGACCTTGGCGTAGAAATCCCTCCAAGCAAACTTCCAAAAATCCAAATGGACCTTATCAATTCTGCAATCGAAAAAGGAAAAACTGTAATAGTTGCAACAGAAATGCTTGAAAGTATGATTTCAAAACCAAGACCAACAAGAGCAGAAACAATTGACGTAGCAAACGCAGTATATAATGGCGCGTCTGCCGTTATGCTATCTGCTGAAACCGCTGTCGGTGCATATCCAGACAAAGCAGTAAAAACAATGGCGGATATTTGCTCTCAAGCAGAAAAAGACATTTCTTACAAAAAACGTTTCTTTGAAACTGTTTTCAATACCACAGACATAACCGATGTGCTTAGCCACAGTGCTACAAACTGTGCATTCAAATTAGGCACAAAAGCAATTGTTCTATATACAGACTCTGGAAAGACTGCTAGTATGATTACAAGATACAAACCAAACTGCCCTATCATTGCAATCACAGACAATCCACAAACATTCAATAGTCTTAGCATTGAATGGAATGTAATTCCAGTTTACACAAAAATTGCAGGTATTGACATATTCAATCTTGCAACTACAATTGTTAAGAATTCAAAAATCGCTAAAACCAACGACTTAATAATCGTAACCACGGGTACAACTGACAAGCTTAACAACGTTATGAAAGTTTGTGAAATCGATTAACATAGTTTTTAATCAAAAAAAGAACATTTTTAAAAATGTTCTTTTTTTATTAAATATCGCAAAATAAAGGGCTTTATGTTACCTTTGCATAGTAAGTAAAAATTACTCCATCGAAAACAAATCTTCGAGAATTTCGCCATTTGCCTCGGCTGGATTCTTCAAAGAAATATAATAATTCTTTGCATCAGGATTCTCTTTCAAGAAACACTCACCATCTTTCTTTCCATCAAGTGTCACATTTACATCACAAGGCACAAAATCATATAATTCTGGTTTTACAATAGAATAAACTGTATGCAAATCAAAAATCGATACTAGTGATGGATCTCTCCACTCATATAGTCCGTCAATAATACTTTGAATCATTATCTGAATATCATTTTTGGCATTTGCTGATGCAAATATACTTTTCTTTAGTCTCGAATTATGTCCCAATTCCATTGGATTAATTGTCATTGGAATTCCACTCATAGAAACAATCTTGAACGCATCAGGATCAAAGAATGCATTAAATTCAGCATATGGACGAACATTTCCAATACCATTAATAGAGCCAATCATTGCATAAATTCTCTCTATCTTCGAAACAACATCAGGATGAGTTTGAATCAACTTGGCAATATTTGTTTGAGGACCTATAACAATAAGATTCATCTTTTCTTTCGAATCACAAATTGTCTTGTACATAACCTCGACAGAATCTTCTTCATATGGATAATTCTGCTCTGGAATTTGATAATTACCAAGACCACCTACCCCGTGAACATCTTCCGCTGTTTCTGGGTGAACCACTTTCAAAGGTTTTCCAATTCCCTTTGCCACTTTAACACCATTGAAAAACTTCTCAGCAAAAAATTGGATATTTTTTGTAGTAATATCAATTGGAGTATTTCCCGCAGATGCACTAATTAATTTCAAATCGAATATTTCTTTGTTTTGATACATAATTAGCATTGCCAAAGCGTCGTCAATTCCAGGATCACAATCTAATATAACTGGCATTTTTTTCATAGTTCCATCTCCTTCAAACCATTTATTTTTATTTTATTTGATTTTATATATTTTTCAACTTGTTTCATTGTAGGCATTCCCGTTTGTGCACCAAGTTTTGTGGTTTTTAACCCTGCACAAACATTAGCAAATGTAATTGCATCTGCAAATTCAAGCCCACCATTAATCGCAACCATAAACGAACCTAAGAACGTATCTCCTGCACCTGTTGTATCCACTACGTCAACACTTATTGCAGGAATATTAAATACTTCTTTTCCATCTGAATAATAACAACCTTGAGAACCTTTTGTAAGTATAACTTTGAAAGGATATTTCTTGAGCACTTGATCGGCAGTCTTGCAGGACTTATCAACATACCCAATTTCTATCTCATTAACCACAACATAAGTAGCGTTATCAAATAGTTCCTTTGGATAGTCCTTGATTGGAGACGGATTAAGAACAAACTTAATATTATTATCTTTGCATATCCTACTCGCCAAAAGCAACGACTCCACAGGAATTTCGAACTGACCACCAATAATTGAGCATTCTTTTATTCTAGATGTGAATTTTTTAATATAAGCACTATCCAGCCTACTATTAGCACCAGGCACTACTATTATTTGATTGTTCTTATTTGAAACAACAATGTTAGCAAACCCACACTTTTCGTTCTTTATCTGTTTTACGGCAGTTATATGCACTCCCTCTTGTTGAAGATTTGCAATAGAATTTTTGCTAAACATATCATCTCCAACACAAGCAAAAAGCGTAGTACTCGCACCTAATCTAGCAGACGCCACAGCCTCATTAGCACCCTTTCCACCAAAAGATATAAGAAAATCATCACCAATTATTGTCTCTCCAACTTTAGGCAAGTTTTTTGTCTGACTCACTATATCTACATTTACACTACCAATAACACCAATTTTTTTTCTCATAACATTTCCTTTATTTTTGATTTTATCATAATTATATGATTTATCAAAACAAATAATTATTATTGGTACTTAAGAAATTGCATTTCAAAACGACTACATAAAAAAAGAGGACAAATCCTCTTTTTATAAAAACTACATCAACAAATCCCCTGAACTAGTACTAATAACACGCATAATATTAACTTCCTTTCCCGTATTGCTATCTATATAAATATAATAGGTATAATCATTCCATTGGCAAATAAATTCATACGCAGAAATCTCCCCAACATATTTATCTGGTATTATACACAAATTTCTTTCTGTAACCTCAAGGACATCGTTTAGAGTCTCCATAGCATCAAGCAATCCAACTGATTGTGTAAAATCTCTTGATGTATGGTTTGTTGCATAACTAGTAGCCTCCCAACCAACAACCAATCCTAACGACAAGTCAACCTTTACTTTAATCAAGTCACTATAATAAATAACGTGATTTACAATAGGTGCAAGATTAACATACATTACATTTCCAACTCTTTGATTCCACACAGCATACATATTAGGAATACCCATATCACTAGCAAAGGTTTCTGCAAGTTCAACACCATCATCAGAGGTCAACATCACACCACCATTACCATTTCCAAAAGCAGTAATTGATAAAATAAATCCACCCCTTTTCGAAACGGTTACATACAAATCAATATCGCCTTTGACATCAAAATTGTACGTATCAAACTTACCTGAAGATTCACCAATATAATAAATAGAGAAACCAGTAAAAAGACTATGGAGATTTTCCTCAATTTGTTCTCTTGTGTATATAGTATCAGAAAGCCCACTAACTTCTGGATTCAAAGCGCTATCGGAAAACGGTCCATCATAGATAAGACTAGGAATATTTGTACCCGAACTTTCCGAATCCACAATCCCCGCCGAGAACGACGACCCCTCTTCATTATCAAAATCAATATCATCTAGTATACTATAATCATAAGACAATTTTTGCATATACAAATTAAGATCATATTGAACTTCTCTAACCTTAGAATAAATACTATTCAATTGTCCATAATCATCATTACTTATGCTTTTCCCTTGATAATTACTCTGTAATAAACTATAAGCAAAACCACCGGCAGTATTTAACAAACTATTTATTTCTGTCAATTTACTAATACTTATTGGCAGTACATTGATATTATTTACCCCAAGCCTACACGAATCATATACGCTAGACAACAACTCTCTTTGAGAGTCAATACTAGAAGTTGCAACAATTTTTGATAGATTAACTTCTAGATTATTAACATTATCCACCATTTCATAAAAACTCTTCATATATGAATTTTCTAGTTGGGTTTTGTAAGTTTTTGACGTCGCCACAAAACTCAAAAACAAGCACAAGAAAACCACTGTAGCCGTTGCAAAAATAGTAGTCAACACAGCAAGAGTATTAATCTTTTTTCTCATAAAACCTCCTAGATAGCAAACACGTGTTTACCAATAGTCACAACAGTCTGCCTGCTAAAAATCCAACTAGAACTAGCCGTCTGAGGATTGTAATAATACAAACTTCCATACGACGGATCCCAACCATTCAAAGCATCTGTTGCCGCCTGATAACTAGCAGCCTCGGGTTCAAGATTGATCTGCCCATCGTGAACTGCAGTAAACGCCCAAGGTTGATAAATAACACCATAAATTGTGTCTGGAAAATCTGGACTAGCCACTCTATTCAAAATTACAGCACCGACCGCAACCTTTCCAACATAACTTTCACCCCTAGCCTCTGCGTGTATACACTTGGCCAATAGATACAAGTCATTACTTTCCTGTTGCGTCATATAAATGCCCAAGGCATTAGCCGTAACCCCTCCAACAGCTCCCGAAACATAGATGCCATTATCTGCCTGAAACTCCTTTATTGCAACAACTGTCAAGTCATCATAATTTCCGTTAATCTCTCCATCATAGTACCCTAATTCCTTGAGCCTTGTTTGAACCTCTATCATATGAGTATCATACGCATACACACTACCCTTTCTGCCAACACACAAACACATAATCATACCAGCAAGGACCACAATACAACACACTAATGAAAAATATTTTTTATAACTTATCATAACACTCACCCAAAAAATTTATTTATCAATTCTAATAATTTACTTTTATATCGAATCTGCGATCCCTCAACATCTTCTCCAACAAAGCACAACGGCGGATACGCAACACACCACCAATTATCACCCTTTGCCTCACCCAATTCTAAAATCAATGCATCATAATAATCGGCAGGAAAAGTTGTTCCATCATAATCCCTAGTTGGAAAATATTCATTTCTAATTTCAGCATTCGACAAATACTCAAAACCCCAATCACTCAATATCTCATCAGCCACCATCTCGATACCCAAAAGATTTTCACTTAATGCCAACTTGACCTCTTTGGAATTATTACAACTAGCAATAATTGGAGTTATGTAATTTATCACACCATCACGCACCGCCATTTTTACCTCTTGATCACTTTTTAGATTAGAATTAGCCCTAATATGTATTCTTATTACAGACGAAGTATCGCTACACCCACACAACACAACACTCAACACAAACGCTAATAAAACACTCCAAATTTTTCTCATACCAAATACTCCTTGCTTTAATTATTAACTTAAAAACCTGATTAATAACAATGTCTGGCATTATTTAAAAAAGTATTACATACAAAAATGTCGAATATCTTCAAAAAAAAGACGAGGATTCAAAAATACAATCCTCGCCCATATTCAACTATTCAAACATTATAACGTTTGGTTTATAAACAACCAGTTTATCTCCCGCTTTTACAGGTAATTCAACATCTGGATTTTGTTCAAGAATCAATTCTTGAGAAACACCAATGTCCTTTGCAATATCCCAAACGTTTTGCCCTGGCTTTACAACATACACAAACAAAGAACAATCTTCTACTGGTTTTTCTTCACCAACAGACACTTGTGTAATTGCACAAACACCTTTTTCTGCATAAGTATCTGCATACACACCAAGTTCAGCAGACACCTCTATTTCTTTTCCACGTTTACTTCTTGCGCTTAAATTTTCCAAACAGATTGTTACTACGTTCGCAATCTTTCCACTCGATTTTTCCTCAACAGAAAACGGCATTTCAACCTGTACAGAGGTTATGTCTGATGTTTCTTTACTGTAATATATAACAGTAACATTTGCGACTCCCTCGACACAAACCCTGTCTCCAACAACCTTGCTTGATGCTAAAATCAAATTATTGGTCGAAACACCTACAATCTCATCAATAAAAGGCGATGAATCCAAAATACTGGCAGTCCCGCTAATATTATCCTTAAAGCAAACAAACCCATTGCTTGAGATTGTTTCAAAATTTTCGCAAGTGATTGACATATAGTTCTTTTCCAAATACACATCATCAACAATTTCCAATTTGTTTTCCGAGAAGACATAACCAGTATAAACCAGAGGAATATTTATATTTACATTTACCGCACCATCTTCCACCAATGTTGTTACACGAATTTCATTTGAAACAATACCAACCAAAGATTGAACTATTGAATCTGTAACAACACCATCAAACGCAACTTCCCTACTGAAGTCAACACTATAATATCTTGTGTTTATGTCTTCAACCGACTCTCCCGATTTATAGCAAACATCAAAACCGACTTTCCCAGAAACAATGATAAAATTATCTCTAGCAATAATTTCACCCAAAGAAACACAAGGCGTTACCATAAAAACAGACAAAGCATCTTTGATTGAAAAATCGGAAGAAACATCAAACTTTTCATAAGCCTTACCCAAATATGAACAAAAACATATATCTTTAGTTAGAATATGCCCATCTTCACCCGACATTCCTGTCAAGACAGAAACCTCTTTGTTTTCAATCACATCAATATTAGTCTCAACAATCGCTACTACTTTAATTCCCCCAGAAACAACCGAACTAGAAACATCTACTACACAACTAGAAACAATTAGCTCTCCGCAAACCTCACCGTCGGACAAAAACGAATCTTTAAATTCAGCCGTATAATCACTTGCCAACACTCCAGCAATATTATAAACAGCCTGAAAATTAACCATTCCGACAAAAGAAACTTCTCTGCCATTACACTCATAAGATATCACACTGGACTTTGCTCCCACCGTATACACTTGCGACACATCTCCGTCATTGGTTGGTAACTTTATTTCAACCACAGATTGGGTACTTCCGAGGTTTCTTCTTACACTACTAACCACCTTTGTAAAATTTGGTTCAAACACCTTCTCAACCCCCTAAATTTTAAATTCTAAAATACTATATTAGTCAAAAAAAAGAAATATGACTACAATATCATATTTCTATAAATCCAATTGCCAACCAGCATATAAAATCATATAAAAATCAGTAATACCCTCAAACTTCTCAGACGATTCTTCATCAACAACAGTATTTACTTCTACTAATTTTACAAACCAACCCGCAAACTTATATCCGTATTTTGTTGGAGTTGGCAACAACAATTCCTCGCCCTCAACAATAACAACTTCTGTTATATCTAAGATTCCACCATTTGCAATCAACTTAACCCTAGCCACATTCTTGCTATAATCTCCCAAAATTTCAACTAGACCATCATCATTGGAAACATCTTGAATAATCGAATTAACAAGAACCTCTGAACCTATTCTCCAACCACCAAACGATTCATCTTCAACTAATGTTGTAATGTTTGTAATTTGCAACGATTCAATATCTTTTATTTTGATATTTGCATCATCAACATAAATCCAACTACCATATGCAAACTTACCATAACTAACACCATCAACATACACGCTATACGAATTCAAAACAACGCCATCTATAACAACCTGCATATCACTAGTTATATTTTCAAACACGAATTCGTCATCATTTTTCATTGGATACACATAATTGCCATCAGATATTGCATAAACAGAAACACTCGAATTACTGTATGCACTTGACAATGAAATTTTAAAAGATACACTATCTCCATAATTTTTCTGAATAGTTTTACTTGCTGTCCAATACTCATCATCAACACTTATAACATACATTCCGTTACTTTTTGGCAAGGTTATTTGATAGACATCTTCTTGCCAAACAAGAATTAACGATAAGTCTTCTTTTACAACAAATTCTTCAGAATAATATCTTCCTGCAGAATCCTTGATGCCCACCAGACTAAACCCAGCACGCTCAAATTTAGGGAATTCCAAACTTTGTCCGTGCAATACAGAATAAACAGAAATCTCTCCATCATTATTATAAGTTATATTATATTTATTAATAGATATATTATCTATATAAATAACAACATCTTTAGAAAAATCGGATAATTTAATATTATACAAGTTACCACTTTTTGAAAAATTCAAAACACCACAAGTTGAAGTAATTGTAACATTAGACTTGTTTACGCTCTCATTTAGAACAAGCTGGATTTCTAAAGGCCTATCAATGCTAGCAAGACCATCTTCAAGTCCTAAAATTTCATATTCATTCATATTTGCAAGAATAGAAACATTTACAAAAACAGACTCAAACTTAGGTACCAAATAAATAGTTTCGCCATCATCTACAGAACTAAAATCAAAATCTTTTAACGCATAAACATTATCACCATTTTTGATTTGCCAATCTGAGAAAATGCAATCAGATTTATTAGGATTTTCTATAAAAACAACGCCAGTTGATGTTTCAAGCATTAAACCATCGTCAACAATTTTTATAGTGTTTTTTGAATTTAACGAATATAACATATCGTTATAAGACAAAACGAATGAGTTCTCTACCCATTTAGCATAGAATGTTATTTCTTCTTCTACAAACATATCCTGAGTCACAAAGTTGCTACCTTTCATATCTAGCGACCAACCCACAAATTCATATCCTGCTTTTTCAGGATTCTCAGGGAACACAATCTTTTGACCTTTGTAATAAGTTTGAACTATAACATCATCAACGTCTTTCACATATTCCACTCTATAGGTTGCTACCAATGGCGATTTTTGTATAGCAAAACTTATAGCAAAAATAAGTGATAAAACCACTATAATTGCAATTGTAGATATAATTAATTTAGTTTTTTTTGAGCAACACCACGATGTAATTTTTTCCACTTCTCGTCCTTTTACCTAGTCGATAATTGTCGAAAATGCCTTTTCGGGCAAAAACGGCAAGAATGAGTATACCACCAAAAAAAACACAAGTCAAACAAAAAACAAAGCTAAATTTTCAAAACTTTCTAAAATTTTAAATTGTACAAAAATAAATTTTTATTTTTTAAAAAATTTTTGAAAAATTTTTACAGAACCATCTTTTAGAAAATTAAGATTTTTATTTGAGACGGATAACTTATACTGCTTATCTCCAACCTCAATTTCTCCTTTATAAAAAATCCTAACCTCTCCACCCTTACCTTCCTCCGTCTCATAGACGATATCGTAAAAACTATAACCCATAATATTTAGCAAGGGATTAACATAAAAAATATTATTCTTAACATACACAATCCCAATAAAAACAAGAATAACAATAAACACACATACCGAACAAAGTTTGGATAAATCAAAAGCCAAAGCCAACAGAACAAAAAGAGAAAAATAATTTAAGAAATGCTGGTCAGTAATATTTTTCTTTGAAACCACCCTAATCGTTTCTATAGACCTTTCCCCACTATGAATTATTACAACCAAACCAATAATACCAACAAGCATCAAAGCAAAAAGAAACACCAATACACACGTATTAGTAATATTGAAACTCAAGTTACCATTGATTAATTCAACTACTAGATTTATTAAAAACAATACATACATAGGAACAAACGCAGATATATACAAAATTATTTTTGACATATTATATAATTATCAAAAATAAAAGTATTTATAATTAAAAATTAAAGACAATGTAATTAATATGTAGATTATTGTCAATTTATTGTAATGTTTTGTCAATTATATTGTGGTTTTATAGCAATTTTTCTAAAACCAACATATTTTACTAAAACCAACAATATAATTTAATATGAATACAAAACAATCAAAAACATTAAAAATTATAATAACAATCATAAGCATCATAATTGTTGCAGTACTAGGAAGCGTATTTGTCCAATTAGGGTCAGAGTGGTTCAATAGCCTTGTCAAACCCTCACAATGGATTCCCAATTTTCTAATCCCAATTGTGTGGTCTATTATATACATTACATTTGGAATTGTTCTAAGCATTTGGATTAGCAACTCAAGAATTCCTATCGGTACTATTATCTTGCTTATCATTAATGGTATTTTAAACGTATTATGGTGTTTAACATTTTTTACACTACAATTAACATTTATAGGAAATATTGTAATCGTCTTTAATCTTATAAGCAGTATAACTCTATTTATTCGTATTTATAAATCAAATCAATTCTACGCAATACTGACCGCAATATATCCTATTTGGCTATGCCTTGCAACAACATTAAATTTAGCAATTTGGATACTTAACTAAAAAAGTACTAAGAAAATTTCTTAGTACTTTTTTAATATATCATAATCTTAATTATTTCAATTATTCAACATTAACACTCAATGATTAAGATAGAATATCCCGACACCACAATTGGATTTGAAAAAGATATTTTCATATTTGTTAATAAATCCACGCCTTCCCCAACTCCAAAGTTCAAGTCAAAAGCATAATCTGATTCTGAAGCATTTAACAAAACAACAACTCTTTTCTCATTCAAAGTTCTTTCAAAAGCATATTGATGATTTGTAATATGCAAATTTTTGAAACCTCCATAAGAAAGAACTGGATTTTCAATCCTTATCTTGCATAGTTGCGACACAAACTTTGAAACATCATTAAAAATTGGAGATTCTACCTTAGGTCTTAGACTAGCATCTGTGCCCTGTTGTTTTTCGCCCAATATTCCCCACTCGCTACCATAGTAAATACAAGGAATTCCAGGCATAGTCATAAGCAACCCAAACGCAAGGTTAAGGTGATTAGGATTTTTTAATGCACTCGCAATTCTTGACACGTCGTGATTTTCAATAAACGAAACCATATTCTTTCCAGTATACAAACACCAAGACTCAGAACCAAATTGCCTATTCAACGAGTAACTAATTTCAAACATATTCATTTCGTTCAATGACGAATATACACCTTTATAACACTCATAATTGGTTGCACTATGAAGCATTTCATTATTCACAATCGTATTATAATCTCCGTGAATCACTTCTCCCAGTAAAAAGAACTCAGGATTTTTGCTTGAAACAAATTGTCTCAATTCTTTCATAAAGTTTTTATTCAACATATACGCAACATCAAGCCTTAGTCCATCTATTTGAAACTTTTCTATCCACAAACCAATACACTTTAACAAATAGTTTTTCACATCAGGATTATCCAAATTTAGTTTTACAAGTTCATAATGGCCTTCCCAACCCTCATAATAAAAACCATCATTATAGTTGCTATTACCATCAAAATTAATATAGAACCAATCTTTATATATCGAGTCTCGTTTGTTTTTCTGAACATCGGCAAATGCAAAAAACTCTCTACCAACGTGATTAAAAACTCCATCAATAATCACCTTGATTCCGTGATTATGCAATTCTTTGCAGAGTACAGCAAAATCATCATTAGTACCCAACCTGCAATCCAATTGAGCATAATCTTTTGTATCATATCCGTGTGTAGAACTTTCAAAAATAGGACAAAAATACACCATATTAATATTCATCTTTTTCAAATGGTCAATATGTTCAATAATTTTTAAAATTCTATGCTCCAATTTTCCATCATTCTTTTCTGGAGCTCCAAGATACCCTAACGGATAAATTTGATATATCACACTTTCATCAAACCACATAGTTTCTCCTTATGATGTTTTTTACATTATAACTATTAGATTTTTCAAAGTCAACAAAACAAAAAACCTCACCTAAAATTAAGCGAAGTTTTAATACCGTATATTTTAAAAACGCATCTCTACATTCCAAGTTCCAAATCAATATTAGAATCAAATTTAGAGTTCTTCACATCTTCTTCAAGTGTAATTACTGGAATTTGCTTTAAATCAATACCATATTGTTTATATATTTTATCAACATCCGTAGTTACCATTTGAGAATAATCTATATCCAATTTTTTACAAAGAGCAACAATTGCATTTTCAGACTCAGCCTCAAACTCAACATACGCGGGAATTCTTGGCCAAAAGTCAATATCTATTTCAACATCGTCTAGAAGATATCTAATTCGCCTATTCTCTTGTTTACTTCTAGCAAAATAACCCAACTTATTCAACAATTCATCAGTTGTATCGAAATCCGATACCACAATCTCACATTCTTTTGTACCATCAATTCGAGAATTTCCAATTTCTTTGATAGTCAAAGTGGTTTCCATACCATTTGTTCTTAGCCTTATCCAACTATTTTCTTGAACAGGATTGAAATCATAACAATGTCTAGCCTGAATCCAATCACCAACAAAAGTTGCATTGTTCTTCTTCAAGTTTTCAATAAACCTAACCACATCAACATTTAAAAGTCTACATTCAATTTCCGTTTTCATACTCGACTCCAATTTCTTTTTATAAAATGATTATATCAAAACACATTACATTTTACAATAAAAAACTCTTGCCTACAAAAACAACAAGAGTCAAAATTTAACAAATATGGAGAATACTTATTACCGAATAAAAAAACAAAACCTGATGTATTGAAAAAACAATTTCCACCATATTCTCAAAGTTCACTATGATAAAACCCTAGACAGACAAAGTGTGCAAAATTTGTGACAGAGTCGGAGAGATTCGGAGCCGAGCAAAGCGAACGCCCTCGTATAAAAATACGAGTACACTGAAAGAGTGAGAATCTCTCCAAAGTAAAAAAATAGTAAAACGAAAAAGTTCGTTTTACATATTACTTGGCGGAGTCGGAGAGATTCGAACTCTCGTGCCGATTACTCGACAAACGCATTTCGAGTGCGTCCCGGTACGACCACTTCGGTACGACTCCAGAAAGACTATTTCAGTTTAACACGTAATCGAATTTTTGTAAAGTCAAATTGAAATGTCTTTTTATAATTTTACTTGTATTAATTTGTAAACCTGATATTCAATATTAGCAAAGTACTTTGCAAATTTAATAAAATCTATTATTTTAGTACATTTTTAATACTTTGCAAAGTTCCACTATTAATACGAGTCATTTTGATATTTTGACAGAATTGGAACTTGATTGTATACAAATTTTAAAAAAATTTATTGTTCCATTTCTTGTGAATTTTCTATATCTTTCATTATCTTATCTTTATGATACGACATTCTTCCAGCATACATAATAGCATCATAGGACGAATTTTTGTCTGGGTTTACAAAATCTTTGAGAGACAATCTCCCCTTGTTAACATTATTTGACACCCCTCCAACACCAGTATAATAACAACCCGCTGCAATATTCTGCATCACACTTTTATATTCAGAGTCTGACATATTATTTCTATCAATACCCAATTTTTGACACAACGAAGAACCCTCATAAAGATAATGTTCTTCCATCCATTGAAATAATCCGACAGTATAGCATTCTGCAAGGAACGGATTGTGTCGAGGGTCTTTTTCGCCATCAATATTAAGCAAATTCTCAAACTCGGTATTATCACTATGTCTTGAATAAAATTCGTAAATATCTCTAGCAACATATTTCAAACACTGAGTCATTCCCTCTGCATTCTTCTCTTCTGGTCTATCTCTAAGTTCTCCAAGTGCACGGCCATTCTCATCTTCTACCCTGAATGTAGACTCATTCATTGCAATTGCCGCAATGAACTCTGGAGTAATCCAATCGGCGATATATTTATCATCTATCTGTCCCGTTTTCAAAGAACCCTTATTTGCAAAATCTTCTTCCATAAGTTTAATTGCTAGTTCTGCATTTTCAAGAACTTTTTCTTGTGGGCAAAACAACCAAGTTTGTCCAGCATACTTACCATAATAGCAATAATCCTTGTATTGCAAAGCCTCTTGCATAGTCCATTCGTCTACAACAGGTTCTTGCGTCTCAGGAATAACCACTTCATCATCAATAATTGTAGTACCAACATTGCCTGGGTCAACAATATTTCCAGAATGAATAGTGTCTGAAGCAACAGGTGGGTCATTATCTATTGGTTTTTCAGCACCATCACCACCACGTCCTCCGACTCCGTTTAGTGCAGTATACAGCATAATTGCAGACAAACCAACAGCACCAACACCAATACCCAATTTTTTGAAGAACTCTTTTCCAGCCTTAGTGAGTTTTATTTTTTTTCTTTTATTATGTTTTTTCTTTGGGCTTGGTTTTGTTGTTGTCTTTCTTTGTGCAGTATTTCCTTTACCGTTCTTCTCCTTATATGTTTTTCCTGCTGGATTAGAGCTGGCTTTTTGTGAAGCAACATCTTTACGTTGAGAAGACAATTGAGAAGGCGATCTCATTGGACGACTTTGAGCATCTTGATTTTGAACTCTTGATTGCTGTTTCCTAACAATCAAATCGTGATAAATTTCCCAATCTTCATCAAATGACATAATTTTCTCCTTAGTTGTTTATTATATCCTTATAAATATCTGATTTTTTTCTTCCTGTTAATTTTGCTATAACCTTGCTAGCATCGGTTTTTGATAGTCCCAAATCCAATAAAGCTTGTAATTTATCATCAATCTTTTCGGGCGTTACACTTTCAAGATTCGGTTTGTTTACAAGAACTACAAACTCACCCTTTAAAGTATTTTTGTATCCTTCTTGAAGTGAGGAAAACGACACTTCTTCAAACTTTTTACTAATCTCTCTTACAAAACAAACCTCTCTATCCCCTAATACATTATGCATATCTTTTATATCTTCCAAAAGAGAATGAGGAGAACAATAAAAGATAAGAACGGAATTAATTTTTGAAAAATCTTCAAGAATTTTATTCTTTTTTGAATTATTATCTGGCAGAAAACCAACAAATGTGAATGGAGGTTCATAACCACTAAGAACAAATGCGTTGACCAGAGCTGACGGTCCCGAAATAACCGTATACGGCAAATCATTACTTTGACAAAGCTTAACAAGAATATTCCCTGGATCACTTATTCCCGGCATTCCAGCATCACTTATAATAGCAATATTTTTGCCATCTAGCAAATCTTTGACAATCTTTTCACCCGACTGATTCTCATTAAATTTATGATAAGAAACAAGAGGCTTGTGAATATTATAGTTATCCAAAAAAACTTTGCTAGTACGCGTATCTTCGCAAGCGATATAGTCAACACTTTCTAGTACCTCAATTGCTCTATGTGTAACTTCTTTCAAATTACCAATTGGGGTTGCAACTAAATATAACATAATCACACAAGCGAAATAGTCATTCCGCTCTTTCCTCCTTTTTTTGCTTTCAACATAATAATATTTGCACCCTTGTCACTTCGTCTTATCTTCAATTCTTTTGGCTCTATTCCGTACTTTCGCAAATTAACAATCAAATCCGCCAATCGCTCTTCTTTATTGATAGTATAAAAGACTCCACCAAATTTAAGAAGTCGACTTGCCTCTTTCACAATTTCTTCGAGCGTTACTGTCAACTCGTGTTTTGCAATTGCAATGCTTTGATTTTCATTCAGCTTGGTAGCTGTTCCACATTTCTTATAAGGAGGATTGCACACAACGCAATCGGCTTTCCCTGTGCCCAATTTTTGCGAAATTCCCTGAAGGGGACTATTAATAACTTCTATGTCTGTAATCTTGTTGTATTCAAGAGTTCTTCTAGACATATCTGCCAAATTCTCTTGTAGTTCTACAAGGTATGTCTTTTTAAAACGACTTTTGTAATGTGCCAAGATACCTATCACACCACTACCACTACATAAATCAATGAGAACTTCGCCTCGCATAACTTTTACATAATTTGCCAGAGCAATCGAATCGCTTGTAAAACAATAACCATCAATTTCTTGAATTATTTGTAAATTATTAAATTGTAAATCATCTAAGCGTTCATTACTTTTTATTTCTATCATTATTTTTGTTTTTCTTAAATTTATTAAATTTCTTTTTATTGTCGAACTTCTTGTTGTTTTCTTGTTCTGGGTCAAAATTTAATTTAGTATCTTCTTTTCGCGTTTCTTCTTTCTTTTTTTCTTGTTTTTTACCTTGTTCTGGAACAAGTTTTGGCAATACCTCTATTTCATCAAGAGCATATTCCGAAACTTTGATTTCGTTATCCAGCTCTAGTTTTACAGTAACCTTTTGTTTCAACAAATTGTTATACACAACTGAACCAATACCATCAGAAGTTTTGACCCTTGCATTTAATTTTGGCATCTTAGTCGAAATTTCAGAATAAAAATCATTTTCATACGCCAAACAACACATTAGTCTTCCGCATATTCCACTTATTTTTGTAGGATTTAATGAGAGACCTTGTGTTTTTGCCATTTTTATACTTACTTTATCAAAATCGTTCAAGTATTTCTTGCAACAACACTCCTTGCCGCAGAAACCAATGCCTCCAACAATTTTTGCCTGATCTCTAATCCCAATTTGTTTCAGTTCAATCCTTAATCGTAATTGCCCAGCCAAATCTTTAACAAGTTCCCTAAAGTCAACCCTATCTTCGCACACATAACTAATAATTACTTTCGTCCCATCTAGAGTAAATGAAACATCAACAATCTTCATATCTAAATTGTATTTACGAATCAAGTCATTTGCAATCTTAGTGATTTTGGGTTGTTGTTTTTTTAATTCATCAGCATTTTTCAAGTCCTCATCAGTGGCCTTGCGAATAATTTTTTTCACATCTCCATTTTCAGACTTTGCAGAAGTACACACTTGTGCAATTTCAATACCCCTTATAGATTCTACAACAACATAATCGCCATCTTGTATCTCTAAGTTTGTTTCAACTTCGTAAACTTTGCCACCATCAACAAACTTAACGCCTACTTTAAACATAAAAATTTTACCTCCAATATATCTAGCAACATTCTATCCACCACACCCGTCAAATTACAATTAAATTCCAATTTGCCATATATTTGACAAAGTACACTTGTAATAGACCTAATAGCATCGGCAGAATATATTTTTTTTAAAGATTCGATATCTATCTTTCTATCTTTGAAATTTATCTTTCCAGTTTCACAAACCGCAACATCTCTTAGAATTGAAATCAACGTATCCACAAAGAACACAAAGTCTTTCTTAAGTGCAAGAATCTTGCTACTAAACTTCAAAATATCAGCACTTGACCTAAGTTCCAATAAGCATTCAAAAGCAAGTTCAACAATTTTCTTTGTATCCCCACCACTTAATTTGAGTGCAGTTGCAATACTTCCCCCAGAAACACTAGCAACACTTTGACTATCCTTAATTTTCATTCCAGTCAAAAATTCAGCCAACGTTTCTACATCAAGAAGATTCTCAGTGATTGACTTGACCCTACTCTGAATAGTTGGCAACACATTGCCCGAATTAGAACACGTCAAAACAAATATCACATTCATTGGTGGCTCTTCGAGAGTTTTTAGTAATTTATTCTGAGCCTGAACAGTTGCTTTGTCAAAATTATTAAGAATATACACTTTGAACTGCCCATCCATTGGACGCTGAATCGAATCAGATACAATTTCATTAATGTCTTCAACAACAATTGACTTGCCGTCTTTTGGACAAATTTTCAAGTCAACCATATTGCTATGTTCAACTTTAATACAATTATTACATTTCAAGCAAGGTGTTTGCTCAGACTCGCAAAAAATCTCCTTAGCAACAAGCATAGCAAAATGCTCCAAAACATATGTATCAGAACATTCCAACATATATGCGTGAGAAAGCATACCTCTTGCTTTATCAAGAGAGACAATCCTATGTGTCTGTGATTTTAAGTAAATATCTACAATTTCCATAAAATTATTTTAACATATTTTTTTAACTAACACAACCTGCGTTCTACAAATTATCTAGAATAAAAAGCATTTTTCTACACAAACTAGCAATAAAAAGGAGTCAAATATGAAAAGGAATACAAACATTGCCGACATAAAAGACAAAGTCGAAAAACTTAAAGGTCAAAACATTTCCCTCAAAATCAACAAAGGCAGAAACAAAATTGTTGCTCTTACTGCTATAATTGACCAAGTATACCCAAGTATGTTTATCATTAATCCAACAAGCCAAGTATCTCTCGATAGAAAAAGTTACTCTTATAGTGATGTACTATGCGGAGATGTAAAATTTGTAGAAGAATAGTGATTTTTTCAAGTTTGAATAGCACTCAAAAAAAATAGCCCATTGGGCTATTTTTTATTCAGATGCATCTGATGCTCCACAATTAGCACAAGAATTTTCTCCGTTTTTAAGTTCGCTTCCACAATATCTACATTTCTTTGTTGTTGCATTAGCCGAACCACTCTTTGCCTTTCTATATTTATACAAATCTTTAGCCAACGCTTCTATTTTCTTTGAGTAAATTGCATTAATTACTACACCAGCAACAATTGCCGAACCGCACAATACAAATATAACAGTGAAAATATTTGAAGTTCTTTTTGCGATTGGATACTCGCCATCATCTTTGTAGTCATAATTCTTGAAATCCATAGGAATAGAATCAGTCCAATATGATGTTGGATATTCATCTACTGCAAGTTTGATAATATCCCCCTCTTCATATGAAAGAGCTGTTGCTGTATCATACACACTATATGTTTCGCCGTCAACTTTTGTACCACCATCATCCTCAGTATAAAAATAATATTCAATATAATATTTATCCACATCTGAATCAAGAATTTTTGTCGCACGCTTGAAATGTCCATCAACAATCAATTTGTCATTTGCCTCTGCGGTAGCAATCATTTGATGATAATACTCATAATCTTTCTTAATCGTTCTAACAGTCATAAATGCACCTGAAACAAACATAACAAAAGTAAAAATAATTGCAGGTATTGCAAAGAACAAAAGTACTGTAGCAATCGTTTTCTTCCCCTCGTACTTTCTAATCTGTTTCAAATGTTCTTGACCTTCTGGTGTCAAAGCCTCCATTGCTTGGTCCACACTGCTATAATCTTGTCCATCATCATAAGACGAAGTACCTCTATGCCAAGGAGAGCCTCCTATGTATATACTGGTTCTACTTCTATGATAATGATGTGGTCTACTAGAGTGACTAATGCTAGAAGAATGAAGACTACTTCTTCTTCCTACACTGCTACCACTTCTACTGCTACTACTTCTGCTGAATCCTCCACTTCTATGAGAACCGCCCGATCTTCTTCCTGATGGCATTTTTATCCTCCTAAATTTAAATTAGTTCCATTTTGAATGCAACTACACCATATTTTTTCTCATCTTCTTTTGAATATATGGTTCGATAGAACCTTGCTACCTGTGCTGCGTTTTTATTATCAAATCCAACACTGGAAAGACTCAAAGTCATAGCCATTTGTTCAAAAGTTTCGAATCTTTTAACGTCAACAACCTTCACGATTACACCATCGATTAGTTCAGGCATTTTTTTGAAAATAATACTATCTCCAACGCCTATTTTTTGTCTCTTTTCATCGTGAAGACGCACTTCATATATTTTTTTACCAGACTTAACTTGATCAAAAAATTCTGGTTTCAATTTCATAATAAACATAAAATCCACACCTCTATTATGATAACTTATTTTTTATTTTACAACATAAAATAAACAAATGTCAAACAACAAAGAGGAATTTTAAACAATTCGACAAATAAAACAACTAAAAATAGCCCCAATAAAGTTTGCAAGTATCCCTACCGGAATAGCATATCTAAACTTGTCTACTTTAGTTTTACTAAAATACACTGCAGTAATATAAAATATCGCCTCGCTACAACCAGCAATGCAACAACCCGCTCTTGCTAGATAGCTATCAACACCATATGTAGCAAAGATATCTTCAAGCAAAGCAAGGCTACCACAACCCGTAAAATTCTTCAGGATAACCAATTGAGATAGTTCTTTTGGAATTCCAAAAAATTCAAAAAATGGAGCAACAAAATCAGAAAATAAAACAGCTAGTCCACTTACATTAAAAACCTCAACTGCTATAAATATAGCAACAATATATGGAAAAGATGTCAAGACAATATCAAATGAACTTTTTGCACCAACAACGAAACTGTTGTATGTATTATTCTTTTTGATTAGGCTATAGAAAATAAGCAACATTATCAGACTTGGAATTATGTAATTACTCATACCTAACACCTATCCTTGAATATTTTGCCACATAATTTAACAAGCAATATACCCACCAATGTATTTACAGACGTGGCTAAGAATGTAGGTATGATTATATCTGACGGAGCTGTACTTCCCGCCATCACACGCAACCCCACAACAGTTGTTGGTATAAGTTGCAAACTAGTCGCATTCAAAATCAAAATCATTATCATGGCACTAGTGGCATACCTACTCCCCTTATCAAGGCCAGAGATAGCATTAATTCCACTAGGCGTACTCGCATTCCCCATTCCAAGCAAATTACTAGTTAGATTGATAGATATTTGGTTCTTGGTATAATCGTCTGTTTTCCCAACAAGTAATCGAATAAGAGGATTGAATAGTTTGCTTAATTTTTGGTCTAGTCCCGTCTCTTCAACAATCCTCAATATTCCTAGCCACACAGCATAAATTCCCCATAACTTTAAAGAAAGCGAAATAGCCTTGCTCCCACCATCCAAAATTGACGTCATTGCTATATCTACATTATTTACAAGCAACAACCCTAGCCCTACTAGCATTACACCCGTCCAAACCAAATTCATACACACCTCAATAATGCGTTTTGCCCCTAAAAAACAAAACAAACTCTTTACAAATATAAATTAATATTGTAAAATTATATGTATTACGAGATAATTTAAGAATGCTTAAATCAATATGAGGTAAAAAGATATGAAAAACGACAAAACTTATTATATTACAACACCTATTTACTACGCTAGCGGAAGACTAACCGTTGGTCATTGCTTCAGTACAGTACTTGCAGATATTTGTGCCAGATTCTACAGACTCAATGGTCACGATGTTTTCTACGCAACAGGTAGCGACGAACACGGATTGAAAATTGCTAAGGTTGCCAAAGAACACAATATGACACCTCAACAATTTGTAGATAAGACTGTTGATGAATTTAAATATATTTGGGAGAAACTCCATATCAGTTATGATAAATTTATAAGAACCACAGACAAACATCACGTTAAACTTGTAGAAGACGTATACAACAAACTTTTTGAAAGTGGCGATATTTATCTTTCTGAATACGAGGGTCTTTATTGTGTACCTTGCGAAACATTCTATACAGAAAGCCAATTGGTTGACGGCAAATGCCCAGACTGTGGTAGACCAGTGGAAAAGACAAAAGAAGAAAGTTACTTCTTCAAAATGAGTAAGTACCAGAAATTCCTTGAAGAACACTTTGAGAAGAACCCAAACTTCCTAGTACCAGAAAGCAGAAAAAACGAAATTTACAACAACTTTATCAAACCAGGTATCCAAGACCTTTGTGTATCTAGAACAACATTTGATTGGGGTGTTAAACTTCCATTCAACGACAAACACGTAGCATATGTGTGGATAGATGCTCTACTTAATTATCTATCTGTTCTTGGATATGGCGGAGAAAACCAAGCAGACTACGAAAAGTTCTGGCCTTGTAACGTTCATATCGTTGGAAGAGACATTTCTAGATTCCACTGCATTATTTGGCCAATTCTTCTTAAAGCACTTGACCTACCTCTACCAAAGCAAATTCACTCTACTGGATTCATAACTCTCAAAGGCGATAGAATCAGTAAGTCAAAAAGCAACGGATTCAATCCTCTTACACTTGTAGATAAGTATGGCGCAGATGCTCTTAGATATTACCTTGCAAAAGAAGGCCCAATTTTCAACGATATCCCTTATACTGCAGAACAATTTATTAATACAATTAATTCAGACCTTTGTAATGACCTTGGAAATCTTGTAAGTAGAACACTTGCTATGATTACCCAATACAACGGAGGCACAATCCCTGCTCCAAAAGTTAAGGACGAAGAAGAATCAAATATCATTCGCACCTGCAACGAAATTCTTGCTAAATGTCAAGAATTAATGAGTGAGCAAAAAGTAAATGATACAATCAATGCTATTTTTGCCGTTATAAGACAAGCCAACAAATACATTGACATCACAGAGCCTTGGAAATTGAGCAAAGACCCTAGTAAGAAAGAAAAACTAGATACAGTTCTATATACTCTAAGCGAAACAATTCGTATTTGTACTACACTTCTTCAAGCATTTATGGTTGAAACTCCTGCAAAAATCTTTGAGAAATTCGGATTTGGCAAAGACAAACAAACTTTTGATAGCATCAAAGAATTTTCTTTTGATAATCACGGAAATACTGTTAACAAAGGCGACAACTTATTCCCAAGACTTGATGTAAAGAAAGAAATTGAATTCTTGGACACACCAACTGTTGCAGTAGAGAAAAAAGTTGAAGAAAAAGAAGAAAACAAAGCAAATACTGTTGAGTTTGTAACAATTGACGAATTTGCAAAAACAAAATTACTAGTAGGAAAAATTATTAATAGCGAAAGAGTTGAAGGCGCAGACAAACTCCTTAAAAACACCGTAAAAATCGGTAACGAAACAAGAACTATTTGTAGCGGAATTGCAAAATATTATAAACCTGAAGATATAATTGGAAAGTCTGTTGTAGTTGTATCAAACCTACCTCCAAGAAAACTAAGAGGTATCGAAAGTCAAGGAATGTTGCTTTGTGCAGTTGATGAAGAAAAAGATGAATTGAGTCTAGTAACAATCGACCGCCCTATCGCAGATGGCAGTGAGGTTTGTTAATGTTAATCGACACTCACGCCCACCTAACCGATGACAAGTACGAAAATACTTTAGACAGTATTGTTCAAAACTTTGAAAACGACAAAATTGAGAAAGTTTTCACTGTCGCATACAATCGTCAAAGCATTCTCGACGCGGTTAAACTTGCCGAAAAGTATGAGAAAATATATGCCATTATTGGCATTCACCCAGACGAAGTTAATGACTACAGTGAAGAAACAAAGCAATTATTATTAGACTATGCCAAACACCCTAAGGTAGTAGCAATTGGCGAAATCGGGCTAGATTATCACTACGAAGGTTACGACAAAGCAAGACAAAAAGAAGTATTCGTTGAACAATTAAAAATTGCCAATCAAGTCGGATTACCTGTATCTATCCATAATAGAGACAGCATTGGCGATTGTTTAGATATTCTCAAAGAAAACAAACACTTACTTACAAACGGCGGAGTTATTCACTGCTTTAGTGAAAGTGTAGAAATCTACAAAGAAATAAAAAAACTTGGTCTCAAAATCGCTTTTGGCGGAACACTTACTTTCAAAAATAGCGTTCAAGCCCCTAAAGTTTGTGAGATAGCAGATATGGAAGATATTCTTCTTGAAACCGATTGTCCATACCTTGCCCCACACCCTTATAGAGGGACTATAAACGAACCCAAAAGAACTAGTCTTGTTGCACAAAAAATTGCTGAAATTAAGCAAATTAGTTATGATACAGTAGTTGAAAAAACCACCGAAAATGCACTAAATTTATTTAAAAAGGCTAAATAATGAGTAATTTAGATATTTTAAATGCACACAATTTTAAATTTAATAAAGCCTATGGTCAGAACTTTATCTTTGATACAAACTTTCTAAAGTCTATAATTGACAAATCTGATATCGATGGCAAAGATGTGCTAGAAATTGGACCAGGAGCAGGCACGCTCACATCAATCATTGCCGATACAGCAAACAAGGTTGTCTCATATGAGATAGATACAAATCTAAAACCAATCTTGGAAGAAAACCTAAAAAATTATAATAATGTCGAAATCAAGTTCGGTGACATTATGAAATTTTCAATTGAAGACATAGAAAGCAATTTTGATGGAAACTATGTTATGGTTGCAAACCTACCCTACTACATCACAACTCCTATAATTTTCAAATTCTTAGAAAATGCAACTAGACTAACGTCAATGATAATTATGGTTCAACTTGAAGTTGCCGAAAGACTTGTTGCTAAGGCAGGAACAAAAGATTATGGAGCAATAACTCCAGCAATAGACTATAGAGCAGATGCCAAAATTATCAAAAAAGTCAACAGAACAATGTTTACGCCAGTTCCAAACGTAGATAGTGCTATTGTAAAAATAGATTTTAATAATAAAAAATTTGATATAAAAAACACAAAAGTCTTAGACGACACAATCAAAAGTGTTTTCGCAATGAGAAGAAAGACAATTGAAAACAACTTAAAAACATCATTTAGACTTTCTAGCGAAATTGTTAACGAAATCATTGCAAAAGCAAATATAAAACCCTCTTCTAGAGGCGAAACACTAAACACTCAACAACTAGTTGAACTTGCAAACATAATAAATGATTACTTATAGAAAAAAGGCAACACAATACCACGTGTTGCCTTTTTTAGTTTTCAAGTTGATACTCTTTGGTCCCTACAAAAGTATATGTATCAAAAAACTCCTTATCAAGAAGTATTGTTGTTGCTTTTACATTATCACCGACTAACGACCTGTCCCTAAGAGCGTTAATACTTTTTTTCTCCATACCAGAAACATTACCACATTGAATCCCAAAACTTTCTTTCAATGAATCAACAAACCCGCCTGTATATCTTGGAATTTCAAGAAAAGCATAATACACTTGCATCTTACCACCATCATTTAATCTAGACTTTCCAAGACTATCTACAGTACTGAAAAAATTATTAGTTTCAATATAATCGGAAATATTTGATAATACTATTAAGTCATACTTACCTCTAGATTTCTTGTCAAAATCATTAAAGGCAGAATTTATAAAATTAATTTTGCAACTAGATAAGTTGTTTCTCAGTGTTTCATATACAGTCATAGACTTTAAATAATTAACAAATTTTCTATCATTAATTGCAAAATTATTGTGAACCATATTATTAACAATCGTTTCCCTAATTTTCGGTTCATATTCAAGCATTGCATTGTCCCAAAACTCTCTTGATTTTGGACTTAAATCGTTACACACCTTCCAATAATACCTATGTTTGAAGATATTCTCTTTTGTTAAATAATCCATAAATTCAAACATAGACAGATTTTTTATTGCCGCAATTTTCAATTCAATAAACGGCTGAGACAAAATATTGGCATCTATCAAAACCACAGCCCTACACCCTTTGCAAACAAACTCAAACAATTGATCTCCACTACTACCAACTGTCAACACCCGCTTACCTCGCAAGTCCATTCCAGCATATACATCTGCAATGTTTTCGTTACTATACGGATATACTTTTGCAATAGTTGCATTGTTATCAGCATCGTATGGATAACTAATAGTCGAATCAAAAAATAGTTTTTCTAATGCAACATTAAAATATTTATTTGGCTTATTTTTTTCGTAGCCCATAATACCTTCCTTTGCTTCATTATTTTTCACAATCAAACTCTTCATCTTTTAAATTATTTATATCACTAAAAAACATTATTCCAAAAGACTCAAAATTGATTCTTTCTGACAATCTTTTTGAATCTAAAGTCGCACTTTTAAGATATTTTTTATTCATATATTTGGTTGGCATTTTGAATTCAACCACTTCATCCAAACCAATATCACACCCTTTACAATCATAATATCCCTTTCCTATACCTTGAATCAAAATATATATAGGAATATCAAATTCGCCCACATAAAAATTTTCAGGAGAATCATTTTTTAAAGAACAAATTCGAAAAACATCTTCTTTATTTTTGAAAAAGTGAAGATACTTCACGCCTTTTTTATACGAATGTGAATTAACTCTTTTCATTAAAGATTTATCATATTTGCTACCTAGTTCAGAATAATTTTCTGCCTGTAAATTCTGCAGTTCCGACTCTGACATATATCTATAAACCTTCATTTTCCCCCACTTTTATTATTTTTGCATTTCATTTTCTTTCGAAACAAATAATGAAATTAATTTTTTCAAAACACTTTCTTTCGGCTGTTGAGTTACTTTTTTAAATATTGCTTTACGTTTTGGATGAGTCTTTAACCACATACTTCCATCAATAACTAAACCATTGTCCATATTTATCTCCTTCAACCCCACATTCGCATATAGAAACATACTCCCACATTTTTTTAATTTTGGAGCATTAAAATTTTCCAATTCTCGATTGTAAGAAATAAAGCCATCTCCCACACTTATAAGTTCTGGAAATGTTAGAGTCCTCAAACTATAATTATTTTTTAGAAAATACGAACCAATAGTTTTCACAGAAGGCATTGAAAGAACTTCCAAACACTCATTATTTCTCAAAAAATTATCCTCTATGTATTCAACATTAGGCAAATTTAAAGTCGTTATAACATTATCCTCTGGCAAGAAATTATCCCCAATACTTTTCAAATTCGGAGCATTAAATTCTTTCAGACAACGATTATAATTAAGGAAACAATCCCCAACACTCTCCACACTTGGCAAATCCAGCCTGTCTAACCCTTCATTAAAATTGAAAAAGTTATTACCTATTTTCTTTAATTTAGGAGCTTTGAAATTTTTAAACCCCTGTAAGTTTGCCATAAAAAAATCTCCGACTTCTTCTAAATTTTGAATATTCATACTTTTAATATTTTGAATAAGCCCATACAAAAAATCATCGCCGACTAATTTTAAACTTGGAGAATTTAATATATCCAAAAAAGAAACAACTCGCAAAAAATTATTACCAACCTTTGTTACATTTGGAATATTTATTTCTTTTAAATATTTATTACTATACAAAAAGTTATTATCTATTGATGTAATAGTTTCATTATCATAACCAATTATTCTATTACATTTATCAACAACTACACTAAAACTATTACCATCATTTTTTGTGATAACCAATACTTTTTTATCATCTGCAAGTTTTTTTATATCTATTTTCTTTACATCTTGAAATTCATCCAAAAACGAATCTCTATTATGTGTAAGAGAGCCCAACATACACAACATTTTGTTTGTGGATTTATTTAATAAGAAATAATCGATCAATTCATACTTACATTTATCATATTGTCTTGCTTCACCATTTTCAATAACATAATTATCTGCACAATAATAGACATTATTTATTTCATAATTGTATTTGTAATATTTACCATTATTGTCTTGTACATAATTATCAAGTTCTAGTGTTGTATCGCCAGATTTACGTATATTATTGATTCCATAATGCTTCATAAAACTTTTTGTAAGTCCTGGACAAATGTTCTCTAAATTATTTCCAAATGTTGCGTCTGGGTTGCTAACTGTATGATTATATCTATTCTTAATAGACAACCACCCGTTTCCCTTTGAAAATTGCAACGAAATCACGCTAGTTCCATACTCATCTTGTCTCTGAGGCTTTTTAAAGTCTTCTCGCTTTATTTCTTGAGCATTTTTCTTAACCGCAAAAAATATTCGATAATTATCTATTCTATAAGGATCTCGAAAAGTACATAAAGCTTCCTTATCTGTATAATATTTCACAAAAGACTTGACGTCTTCATCTGATTTACATTCAAAAAGTGTATATCCTACTTTCTCAAATAGTTCTTCTGGAGTTGAGATATTTTCATCAAAAGCAAATCGCTTTTCTTTTGGTGTTTCGAACTTTTCATATATATAATTTACGAAATCTACTAAACTATACTGTTTTACTAAATCTTCATACAGCATATGATTAGGAGCAAAATTCTCAAGAAGAATACGTAATAACTCTCCCTCTTTTCCAAGAATGACAGGAAAAAACTCTCTGCACATTTTTGCAAAGTCTTCGCCATACAACTTCTTTATTTTCTTTAATTCCCCATTCATATTTTAACCCCATAATATCTATTATAAATATTATATCATAGTATATTGAGAATTTCAATAGGCAAAAAAAAGTGCTACGCGCGAGGGAGTTAGACTCGCATGTAGCAATAAAAAAGGAGTTATTTATAATCAATATTTCTATTGACAATTCTATTATATCAAACAGGGTTCAAGCAGGTCAAGAATTTTTGATAGCAAATTAAAAAATTAAAACACAAATACTCTTCTACAAAATTTGTTTTTAAAAGACAAAAACAAAAGGAATTTTCACAAACTGAACCAATCAAATAATATATATAAATAGTATAATTATAAAAAAATCAAAGGAGTAGACAATGAACACTCTTAAAAAAACTATCTTCTTATCCAACAATGAAAAAAGTAAAAGTATGGGAATTGTAACACTTGAAAAAAGAAACTCAAGTATTTTTGGGACACTTAAAGTTTATCAAAACTACCCAAACAGTAATTACATACTAGGCATAAAAAACGAGGATAAAATAGTTAAACAAAATGTAAACCTAGAGACAAATTCATACAACTTCATACTCAACGAAAATATAGACCTAAATAAAAATATCGGATGCGTACTTTTGGAAAGTAATGCTACAAAATTTGAACCAATCATTTGGGGAAGTCAGCGTAGCGATAGTTTCAAAAGCAGTATTCTAAACTCTCTACGCGAAAGTGTGAACAAACTCAATTTGAACAAATCAGAACATATTCAAATCAATCAACAATCAATAGTTCAAAATGAAAACGTAACACCTTTGACATTAGAAAATTCTGACACAGAAGAAAATAATGTTTACCAAGAAAGTATCTCCGATTTACTTAAACAAAACGAAAATCAAGACGTGGCCATTCACCCCTTTTCTAATATAACCGCACAAGATATTTCAACGCTATCCCAAATCCAATTGGACGAAGAAATAATGAACGAAAATACTCTTGAAAAATCAGATATAGCAATCGCATCAACAGCATCACTTTTCGAAACAGAAGAAAGTGAATTAAACGATATAATCGATAGAAACATTAACAAAGAAAGTCTTCAAAACAATAGTCACGAATTTTATGATATGATTGCAGAACAACTTGACGACCTTTTTGAAAAATATCCAAAAGAACCAAATCTTGAAAAACTAATAGACAATAGCAAATGGATTAAGATTGATTCAGATTATGACAACAAATACTATGTTGTTGGCATTATTTATAACAATAATGACGTTAAATATGTTTGTTACGGAGTTCCTGGAAGCTTTCAAAACGAACCACCTAGAGAAATGATACCATATAGTCAATGGTTCCCAACAAATCCACAGAACCCACATACTGAGGGATATTGGGTAATGTACCAAGACGCAGACACTGGGGAAAATATCTTTCTTAGCTAAAAACAAAAATTAATTTTCGCAAAAAAAGAATGCTATGATTTAATATACTTTTTATAATTATATTAAAGTCAACGCATTCTATTTTTTACATTTCTTCCATATCAAAGCCGATATGACTTCTTAGAACAGGATTCACAATCTCCTCATCATCAGCCTCAACAGCTGGACGGAATTTCGCAGCAACTTCTAGATAAGAATCTTCTCCCATATCAACACCTGCTACTCTTCTCAATTCTTTCAATTCTCTTTCAATCAAATACTTTTGATTATCCAAAGATCTGTACATACAAGATATTGAAGAATACTCCCTCATTTTTATCTTGATTCTGTCAAGTTCCTTTTCTAATTCTGCAACTCTTTTTTCTAATCTATCCATAATATACCCCCTAATGATTAGATCAGTTTAACACAGAAATTTCTCATCGTCAATACCAAATTAAAATTTAATTTAAAAAATTTTTCAAACACACTTAATCAACAATTATATTTGTCTTTTTAAACAAATATTCAATCAAACAAAATCCTTATTAGAAGATAAAAAAAATCCTTGTCCGTTAAGACAAGAATCCTTTTATTATCAACTCCTCAGCCTCTTTCTCACATAGTCCAAGTGTCATAAGTTTTATTAATTGTTCGCCTGCAATTTTGCCAACCACTGCCTCGTGAACCAATTTGGAATCAACATCTTCGGCAAGTATTTCGGGAGTCGCAGAAATTTTGGCTTTGTCCATAATTATAGCATCACATTCAACGTGACCAAAACATTCAGCCCTACCTACAACACTACTAAAGAATGATTGATAACTTTCGTCTCTAGCAACACTTCGGCTGACAACATCTGCCGAAGAATCTTTGCCAACCAGCTCAACTCTGAATTTTGATTTTGCTACCTGATTTTCGCTAGTTAGAATTTTTTCTTTGATAACTAATTTTGCTTGTTTTTCAAGAGTTGCAAACGTCTCTCTTTCAGAATATGAGACCCCTCCTAATTGCGTAGTTTCCATCGTCAATTCGGATCGCTCTCCCATTTCAATTTCGGTCACAGGATTCATAACCTTTTCAGCCCCTGAGCCAACACCAATATGTTTCTCTACATATCTTACCTTTGCCCCCTCTTCTAGATGGAATCTATGAATACCATCGTGACTGCTTTTTGAATCCCCTGTATTATGAATTCCACAACCTGCAACTATCAAAACATCAGAATTCTTTCCAATATAAAAATCGTTATAAACCAATTCCTCAATTCCCGACTTTGAAATTATGACAGGAATGTGTACCGATTCATTTTTGGTATTTTCCTTGATATAAATATCAATGCCATTACCTTCACCCTTTGGAATTATTTGAATATTCTCAGTTGAATTAACTTGAACACCTTTGCCATTCTCTCTAATACTAAATGCCCCACTAGGAATTTGATGCAAATCGGACACAGCAAGTAACAAATCTTTCTCTATGGTTCCCATTATTCGTCCCCCTTTAACTTTGCACAAACCCTAATCGACTTCACTTGTGGAAGAATCTCGGTCGCATTACCAATCATTGAAACTTCAGCATTATCCATCACAACAATTCTATCTGCAATACCCATTATTTTTTCTTGATGCGAAATAATGATATTTGTTCCACCCTCGTCTTTATTTTCATTGAATGCGGATATTAAACCATCAAAACTCCACAAATCAATACCAGCCTCTGGTTCATCAAACAAATTGAGTTCAGCACCCCTTGCAAAAGTTGTAGCAATCTCAATCCTTTTCAATTCCCCACCAGAAAGACTATCGTCAAGTTCGCGATTTATGTAATCCCTCGCACACAAACCCACTTTAGACAAATAATTACACACTTCCATAAGTTTTGAATTGGTCTTTTGTGCAGTAGTCAATAAATCATTAACCTTCAAACCTTTGAATCTTACAGGTGTTTGAAAGGCATAAGCAATCCCTAATTTTGCCCTATCCGAAATGGTCATTTCTGTTATATCAACATCATTGAAATATATCTTTCCTGAAGAGACAGGAATAATACCCATAATAACTTTCATAAGAGTACTTTTTCCACTACCATTATGACCTGTTATAATAATTGTTTCGCCCTTTGCAACTTCAAAAGACACATTTTTTAAAATATATCTCTCTTTGCCATTTTCTTCAATCTTGTAACTTACATTTTCGAGTCTTAGCATTTTTGCTCCTTATTTTTTTATCTCCCCTAGTATATATCATATTTCAAAATTTTACTACTATTTTTTGAAATTTTCTAGCCCTCTTATAACTTTTACATCACCCAACAGGATAATTGCAAAACATTTTGCAGTCAACGTTTTTTATGTTAAAATGCTTATAAGTAGGAGCAATTATGAAATTCAAAGCAACTCAATCTTCAAACTTAATAAAGACAATTATTCACAACATACAAGGACTCAGTTTTTCGTCTGCACAAAAAGCAATGCGCCTAGGCAATATCAAAGTTAATGGAAAGCGCACGAAACAAAATATTCAAATCAATATTGGCGATGAAATTGATATTTATGAAATTAAAAAATCAAAACCCAATATTCCTATTGTTTATGAAGACGAAAACATAATCATAATCAACAAGCCAGCAGGAATAGAATGTGCTACAAGAGACAAGTCATCAGAAAACACATATTCACTTGAAGAAATTTTCGAGGACAAAAACGCAATTGTTGTACACAGGCTTGACAGGCTCACAGAAGGACTGGTAATTCTGGCTAGAAACAAAAATATTGCAAAACTTTTTGAAGAAATATTTAGAACAAGACAAGTCCAGAAAAAATATTTAGCAGGAGTCTATCACATACCACAAAGCGAAGGAGTCAAAACCGCATACTTACTTAAAAACAGCAAGACCGCTTTGGTTACTATCTCAGACACACCAAAAGAAAATTACAAAGAAATAATTACAGAATTTTATATTCAAAACAAACTAAAAGACTACGCAATTATTGATATCACGCTACACACAGGAAGAACCCATCAAATTCGTGGGTATTTTGCACATATCGGAAACCCAATAATTGGAGATGATAAGTATGGCAGAAACTCCAAAAACACACCCCTCAAAACAAGTTACAAAGGATACCATCTTACTGCATACAAATTAGCATTTAATATAAAACACAAAGATTTGGAATACTTGAACAAATTAGAATTTGAAATTACACCATCTTGGAAACAATCTTTATTAGAAAATACCAACAATTAAAAAACACCCATTCCTCCAATAAAATTTGTATGAACAAACAAAAAAATTCATAAGAATATTCTTATGAATTTTTTCTTTTTACCACAAATCGTTATAGTTCTTTGGATATATCTTGATATCAATTCCTTGAGCCTTTAGATTTGTTCTAGCTGTTTTTACTGCCTCTGCAGATTTATTGTTATATACATTTTCATCTAGATTCAATTTGTCATAAATAAAATTGAAAATTGATTTGTTAGATTCTGGAGTTGTCATTGTTGTACACAAAAGTCTCAACAATTCAGCATCGCTAATATTATCAATATTGTTTTCTTCTACAATATTCTTTGCAGTACCTGCGTGGAAGATGATATGGATTCCATATGAACTAACAATATAATTCATACTTCCTTCGCCTTTTACTTCTACTCCATCAATTTCAATACCCTTTTCCAAAGCTCTTACACCATCAGCAAAAGGTTTAACCATTTGATCTTTGACAGAAGTATCAATATTAACAACATAGTCAAATTCACTATTCATAATACCAGGGTCATCATTAAAGACATAAATCAATTCATTGAATTGTGTTGCTCTTTCTTTGAGAGTTGCTCCATTTACATGATTATAAACGTAATCTAGAACATTATTCTCACCAACCAATGCATTCCAAGTATAAGTCTCACCATTCAATTCGAATGTAGTCTTTGTTTGATTAACTATTGTTTGAAGTCTTGCCTTGTAAACTTCATTCAATTTTTTCTTTTCGTCAGCCTCTGAGCCATCATCTGTAATACCATATTCGGTATTCAAATCAGTAATTTGTGCTTTCTGAGCCTCTGTAAAGTTAATAAGAATATGTTTTACATTAATATACTCATTTCCACTATTTGGATGGAAGTATACGTACTCGCTAGATGCACTTTGCATTGCAGTATGATATTGAGATTTATCTACTGAATACAATTCTTTATAAGACTTATATTGATTCTTGTAATATTCAAGAACTGTTTCTACATCAACAGGAAGATTTGCAAAGAAATCTTTCTCATACTTATCCATATACTTGTCTTGTTTGTATAATTCAAACAATCTGTCTTCTTCATAACGAAGAACCTCTGACTCTGCTTGACTTCTACCCTCTGCCTTTGCACGATCTTGTAATGCTTTGATATATCTTGCCCAAGCCTCATCAGAAACTTTTTGGTCAGTACGAATTTGCATAGACTTATTGAAGTGGTCTGTTATCTTCAAGTCTCCAACATTAACTGGTGTAGTCTCTTCTTCTACTCTAAATACTACATTACCGTCCTCATCTGCTTGATCAGGAGCATAATATGTCGTAGGAGCATATTCCTCTTCTGTATCTCTAAGAGTTTCTATTTCCGACTCTTCCTCAGTTTCAACTACCATATCCCATTCTTCTCTTACTTGAGCCTCATAAGAAAATATAGAGTTTTGCATATAGTCAAAAACTTGTCTTTTGATTTCTAATTCTTCTGGTTCAGAAATTTCGAACTTTGGATTCTTCTTAATTTCTTCAAGAAGTAGCCAGTTATCAACCATATTATTAATTGTAAGTTTCATAGACTCTTCAATTGAATAACCATATTGTTGATTGTATTGATAACCATAATTACTGAAAGCCTCGATAAGATCTTTCTTATAAAATTCCTTATCTCCTACAGTTGCTACAACTTCGTTATAGTATCTATATTTATCTATCTCTAACCAACTGCAACCTGTTAAACAAACTAAACACAATGTTAAACAACAAGCAATTGTGAGAATCTTCTTTATAATTTTTTTCATTTTGCCCCTCTAGTTATAATTGTACTTATCTATTTTACTATAATAATATCCAAATTGCAAATAAAATTTACAAAAGAAATGATTTATCAATAGATTTTTCCCAATTTTTCTTTCATTCTACAATCCCAAATACAAAATTCAATACCTGGTCAAAAGGATTTTCTTGCAAATTCAACTTCAACTCCAATATTGGTGCTTTCTCAATATTCAACGAAAGATCCTCTCTCACAGACAACAAATCAATAATTTTCTTTGTCAAGTTTTCCTTTGATTCGAAATATATCTTGGTTAACTTATTGATGGAAATCCTCTCAACGCCCATTTGCGAAAGGATATTCTTGATAAGTGCAATCTTGCATAGTGCCATCAATTCTTCAGGCACTGTTCCCCAATTTTCTTCGATTCTCGTCACAACATTTTCTAGATTCTCCAAAGAATTGATTCTAGAAATATCCCTATAAAGCGACATTCTGTGATGAGAACTTTTGATGTAATCATAAGGCAAATACGCAGAAAATCCCGTCTCAACTTTGATATTTGTAACCCTTGAAACATCTTCCCCTTTTAGTTCTTTCACACTCTCACTAAGTAGATTTACATACATATTATAGCCTATTTTTTCTATATGTCCGCTTTGTTCTGCGCCTAATAAACTTCCTGCACCCCTTATCTCGAGGTCTCGCATAGCAATCTTGAACCCACTTCCCATTTGAGAAAATTCTTTGATTGCTTGCAATCTTTTGTAGGCGGTTTCTGTAAGAAGTTTCCTATTATCAAAAGTAAAATACGCATACGAAGATTTGTCCGAACGACCAATCCTGCCTTTTAATTGATATAATTGAGACAATCCTAACATATCAGAATTAATAACAATAAGAGTATTTGCATTCGGCAAGTCTACACCATTTTCAATAAGTGTTGTTGCAACAAGTACTTGTGTTTTTCCAGAATAAAGTGCAAAGATTTCTTTTTCAAGTTCGCTCTCCGACATTTGTCCGTGTGCCACAGATACAACCGCATCAGACACCATCGCCCTAATCTTTGATGCAAAATTATAGATTTTTTCCACCCTATTATAAATAATTAAGACCTGCCCATCTCTTGCTAGTTCTCTTTCAATTGCTGTTTTTAACAAAGAATCACTATACTCTATAACCTGAACATCACTAGGAATTCTTTGAACTGGAGGTGTTTCAATAACAGAAATATCTCTAACACCCATCAACGACATATTAAGCGTCCTAGGAATTGGAGTAGCGCTAAGAGTCAGAACATTTATATTCTTTTTCATATTCTTAATTTTTTCTTTGTCAGCAACACCGAATTTCTGTTCCTCATCTAAAATAAGCAACCCAAGATTCTTATAATTAATTGAAGAAGATAATAATTTGTGTGTACCACACAACATATCTATCTTTCCGTCTTGAAAATCTTTTTTTATCTTCTCCACATCTTTGGCATTCCTAAGTCTATTCAACACCTCAACTTTAACACCAAAGTTTGTCATTCTTGATTTTGCAGTATTGAAATGTTGTTCACTAAGAATAGTGGTTGGACACAAAAACACAACTTGTTTCCCTGCAAGAATAGTCTTGAACGCTATTCTAAGAGCGACTTCTGTTTTCCCAAACCCGACATCGCCACAAACAAGCCTATCCATAACCTTGCCATCTTGCATATCTTGTTTGCAATCATTTATCGCTTTCAATTGATCGGCAGTTTCGTCAAATCCAAAACTTTTCTCAAAAGACACCTGCATATCTTCGTCTTGAGAATACTTGTATCCTTTCAAATTCATTCTATCTCTATACAAGGCAATCAAATCAAAAGCAATCTTTTTAACTGCAGATTTGATTTTTTCTTTCGTTTTTGCAAACTCAACACCACCAATTTTATTAACTTGTGGTGCTTTGTCCGAGCCTATATACTTGCTTAGTTGATTTAAATTTTCAACAGGAAGATATACTTTATCATTATTTTTGTATTCAATGACAACATAATCTCGTTGAACAGTACTAATATTCAATGTTTTGACACCCAAACATTTTCCTACACCGTGAAAATTATGAACAACATAATCTCCTTCTGTTGGAACCTCCCCGTCAAAAAAGCCCTGTTCTATTTGTTTTACAACCCGTTTTGCCCTACCAAACAAACTATCAAAGGAAATGACAGCCAGCTTCTCTTCTGGAAGGATTATATCTAAAGGATATTTTTTAATTACAATATTTATTGAGCCCAGCTGACACATTGTCATTCTAGAAGCAACAACCGCAGACATTCTATTTTCAGATAGTATAGCGTTCAATTTATTACCTTGCTCATTGTTTCCCGCACATAGAATCACAGTATATCCCTGCTTTCTATAATTAGCAATGTCCAATAGCAAAACATTATTGTGACCATTATAATTAACCGAAGGCAAAGTACGAATACTATAAACTTTCTGAGGTTGAAATATTCTATTATTCTGTTGAATATAGTGAAATGCAAGCAAAGTAAAAGAAGGAGCAAACTTCAAATAATCCTTTATTGTATTTTTTCTAACTCCGAGAACCTTATTCAATGTTGAATTCTCAATACGTAATTCATAGTCTTTGATGTTCTGCTCCAAGTTATCATAAATTGCTTTCGCTCCATCAAAAACAATAATTCCATTATCAACAAAATCAAATATTGAGGAATTGATATTTTTATCGAAAGCAATAAGCCTATAGTCTCTAAACTCAGTCTCGGTTAAAGCATAGAACAAATCATCTTTTTTTAATTTATTATCGGAATAATATGATTCAATATCACAAGGCCTAACATTGTAATATTGATTTGAAAGCACATCAACACTTTCTAGTTCGCTAGTGGTAAGAAGAGTAATTGGATTGTAAAGTCGTATACTTTCAACAACATCAAAATCAGTCATTATTCTTGTAGGATTTCCTAATAGAGGATAAACATCAATAACATCTCCGTGTAAAGAATATTCACCCTTATTGCTCACCAAGTCCACTCGAGAATAACCCATCTGTGTGAGCGTTCTAGAAAACTCTGACACATTAAGTTCTTGACCTTTTGAAACGCAAATTTTTTTGATATCCTCAGGTCTTGGAAATTTTGCAGAAAGAACATTTGGTGTAAGAACAATAGTATCAAGTTGACCACTATTCAGTCCAGACAAAATTTCTAGGATTTTTTCTGGAGACTCAAATTCGGACGATAATGGATTTATAAAGTCTTGCAACACAATCGACCTTCTTCCCAAATCCAACAACTTCTCATTAATAGCACTTGCCTTCTCCAAATTTTCTGCCACATAAAAAAGGAATGCACTATCTTCTACTAGTGCAAGTTTTTCCCCAATATTAAGACCAAAAACACTGCAATTTTCGCCGTTTTCCACACTTTGCATAAGACTATGAAAATTGCCCTTTCTCAAGTACTTTTCTAGCATATTAAAATCTTGTAATATCTATTCCTTCTACTGTTTTTCTTTCTATAAATTTTTCTATAACTTTGGATACAACCTCAAACTTAGATTGCAAGTCTTCGAGTTTTTGTTGTGGAATTTTGCTCAATACAAAAGTCGCCAAATCCATTTTTTCTGGACGCCCTGCACCAATTCTAATACGAGGAAAATCTGTACCGATTCTTCCTACAATATCTCTAAGTCCATTATGTGTTCCTGCGCTACCTTTTGACCTTAAGCGCAAATCCCCAAATGGCAAATCTATATCATCAGACAAAACCATAATTTGTGACAAATTCAATTTGAGCATATGCACCATTTCTTCAACACTCTTCCCACTTAGGTTCATAAACGTTTCGGGTTTGAGCAGAATCACCTTTTCGCCACCAATTACACCTTCTGCAACTTTGCCTGAATATTTGTTTTTAGAGAATGTTAGGTTGTGTTTTTCAGCAAAATAATCTAGCGCCATAAAGCCTAGATTATGAACAGTCTTCTCATAAGTCTTTCCTGGATTCCCCAACCCTATTATTGCTATCATCTTCTTCTCCTAGTACTTCATTTGCTTTGAGTTTGCTACCCGCTGTCAAATGATAATTATATATTTTGCAACTCGAACCAATCAAACAATTTTCTCCAACAAGAGAATTTTTAATTTCGCAAAATGATGAAACATACACCCCATTAGCAAGAATTGAACCTTCCACAACACTACCACTCAAACAACATTCTTTGCCAATTTTTGATTGTTCTATTACATTATTTTCTTTTAGTATAACATTTTGGGATATAACCGTTTTTCCCTTAAGGCTATTGTTGGGATATATTACTACTCCTTTATCAATATCTACCTCAGGTTCTATATATACCGATGATGGTTTCTTGATTTCCACACCATTACTAATATGAAATGAATTAACCCTATCCTGCAAAACATCTTCTGCAAATTTAAATTGCTTTTTATTTTCTACAATATAGAAACTTTCCAAATCCTGCGAGTAAACACTATCTACTTGAGGAGTTTCTGCCTTTGACAAATATTCATTATTAAAAACATAACCAACAGGCAATTTGCATAATTGGATATTTTTGTATTTGCAATACTCACAAATATTTGTAATGGTATCTTTTGTAATTAATGGAATATTATCTAGTAATACAATTGTATAATCAAAAGAATCATCTGCTTGCGATTTTACAAATTCCAAGATATTTTCATCATTATATTTTTTTGCTTTTACGTCCAAGCCCTCACAGGCAAAAGCAATCCAATCAACAAAACCTCTACCCAATATTTCTTTTTTGAAACTTTTTGAAGAGGTATTGGTAATCAATATTATTACTTGAAACTTAAAATTATTTTTTATCCCTTTGAAATTGATTTTTAGTTTTTCTTGAACTTTCATTTTTTCTCCTCAAGCCTCTAAAAAACTCTGAAAGCAATGCCTCACATTCTTGATTCTTTATCCCACCCAAAATCTCGCATTTATGGTTAAATTTATTATTTGTTGCTAGTTCAGATGTGCCATACCTCAAATCTTTGGCTCCATATACAATTCTAGAGATTCTAGCGCTAAGAATTGCTCCCATACACATAAGACAAGGCTCTTTGGTAATATATATGACAGCATCATCAAGTCTATAACGCCCTAATTTTTTCCCCGCCTTATTTATAGCCAAAATCTCAGCGTGAGCAGTTACATTATTAGTTTTCTCTTTTTGATTATATGCTTTTGCGATAATCTGATTATTCATAACCACCACCGCACCAACAGGCACGTCTTCGGACTTTATGGATTTTTTTGCCTCATTGATTGCAATAGCCATCATTTCTTCGTCCATAAACACCTACTTATGATAAAGAATATTATTTGAAATACAACAAGCCCTATATATCTGCTCAAGCAACATAACTCTGAATAATTGATGAGGAAAAGTCATATGACTCACACTTAATCGCATATGCGCTTTTGACTTGATACTTTCACTCAAACCATAACTACCACCAATAACAAACGTGATGGTATCATTACCAAGAGATGCCGAATCAATCATTTGAGAGAATTGCACACTATCCAATTCCTTGCCGTGAATATCCATCACAACAACAAAACCCTTAAGATACTTTTCAATACTTGCACCCTCTTTTACAAGAGCCCTTGATATAAGTGCGTCATTCAATGCTTTTGGGAGTTTTTCTTCAGCAATAGTTATAATATTGATTGTATGAAATCTAGATATACGCTTCGTGTACTCCTTACAAGCCTCAACCAAATATTTTTCTTTCAAGTCTCCAACTGCAACAATATTTATCTTCATCAGAACAGCCCCCACATATAAGTAAATATTGTCACAACTACACCCATAGCAATTGCTCCCCACATAAACAGCATATCCATATGTTTTGGGGCATATCTGCTTTTTTCTTTTGGCATAACTATATCAATCGGATTATCCAATGCCTTATAATCCAAATTAAGCAATGTACTATTTTCCAACAAATCTCTTATAGCCTCGTGTTCTGCACTTACGTGAATTGGTTGATTTCTAGAAAAAATCGACACTTTCATATATGCTTTATCTATAGCTTTATTGACCTTACTTACAATTGTCCTTTTATAAAGCAACCATATTAATAAACACAACAAAGCAACCACAACAACCATTACCACACAGCTTATTATAAATATCAAAGTTGTATTTCCTGCTAGTAGCATTCTCTGTAGTCCACTCAAGACATCTCCAAACACCCAACCACGTGCAGACGCAAAGTCTAAATAAGTACTAATTGCATTGTTCACAAAGTGGATAATAATAGCAGGATATATATTCTTTGATACAACCGCAACAAACCCAAGAATTAGACCAATTACAAATGCGTACGATACTTGTTGCACATTGAAATGTAGCAAAGCAAATAACAAAGAAGAAATCACAATTGCTTTCTTAAAGCCCATATGTTTAATCCCTTGTAAAACTAGTCCCCTATGCAAGAACTCCTCACAAAAAGCAGGACAAACAGCAACCAAGAACAACTGCAAAAAGAAATTCCCAATTGAATAATCAAAATCACCACCACCGCTTGAAAATCTATAGCCAGTGAAAGTTAAAATACCATTGAAAAGTGATGACACTGCAACGTTAACAAAAAAGCAAAGAATACCAATTGCTATACTTATAAACACAACAACCACACTAATTTTGGAATAATTGAAGTGCTCAAAAGTTTGTCTTGGCGTAACCTTAAGAAATTTCATATATAAAACAAACGGAATTATAAAAAGCAAAACCAACTGAATAACTATTGTAAAAATTATATCCCCCCATTTGCCTTGCGGAAGAACGCCATCAATACTAGACAACACTCTTACAAGACAAAAGAGCGCCATACAAATATAATATATGGCAAAAACTTTGAATATTGATTTTTTGTTTCCCTCTACAGTATAGTATTTCATCTATCTTCCTTTTAACCTGCAAAACCGCTAATTGTATTAATCAACCAAATACAACCAATGAGAACAAAGCAAGCAATCATAAATACTCTTTCATTATACGCAAGAGCCTGCCACATTCCTTTTAGTCCAAGTTTCTTTGGTTCTTCTTCAGGCTCATCAACCTTCTGCGATTTTTTCTTTCTTGACATTTTCACATCATAACGGAAGAAATTTTTGTTTCTTAGATACTTCAAAACCCAGAAAAGAATTCCAACAAGAGCCACACCCAATAAGAAAATACAAATTGGGAAAACCATACTATAAAAATTGTAATACACCATATTCTGCCCATTCAAATAGGACACAATATCAAAACAACTAAACACAAGCACCAACGCATTGCTCAAAAAGTGCAATATAATAGAATAAACAATTGAACCACCTACACAAGCAAGGTACCCAAGCATTATACCTACAATCAATTGATATGCTGTTTGCTGTAATGAGCCGTGCATCAAAACAAACAAAATAGTTGAGAAAAATATTGCAACAAAACCATTGAACTTGCTCATAATGGCATTCTGAATAACACCTCTAAAAACTATCTCCTCAGCAATCGCAGGTAGCAAAGCATAGATAAGCAAGCCCAAAGCAAAATATCCTAGGCTTGATTGCATTTTTCCTTGTAACGGAATAGTATTATCAGCATAATATCCCAATTCCATAAAGCCATACTCAATAAGATTCACTATCGGAGTGAATAAGAAAATAGAAATAATCGCAAGAACTATTGCAACAGAAATAGGCAACAAACTAATTGGCTGACCATCAGAAAATGCGTATTTGCATTTAATCTTCTTTACCTTGTTATAAATCAAGAAAAACGAAATAAAAACAACTGGTGGCAAAACAAAAGACAATGCTTGACAAGTTTCTGTTGCATAAAGCTCAGAACTAGACATTCCCTTTGAACCTGCAACAATACTAACAATCATCATATAAACTAGTGTTGCGCCAAAATATGTTACCACAAGAAAAAAGAAAAACTTAAAAGCATCTAGCACGCTATACGTATTCCCTTTTTCTATCTTGAAATTCTTTTTACTCATTTCTTCTCCTCAGTCAATCTTTCAACCAACTGAATTTACAAACAATTTAAATATATTTATATATTTAGAATACATTATTTTTTTAATATAATCAAGTTTTTCAAGAAATTTATTGCTGTTCTCAACAAAAAATAGACATTATTTCCGCTTTTTATCAAGAAATAACGTCTATAAAAATCCTACCGATTCAATTTTAGTTTAATTTTGTCTTTGCTTTATACAAAATTCCATCTTTAATATATTCAATATACACAGTATCCGAAGAGGTAAGTTTATAAAGCTCGTCTTTCAAATCTAGTGTATTTTTTATCTTTCTATCATTAAATTTTATAATAATAGATGCCTCCGCCACCCCACATTCTTTCAACGGACTCTGAGAAGAAACATCTAAAACATAGAACCCCTCTTCCGATATGTTTTTATCATAATAATTTGCAATTTCACTATCAAAGCCATATACGCCAAGATACGGAATTTGATAGTTAATATTTTCAACAAAACTCTGAAGAAGACTCTCAAAACTCTTGCTTGGAATAGCAAAACCAATTCCTTCTCCACCACTTATTTTAAGAGTATTAATCCCAACAACCTCACCTTTTGAATTCAACAGAGGCCCTCCTGAATTTCCTGGATTTAAGCTTGCATCGTGTTGAATAAGATTCTGCATATATCCCTCTCCACTCACTGAATCAACCTTGAGTGTCCTATTCAGTGCACTTACTATTCCTTTTGTAAAAGAGTGTGTAAGTGTAAGGCTAAGTGGAGTTCCCACAGCCAACACATCTTGCCCTACAGAAAGGTCGTCACTACTGCCAATATTCAAGTATGGCAAACTTTTGCTACTTTGTATAATCGCCAAATCCAGCACAGGATTATTATAAACAACACTTGCGCGAGCAGTAGTTTTATTAGCCAGATACACCTCTATATAATCACAATCACTAATAACGTGTGAATTTGTTAGTATGTATCCATTTTCAGAAACGCAAACACCACTTCCTACCGATTCTCCAACTGAAGATATTCCACTAATTCCTACAATTGCAGGCTCGACCGCAGATGCAATTTCTATTGTATCTGTTGTTTGAGACACAGTTATCAACCTACTTTCCAAAGGTACTGCATCATCTTCTTTTGAAACAGAAAACTCACACCCCGTAGACAAAAATAACGAAACAAAAAGCATCAACAAACCAAAAATTTTTTTCATAAAAAAACCACCTCCTAATTTCTAGTAGATGGCTATGATTTAATTAATTACAAATATAGGTCCTACCCCATTTGGCTTTGCAATATCTAGTTTGATATTCACATTTGGTTCCACACCATTTGATTGTAAATAATCACAAATTGTACTGTAGCAAAGTGCAGGAGTATTATTCTCTTCACTGAGGTGAGCAAACAAAACTTGTCTTACATTATGTTGAGCAAGTTCAAGTACTACTTTTGCCGAACTAATATTACTTAAATGTCCACGGTCACTAAGTATTCTCTGTTTCAAAACAGGAGGATACTTTGTACTCGCAAGAACCATTTTTTCGTCGTGATTCGCCTCTAGAATAACCAATCTACTATCATATAGTCTTTCAACTATTGCCTTAGTAGTATGCCCCAAATCTGTAACAATACTTATTTTATTTGAATTTTCTGAAATATTATATCCTACACAACAAACATCGTGACAAACCTTGAACGAAGAAACTTTGAAATTCCCTATCTTAAATTCTGCATCAGCAAACCTAGAAACACATAGGCTTGAAATTTTGGTTTTCTTAAGAACACCATCAACAGAATCATAATGACAATAAATGGGAACATCATATTTGCGCACCAATGACAAAATTCCTTTTGTGTGGTCAGAGTGCTCGTGAGAAATAAGAACACCAATAATGTTCTCCATCGACAACTTCAATCTTTCAAACTTCTCTTCCAAATCTTTGAGGGTAATTCCCATATCGACAAGCAAAATTTCATTTTCACCATATATCGCTGTACAATTCCCCTTTGAAGAACTCGCTAATGAACAAACTCTCATAATTACTTTCCTTGTAATGCCCTATATACGGCACCAGCATCTCCACCCAAATATTGAATAATAGTAAGAGCAAATTCCATAGCTGTATCTGGACTTTGACTTGTTATAATATTATCAGCAACAACACAAGGACTATCAACAAACTCTCCACTCAAACCCACCATCAAACTTTCTGACGGATAACACGTAGCCTTCTTTCCATCAAGAATTCCCGTAGCAGAAAAAACAAGAGATGGAGTCGCACAAATGCCTGCAATCAATTTCCCTTTTTCTGCATACTCGGAAATAATTTTCAATACTCCCTCGTCTTCAGATAGTGCCGTTGCATTCCCCATACCACCAACAAGAACAATACCATCAAAATCCAAACAACCATAATAATCAAAAACATCATCACACGTAATAGTAATTCCGTGTGCACCTGTTATTTGCATATTTCTAAGCCCCATCACTTCAACAGCAACACCAGCACGTCTCAACAAATCAATAACAGTAACAGCCTCCAACTCTTCAAAACCCTCAGCCAATATAATTGAAATATTCTTCATACATAACCTCATCTTTATGTCAATTTCACATAGTTTTATGTCAAATAATACAAATTAATTTGCATTATTTGCATTTTTAGAAAGTTAATACACCTTTGCAAATTACAATATCTTCACGCTTAATCCAAAACACCACACGTCCATTTCCCACTCTAGTATACAATCTTAAAACATCTCCACTAACACACTCAGATATATAGTGAATTTCAAATTCTTTGATTTTTAAATCTTCAAAAAACTCAAGAGGTAACGTTGACAACATAAGTCTAACATATTCAACATTATTAACGTGTTTATAAAAGTCCAAGTGAGAAAGATTAACAATAACCTCTCTAACAAAATCAGACTCAACACAATCGTCCACCAACTTTTGAAATCTAATTTCAGTTGTTTTTGTAGCCTCAATGTCTTCTGGAAGAGCAGTAGAACCAATCACTCGTAGAGAACGTGACGACGCATCCATTGCACACATTTCTTGTACACATTCCGCAACGAGACCAACACTATCAGATACAACCGCAGACAGCCCAAGCTTTACTTTTCCAATTGACGAGAACTCAGTTTTAACACTAAACAAATCAAGCCAATTAAGAAATCTATGAAACAATATTTTTGTTTTCGTAAGAACAAAAAAACAATTACACTTCGGAACCATAGACAACCCGTCGCAATCTATTTGCTTAAAAAACTCGCACATATTATCTTGCACCACAGTTAGTGCAGGAACAAGACCCAACTGACAATTCACATCAGTCAAAGACGCCTCAACCTTCATCTTCCTTTCCAATACATTAATCATACAACAACCATATTTCCCTTAATAATTTAGAGCAACAAATTTGCATTTATATTGTATCAAACATTTCAAAAAAAACATAGCAAATGTAACCACAAAATCTCCCTTTTCATAAAATATAAATAGACTAATTTCCCATATAAAAAGAAGGTGGTTTATGAAAACACTAAGCATTTGTATGATTGTAAAAAACGAAGAACAAACCCTTGAAAGAATTCTTAAACAAGCACAACAATTTGCAGATGAAATAATTATTGTAGATACAGGTTCTATAGACTCAACCATTTCTATTGCGAAAAAATATACAGACAAAATATTCACTTTTGCTTGGTGCGACGATTTTTCAAAAGCAAGAAACTTTTCTCTTAGCAAAGCAACCAAAGATTATTCTATGTGGCTTGACGCAGACGACAATATCTCAAATGAAAACATTCTTAAAATCCAAAAGCTCAAAGAATCTCTTTCTGCAGATATTTATATGTGCAAATATATTATCAACAGCAACAATTCTTCATTTCAATTTTATAGAGAGAGAATCTTTAAAACTTCCCTAAGACTCAAGTTTGAAGGATTTATTCACGAGGCCATTCCTCTTTCAGGAAATATCCAATACACAGACATAGAAGTTGAACATAAAAAAGAAAAACCAAACGACCCCAAAAGAAATTTTAACATTTATAAAAAAGCACTCTTAAAAGGAATACAATTTAACCCCCGAGAACAATATTACTTCTCTAGAGAGCTGTATTATTTAGGCAAATACACACAATGCATTACAAACTTAAAAAAGTACTTCAAAATGCACGACTCTTTCATTCCAAACATCATTGGCGCTTATACCATTATTGCAGATTGCTATATAAAAAAGAACCAGCATAACCTTGCAAAAAAAGAATTATTAAAAATCATCTATCAACACCCACCAACAGCTGAAATATGCTGTAAACTTGCCCATTGTTACGAAAACGAAAGAAATATTAACCTTGCTATCTTTTGGTACAAATGTGCCCTCAATGCCCCACAAAACACCTTGGGCTTTGAGTATGCAGAATACAGAAACCTTATTCCCAATATAGAACTTTCTAGACTACTATATCATTCTGACAAAACAGCCGCCAAACATTATCATCAACAAGCGAAACAAGAAAATCCCAACCACCCCTCAGTTATTTATAACGAACAATTTTTCAACAAATCAACCCACAATCCCAACCAATAGAAATAGCCCTAAGAACAAATAAGATAACAAAAAGACTTTATCTCTGTTGATAAAGTCTTTTATTGCCAACCATATTATACTTTGTTTTTTCTCTTCAAAAAACAAAGCAAGCCAGCCATAAAGAATATTATAGTCAAAGCCATTAGTATTAAAAATAATATACAGTGAATATTATTTTCAAGCACCCCACCCACCTTCCAATTACAAAAGTCTGCTTTAAAAATATTTGCTTGATTTATTTCTTCTTGCATATCAACATTATCAACTTTTATAAAAGGAACTATAAAATATAAAACATCTATTAAGAATAATATAATACTTGTTTTTAATAGTCGATTAACCTTTAAAAACCTAACCGCAAACAATAAATTTAGAAATAAATACACAGCAACAACTATCGGTAATGCTATTCTTAAATACCAATTGTTTTCTGCATATCCATTTGCAACGGTAAACAAATATACAACAGATAAAAGAATGTTAAGCATAACAAAATCTATTCCAAATGAAACAAAATCATTAAACTTATTTATTTTTGAAAAAATATTATATTTTGAAATGTAAATCGGCACAAATACCGCAACAAACCCAAACAACACCGCAACAAAAGCAATCCAAAACCAATTTCCCCTTGAATACAAGCAACACACACCCAACAATAAGCACAAAGCCAAAAACATTGATGTTGGCAACAAAATTAGTTTGTGTTTTTTAATAAGTTTTGGAAGGTTTGTAAATGAAAAGGCAAGCAGTAATGCAGACAGCACAATCCAGAACCAAGTCAACCCCTTATTAATTGCCAAATCACAAATAAAACAAGGAATAAGAGCCACAGCATAAGATATATAGAAAAACAAACTCCACGAAAAACTCAGTGTTCTCCATTTCTTTGCTTGTTTCTTATCCTCTCTTGCCTGCTTATCAATACTTGCCGTTATCAGTTCGTGTTCAGAAACTTCTAATATTTCCGACAATAAAGGCAATAACGTTATATCCGGATGAGCAATATTCTTCTCCCACTTGCTAACCGCAGATTCCGACACAAAGAGTTTTTTTGCTAAATCTTTTTGCGTTAAACTTTTTTCTTGACGTTTTTGTTTTAAAAATTCACCAAAACTATTTTTCATAACAATCTCCTGTAAATTCACATAGATTATAACATAAGAATTAAACATCTGTATTAGTTTTTAACAAATTTGGTACTTGAAAATTATTCAAGTTGCAAAATGAATACATTGTCACATCTAAGCAGATACTTGTTGTAACACAAATATTCCAATATCAACAAAAACAAAGTCTACACAAATACCAACTAAACGCAAAATTATATTATCCCACATCAATGTCATTTTCTTATATCAAGTTCCATTTACTTCACAACATAGACACAAAAAAAGAGAACTAGATTTATTCCAATTCTCTTTTTTATACTAATTTTCAACAATCAGCAATAAACAACATATCTTGTTTGTTTTTAGCCAACATTGTAATTTTCCATTTCTGGAGCATCTGCAGACTTCTTTGCTTTGTGCTTTTTCACAAGTTTTACAGTAACAATTGATGCGGACACGATAGTAACCACACCCAATACCATTGACAACCAGAACCACAAAGGTAGAGGCTCTTTGTCTCTTGCCAAAATATATGTGTCTGTAATATTATCTACCTTAAACTCATAATAACCATCTACAACATTTACCAAAATTTGTCTAACAGAATTATTTTCGCCTAATTGATATACATATACCGAATCAAGACCTTCTTTTGCTTTTACCTTGACAGTATATATATTATCATCATCTTCTGTAACATTAGCAAATGTACAAGCAGACACCAATACTTTATCATTAAACTTGCCCTTTAATGAAGTTTCAACAAGTTCCAAATTTGCCACTGAAGAATCGAATGTTGCATCTGAACTTTCTATTACGCTACTAGCATCACTAGACTCTTTCTTAAACGATTTTGCAATACTTAAAACACCCGAAGTTGTACAATCATAATTTGGACTACTTGAAGTAATTGTAAAACGATATTCGCCTACCTCTTGTGGCAACACATCGCCTTCAAATTTAAACACAATATCATCAAGAGAAAGTCCAGACATTGTATTATAATCAAATTCTGGGAATTTAATATTTCCATCGTAAACAAACTTATTTTCTGCAAGAGTTAAGTAAACACTTTGTTTCTCAACCACAACATCAACAACTTCGCTCTTTGCTGGATTGTAATTCTCATTTCCATCAAATATCATTTGTACTTGATAAGTTCCCGCATTCAACATACCTTCAACTTCAAGACCATTTGACTTGTATACTACATTTACCTCAAATGGGAAATTTGAAGAATCTATAAAGTTCATAGTTCCCGAATACACAAAACTTTGAGCTCTCAAATATGGAACAATTGTTGCCTTTACAATTTCATACACTCCGTCTACACATTCCGAAATATAATAATTTTCAGAATCAATAGACACGCAAGTAATATTATACAAACCAACATCACTTCCCATCTCTCTTTCCAATTCCACAGCAAGACTATCGTCAAACTTTAGTCCCTCTATCAAATAAGAAAGGTCTTCTTCAATATCTCCATACACTTGAGTAACATTTTCTATAATTATAACAACGCCAGCAGGTTTAATTGTTAAAACAGCAGGAGTGAAGTCTATTATATAGTTAGGATTATAAAGGGAACCTAAACTAATATTGTACACACCAACACTTTCTCCACTTTCTCTATTAAGAGCTCCAGACAAAGTGTCTCCACTTACCAATCCCGAAACTTCATATTTTAAGTCATCGCTTTCGCCATAAACTTTTTCTACATCTGTTGCATTAACAGAAATTAATTTTTTACCTATTGTATAAGTACCATTGTTAACTTGTACTATATTATAATTAGCGCTTGACAAAGTACCAATCGAAATTGTGTATTGACCAACATCACTTCCCATCTCTCTTTCAAGACAACCAGAGAATTGAGAATAGTCAACATCAATATCTGTTGTGTATGTCAACACTTCTTCATTTCCATATATTGTGTCAATATTATCAATATTAATGACAATATCTCTAGGATTGATTGTCAAATAACCTTTCATATAAATTATATTATAATTATTATTAGAAAGGCTTGATTCGATTTCATACACACCTACATTCTCATTTAATTCTCTTGTTAGAGAACCTTCCAAAACGTCTGAACCAACAAGACTACTATCATATAATCTATAGGTAAATTCAGGATCCAAATCCCCATAAGTTTTTTCAAAAGAATCGGCAAGAACTATAATTTTTCGAGGAAGTATTTTGAAATACTCTTCGGTATAGTCAATAACGTAATTACTATCAAAATTATGCTCTTTCATCAAAATCAAATATTCGCCAACATTTTCTCCAGAGCCCCTTTCAAGAATCGCCTCAAACGAAACACCCTCAGGAACACCCTCAACCGAATACTCTAGAGACACAGGGTCTTCATCGCCATATATCTTTTTCTGACCGCTAAGAGCCTCAATATAAACCTTAATTGGAGTAATCTCAACCTGGACACTACCACTACCTGTGAACGCAAACTCATCAACCTTCCAAGTAATTTCATATACGCCAGCGTCTTTTAAAACTGAAACCTCTCCATTCTTCTTTATTTCAAAGAGAATTTGAACATCGGACTCAGTATTGGTTGTGTACAACAATTCTTGAGAGTCCACAAACGGCAAGTACTCAAAAGTCACTTTGTCAAAACTTAAATTAACAATGTAATCATAGCAAACATCAATTACAATATCTTCTTTAACTATGATTTCAACATAATCTTCTACAAACTCAAGATTCTCACCATTGATTTTTAAAGTTCCTCTTTGACAACCATCAAGCATACTAAAATTAACTCTTATTGTTTCTCCATAGAAAGCTCTATAACCATCATCAGTATCAAATGTAGTAGGTTTAATAACCTCTATTGTACAATTGGTATTACTAATATTAATTGCATATCTATTTGTATTAATCTCAATAGTTTTTGTTACAACTTCGGAAGTATTACCCGCCTCATCTATAACAACAAACTTCAAAGTATGAATACCATCAGCAAGCGAAATTTTGTTGTCTACACCATTTAAGAATGTTTTGCTTGATGTATTTGGCACTGAACCATCAGTTGTATAATAAATAGTTTCTTTATTAATTCCAGATTCTTGGAAAGTAGGTTTTACATTAATTTCTGAATATGTACTAAATCCTAACATATCAACAGAAACTGCGTTTGGTGCAACTTTATCTATTTTTGATTCGGTATGCGTATAAGTTCTAGCATTTCCAACAGCATCAGTTACCGTTATAGAATAATTTCCATTTTCTGTTACAGGTATTTGATACACCCAAGTATTGCCTGTCTTTGTAGGAGTTGGCAAATTGGAAACATTGCTAGAAACACTCCATATACCACTTTCGGTATCTGTTATTGTAAACTTTAAAGTTTTAGCAACTGCCCAACTATTATTGATATCGCAAGAAATTGTTGGAGCAGTCGTATCAGACGAAGATATCACAAGTGTTGGAGAAGATATGGACATTCCAATATCTCTCCACGTTCCACTTGAACTTCTTGTAATCACACCCATCAAAAGATAATCTTTTGATTTAGAATTAGACACCCCAGCACTAACTGACGAAACCGATGTAACGGTATCAGAAACACCAAAGCCTGTCTCAGAGATATTTGTATAACCATCTAAAGTTCCCGTCTTTAAAACAAAATTGAACTTATCAGAATAACTTTGAGTGCCACCTGCAGTCGCACTAGCGGTTACATTAAGATAGCCACGAGAACTTGCTTGCAACAAATTATCCGACACAGAGAATGCTGTTGATGCATAAGGCTCTCTTTTTGACGTAGACGTAGACGAGCCAGCACTCATAGAAATTGTATTTCCGTCAAAGGAATAATTTCCGCCAGAATTAATAGTAACCATTGGATCGGCACTAGATAGCCCGCCAAATCTTATTGTATATAAACTTTTTGTAGATCCGGCATCTCCATCTACATATAGAGGATATGTTCCCAAACTAGAATATGTATTACTTGTACTTTGTGCAGTCTTTTCGGCATATCTAGCAAGATCAACCACACCAGTTGACGAATTAACAGATGCATCAACAACACTAGGTGCTATATTTGCACTCGCATAAATTCCGCCAGTCAATGCACATATTGCAGCACAAGCCCATATTTTAAATTTTCTCATACCAGAACCCTCCTTTTGTCATAATATAAATCCACATCATAATCACTTGTTCTCGAAGCTCCTACTTTGATTGTTGGAGTCTTTTCGCTTAAAGAATCTCTAATTGCAGCAAGCGAAGATATATCAATATCGCTAATAACTTCATTCAAAGACGTTGTTTTAAAATAATAAGTAAAGTCATCTGTTACCGTTGAAGAGAACACGCTAGCCTTAACTTTATAAACCTCATCAATATCCATTTGGGTTATAAACCCTTTGTTATTTATTGTATAAGTAAGCTTTGCAGAATTGAAACTTTGGAACGACTGAGAACTACACATATTCGACATTTGAATTACATAATACTTGTACATTGCCTCATTACATAGAAGATTGAATTCAAATTTATACAAACCCGAACCCACATCGTATGTAAGATTTACCGACAAACTAGAATTGATTGTATCCCTATTAATCACATAAGGATAGAACCCTTCCGCATTAACACCAAACGAATTTAGATAAGAATCATAATCGGTAGTATTCCAACTAGTTGTATATGCGGTCGTATTAGCATCTTTTCCAACACTACCCTCTGTAATCTTTTGCCACTTAACTGTCTTTGTTGTCATATCAACATAAGTCAATTGCGAAACTCTTGGATCAACTATACCAAGAATTTTTCCGTCGTGCCAGTTCAAATTTTGCATAATCCTTTTGTTATTAGTATCTTTCTTGTAGACTATATTAACGTCTTGATTCTCACCACTTGCCGAGTCGTGCACAGATCCCGAACCAAATATTTGATAACTATTTGCATTATACAAATTCGCATAACCTTTCTTGAACATATAATAAGAATAATCAAAATCTGTGATATTGTTATAATTAATAGTAGTATCAGAATCAAACTGACCCAAAGATACCGAGTAAGAGAAGTTTTCGCCCTTATACGCATTGTCAACAACATCAAGAACAATACTTGGTCTAACAGTTCCCGTCAACCCACTCAAACAATAATAACCATTCGCATCTGTTATTGTAACATTCTTACCCGCAACAATTGGGGCATTTGCAACCGCTACACCCGAGGTTGTTCTAATTGTTCCAGAAACAGAAAATTCTTTCATTATAGCAACTGAATATTCTGTGTACTGACTCACAACCAATTGCGAAGGATTAAATCCATATCCATCTTTGTCAATTGATATATAGCTCTCACCTTTCAAATTATCTAATTTTACAGAACTTGAACTATATTTGTTTGCAACCTCATTTACCGAAATTGAAATATCGCCAACACCAGCAGCACCCGTAAAATTAATTACGATTGAATATGTCAAATCAAAATTCGTCGAATTACTAAACTTATCAACACCTTCAATTCTACTGCTATCATATCCGGTTTTTGAAACGGTCACATCAACAATATCAACTAGTCCTGTGAACAAATAATAACCATTATCATCTGAATAAGTCACTTCTCCCGTTGATAAAGAGATTTGAGCATTTACAATAGCAAGTTCTCCACTTTTTACCTGTCCGGACAAATTATATCTAGCAGTTATATCAAGAATAGTTGGCTCAGACACATAATTTTCTCCAACAAATGTATAGCCATATTTTTCAAACTCTACTAGTGTAGTATCTGTTAAACCATTTATCTCAAAATAACCATCATTATCTGTTATAGAAGACTTGTCGCCCGCTGTAACAGAAACACCCGACAACGGCACTCCTGTTACATTTACATACCCAGAAATTCCAAACATCGCTCTAATTTCAAGGTCACGATATCCAGAAACCTGTACACTCTCAAACTCGTACGAATCTTTTTCAAAAGAAATTTCAGCCAAACCAGAAATACCTGTAATCAAAAATTCTCCAGCAGAATTAGTAACAAATACCTGCTCTCCGCAAAGAACCCTAACACCTACAAGCGGTTGACTTACAATCAGTACCTTGCCCGCAACGCTATAAGTAGCATTAAGAACAACACTTGAAACATTATCTTCAAAGATATACTCGTCAATATTATAGCCCTGCTTTGAGAATTGAAGAACATCACCAATATGCAAATTTGAAATATTAACCTTTCCCAACTCATTAGTTGTATAGGTAGCACCTGCAATTTCCACACTTGCGCCAGAAACAATTACATCTCTTGATACAACAGTTATCTCACTAGTAAAGTGTGCGTCATAATTATATTCCCCTGCTGTCGAAACTTCAGAAACACCATCAAATTCATAACCAGATTTTGAAAGGGTAATTGATTTTGTTCCCTCAATACCATTTATTAAATATTGACCAGATTCATTTGTAACAACTGAAACACCACCAACTTCAACAGTAACACCACTTATTGGAGTTTCTCCGCTACAAACAACACCTTGAACGCTATATGTACAAACAAAATTAACATCTTCTCTACCATCGAAAGACGAATTGACAATTATACTTTCGCCAAAATCATAACCATCTTTTGTAAGAATTAGTTCTTCTTCTGCAATAAGCAAATCAAACTTGTAATAACCTCTATCATTTGTAATTGCAGTATATTCACCTGCAGACACAACCACTCCAGAAACAGGTTCTCCACCTGAAGTTACGCAACCTTTGATACTATAGCCATTATCTGCAAAGTTATAGATCCCGCCTTCGGTAATTTGATATGTGTTAGGTAGCAATTCATAACCACTAGACGAATCATACATTAATAGATATTCACCACTCAATCCATCGAATGAAAATTCTCCATTTGCATTTGTCATAACATAGTCTTCAAAAGCATCACTTCCAGTATTTTGCAATAGTCCAATCTTCAGTCCTTCAATATTGCCTTCAGAATTAAATGCTTTTCCACAAATTGAATATGTTGAATTAATATCTATATCTTCATAACCAAATACATTATTTTTTTCAATGGTGTAGTAATCTTTTTCAAAAGACAACTCCACCATTCCACACAAACCTTGAATATCAAAGTTTCCATTATAATCGGTTATTATTTTTTGTGTTTGCTTTTCATTGTCCAAATAAGATACTTCAACCAAACCAACACCCGTTGCCCCGCAAAGAACTTGTCCTTCAATACCATAAGTCAAATTCACATTGTGCTCATTATCTTGAAGTGAGTAATTAATTGTTGTTGTATCAAAACCTTGACAAGTAATTGTTGCAATGCCCGATTTATAAAGTTGAGATATCGAAAATTGACCACTTTCATTTGTTGAATACTCTGAGCCTTCTACTATAATTGTTGCATTTTCAAGAACCTTTTCACCTGACGCAACAACACCACTAAGTACATAATACTCATCAGCATTTATTTCAAATTCAGTATGCATATAATCGCTAACATAATTCGCGTCAAACCTATAACCAGCTTTTGATGCAGTAAATAAATTAGCCCCGTGCAACCCAGCAACCTCAAGAAGTCCTTCTGAATTTGTTGTATATGTTTCATCAGCAACTTCTACTGAAACATTCTCAAGCGGACTTCCCGAAGATGTCACATATATTTTCAAATCATATTTCTTTTCCAAATCAAACACAATATCTTTAGTACTACTAACTTCAACACTGCCATTTTTCACAAAATACTCAGCCGAATCTACGTATACTTCTTCTCCAAGCGAAACACCCTTAAGTTCAAATCTACCAATTGAATTGGTGACTGCAACTTTATCTCCACATACAACTCTAATACCCGACGCTATTCCGTTATCAACAGAAACACGACCACTCAAAGTAAAGTTTCCGCTAAAATTATGTTCATTACTTTCATTTGAACAAGTAACCTTTGAGAAATTATACCCTCTTAACGAAGATGAAACTTCAACCTCTCCATAAAGTTTTGGAATTTCAAAATACCCGTCAGACAATGAGTATGCTTTGTTCTTGCCTGCAACTATTCTAACATTATGAAGAGGAACATTTCCACTCTTGACATAGCCTTTTAGAGTAAAGAACTTTTGAGCATTGAATTCAAAAAATCCATTCTCAACATTAATTACAAATTCAGACTTATCAAGATAATAATTATCACTTTCAAGTTTCAATACAGACTTTGGAGAAATACCATCTAACTTAAACTCCAAGTTCTCATTCAAAGAAATTTCTTCTCCATTAAGCGTAAGAACAAAATCATATTCACCATCGTAATCGACAGAAACTTTTCCGCTTACAGATGTCTGACACGCCACAACCAACTCATCATTCTTGAACTTATCAAACGACTGAGAAAATAATTCAACACCCTCACTTGTTGCTCTTAGTTCAACCTTTCCTGCAAGTTTTGGAAGACTAAATTTGCCGAACGCATCTGCACGGGTTTTGTATTCACCAAGTTCACTAACAACCACGATATCCGCATAAGGTACAACGCTTTGTCCATTTCGAACGACACCATTCATTGAAAAAATTTCAAAGCCAGAGAAATTAATATTCTCGCAATTATTACTTACATAAACTAGGTCACCACCGAAAAGGAAATTATCCTTCTCAACAGTTACTTCAACAACGCTTTTCAACCCCTCGAAACAATAATAACCATCAGAATTAGTTTCAGTCTTCATCACTCCACACGAAACTGTTGCTCCTTCAACAGCCACACCATCAGCATACACATATCCAGAGAATGAGTACGTTGGAATTTCCTTAGGAGAAAGCAACACAAAAACCACTGCAACAACAGCAACAAGAGCCACTAGTATAGAGGCTATAATAGAAGATATCTTTAAAGCTTTTTTCCCTTTTGTACTTAGTTTCATAGTCATTTCTCCGCGAACATAATTCTAAATTTTATCTTACTAAACATTTTATATTAAAATTCGTCAAAAATCAACCTACACTTTTGTCCTTAAAGATGAGAGTCCTATTCTACCATTTTGAGACTCTCACCCTAATTCTCACTTTTGTAGAATTTAAATAAAAAACGCTTGAAAAATTATTTCTCAAGTGCTAAAATAAGAATATGGAAAATAATGATATAAAACAAAACATCGCAAAAAACATAAGCGAACTTAGAAAAGCAAACAAGTTAACACAACTTGAACTTGCAGAAAAACTTAATTATTCGGATAAAGCTATATCAAGATGGGAACGAGGAGATACGCTTCCTGATATAGATATTTTGTGTGAAATTTGCAAATTGTTCAATGTTAAATTTGAATACCTCATTGAAGATAATTCAAATAAACAACCGCCAACACCTTCCGCTGACACAAAATGGCAAACAGGAAACAGGCTCACTATTAGCCTACTAGCAGTATCCGTTATATGGATATTAGCTACATTTCTTTATGTTTATTCTGACATTATTTTTGATAATAAACTATGGAAAGTGTTTATTTGGGCTGTTCCTGTAACCTTTATCGTTGCTATTGTATGCAATCACCTTTGGGGCAAGAAACTATATACCGTTATCCTTCTTTCTGGATTCACATGGACAGCACTTGCCGCCATATTTATTCAATACTTATCATATAATCTTTGGCCAGTATTTCTTTTAGGCATTCCAATTCAGATAACAATTCTACTCTGGTCACAACTAAAACCTAGAAACAAAAATTGAACAACGTGATGTTGTTCAATTTTTTTATTTATACAAGCCTTACAACAGTTAATACCGCACTCGGACCACCATTTGCCTCTATCGTAGTCGCCCCTGTAATAGTAGCCACTAAGGACAACTCATCTCCAGCAACAAGATTTAAAACGGCTGACACAGACACGCTATCAGTTAATGAAAACGAGGTTGAAGTCGCATCATTGACAATGTCATTAACCGCAAGACCTACAATATCTGTTGTTCCCGCTCCAGTAGCCGTATTCACCCTATAACTAATTAAATACGTTCCTGCATCTGCCACAGTAATAGAATCCCCTCCTACTGTCAAGCCATTATTTGTAAGAATAGTAGGAAGAGGAATATTTGTACCAGAAGTCAATTCAACATCTGCACCATTATATATAGTCGCATTCTCATTGAGCAATACGCCCGTAGGCCCAGTTGGTCCGGTTACTCCAGTTGGTCCGGTTACTCCAGTTGGTCCAGTTACTCCAGTTGGTCCAGTTACTCCAGTTGGTCCAGTTACTCCAGTTGGTCCAGTTACTCCAGTTGGTCCGGTTACTCCAGTTGGTCCGGTTACTCCAGTTGGTCCAGTTACTCCAGTTGGTCCAGTTACTCCAGTTGGTCCAGTTACTCCAGTTGGTCCAGTTACTCCAGTTGGTCCAGTTACTCCAGTTG
>JAFTKS010000011.1 GCA_017453125.1 Clostridia bacterium
AACAGAAAAAAAGATGGATCAAAGCAACAACGAAATAACCAAAGACAGAACAGAAACAACAATCAACCTAAGAATGGTGATAACAAATACCAGGAAGAAAAAAAGAAACAACATGGATATCAAAAACACAATAACGAGAAACAAACAAAGCAAAACAATAATAATAAAAATGGTGGAAAAACAAATAACACAAATTACAATAACAAAAAACAAAAGTATGAAAAACCCTATAACAAAAGTAAGGAAAAAAATTGGTACCCAAAGGACAAACAACAAGAAAATAGAACAAACCCTAAAAAACCAGACTTCACTCAAACAGACACCAAGCTTAAAACCCTTGAACAAAAATTAGAAGACTTGTCTGCAAAATTCGATCCAATAACACAAAAATTAAACTCACTTCTTGAAAAATTTGATGATATTAATAACAAAATACACCAAATTGAACAAATTCAAATTAACATATCAGGAAGAATAAATGATGCTGAAACAGCAATATCCAAATTAGCCGAAGAATCAAATGAAGTCAAACAAAGATTACAAAACAATTATGATAACATTAATGACAGAATTGATGCAATAGAAGAAAATACTTCAAATAATTATCATAATTATTTAGCACAACAACAAGCTATTGAAAAGATACCAGAATTTATTAGTGAAGAGATTGCTAAACAAATTAATGAAGTAGCAACAAATTTATTTGCTTCAATCATACAAAATATTGATCCTAAAATAAATGAAATTAATTCCAATGTCGTCCAACTCAACAACAAAACACAAGAAATTGATTCCAATATACAATCAATAAACACTGAAAATCAAAAAAACTTGACAACGTTGTCTCATCAAATAAACACACACCAACAAATGATCCAAACGGAAAGCCAGATGAGGCAACAAAATATGACTCAACTATCAGAAAAAATTATGGAAAACCAAAGCAATCTGAATGCTACAACACTCGAAATGATAATGAGAACGAACTATCTGAACAGTATGGCAGAAGCGATTGGTTCCCAGACTCAATTCAATATGAGGAACCAGGAGCAACTCAGCAATACGACTCAACAAATCATTGGACAACAACAAACACAAATACAGAATATCCAGAACATGCAGAACATTCAAAATCTCCAGAACTTCCAGAATCTGCACCAGATGTTCAATTATTGTCAATTAGAAAAACAAACCAACAACAACGCACCAATCCTACAACTCCAATACAGGCCATGCCTAACAGGAAAGAACGACAATTAACAGCATTCAGAATTAATGTACTAAATAGAAGAAACAATTATGTTTTTACTTTCTCAGATATCAATGACTTAGCAACAGAATTTAACTGTTACTATTTTAACATTCAACAATATAATTATTTTGTAAAACAAAGTAGGAAATTATCCCCCAAAACCCAAATAGAACTGACTACTGAAATTGATGAATTACTCATGAATAGAAATAATTGGAAAAAAGAAGAAACAAAATTCATATTGTACCAAAAATATCAAAATAAAGAGATACAAGAACAACAAGTTCTTAAAACCTATGAAGAAGAATCTAGATTAAATCACCAAACACCCCAATTTATTAATTATTATGCTAATAAAAAATCTATACATGAAATACTAAATATTATCAATAAACACCCACCAAATATCCACACATTGGATGAACTATACCACCACCTTTATACAGTCACCCATACAATAAGTAAAATAATCACAAGTGAAAAGAGTGAGAACCACACTTGTTATGCAGCTCGATTAGATAGAGAAATTGATACTCTTAAATATCATCTTAAAAAAAGAAATTACAAAAAACTCAGAACTATTCTCCACAAAAAAAGAAATTCATCTAATGTAGCAATTAGAACCGCAGCATCAGCACAAATAGAGTATCTTAGATACATCAAAAGATCAATTAAAAAACAAAAGGAGATTAGTTATGCTAAAGCCCAGAGGATTAGATCTAATGCAAAAATGTTCTCATTTGGTATCCGATATAAAAACAAACAGCAAGTTGATAACAATCACCAATACCCAAATGATCAAAATACAATAGAGTTTTGGAAGTCAATTTTCCAAAATGGCAGACAAGTTAATAATCTTGAACCTTTAATTAGTGAAATATTAGCTTCAAATGAAATCAATTGTTCAAGTGTTACAATCACATTAGAAGAAGTTAAACAGGCTGTCCGATTCATAAGCAATTGGAAATCGCCTGGTCTTGATAAGATACAAGGATTCTGGCTGAAATATATAGAAATAAGTAAAAATGTCATGGCGAACTTATTTAACCAATGGTTAGATGACCCTACTACAATGCCAACAAAAATGATGGAAGGACGAACAGTACTTATTTATAAAGGTGGTGAAACAACTGATCCCAAAAATTATAGACCAATTACCTGTTTGAATATGATATTAAAAGTATTCACTTCAGTAATTAAAAATAGAATTAGTAAACAACTTCACAATAATCCGGAAATTCAACAACTCTCAGTTAATCAACTTGGCTGTAAAAAATTGTCATATGCATCAAAGGAAGGGTTGTTGGAATCAGTGCTGATGCAATCTTACTTAAACAGAAAACAGAAGAAATATTGTGAATTATACATTGATGTAGAAAAAGCATATGACTCTGTAAATCATGAATGGTTAGTTAAATGCCTGCAATTTTATCAGATTCCTTATAAATTGATAACCATCATAACACACATGATGGAAAATTGGGTAATCAACTTGCATTACAAAACTGATACAATCGGATCAGTAAAGTTACAAAATGGTATCTTACAAGGTGATAGCTTTTCACCATTATTATTTGTTTTATCGATTGATTGGATTTCGAAGCAATTAAATTATCAGATTGATAAAATCCAAATACCAAATGGAGAAGCATCATTCACAATAAATCATATTTATTATATGGACGACTTAAAAATAATTACTGAAACAACAGAGCAGATGGAACAAGCCAATGAAATATTATTGAGAATATCAAATGCCATTGGCCTCAAAATAAATGACAGTAAAAGTGGATTATTGGTTAAAGGAAATCAACGCATCCCTCCATCCCTCCAATCTTATCCATTGGTGTCAAACAGCAATCCTTATAAATATCTTGGAGTGGAACTTGGTGATAAAGTCAATAAAGATCACTACACAGCCAGAGTTATTAAAAGTATAGAAGCTACGATCGACAAGATTGTTACGCAACAATTAAGCACAATGAATATCATTAGACAAATAAATTCAGATGTTATCTCCAAACTACGATATGGAAGTTCCGTAGTTCCTTGGAGAATGGGTGACTTAGATAAATTAGACGCTGTTATTAGAAGAAAACTATATGAGCATGGCATATATAGTAAGTTATTAACATCAGCGAGACTATATGTCTCCAAAGAACAGTTAGGTCTTGGATTGATGAGCTGCAGAAACGAATATACAAAAGAGTTATTTAGGGTTATCTTAAAATACAAATGGGAGTCTGATACTCAAATTAATGAATTAATAGAAGTTACTAATTCTTCCACTGAAGGATTATGGCATAGAATGATAATGAGTTGTAGGAAAATAATTTCTGAAAAGGAAATTAATGATATCATAGAGACAAGGAAACTTGAAGAAAAGAATAAGATTTCCAAAGCTCTCAACGATATGCAGGCAAAATTTGAACAACATTACATTGAAAAATGGAAAAAATCCAAAGTTGGGTTTGTTGAAAAAGTGGAATCACCAGATGTTATTTCTTCTCCTCTTAAGGAAGCATGGAGAACATTAAATATCAAAAAGGATGCGTATTTACAAGTATTGAAAATGCAAGAAGAAGCTATGTTCACTGGTACTCGAAAAGCGAACATACTTCAGAATCCTTCGGCTAAATATTGCAAATATTGTGCAAATACTGTGTGCTCTGTCTCACACATTTTGCTAGGATGCCCAATAGCCAAAAAGGCTCAGATTTCACGCCATGACATTATTTGTAGAGAATTATATTATTCTCTATACAGAAAATATAGGCAATTCAACAATACAGTCTGGCCAAAGTACATTCCAAAATGTACATATTTCCCAGATCAAGATATCACATTATTGTACAATAAAGAAGTCCTTCCAAGATCCACGGGAAATTATCCAAAAAGACCAGACTTATATCTCGAAATAGGTGGGGAAACTGGATACATATTTGATGTATCTATAGTTAAAGATAATAAAGTAAGAGAGACTTACTCAACAAAGGTGGGGAAATATCAACAGCTATCTCAAAAGCTTCATGACGAAAAAGGACTGAAGAAGGCTTATATCATACCAGTAATCATCTCAACGAATGGATTACTTAATAAACACAGTGTTCAGCGTCTCATTGATTTGGAGATCAATATTAAATGGCCTCCAATCATAAGGGAGCTTCTTATTCACCAAATGAAAGATATAATGTTTTATTTAAACCAACACATTGGAAGAGTTGAGGTTGAACCAGGAAATTCAACCAATAGTGCTCAACTTCAGTCCCAACATGGGGGTGTATCACAAGAGGTGTGAGAGTCAAATCTCCGTCGTGGTATACTAGTCAGTGAAAACATATTGTTTCTAATACTAATTTAGTTAATTTTTTATATGTTTTAAATATTGTTATATTCATCATAATGATAATAAATAATTTCATAATTGTTGTTACATAAGAAAGAGTTGTCATCTTTTTATTATAATTTGAGATATCATTACATTCGCATAACCAATATTTCATTGGTGTATTGATATTGAAATCATTATGTTTAATTTCTTTAATATTTGTTAATTCATTCCAATT
>JAFTKS010000004.1 GCA_017453125.1 Clostridia bacterium
TAACTGAAATATTTTGTCTTTCAGCAATTTCAGATAAACTAACATATTCTTTATTAGACGTTGCGATATCTACCATAACTCTAACAGCATATCTGCCTTTTGAAGAAATCTTCATTTTTATCTCCCTAAATTTAGTTGTGTTGATTTAAATTAAGTATATCACATATTTTTATTTTTTGTATTGAATTTTTATAAATTCTTTAAATTATACATTATCATTTTCTTTTGCTTTGCACAGGCATATAGAAATGTCGTTATCTTAGAATATAAATTAAAAAAATACACTCAAAATGTTTAGTTATGTTTAAAGCGATTTAGATAGTTTAAAACCACCTAAATTATTATAATAATACTATATTTGCTGTCAATTGCTGTCAAAATAAAAAATCAAAAGACAGCAAATATTTTTTTATATTGCGAATGTCTTTATTTATCTATGATTTTAAGATATAGGGCTCACACACTTTGGTTTCAGGGCTCGTTCTTGGTAAGGCGGAGGTCACGGGTTCAAGTCCCGTCATCAGCTCCAGTATTTTTATACGAAAAGTCTTTGACTTTTCTTTTTTTGTTTCAGGGACTTTCACCCGTTCTGTACTCGGGTCCCCGTCAATTACATTGCCACCCGAGAAATATGACTTCGTCACATTGACAAGTCCCGTCAACAGCTCCACATATTAAACCCTTGGAAAACCCTTTAAAATAGGCACTTTCAAGGGTTTTTATTTTCTAAAAATCTACTAATTTTTTGATCAAAAAATATTAGATGTCAATTTTGGGAATGTCGTATGTGTCAAAATTTTGCATAAAACAAAAAAGGTGTCACAATTATCGACACCTTCATTTTTTAATCTCTTTTAATTCTTTTATCATATAGCCTTTTGTTTTAGCTGCTACACAATACCAAATTTAATCTTATTCTTTTTTCTCCGCATATTTGAAAAATGGTGAATACCAGATATCAAACATATCATCAACTGCTGAAATTAAGCAAACCAAATAAGAGACAATTGTTATTCAACTCCGTTTAATTTGTTTCCAAGGTCTCTCAAATCTTCAAATGCAGGTTTAATCCATTCCACTTCGTCAAATTCTACATTCAATTTGTTTTCAAAGCCAGCATAATTAACACCCATATCTTCAATTACAATTTTAGCAACTTCATCTAACTCTTCGTCCGTTAGCTCTCTATTTGTCTTACCATCCTTGCTAGCAGCTAACGAAATATCTATATCTTTTTCAAGTTCTGCCCACTCGGAAACTGTTTCATCAGTAATAGGTTCTTGTGTAGTTACTCTAGCTAGTATAAACTCATCTACAGAATTTCCATCAACCTTCAAACTCACATAACTATAATTATATGAAGAGATCCCAAATGAGCCATCTCCACCAACATAATACCTTATATCAGTAAATATTGATTTTAAAGAAAAACCTGTTTCTCCGTAAGACTCAACAATTGTAACTGCATCACTTTGTGCTGGAGCACTTGTGACACTATCCATAACGGACTTAATCGTAACAACATTAGCAGTCTCATTCCAATCAACATTATAAATATATTTATTTTGAGAAGGAACTTCACCTATACTAAAATCAAACTCTTGACCATACCAATTGTCAAGATGAAAATCATTTCCCTCACTAAACAATCCGCGATCAACAGCTCTTAAATGCAATATAATATCAGGAAACAGAACAGTTACAACCTGCAACAATTCTTCTTTAGTCGCTGTTTCTGTTTGGTCTTCTGTAATATATTTATCAAAGATCGTCTCCATTTCAGTATTACTCATCTCCTCAGCGAGTGCAATACGTCTAGACATTAGAGCCACAGAAGACTCACTTTTCAATTCTTCAAAACCAATAGTTTCAACAGCCCTATCAATAACCATATTCATCGCTGTCAAATCTTGTTTTGTTTCTCCACAACCTGTCATCATTAAAGGAGAAAGAGCGGCAATTGTTGCCATACCTAGCCCCATTAAAAATTTATTTCTTTTTTTCATTTTTCCTCCACTTAATCTAATTTTTATAATAGATAGTTCTACTTGAAAATAGTTTACCCCCCCCCCCGCCTGTTTTGTCAAGGAAAAAAGTATCAAATTTGAGTTTTGTTTATAAAGCGAAATATCTCTACAAAATACTCCTCAACAACAATACTAAACGCAACTGCATAATGCATAAGAACAAATTATAATTAAAAAAACCTACTAGATTTCTCTAATAGGTTTAGATTTCTAAATTTTGTTATGCTATCATTAAGCTGCTGGTTGTTCTTTATTCCAATGTCCTTTATCATGTCCAACATGACTACCAAATTTGTCAGGGGCTTCAAAATGATTTTTAAAACCATCTTTAGCATTTTGTTTGGCATTATTAAGCTCGCTAAGGTCAACACCCAAATCAGCAAGTTGACTTTTTATATCTTCAATATCAAAATTATCTTTAACATTATCAAATGCATTATCTACAAGGTCTCTAGTAGATTTAAGAGCTAAATCTGCGGTGTCTTTTGCTGTTTTTAGTACTGTTTCTAATTGAATAACTGTGTCTTCAAATCCTTCAAGGATTGTTTTTTCAGCCTCATTTAAACCATCAACACCAAGTTCTAATCTTTTTGCTAGTAATGCTTCTTTTGCTTCTATATATGCTTGTTTTGCTGTATTATAAGCACCATCTTCTGCCAAGAAAATATCTGCATAAGCTTCTTCTAATAAAGTAATTTGTGCTTGCAAATTTTCAATAGCATCAGCAAATAAATCGAGCTCAGTACCTTCTTCGACATTTTGTTCTCTGATGATAGATGCTAAATTTTCTAGTTCCGCAATATTAATTTTTTCAACTCTCATATTGTAGTAAGCGTCTTTTAATTCTTGTGTTAAAAGGTTTTTAGTTTCTTGTCTTGAATCTTTAAGCAAATCAATAAGTTGTTCTTGTGTCATTTCTTCTAGTTCAGTTTCTGAATATTCCTTTAAACATTCTTCAACTTTTTCAGCAATATCTGATTTTTCTATCTTACCTGTCACAACATCAACATTAAGACCTTTGTCTTTAAAGAAGTTATTTGCTTTATCTTTAACTTTCTTCATAAGATTGTCTGCATTGCCAGAAATATCAATATTAATTTTTTCTTCCTCTCCAGTTTCTAAATATCCATTTTCTTCTGCTATATCTAGAAACTCTTCAACTGCTTCGTCAGCAGTCATTCCTTCAAATTCAGAAACTTCAGTTGTTTCATCAATAGAAAGTGTAATAATATGATTACCATCTTCATCTAAAGCATTTACTGACAAAACTTTATCGTCTTTATCTAATATAAATTCAATTTCTGGATTTAGACTTACATTCATAACCTTTGCAGTTGCATCATCAGAGTCTGTTTTTCCACAAGCAGCTAGTGCAAATGCACAAGGTATAATTAAACAAATTGTTAGTACAAAACTTAAAAATTTCTTTTTCATTTTTATTTTACCTCCATTAAAATTAATATTTTATTACGAAACAAATAATATTTTGGAACCATCACCCCAATTATCCTCTTGATAAAATCTTTTTATCCTACCAATTAAACAACTCATTTAAGACTATTATTGGTAAAATTAAAAATTTTTATTTATTTTTTAAGGCATTTCGTTTGGTGGTGGATTATTGTTTTCAGGGACACCATCGTCGTTTTGTGGTTCTTCATTATTGTTGCTTCCTGGTGGATTATCGTTCTCGTTGTTTTTCTCGTGCTTATTAGGATTATCTAATGAACCTTCTTCATTTTGTGGAATGGGTTCATCAATATTGTCTGGTTTATCTGGTCCATCAGGGACATTAGGGTCATCAGAAGGAGGTGGTGGGGGTGGATTTTTATCAGGGTCAAAAAACCTATCTTTTCCTTTAATATCATCAATCATTTTATCTAAACCATTAAAATCATCAAAACCCATTCTGTCTCCAAAATCTTTATGTGGCATAAAGTGGTCTTCAACTGGAATTTCTGGTTTGCCAAGTTCATTTAGTTTGCTTGAAATATGATACTTAGTTTTTGATAATTTATCCCTAGCAATACTTTCAACATCATTTGTTGCATATAATTTTATCCCATTTTCAAGTGCGAATTTGTCGGGATTTTCATCGTATATAAAAGCTATAATTCTATCTAAACAATCATTTAATTTAGTGTTTTCATCTATATTATCAAAGAACTCATCACTTAAAACCAAATCACCGTCATCATTCAATGATACAATGGACACAACATTATCATCGTTATTTGTTGTAATGCATATTTGAGGGTTTATTTCTAACACATATGAAGTGTATTGTCCTAACATATCACCACTTTTAAACATTGGTAAAATTGCAAATATTGCAACAAAAATTAACACAAGAGAGCATAGACCAATAGGGAGTAATCTCCACCTAGAAAAGTGTTTTTGTGTATTTCTTTGTTTACTGACCGTATTGCTAATAATAGGAGTACTCTTTAATGCTTCAGATTGTTTAATATTTATTTGACTATTTTCTTTCATAAATAGCTTTTCAATATCTTTATTGTTCATTTTTGTCCTCCTTTATCTTTTCTTTTAAAATTTTTATAGCCCTGTTGTATTTCCACAATACCGTACCCAGTGGAAGATTTAAAAATTTAGCAATTTCTTTGTTTTTATAACCATATAGTGTGTGTAAAATAAAAATATGCCTATCTTCTTCTGCAAGTACTTTGTTGAGTAAATTATGTAAGTAAAAACTATCTTCTATATTATATTCTTTTTCATTAGCAAGAACAGGAATTTCATCTATATTAACAGAATTATGCCTCGCATCTTTTTTTATATAATTCAACGCTGTGTTTTTTGCTATTTGTAATATCCAAGAAATAACATTTGTGCCTATTTTATAACTCCCGGAATTAAGTTTTATTTTTATATAAGTTTCTTGTAAAACATCTTCTGTATTTTGAAAATTATTTAGCATTGAATAAATAAAACTAAATACACCTCTATGCGTTTCTTCATATAATATGTCAAATGCTAATTCTTCACCATTCTGAATTCTCAGCATTAAAGAATTTAACTCTTTATTTTTCACCTTTTTCTCCTATTAAACAATCATTTAAACCGATTTTATTGGAAATTATATAAGGATATTATAGCACATAAAACCAATTTTTGTTGTTAAATAGAAAACATTTTTAAAAAATAAAAACAACTGAAGATAACATAATTATTTTTAATTACTATCAAAATTCTATAAAGTTTTTTAAATTTATTCTTCTTCGAATTCATTGTTGATATTAATTTAGTTGACATTATTTAGGGTCACGAGTATACTATTGTCAAAATAATTTAATTTGTTTTAGTCATTCTTTTAGGAGTATTTATGAAAGTTTTTTTAAAATATTTTGCAATGCCTTTGCTTATTGCAGTTGTTGCTAGTGCACTATACATTGTTGATGCATTAATCGGCGGACTATTTGTCTCTGGTGCCGGATTTATGTGGGTTGCTTTTGCCTGTTGGACGGTTTTCTTCGGCGCAAGTATAAAAGAAAGAATTCAAGGATTTATCGGAATAATTATTGGCTTTATATCAGCAATTCTGATGAATTTGATTACCGCATCTTTTTCTTTGAATATTGGCACAATTAGCATTAGTTGCCTATTAGGTGTATTTATTTTGAATGGTGTTGTAATGTATATGAATCACGCACAAAAAATTTGGCTCAATTCTGTAACTGGTGCGTTTGTCGGAATATTCCTAACATTTAGCGGACTTGGCGTTGGACTTTCTTCTACAGCAAGCGTTTCCGAATCGTTATTAATGCTTGGAATTCTATTGACCTATTCTGTACTTGGTCTAATATGCGGATACATTTCAATTACTTGTCAAAACAAAATTAAAAACAAACTCGATTCAATCGATAAATAATTTAACAATAAAAAGTCCTTTTTATGAGGGCTTTTTTATTGGTTATATTATATCCAGCATATACTTTATACTAATTTCACTTTTATGAAGATTAATTTCAACAATTAATTTATTTTCAAAACCAAGGAATTTTATTACACAAAATTTTGGTTTGTTGATATACTAACCAGAGAAAAGGAGACATTATATGATATATAATAATTTTCAAGACAAAAAACTATCCGCCTTGGGTATGGGGTGTATGAGACTGCCCCATAATCCAAGTAACCATAGTGAAATAAATATAGATGATTTAAGCAAGATGGTTGACTACGCAATTAATAACGGAATTAATTACTTTGACACTGCTTGGGGATACCACAACGGAAACTCTGAAATTGCAATCGGACAAGTACTAAAAAAATATCCTAGAGAATCATATTATTTGGCAGACAAGTTCCCTGGTTACGACTTAAAAAACATAACAAAAGTCGAAGAAATTTTTGAAAAACAACTGGAAAAATGTCAGGTTGAATATTTCGACTTCTATCTATTCCATAATGTTTGCGAATTGAATATTGAACAATATTTAAATCCCGAAAACAAAATTTTTGAGTATTTAATTGAGCAAAAGAGAAACGGAAGAATTCGTCACTTAGGTTTCTCCACACACGCATCTTTGGAGACAATGAAACGTTTTCTTGATGCTTACGGCAAAGATATGGAATTTTGTCAAATACAACTAAATTAGCTTGATTGGACTCTTCAAAATGCCAAAGCAAAAGTTGAACTTTTGAATCAATACAATATACCTATTGGGGTTATGGAACCTGTTAGAGGAGGTAAACTCGTATTCCTAGACTCAAAGCATAACGAACGACTAAAAAATTTGCGTCCAAATGCTACAAGTGTAGAATGGGCTTTTAGATTTTTGCAAGCAATTCCAAATGTAACAATGACACTGTCTGGAATGAGTGACTTCAACCAATTAACAGAAAATATTTCTATACATAATTCATTTGCTCCACTAAACGAAGATGAAATAGCAGAACTTCTAGACATTGCCAAGGAAATGACTTCGAAAAACACACTTCCCTGCACCGCTTGTAGATATTGTACAACCAATTGCCCTATGCAATTAAATATTCCTTCTCTTATTGAGTTGTATAACGACTATGTATATAGCGAAGGTGGATTTTTGGCACCAATGGCAATCAATGCATTACCAGACGACAAAAAGCCATCTGCTTGTATTAATTGTCGTGCTTGTGAAGCTGTATGCCCTCAAAATATAAAAATTAGCGAAATGATGAATGATTTTACAAACAAACTACACAAAGGAGATAAATAAATATGAAAAACGTAATCATTATTTCTTCAACACCAAGAGTTGGAGGTAATTCAGAAGTTCTTTCAAACGAATTTGCACGAGGTGCAAAAGATGCTGGGCACAATGTTGAAGTTATTCAATTAAGAGACCTCAATTTAAAATATTGTGTTGGTTGCTATGCGTGTCACTCAACCGGTAAATGCATTCACAACGACGGAATGAATGAGATTAGTGAAAAATTATTAAACGCCGACGTTATCGTATTTGCAACGCCTGTATACTTCTATTCTATGAGTGGACAACTGAAGGTATTTATAGACAGACTAGTTCCTCACTACACAAAAATATCCGCAGACATTTACTTAATAGCAACTCAATGGGACGCATATGAAGAAAATATGGAAAACACTTTCAATGCCATAAGAGGTTGTACTGCCGATTGTTTTGAAAACTGCCAAGAAAAAGGTGTAATCTACGGAGTAGGACTCAACAACATTGGGGACGCACAAAAAAACCAAGAATATATGTCACAAGCATACACAATGGGCAAAAATGTTTAATAAGCAAAATAAAAAATTTTACAATTAACAACTATATAAAATACATAAAATAAGTGCAAGGAAACCCTTGCACTTATTTTTTCATCTCTTTTAATTTAAGTTCTATTACTATATTCTTTCAATAGTAATTTTGCCATTTGTTCAGGAGACTCTTTACAATCTCTTTCTAACCAAAGTCTACAGATTTCTTTTATCCCTGCACCAAAGAAACTTGCCCTATATTGCAGTTCTACATCATCAGCAGCAACTTTCAACCTTTTATCTTTAATATTAGTAAGAATTTTTGACTTTGTATTTATTTCTGCCAAAGTAGCATACGGTATACTCAAAAAAGCCTTATAAAAAAGTTTATTTTTCTTAACAAAAGAAAACATTTCGACAAAAGCCTCGTGCGTCTGTCTAAGGCCATAGTCAAAAATCATTGCGGTACCTGTTGCAAATCTTGCCTCAATTTTCACAATCAAATCATTAATATCATCATAGTGAGCATAAAAAGTACTTCTATTAATTCCCGCATTTTCACAAATTTGACTTATTGTTATGTCTTCATATTTATGATTCAGTATTAATGTTAGAAATATAGTTTCTATTTTTTCACTACTTGTTTTGTATCTTTTATTGTTTTTTGTATTCATAAATCCCTCTTAAACAATTAATCCAACAGTTGTTTGATTTTTGTCGTATGTTGATTTCTTGTTATAGTTGTAAGAACATTTTGATTATATTATAATTTTATTAATTGGTCAAGTGTTGGAATAATGCTGGCTAAAACATTAAATTAATCAATAAAATGGAGAATTAAATTATGGCAGAAAAGAAAGATAATTTTTTTAAAAAAGCATTTAAGGATATGGCTGAAAACACAAAAGCTCAGCACGAAGTAGACAAAGCAAATTTTGCTGCAGCAAAAGCAGAAGCAAAGGCAAACTTTGAAGAAAATAGAGGATCTAATACTTGGAAAAAAGCAAAAGCAATTGGCAAACAATCTTGGGACGATGCACATATGAGTCCTGCCGAAAGAACTGCAAAAGTTCGCGCCGAGCAAGCAAAACAAATTGAAGAGGCAAATGCAAGAATAGAGGCTGCAAATGCAAGATATGAAGCTGCAAAAGTAGAAAAAAAGAAAAAATAAATTATAAAAAAAATAATATAAGTTGTCGTCAATTAATATGGTCGCCAACTTATATTATACAAATAGGAGTCTTTTATGAACGCAATAGAAATAAAAGGTCTGAAGAAGTCTTTTCGTGGAATGTACGCACTCAATGGACTTGATATGACCGTTCCTGTTGGATCTATTTATGGATTCATTGGAGAAAACGGAAGCGGAAAATCCACTACCGAAAAACTCATTTGTGGACATCTTGTAAAAGATTGTGGCGACATCAAACTTTTTGGCAAAGATTATACAGATGCGGGCATCAGAGTTAAAGTTGGTGCATTAATTGAAAATGCTGTATGCTTTCCTGGTTCTAGTATTTATATGAATCTAAAAATGCAATGTCTAAATCTTGGCATACAAAATAGCGAAGAAGAAATCTCGAGAGTTCTTAAAATTGTTCGAATGGAAGAACATAGAGAGCTAAAATTCAAAAAATGTTCTCTTGGAATGAAACAAAGAGTCGGCATTGCAATGGCACTACTTGGAAGTCCTGCCCTACTTATATTGGACGAGCCAATTAATGGGCTGGATACAGACGGAATGAAGATTATGAGAGAGATATTGACAGATATTACTAAGAATTACAATTGTACCGTCCTTATTTCTTCACATATTCTTGGAGAACTAGAAAAAATTGCTACCCATTACGGAATTATCCGAGGAGGCAAAATGATTCAAGAATTAACCGCCAAAGAAATGGAAAGCCGTGCACGTGTTTTTGTTTCAATCAAAACACAAAAAATGCAAGACGCTCTCAAAGTTTTACAAAAAAAGTACAGCAATGTTCGCCTAGAAGATGATTATATTAGAGTATATGACGAAGAAGACACGGAAGGCATAATTAAATATTTAATTGAAAATGGGCATATTGCCAATGAAATAAAGAAGAACAAAGTCGGACTAGAAGAATATTATATAGAATTAATGTCAAAGAAGGAGGAATAGAGATATGGAACAAAAATCTGAATTAAATTTTGAATCCCCTACTTTTCTGACTAGAATAAAAGGAATGTTAAGTGTAGACTTCTATAGATTATTCCACACTCCATTATTTTACATTTTCTTAGCAATAGCCGCAATTATTCCTGCTATGATACTTGGTATGACTAGTATTGAGAATCCTCAAGGCGTTGTTGAGCCTCTTTATACAAACACTTGGCAAGTAATCGCAGCAGAAAGCCCGTTATATATTGTTTCCAATATCGCCGAATACGCTAATATGAATATGGTATTTATTTTTGGCGGTATAATGGTATCTATCTTTATCGGCCACGATTACAAAAGCGGTTATGTTAAACAATTATTTACTACACATCCAAAAAAGCAAGACTATATGATGAGCAAAACAGTCATTTGTGCATTTGCAATGGCTTGTATGTGCATTACATATTTATTTGGAACGATTCTATCTGGACTCTTTGTGGGAGCATCTTTTAGTGTTAATGTAGGTTCTCTTATTTGTGCAATTCTAGGTAAAATAATAATGAGCTTAGGTTGGGCTAGTTTATATGTTTTCTTAAATATTATTTTTAGAAAATATTTTGCTATTTCAATCGCTTCATCGTTCTTTTTCGGAACAGGCATTCTAATCATAGGGGCTGCAGCGATTCTTGGAAATTCAGGAATCTTGAATATATTCTTGTATGGTTCATCAGTTTATGCTTGCCTATCTAGTAATATTCTAACAATAATCACGTGTTTAATTGTTTCAATCTCTTGGTCGGTTATATACAACATACTAGGAACACATATTTTAAATAAAAGTGATGTGTACTAAAAGGAGATGGCAAATGAACGCAATAGAAATTAAAAATTTAACAAAAAATTACGGCGAAAAACAAGCATTGTCTGGATTAACAATGACAGTACCAATGGGATCTATTTATGGATTTATCGGAGAAAATGGTAGCGGAAAATCCACTACTGAAAAAATAATATGTGGACTTCTTCACCCCACTAGTGGACAAGTTAAATTATATGACAAAGATTATACAGACATAGACATTAGAGCAAGTATTGGAGTTTTGATAGAATCCCCTGGTTGTTATCCAAATTATAGTGTTTGGAACAACATTATGTTACAAGCAACAAATTTGCATCTTGACAACAAAGAAGATGAGGTTCGAAAAGTTCTTAAATTGGTTAGAATGGAAGGAGCAGCATCAAACAAATTCAAAAACTGCTCGCTTGGAATGAAACAGAGGATTGGCATTGCTATGGCACTTCTTGGAAATCCAAAGCTACTTGTATTAGATGAGCCTATCAATGGTCTTGATGCTGACGGAATGAGAATTATGCGAGAAATATTAACAGATATTACAAAAGACCAAAAATGTACTATTCTAATATCTTCACATATACTAGGCGAACTTGAAAAAATTGCCACTCATTATGGAATAATTCGAGGTGGCAAAATGATTGTTGAAATGACAGCCGACGAACTCGATAAAAGCTGTCCTACTTTCATTGCTCTTAAATCAAAAAATATGACCAAAACAAAGGAACTTTTATCCAAAAAATATTCTAAAGTCCTTGAAGACGAACAAAAAGAATATCTACGTGTTTATGACGCACAAAAGGCCGAAGATGTCGTTAAATATTTGTACGACAATCAAATAATTGTCACTGAAATCAAAACAGACAAAATTGGACTTGAAGAGTATTATATCAACCTAATGAATAACAAGGAGGTTAAATAATATGAATATCAAATTTGAAAAGAATACTTTTGAAAAAAGAATAAAAAGTATGCTTGCTGTTGACTTCAGAAGAATGTTTACCTCTCCACTATTTTACTTGATGGTCGGAATTTCATTAGTTATACCAATCTTAATTCTTGTTATGACAACAATGATGGATGGCTCTGTTTCAGTCAACCCCCAAACTGGAGAAGAAACCATTATGGAAGGATTCAAAAACGTTTGGCAAATAATTGGCTCAATAAGTGGAGATAGTTCTACTATGAGTATGGATATAACTAGTATGTGTAATATTAATATGATGTTCTTTTTAATCGCAGTTTTTGTTTGCATATTTGTTTCAGACGATTTTAGAAGCGGATACTCGAAGAATTTATTCACTGTCAGAGCCAATAAAACAGATTACATAATTTCAAAATCCATAGTAGGCTTTATAGCAGGTGCAAGTATGCTTATTGCATTCTTTATAGGAGCAATGCTAGGAGGCGCATTCTCTGGTCTCACTTTTGCCTTAGAATCAGTAACCATTGGAAACATCGTTATGAGTATGCTATCTAAAATATTCTTAGTCTCAATATTCTCTTCTATATATCTACTTGCTAGCGTAATCGCAAAACAAAGATTATGGATGTCCCTTCTTATCTCCTTTGGAATCGGAATGCTATTCTTTACAATGATTCCAATCATAACTCCTCTAAACGCAGGAATAATGAATGTTATACTTTGTCTTGTTGGCGGAGGACTATTCGCCTTTGGAATTGGAGTCGGTAGTTACTTTATTCTAAAGAAAACAAACATACTTTAATAAAATAAAAAATAAGCGACAGAATATCGCTTATTTTTTTAGGTCACAAAACAAAAAGTTTTGAATCATAAAAATTCAAGTATAATACACCTAAAAATGCTTAACAACTTAAAAAAAGAGACACTAATTATTTGACCAAATATTGTTAATATGCGATAATAAATTAAGGTGTCATCGTGAGAAAAACTAAAAAAATCCTTAACAATTTAATAAATAATTATATTATCGAAAATAATATCGATAATACTTTTGATAAGACTATAATAAAATATGCAGCTCCATCTCTTATCTTATATACAAAATGGATACTTGAAGATGCCAAAAAGCGAAATTATGATAGGCTATATTTTTTAATGCGTGATGGAAAAATCTTAATGGAAATTGCCAAAATAATTTCCCCCGCACTAGATTGCAACAATATTGAAAAAACTCTAGTTTATTGCTCACGAAACTCCCTCAGACAAGCTTGTTACCATATCAATGAAGAACATTTGGACCTGCTCTTTTTATTTCTTCCTAACCGAACTCTTAATGACGTACTTTTAAGATTATTCAGTGAAAAAGAATTACAGGAATTTAAGGAGTTATCCAATCTTTCTGATGAGGATTTTTCAAAACAACTTACCAGATCAGAGCTGTCAACACTTCAAAATCAAATTGTAAATAATCCAGAATGTATGGAATGTATTAACAAAAAATCAAAAGAAGTTTTTGAATGCTGTATTGGTTACCTTGAAGACTGCGGATTCTTTGAAAAAGATAAAAAATACGCCCTAGTAGATACTGGCTGGAATGGAACTATGCTTAGAAGCCTACAAGAAATTGTAAAAACAAAAACAGACACAAAACTCAACGAATATTTCTATGGAATGTTCTCAATCCCAAAAGATATTGACAAAGAAAACTGCCACACTTTTGCATTTAGTCCACAAAAAAACAAGAGCAACAAAATAAACTTTAACAATAACCTATTTGAATGTTTTTGCGGAGACTATAGCGGAACAACGTTAAGCTTTGTAAAAGAAAAAGGCAAATGCGTTCCCCTTTTGGCAACTCCAAACACTACAAATAAAGAAACATATTTAAGACAACAAGAAATCATTATAGGCTTTACAGAATATTTAGTTAAAAATATAAATATTTCTCTCTTAAACAACTCATATGCCCCAAAATTACTTAAAAAAATATCCTGCCACCCATCATACGATGAAGCTATGGCTCTTAATATTTATAAATTTAATGAAGACACTACTGAATATAATCTTACTACACTATCAATCAAGGCAACGTCAAAACAATTTTTAACTATGGGTTTTATAGGTAAAATTTTCATCAAACTTAAATTAATGAAAAGACATTATTGTCCTACCTATTGGTTTTTTGGAACATTAAAGATTTCCGACGTTAAATTTAAATGGTTCCATAGACTAAATTATAATTTGCTAAATCATCTTGTAACACACTCATTTCTACGATTTCTTTATACTAAAAGAAAAGTTAAAAAGTAATAATAACAACACACATAAAACAATTTGCAAAATTATTAAAAAAGTCATCAGAAATCTGATGACTTTTTTATAATTTATTCATTTCTTTTATATATTCTGAGCAAACTTCGCTTGATTCTCCAAACCTATATATTTCGCCATTCTTGAGCCAAGCTACCTTGTCGCAAAATTTCTTTACATCATTCATATTATGCGAAACTAAAATATACGTCGTTCCGTTATTTTTTAGTTCTTCAAGCTTTGCAAAGCATTTTTTCTGAAAGTTCATATCTCCAACTGACAAAACTTCGTCAACTATTAATATATCTGGATCTACGTCAATTGCTATAGAGAATCCTAGTCTAGCAAGCATTCCTGAAGAATAATTTTTTACAGGAACATTCATATATTCTCCTAGTTCTGCAAACTCAACAATACGATTATATTTTTCTTCCATTTGCTTACGATTAAATCCTAGCATTGCACCATTCAAGAAAACATTCTCTTTTCCTGTTGCCATCATATCAAAGCCTGCACCCAAATTGATAAGAGGGGCAATCGTTCCATTAGTTTGAATAGTGCCTGTTGTTGGTTCCATAACCCCTGCAATCAACTTTAGAAGTGTGCTTTTGCCAGCGCCATTACACCCAATAAGACCCAAACTTTCGCCTTTATTAAGGCTTATATTAATATCTTTTAGAACCCAGAATTTATTATATCTTAGCTGTCTTTTTACAAGTTTTATAAATAATTCCTTGATGTTATCTACTTTTTCCGACGGCAAATTATATTGCATAGAAACAGACTCAACTTCAAGAACCTTATCTTTATTTATCCTTTTTTTGCTTTTTTTAGTTTTTTTCAACTCAAAAACTCCCATTATATGTACAAAATAAATTTTTTCTTTGACGCATTAAATACAAGTGAACCGATACAAATTGAGACAATGCCACAACCAAATATAATAACCCAATCAAGCAACTTTGGCACTTGTCCATACATAACAACATCTCTAAAGAATGTTACATAATGATACATTGGATTAAATCTTAAAATAGCTTGTAAGTTATCTGGCAAAACATTAGTTGTATAAAATATCGGAGTAAGATACATCCATAGTGTTACAAATATTGAATAGATATGCTGAACATCTCTAAAGAACACATACATTGCTGCCAAAAAATACGATATACCTAAAATAAACATTTGCAATGCGGGAATCATTAAAATTGACAACAATATTGTCCAATAAAAAGGTTGTCTTAGAATAAGCATAACAAGAATCAAGGCAACAAACGCAAAGCCAAAGTTAACTGAATTTGAAAGAAGAGATGTAATTGGAAAAATTTTCTGATGTATTTTTACACGAGTAAGCAATGAGTTGTTATCAACAATTGAAACCAATCCACAACAAGTTGAATTTCTAAACAAATCAAAAATAATAGTTCCAGCAAGCAAATACACAGGATAACACCCAATTTCGCCATTTCTATTAAATATATTTGAGAACACAAAAGAAAGTACTATCATATATAGCAATGGATTAAGCAATGTCCAAAGAGCACCAAGTACAGAATTCCTATATTGATTCTTTACATTTCTCTTTACCATCTCAGATAGCACATTTCTAGAACTATAAAATTTCCTTATGTCGTTTATCATTTCTACCTTCAGTCTTAAGCATGATATATTATTTTAACTTACAATTGTTCTATTTGTCAAACAAATACCTATGTATTTGATTATTTCATAAATGTTCTAACAAACTTTTCTTTACCTTTCGAGTATGGTTGATATCTAACAGACAAGTCAATATAGTTGTGTTTATTTACAATCGGCCTTTGATTACTAAAAGTTTCGAAACTATATTTTCCGTGGTATTTCCCCATACCACTTCCCCCAACACCACCAAAGCAAAGATTAGGATTAGCAATGTGCATAATAGTGTCATTGATACAACCACCACCAAAACTAATACTGGACAAAACCCAATTTGAAAACTTTTTATTACGAGTAAATACATATAGTGCAAGAGGCTTGTCATATGACTCTACAACCCCCAAAATGTCTTCTTTTGTCTTGTATGTAAGGACAGGAAGTATTGGTCCAAAAATCTCTTCTTGCATTACAGAATCTTCTCTAGAGATATCTTTTAAAACAGTTGGTTCAATTCTTAAAGTTTCTTTATTAAAAGCACCTCCACAAACAATCTCACCATCACTAAGATACTTAACCAAAGCATCAAACTGTGTTTTGTTTATAATCTTTCCATAATCATCATTTTCAAGAGGTTTCTCGCCATACATTATTGCAATATTTTGTGCAAGCTTATCTAAAAACTCATCTTTTATATCTTCATTAACCAAACAATAATCTGGAGCAATACACGTTTGTCCACAATTCAAGAATTTCCCAAACGCAATTCGCCTACAAACCAAGTCCAAATCTACATTTTTGTCCACAATACAAGGACTCTTTCCACCCAATTCAAGACTAACAGGGGTCAAATTCGCTCCACACTTTTCAGCAACTATTTTACCTACCTTTTGTCCACCAGTAAAGAATACATAATCGTACTTTTCTTCGAGTATTACTCGATTTGCCCCTGTAGAACCTTGAACAACATATGCGTGAGATTCTGCAAAGGTTTTGTCCACCAATTTTTTGATAACAAGCCCAACATTTGGAGCCTCTTTGCTAGGTTTCAAAACAACAGTATTTCCAGCACTAATTGCCCCAATTAGTGGATCAATACTAAGAAGAAATGGATAATTCCAAGGTGCTATAATTAGCACAACACCATACGGCTCGTATGTCACAAAGCTACTAGCACTAATTTGTGCAATTGGAGTCTTGACACGTTTTCTCTTTGACCATTTTTTCAAATGCTTGATAGTATGATTAAGTTCACTTATTACCATACCAATCTCACTCATATAACTTTCCATTGCACTTTTGCCTAAATCGACTTTCAAAGCCTCACATATCTCCGAATCCATAGCAAGTATATTTGTTTTCAGTTTCTTGAGAGTTTCAAGTCTAAATTTGATATCTTTTGTTTTGCCTGTTTTAAAATATTTTCTTTGTAATTCTACAACTTCAGAAATTTCCATTATTTTATCTCCAACATTTCTAAAAATATTTTAACACAAAACCCAATTCATTCAAAATTAATTGCAATCATGTATAAAACAAATTTAATATTCTTTCAAAAAAGAAAAAACCTCAATAAAATTGAGGTTTTATTAAATAAACTATCTTTCCATTTCAGGAACAATTTCTTCTACTTTTAGATCCCCAGACATAGTCTCTTGAATCAAATACTCTGGCAAGTCTTCTGCATTTTGTCCATCAGCTTTGAGGATAACCCCATCAAAAAACTCTACCTCTTCAAGACCCTTTTTGCGATATTTATTGGCCTCATTTTCTCCAATAATATGCTTTATACCAAAATCTTTGCCATTGTATCCAACCAAAACAATATCAAAAGCATTTTGCGAAGTAAGAATAAATTTATCTCCTTGAAATACTCTTAGAACAGAATATTCTTTTTTTGCGTTACTCATAAACTTCTCTCCTTTTAATTACCTAATTATACCACATAGAAACTAAAATTTCAACAATAGAATCAAAATCTATATATTTTTATAATAATTTATCCAAACAAATCAATTCAAAAATCAAAACTCATTACTTGGGGTTTCGCAAGATACAGGAATTTTGTCAAAATCACTTTTGTGTAAAAACACACAACTCGACTTGCTTTTTAGGAATTTTCCCGCAAACTTCAAGTCGGAATCCACGCCATCTACAACCTTAACTTTCAGCATTTCAGAATTTGCTTTTGAATCAAAATAGTTATCAAAAAGTAACTTGAAAAATTCTAAATTCTTTGTGCGGTTTGTCATTTTTGTATCCCATAATTACTCCCCTTGATACCAATATAGTATCACAAACCGAATACCTTTTCAATACCTAAATTTAGACTTGCATATTATCATTTTAATTGCATCTTGAAATGGAATTAATATTATGATATAATTTATAATAAGAGGTTTGAGGTAAAATTATGTTTAAACCAGAAGATAAAAAATATCTTAATAATCCAGACTATTCTATGGCTCTTGAGAAGTTCTTCTTCCCTAAATATTATGCAAGTATTATTGACAACAATGCCGTGGAAAAAGTCTACCCTTCTACCAACGAATATGTCGAGGGTGTTTTTGACAGTCTTGGCAACCTAGAAGGACAAAGTGTCGTAACTGTGGGAAGTAGTGGAGACCAGATGCTTACGGCTATATTAAGAGGCGCAAAAGACGTAACATTAATTGACGCGAATATTTTCACAAAATACTTCGTTGAATACAAAATAGCAATGATAAAAAACCTCACCAGAGAAGAGTTTTTAAAAAGATTCTATCCGAAGTTCACCGAAGGAAATTTATTCGGTCCAGAGACTTTTCAAAAAATATTCCACGACCTTAGCCCTGAATCTCAAGAATTCTGGGGACATATATTTCTTGAAAATCTAGATAGCTATGATATTTGCAAAAACTTGATACACAATTCCGCCTGGTTATATGCAAAATTCTATACAGATGACGAGGCATACAATTCACTACAAAAACTCTTGAAAGAAAAAGATTTGAATATAGATTTTATAACTGCCGAATTTTCCGACTTTCCAAAACACATAAAAGGAAAACACAAAGCAATACTTCTTTCTAATATTTTTGATTATGTTGATTGTTCTTCGGATAGTGGTCAAAAATCCTACAGAAAAACAGTATCAAAAATAAAAAACAACAACTTACGAAAAGATGGTGTAATGCAGGTTTTTTACAACTTTGGCTACCTTCCATATAGAACCCTTGAAAAAACATTCTACAAAGACAGAAAAAATATAGTGTTTCACCACCATCAAAGCGAATTAAACCCAAATGTTAGATTTAGTTCATATCTTATGACTCGCAAAAAACAAAAGAATCACATAAATCCAGAGAAAGAACCATTCTCATTTGATAGATTTATTGATAATATAAAAAGAAAACTAGGCAAAGAGGAGGACAAAGAATATGATAGAGACTAACAAAGTTTTTAGAATTCAAGCCAGCGAAAAAGAAACTTGTCCATACCTCAATAGAACAACCCCTGTCAAAAGAATTATCGTAGCAGATAATGGTGCTCTAAAATTCAATCCTGACAGCAATAAATTTGTTTACTTTTCTAGAAACGAAAAACATCACACTTATTACATTTTCAACAAGGTTTTGAAAATCATTAAAGAAGAAGTAGCAAAGGCAAGCAAAGACCCACAATATGCAAAACTAAAACTTTCCAACGACTTTCGCGCATTCTCATACCAGACAAATGTAAACATTGAAGTAATCAAAAGAGTAAGAGAGTTTTTTGCAAACTACATTCCTCCAAAATACCTAGAACTAGTCACTCTCAAATACCTTAACTCATTTTCTTCTCTTATGGACGAGTGTACAAGCAGAAACGTAAGCAAAGACAAAGACTCCAAAAGCCCAGAGATTTCTGACACAGGAATATTTGGAGGAGCATATGGAATCAATAGTACTTGGCTAGACCTACTTAATTGTTGTACAATATCTAGCAGTACCGCACAACTTCCAATTACAAAAGTTTTTGACTTTCTTCTCGACACTTCCTACAAGGCACACGTTTCAAAACAACGACTAAGTTTCATATTCAATACAAACCCATACCTAATGGATTTATTAAAAGAAATGACTTACAAACATCTTGCTAACCCTCAATTCTTCAACCAGAATAATACAAATGATGTTGTAAGACATCTTGAAACAATAAAAGAGCAAAAACTATACAACTCAGCAAAAGCCGAACAAAATAGACTATTCTCACCATCAACTCACAAAAAGTTCAAAACCGAAATTCAAGCAGTACAAGAATTTCCTGAGTTATATATTGAAAAGTAAAAAAAATCGAAAAGTTCTTGCAGAAATGCAATTTTAACTTTTCGATTTTTTATATTTAATTATTTAAGTTTTGAAAGAATATAATTTGAAATATTCTCAACAGTTATTCCATTTCTTTCTAGAACTTCTTGAGGCATAAACAAATCCAAAAATTCTTTTTTGTACCCGTAGCATTTGACTTTCATATCACTATCGCCATAAAATCTAGCAATTTTCTCACCAAAGCCACCATTCAGAACACAATCTTCAATCGTCACAACCAATCTGTGTTCAGCCTTCAACGACTCCAACAACTCTTCATCTATGGCTGTCACAAATCTAGGATTAATAAGAGTTGCATTGACTCCTTGCTTTGCAAGAATTTCTGAAACCTTTTCTGCAATTGCATAAAAATTTCCAAGTCCAATAATTGCAACATCTTTTCCCTTCTCCACAACTTCAAATTTATTAACGTCGCTAAAATCACAAGAGAAATCTTTTTCTTTGAGAATCATTTGTCCACAAGGAACTCTTATGCCTACAGGATATTTCTCTTGAGATATTGCCCAATCTAGCATAGCAAAATATTCTTCTTTGCAGGTTGGTGCCATATATACAAGGTTAGGAATATTCGACATCATTGGAATATCAAATATACCCAAATGAGTAATATCATTGTTGCCATATATTGATGCAGAGAATACTAGGAATGTAGCAGGAGAATTATTGATACAAATGTCTTGTGCAATTTGGTCATAACAACGTTGAACAAACGAGCTATATACAGCATACACAGGTCTAGCACCATTTTTTGCAAGACCAGAAATCATCGCAACCGCGTGCTCTTCTGCAACACCCACCTCAACATAATGACTACCAAGAGCTTCTCTTTTGTCTTTGTTAAGAGCGAGTACCGACGGAGTCCCTGACACAACCACTGCAAGTCTAGGGTCTTTTTTGCTTTTATTCAGAAGATAGTCATAAGTTATCATTTGATAATTCACACCCCTATCAACCAAATCCTTGCCAGTAGTCATATCAAATGGTTTTCTAGCGTGCCATCGCTCAGAATTATCCTCAGCCATCTTGAACCCTTTGCCTTTCTTTGTAGAAACGTGAACAACTATAGGGTGCCCAATATCTTTGACCTCATTCAAAGTCTCAATCAGCGACTGGATATTATTGCCATCGTGAACGTACACATAATCAAGACCAAAACTTTTGAACATATTGAATGTAGACTTGCCTTTGCTAGAACGCAATTCTTCTAGGTTATTGTACAATCCACCACAATTCTCGCTAATAGCCATATTATTATCATTGAGAACAATTATAAAATTACTCTTGAGTTCACTAGCAAGCGAGAGTGCCTCGAGTGCCTCTCCACCACCAATTGCACCATCTCCAATCACGGCAATAACATTATACTGCTCACCCGCCAAATCTCTAGCTTTTACAAGACCACTAGCAAGACTTAACGAGGTTGACGTATGTCCTATATTAAATATATCGTGCTGACTCTCAACAGGATTTGTATATCCAGAAACCTTGTCATATTCTTCTGGAATTAGATAAGACAAATTTCTACCCGTCAACATTTTGTGAGAATAACTTTGGTGAGACACATCAAACACAATCTTGTCAATTGGAGAAGAAAACACACAATGCAACGCAATAGTCAATTCAACAATTCCAAGATTAGAAGAACAATGCCCACCACAAACACTCAATTTGTTCATAAGAGCATCTCTCATCTCATCAGCCAAAATCTCCATCTGTTCAACAGACAATTTTTTCACATCTTCTGGCCCATTGATTTTTTCTAAATACATAACAACTCCCTTTTATTTTAGACACAAAATGCCACAAAACGTGGCACGCAAAAATTATTTAGTACTTAATTGTATCATACTTTAATTATTTTGAAAATATTTTTTTGTAAAAAAGTTTCAAGAATTATGACAAAATTTCATAGCCCTGACTATTGGGAATAGACACTTCAATCTTTTCATCACTCATAACAGCAAGAAAATATTTCTCCCCCTCACACAACAACGCTTTTACAACGCAACCTTCTGCAGGTAGTTTTTGAGGAGAAAAAACACTCTTATCAGAACTCTTAAAAATAGCCTCTTTCTGACACCACAATTTATTCAAAAACTCTGCCCTTTCAGATTCGGGCAAAGACTTATAATTTTTCAGTTCTATCGCTGTCAAAACCTTGCTCGCCAACCGCTCATCAAATCGACTAACATTCACTCTTTCAAGGTCAATACCAACTCTCGATTTTGCAACAGCAACTGCAACAAAATTATCACAATGAGTAAGAGAGAAATAGCATTCATCACACACCCATTTTTGTCCAACCTTTTTGAAATTTACCTCAGAAATTTTCTTGTTCAAAAACTCTTCCAAAACTTCTTCAAGCAACAGCCAAACATACAATTTTTGTTCTCTTACTTTCTCACTCTCACACCCGTCTATTTCCTCTTGCCTTTGTTGACAAACTACACTTTTTTTCAAATACTCAAAAGGAACCTTTCTAACATACACTTTACACATAACACAAATCACACCTTAATAGTTTTTGCCATATACCAAATACTTTTTGTCATTATAACTACGTAAAACCCCAAAAAGCAAATCCCTTATTCAAAGAATCTCGAATTGAATCTTTTACCAATCAACACATAAACAATTCCAACAACCCCGCCAATACAAACACTAATAGCATTCAGAATAACATCACTTAATTGAACCGACCTCACAATTGGAAATACGTACTGACACCCTTCTATAAACACCCCAGAAAAGACTCCCAAAACAGGTAACAACCACACAAGCCTTTTCATATTCTTTCTCGAAAAATACACACAAACCAAACCAATGGGAATAAGCATTATAAGATTAATAATTGCATCAATTTTTCCAACATCAAATATATCAAAATCAATGGTTCTTTGTTTATCAAAATGTGAAAAATCAAACCAAACTTTATACACCCCGTTTTCAAAAGAATATGCACCAAATACACCAACAAAAAGTATAATCATATAGACACTCAGCAAACCCACAACAAACCACTTTAGTACACTTTTGTTTTTTACAAACAGAACAAGCAATAGGGGTATCACAAATGTTAACAGACAACCCAAAACTACAATTAGAACTATCGGCACTACAAGTACACCACCCCCTTTCAATTTTATATATTTTATCACATCAGCAAAAATTAAAAAAGAAAATTATATTCAACTAAACAAATTTGCTTTCAAAACTTTATATAATTATAATTCATATCATTGTACAATTTTTTAAAGCCAAAACCACACCCAATAAAAAACATATCTCAAAACACCCCAACAAATTCAAAACCAACCACACCCTACAAAACAATAGCCCTACCACAATCAAAGAATAACAACACATTACAAAAACCGACAATCTTTTCTAGAACAATATGTATTAAATAACCACCCTCTATTCATATACTTTTTTGACCACAAAAATAGCCTCAAAAACTTTATACATTTTAAAGAATATTTATACATTTTTAATTTATGCCTAAATGTAGGCATTTTAGACACTTTTAAAATGACATAAAAGTATTGCAAAAATTTTATTTCTGTGGTATAATACTAATGTGCTTTGAAAGATGATAATTATTGAATTTGAATAAATTCATACCATCTTGACGGGGAGATGAAATTTAATACTAGTAACAATTTTTATCTTTTCGTCATAGGAGACAATATACCCACAAATATGGTCTCCAATAATATTAGGAGGGAAATGATATGCATCATCAATCAAGTATTTTCAAGACTCTTGAAAGTATGCTTGAAAGAAATGAAATCAATGTATCCGACTTTTGTAGCATGATAAGTAGTTTTAACGGAAACATTGTTGACGAGTATCGCAAAGGTGACCAACTAGCAATTTAGTTTTTCACAGGCTCGTCGCCAAAATTTAATATACAAAAAAATATAAAAAACTCACAAATTGGGAATTTAAAGCACATCTCAATAAGTGAGTTTTTTATTTTGCAATCTATAATTTTTTCAGCCCGTCAACAATTACAAATCTTTTAACTAATAAAATATATAAAAAATAAAGACTACTTAAATGTGTAAGTAGTCTTTTGTTTTTTAATCATCAGCCAATTCTGAATCCTCTTCCATAATATTCGGAATATTTACAGAATGCACTTGATTCATTCTCTCAAGGTATTCTTCATAGGTCTCATCTTCTGGCGGATTATCATAAACATTCTCACCAAGGTCATCAGATATCGCACCCAAATAATCGTGAACCGACTCAAAATCTTCTATATCGTACCTTGCACCATCTAATCTTCTATCTTTTTTCCCAGGTCTCATCTTTGACGATTTCAAAGATTCTTTCTTTTTCTTATGCTCTTTCTTTGGCTTTTCAATCTTAATAGTTCTACCTAGTGCCGTTGCCTCTGCCACATCATCAAGATACAAGTATGCCTGCTTGTAATATTTAATTATCCCCTCGATTTCCGCATCGGTCACTTTTGGATAAGTTCGAGAAGAACTCTTTCCCTTTTGTTTTGCATTTTTTAATTTCATTATTTCATTTTCAAAATCTGCAACAGCCTCTCTATATAGAGGTAAGTAGTGAAGTCTACCAATTTTATTTCCACGACCAAAATCGTGAGTGTCACTTCCGCCCGTATATACAATTTTATTCTTTGATTTAAATGATTTCACGCAACGCTTTATTATCGCCATTACATCATCAGTCATTGTTGGAGAAAAAATTTCAAAGCCATCAATGCCCATTCTTAGAATTTCCATCACTGCAAACGACTTGTCTCTAACCCTCTCCAAGTTCTCCCAAGGGTGCATCATAATAACCATTCCACCCGATGCGTGAGCAATCTTGACAACGTCTTCTGCAGAAAGATTAAGTCTATCGTGCCAAGGTGCTCTTGAACAAAGTTCCGAAAATTCCTTGTATGACTTGGAAACAGTAATACCCTTTTTATTCAAGAACTCCCAAACACTTTCTTTTCCTAGACTTGAAAACCCTGGAATTTCTTGCCTTTTTTCTCGCATAAAATCACGAATATCATTTTCGCTAATATTTTTGATATTCTTGACCGATATTATAAAATCAAGCAAACCTAGGTCGCACTGTCTATCATTGGCACGCTTTATTGCCAAAAGCCTAGACAACGGAGAGTTTGGCGACATATCTGCACCATATATTCCATAATGCACTTTGGTTGTATTATTTTCTTTATTGAGAACTGTATCTATTCTACAAGTTACTTCAGACGCGCAAATAACAGTAACCCCATCAATCACTTCAACAGGACTACTTAGTTTTCTGCCTTTTGATTTCCAGATTTCCCTATTATCTATATTATGATTCGGAAAAGCCACCAAAGAAACACCATTTTCCTTTGCTCCAGCTAATGCCTCATCAACAGTCAAACTCCCATCAAAAGACTCATTTGTATGAATATGTAGGTCAACACATTGGCCCTTTTTCATTTTCCCCAATCCCTTATGTTTTTCTTAAGTTTAACACAAAACAAACCAACTTTCAATAGCAAATAAAAAATAGTGTAATTTTTTACACTACTTTTTTCTAATTTAAATCATCTAGTAAGAATTCAAGTGCACTCTTCTGACCCTTTGTAAGCCCTACCGACTTGAGCGAATTAAGAATCTTAACAGCACGCATTACTTGAATTTTGTTTCCATCGCTCAAAGTTCCAGCCAAGAGCAACTGCGCATCAATATTCTGAGGGTCGTCTTTTACCACATCTTCAAGCAAAGCAACACCATCAAGATACAATTTGTCGGCATACTTTTTGATTTCGTTATATTGAGATTTGTTAATAAGTGCACTTACCGAATTGGTATTATCAAAAACAAACTCTTCCCAATACATAAGTTCTGCATAAACCAAGTCACCCGCCTGCAACATAGATATTGCACTTAGGTAATTCTCACCAATACTTTGATAATAAATAGACGACTTTACATACAAATCCACCCTATTAGGTCTTGCTTTCTTCAATTCTTTGATAATTACATTATCATCAACTGCAGAATAATTGGGGTCGTTTATGATTTTTTTATAAAAAGTTTTTGACACATCTTTGCAACTATATCCACATTCTGGACATTCTTCGGCAAAAAAGTGCCAAAGGTCATAATAATATTTCGCACCTTCGCTTGCAGGTCTTATAAAGCCCGCCACATAAACATTATCATCATACGTAAAATTATATCCGCATATTCCGCATTTTTTCGTTACTTTCATCTTTCATCCTCTTATAAAGTATTCTAGCAAATAAAATCAACTTTATCAAGATATTTTCAAACACATTCATAAGCAATTATTAAGTTAGTCTTTATGAAAATACTCCCAAATATTTCGAGCTAATTTCTCTCCAATTCCATTTATACTCTTCAATTCCTCTATACTAGCTACTTTGATTGCATCAATACTTTTGAATCTATCAAACAGAATATTAACCTTATTTTTTCCAATCAATGGAACATTCTCGAGTTCTGACCTCAAGGCTTTCTTTTGCCTCAAAGACTTCTGGAAAGTTATAGCAAATCTATGACTCTCGTCTCTCACATTTTGAAGAAGTTTGAGAGCAAAATTATCCCTACTCAGAACTACCTTATTACCATCAAGGGTATAAATCTCCTCATTTCTCTCAGCAAGAGAAATCATCTCAATGTCTATACCTTGTTCAAGCAGAGCATTGTGAGCAAACTCTAGTTGTACAGGTCCGCCATCAATCAGAATTAAATCAGGAAGTTGCGAGAACGACAAATCTTTGCCACTTTTGTATTCGTTTAACCTACGAGCTAAAACATCGTGCATATTCCTAAAGTCGTTTTGACCATTTTCAAGTATTTTGAATTTTCTATACATCTTGGCATCTTTCTCACCATTGGTAAACACCACCATACTAGCAACTGTATTTGTTCCGCCCAAATTACTTATATCATACCCCTCAATTCGAAGAGGAAGTTTCTTGAGCCCCATTGTTTTCTGTAGTGTTTTAACAGCACCAATCGTCCTAAGTTCGTGAAGTTTATTCTTCTCTATGGATTTATTTAGATATTCACTAGCGTTTTTATTTGCCATATCAAGCAGTCTAGAATATGGCTCTCTTTTCCCTTGAGAAACAACCACTTTGTGCCCAGAAAACTCTGTCAACCATGTCTGCAAAACCTCATCGCCACCGACAGAAACAACCATTGATGGCACAATCTTGTTTTGCATATAGTATTGAGTTATAAAATTGAAAATAATATCGGAAGAATTGTTACTAGCGTCTATAATATTGAAGTTGGTAAGCCCCACCATTTTACTGCCTCTAACACAAGCAAAAGACACAACTGAAGTTTCCCCATTCTCGGCAAAGCCAAATATATCTATATCCATTTCTTTATTAAGCCCAGTGACGTTTTGTGCTCCAATCTGTTGAATCTTTTTCAAACTATCACGCATCTCAATAGCCTTTTCAAAAAGTTCCATTTGGCTATAAGTTCGCATTTTTGACGAAATTATTTCTTCCGCCTCGTTTAAATTACCTTTCAAAAAAGATATTACTCTATCCACTTCTTTGCGATACTCTTCCTTTGTACATCTTCCCGTACAAGGCGCAAGGCAGTTATGAATTTGATAGTTTAAACATTCTCTACCAATCTTCTTGTTCATATTCAAATTACAGTCTCTTAATTTGAAAGTATTATTGATAATACCGTATAATTCCGTAATGCTAATTTTATTGATATATGGACCAAAATACATAGCACCATCTTTTCTTATTCGACGAGTTATTTGAACAGACGGAAAATCGGATTTGTAATCTATCCTAATATAAGGAAAAGCCTTGCCATCTTTGAGTAAAATATTAAAAAACGGCTGATGCTTATGAATTAAATTACTTTCTAAATTGAGAGCCTCAACTTCGCTAAGTGTAATAATATACTCAAAGTCAAAAACATTCTCCACCATCTTCTGAACCTTGGGCAACTTCTCAGTATTCAAAAAATAAGAAGAAACTCTGTTCTTCAAATTTTTTGCTTTTCCAATATAGATAATATTCCCATACTGGTCAAACATTTTATAAACCCCAGGCAATCCTGGCAGAGAATGAACTTTCTCTTTTATCCTCTTTCTAATTTGTTCTTTCTGACTCATTTTCTTCAACGCCCATTGCTTTGTTTAGAATACAAACACACTCTTCTCTAAGATTCGAAACCTCTTCAGACATTAAATCAGTTGCAGTATCACAGAAAACGCAAGCACTACACAAGTAAGCATACGTCTCCATCAACTTATCTTTATCTTTTTGAAAAATAGTCTTATCATACTCGTGTTTGAGATGCAAGACAAACGCCTCGAACTCTTCTGGACTAAGACGTCTAAGGAATTTGACAGCCCTTGTAGACGACAACAACTCAAAAGCCTCGTTTTGAATTCTTAAATTATGATACTTCTCATAAGAATTCTTCTCTTCCAATTTGTAATATTTAGATGCCAAATTTCGTGCAGAAATATAATGTTTAATTTGTGTTCTAATTTTCAACACTTTCTTTGCACAACTGAGTTTATCAAACTCTGGTAATTCCTCATCTACCATTCGTCTTGCGTCCATTGTATTCTTGATATTTTCATAATTTGAAAACTTATCCATATTACCAATCCTGCCTTTTCAAACTCTTATCCTTAACATCGTCATAATAGTCAAAATACTGTTGTTTATATTTATCATACCCCTTTGCCTGACCTCGCATTCGTTCCAAATCCTCAACAGTATAATCAGACATAGAGAACTCTTCCATTGTCTCTGCCAGTTTCATCATTTCTCTTTCGTTCATCAAACACCCGTTACCGAAAAATACTTTTCAAAATATTTTGCATTTTTCTTTTTTGTATTTATTCCAACTATATTCTAGCACACATCAAAAAAGAAGTCAAGAAAGCCTTGACCTCTTCAAAAACACCCCTCACACTTGTCTTTGCAAGCAAACAAGTGTTTCTCTTTTGCTCTTTTACAAACAATCTCAATATATTTTTTGCTGTTTTTCATCATATGGAAACTTATCTCCCTACGTCCCTCGAGGATATATTCCTCTCACGCCGAGGGCGATTACAAAACACCCCTCACACTTGTCTTTGCAAGCAAACAAGTGTTTCGATGTGTTTTGTATATGGAAACATATTCCAAGCTGAAATTTCTGACACTTTATACATTGAACCATTCGTTATAACATCAATATCTCTAACACACGTCTCGGGATTGCAACTCATATATACAATTTTGCGAGGATTAAACTTGATTATCGCATCAATCACAGACTTCTCAAGCCCCGCTCTGGCTGGGTCTACAAACACAACCGCATCGCCATCAATTTTTAGCTTTCCAATCTCTTTCTCGCATTTACCACAAAAGTGCACGATATTATTTCTATCATTTAATTTTGCCATAAATTTAGCATTATCAACCGCTGAAACAACTTCTTCTATTGATATTACCTGTTTTGCACTTTTTGAAAACATTACGCTAGTAATTCCAATACCGCTATACAAATCTACAACTGTGGTATCTTGATTTATATCCAGCATTTGCATAGCCGATTTGTACATCTTTTCTGCCACGCTTAAATTAACCTGAAGAAATGACGAAGGACTCAAAGAGACCTTGACCCCACACATCTCAAAGTTTAGAAATTTATTACCTTTTACAAATTTAAAAGTTTTATCAAAGACTGCGTGGTCGGTTCGTCTATTAATATTCAAATACAGAGAAACCTCTGAGAACTTTTCGGTTAGTTTATGATACAACCAATCTCTTCCTGGGAAATTATCTGTTGAAACAACCAAGGTTAATTGGATTTTGTTTGAAATACATCTTGCGTGAGCATATCTAATTATTCCGTAACCCATCTTATTATACGGACGTATCTTGAACCTTGAGATATATTCTCTCAAAATAGAAATCAATACACTTGCCCACTTGTCATACAACAGGCAATCGTCTACATCTGTTATCTTAGAACTTCCCTCTTCAAAAAAACCTATAATCGTCTTGCCCTTGAGTTCCCCAAATGCAAGATGAATCTTATTTCGATACTTTAATGGGTAATATTCACCTCTACAATCGGGAATTTGACAATCATAATTTGAAAACAAATCTTTTATGTATTGAGTCTTTTCTTTTAACTCTGTCTCAATTGTGCGTTTTGCCCCGTCACAACCGCCACAACGAGAAGAATATTTACACTTGAACATCTTTACCACTTTCCTCCCTTTCTGACCTTTGTGGGCTTAATTTTTGCCTCTTTCTTTTCTTCAACTATTTCAACGTCGTCTTTATGTTTATACGAATCATAATTCCCTTCGTACTTCTGAAGTTTTCCCTCATTAATTTCTACAATATGAGACGCAATGTTATTAATAAAATATCTATCGTGAGAAACAAATAGAATTGTTCCCTTGAAGGCTCTCATCGCCTCTTCTAAAATCTCTCGTGTGAAAATATCTATATGGTTTGTTGGCTCGTCAAAAACAAGAGTATTGACATCATTTTGAAGGAGGCAAGCGATTTTGAGTCTTATCTTTTCGCCACCACTAAGAGTTCCAACCGACTTCTCTATATCATCTTTGAAAAACTCAAATCTTGCAAGAATTCTTCTTGCGTTCTCATTATTGAGTCCCGTTATTCTATTAACATACTCAAGAATTGTCTCTTTCGCATTTTCAAAAACCAACAACTGAGACAAATATCCAATCCTTACACTTTCTCCAACTTTTATTTGTCCATCGTACTCACAAGTATCGCCCATAATACATTTAATAAGCGAAGTTTTGCCCATTCCATTTGCACCAATTAAAGCAATCTTCTCGCCCTGAAAAATCTCAAGGTTCGCACCATCAAAAAGTATTTTTTCGCCCAAAATTAAGTCTAAATTATTGATAACGACTACACGTTTTCCACTTCGTTCAGAATTGGTAAACTTGATAGGAATCGCCTTGCGGGGTTTTGGTCTTTCAACAGCAACCTTCTCCATCTCATCAATGCGTTTTTGTATTGCCTTTGCTCTACGAAACATTGTTGGATTATCTGCCTGTTCTCCCCATTCTCGAAGTCTCTTAACAGCCTTTTTCAACTCTTCTAGTTTCTTCTGTTCATTCTTGAATTGTTCAAACTCTTTGAGTTGTTTTTTCTCTTTTTCACGAACAAAATTAGAATAATTGCCTTTGTATATCTCGCCATTATCTTCTACATCAACAACACTTGTGGAAACCTTATCTAGAAAATATCTATCGTGAGAAACAACAACAATCCCACCTTTGAATCTTTTTATATAAGACTCAAGCCATTCGATTCTTTCTATATCCAAGTGATTAGTCGGTTCGTCAAGCAAAAGCAAATCTGGGGCATCAAGCAAAATTCTAGCAAAATGCACAAGGGTCTTTTCTCCACCGCTCAATGTGTTATATTCTCTATCAAGCAGTCTAGAATCTATCTTGAGTCCACCTACAACATAATTGATTTCATTATCAATCTCATATCCGCCATCTGCAATAAACTTCTCTTGTAATTCGCTATATTTATCTACCATTTTTTCAAGCTTATCGGGAGAACAACTACACATTTTTTGTTCCATTTCTTGCAAGTCGTGAAGTCTTTTATACAGAGACTCAAATGGCTCTTTGAGGATATCTATAACCATTCTTCCATCATCTCTATCGGGTGCTGTTTGTTCCAAATATCCAAGCTTTATCCCTCTACCAACAGAGATTGTGCCCACAAAAGATTCTCTACCAATAATACACTTCAATAGCGTACTTTTGCCACAGCCATTCTTTCCAACCAAAGCAATTCTATCTCCAGAATTCACAACAAAAGAAATGTCTTCAAAAACATTTCCAAATCCGAAATTTTTGGTTACTTTTGTAATCGTTACTAACATAGAATCAAGTCCTTAATATCTAATCAGCATAATTGTACCAAAAAATTAATACAATTGCAAATTTAATTACAAAAAACCACCCTGCTTTTGCAAACGCATCTAACGACGTTTTCAAATTTCAAAGTGGTTTTTGTTTTTATATAAAATTAAATAATTGTAATAGATGCATAAACAATGAAATTGTATCTATTGGCAATATCATTACCTTCATAATTTTCCATCGAATAAACATCAAATGTTAGAATATATTTCTCTCCATTATATGAGAACGCAAACTCAATGTATTTAGCCATTTTTGATGATTCCAAAACAGGCTGTTTGTTAATATCTAATACCCTATATTCTGGATATACATTCATACAATTTAGCGCTGAATTAAGAGCATTGAATAACTTATTTGAATTCAAACTCAAGCCACCCTCGATTGGATATTCGCCCTCTTCATACATAGACCAATCTATACCCAAGAAACTCTTGTTAAACTTAAGCGCTATACAATCGCCATCTGGAGCAGTTGTTATAAAGTCATACAAGAAACTCATTAATTCATCTTGTGAATCGTATTCACAACCGTCTATATCTTTGTGAACAACCGAATTCTCGAAATATCTATCAAAGTATGCCAATTCCCCGTTATATTCACTTCCGCCAAAATATGATTGTTCTTGAACAGTTTTGTCCAATGTAAAATGCAATGCATTCAAATTCAAATCAACCGACAAATTAACTTCGTTATGATTCAAATAATTCTTGAAACCAATTCTATCAATAAGGTTATTGAAATGAGTTTCGCTTGTGGTGATTTTTGCATTATATTTTAATTTCGGACTATTCTCAATCTTGCCGTCTTCGCCATACTCATACACTTTAAATTTTGCACCATTAGGAGAATAATAAATGTCTTTGAATACATCTGGAAGCATATCAACAACAATGTCATCTTCGCCTTCTTCTGCAACTTCTGTTACCTTAAACAAGTTTCTCATTCCAAGCTTGTGATATACCGCATTGCCACCAATCAAACTCTTAACATTAACCTCGGTATCTCCTGTTACTAGAACATTTCGCATTTTTGGACAAGTATTATAGTCAGACCTTAGATAAGAATCCTCACCCACAATCATTGACCTATCCAAAATTGCATCTTCCGATTCAAAAATTGTAAGCATTCCAATAAATGCAATAGAACTATCCGTTGTTGCATTATTAAGATTCAAGGTTGTTGTTGCAATAATCTTCTCAATAAGACCATTTGCACTATATCCGCAAGTATGAGCCATCTGTGCTAGCAATACATTTGTACAAGTAATACTACCCCTACATAGAGCATAACTAACTATGCCATTATTACTAACACCACAAATTCCTCCCGCAGTAATTCTATACAAATTGTTCGCAATAATTTGTGCATCACTTTGAGCACTGTCTACAACACCACCATCATTAAATCCAACAATTCCGCCATAAAAATAGTCTTGTGAATCTCTGAAAACAGGCGTAATCAAAGTTGCTGAATTATAAGTTATTTTGGTATTTGTAGAACAATTTTTGAGTTCTGCAAGACTTCCATTATATCCAGCAATTCCACCAACATATTGTCGTTCTGTCACGTCCATACTAGACATATTGATATCGCCTGTAGAAATAGCAGTTGATACAAATCCATAATTTCTTCCAACAACTTCGCCACAAGCAATGCTTTGAGAAGGCGTTGCTGTAATTTCAACACTTGAGAAAACATCATATATAGAAGACTTTCTACCCAACGTTCCTGCGACACCACCAATATTTGCAACCATCCAAGAACCATTTTGGTCGGTTAGGTTAATAACACCATCAACACCAACCTCTTTGATTGCGGTAGATGCCTCTTTGAATACTGTGTTCTCTCCATCAACTATTGTCTCGTCCCTTCCGCTATAAAGAAGAGATGCTTCAACATTAGCAATGGCTCTACCTTGTTTTGCAACACCACTAATGTTAATTTTGCCTTTTACAGAAACTTGAGAGATTGCTGGTACATTATAGAATGGGCTTATGCTATAATTCTCAGCCAAAGCATCAACACTTAGGCTCTGAACACCCATAAACAATTTCACACCAGAAACTCTAACACCACCATAGAACAAGCACTTCGTTACATCACCCGCTCCAACCTCTATGCCATTTTCGGTTGTGGTTGCAATCGTTCCCAATTTGAAATTGCTAATAGTACGATTATATCCATAAAGTTCGGAAACGCCAAGATTAATACATACAGCCTGCCCGCCCAAATCGATATTATTTTTCAAAATATATGTATAAGGCTTTGCTGGTTCATTTTTGGTTTTATTATTAATATCCAATAAGCCTGCAGCATCTGTAATATACACAAACTCTCCTGGAGTCACATCTTTCAATTGAGCATTGCTAGATGCATCAAAAAGAGTTTCCCACGAAGAAACAACTCCATCACCATCTAAGTCAACAGATACAGCCGACTTTTCTTTGCCACAAGCAGTCATTCCCGCTCCACAAGCCACAGCCAAAGAGCAAGCACATAAATTTTTCCATATTTTCTTCATAACAACCTACTTTTTTAGATTATTCAAAGTTTCCATAAACCTAAAATTATTTTGCGTATTTTTTTGTATATATATTTACAAAGACTATCGCTCAAATTCAATTTTTCAACCCCAAGTGTCAAAAAAGAGCAATTTTGGCAATATTTAGACACAATACGCACTCTAATAATATTATTTTAATAAATAGTATAAGATTAGTCAAACAAATGAACTCAAATTTGACATCTCTCATACAAAATTTCATAATAATATTTGACACAGATTTTTTTAGTTGTTAAAATGAATACTAACTATAAAACTTAAAAATTTGGGCGTTGGTTAGATTTTTTAGAAACATAGTTTGTCTATATGCTGATGTAGCTTAGTTGGTAAAGCACTCGATTCGTAATCGAAAGACCGAGGGTCCGAGTCCCTCCATCAGCTCCAATTTTTGATTATTTATGTGTACTTAACAAGACATTACTTTCGGATTATGATTATTTGAAAATTATTCAATACATAAAAACACATCAAGGAGTAAATATGCAACTCAACAAAGAAGACCTTGAGCTAATAGACATTGCTCGCAATGTACTCAAAGAAAATAGTGATTTGTATTCAGACAAAAACACCATTGTTGCGTCTGTAGTGAAAGCCAGTTCTGGTAAGATATACAAAGGAATCAATATCAAAACATCTCACTCAATTTGCTCAGAACAGGTAGCCCTTGGACAAGCCTTGGCGTGTGGCGAAAGAAAAATCGATACAATAGTTGCGGTAAAATGGAATTTAGATGGAACAACGAGAGTTGTATCGCCTTGCGGGCTTTGCAGATATACTTTTGACAAACTTGAACTTGACACGAATGTAATAGTTGAAGATGTAGAAAAAGATATAGTTCTCAAAGTAAAGGCAACTGAACTTCTTCCATACCCTTATAAAAGAGACAACATTTAACATCAAAAAAGAACTTAATCTCAACAATTAAGTTCTTTTTGTTTGTTCCAAAAGCCAATCATATATTAGTCATCTTTCATTACTTAGTTAATTCAGAAATACCTGTTCTTTCGCAATATTCTGTAAGGTCTTGCATTCTATATACTTCTGGTTTTCCTGCACCAGTTCTCACACCATTCTCAACAAGTTCTGCAATATTTGAAACAGTATAGCCTTTCTTAATCAAGTCTTCATAAAGAGCAATACCTCTATTACTTCTCAAACGAGCCAAAACATTTTCATAAGAATATTCTCTACCATCATTACAAACTTCTGTAGCCTCAATAACATTATCAAGACCTACCAATTTTATATATTCAGATTGAAGAGTATTGTAGTAATTACGATTCTTTCTAGCAAGGTCTAGAATATCTTGTTCTCTAGTACCACCTAGAGCAAAAACTTCGCTTTCAAGTGTTCTAATTCCTCTTTCTGGAGACATCTTCAAAGGCATTAACAAATCTTCCATATGCTGTCTTCTCGCTCTTTCATCTGCATTAGACAAAGAATGAACGCCAACTACTGTCTTTAGAGTTTCTGTTGCAGATGATGTCATATCGTTCAACGCACCTCTCATTGCATCAAGAAAGCTTGTTGCTCCCTCTTCAATTTTCTTAACTACTTCATTTTTGAAATTTTTATTTCCCATAATATTTACCCCTTTATTCACTATTGATTTGGTTATTATATCAAATAAAAATAGTTTGTCAAGAGGGTTGAAAAAATTTTTTTGAAAAAACAATAAATTTTTTTAATTTTTCAATTACTTCCCGAACAAAAAGATAATTTTTGCAAGCATCCTCAGAACTTTTAAAAATTCGTACTATAAAAAATAGTTGTGAAAGACGCTATTTTGTGTTAAACTTACATAATTAAAATGAGGTCATATGGGTTTTACACAAGAATTTGAAAACAAAATGAAAGATTTGCTCGGCAACGATGCTGAGAAGTTTTTTGAGTCGTTATCTCAACCAATCAAAAAAGCTATCACAGTTAACTTCAACCGAATGTCAAAAACAGAATTTGAAAACATTGCAAACTTTGAATTTAGACCCGTACCAGAAGTTTATAACGGATACATTTGCCCAGACCTTAAAACAGGCAAGCATATTCTCAGTCATCTTGGAGTAATATATTCTCAAGAACCTAGTGCTATGTACCCTGTAACAATGCTCGACATCAAAAAGGGAGACATCGTTTTAGACCTATGCTCTGCACCAGGAGGCAAATCTATTCAAATACTTGAGAGCCTCAACGGAACAGGTTTGCTCGTATCCAACGAAATTGTATACAACAGAGCCAAAGTCCTTTATGAAAACCTAACACGTATGGGTTTTGGAAATTTTGCAATCACTTGCAATAGTCCTCAAGACTACAAAGAAACATCTATCCTTTTTGATAAAATATTAGTTGACGCACCTTGCGGTGGAGAAGGAATGTTTCGAAGAGATGATTTTGACTTTGATTCTTATAACAATAGTTCAATTGAAACCAACGCAAAAAGACAACAAAGTATTCTTGAAAGCATCAAGCATTTATTAAAGCCAAATGGAAAACTTGTATATTCCACCTGTACATATGACATAAGAGAAAACGAAATGGTTGTTGCAGAATTCCTGAAAAACAATCCCGACTTCGAACTACTCGACTGCCCACAACTCAACCAAGTCACAACACAAGGAATTGATATCCCTCCCCATGAAACACACAAGTGCAAGAGAAGATACCCCCACCTGTTCGAAGGCGAAGGACAATTTATGGCACTACTCCAGAAAAAGGGAACACCCTCGGAAGAAATAGAAGAAGATTTTGACGCAAAAGGTTTTCGAGGCGTATACAGAAAAGACCTCCAAGAACTACAAAAATCCTTCAACAATATTGCAGATATCAAAGACATTGAAATTGTTCGCAGAGAGGATAATTTCTACGCTCTACCAACAACAACGATAGACTTTGAAAACCTCAATGTTGTAACCATTGGAGTTTTGTTAGGAACAATGAACAAAGGCAACTTCAAAATTGCACATAATATGTATCATTGCCTAGGGCATTTATTTTATAATCATATAGAATTAAATAACGAAGAAACACTAAAATATTTGCAAGGATACGAAATAGAGACCGATTCGACAGCAACAGGCATATGTGTGGCAACACATCACAATATCGCTCTTGGCGGTGGAAAAATCGTAAATGGCAAAATCAAAAACTATTACCCTCAAAATCTAAGAATATAAAAAAGGAAGAATATGAAAACACTAATACTTTCTCACAAAGCAGATATCGACGGACTTAGTCCTGTTATATTTCTGAAACTTATTCGTGATGACTTGGACGTATTACTACTCAACGCCAATGACATCAATCCAAAAGTCACAGAAATGATTCGAAACAAGTCATATCTAAAATATGATGAAATATTTATAACAGACTTAACACTAGACAAAGACACGTGCGAATTAATTATGAATACAGGTCATTCAGACAAATTTCATTCATTCGACCATCACGCAATCAATCTTGTTTCAAACAATTATCCATTCGGAGTTGCAATTAGCAAAAACGAAGATGGAGTGAACGAATGCGCAACATCTTTGTTTTATAAATATCTTTTAAAACTCTATCCCGAAACATTTGATACCAAAGGACTAAGGGACTACACTGAACTCGTTCGCCAAAACGATACTTGGGACTGGGCAAGAGAGGGCGGAAACAAAGACGCAAACAAACTCAATGACCTACACAGTATTTTAGGCAGAGATGAATACATTGAAACTTATCTAAACTTTTTCAAAACAAACAAAGAATTCTTCTTCACTGACAATCAAAAATACCTTCTTGAAGTTGAAGAAAAAAGAGTAAAACGATATCTCGAAGAATCTGAAAAGACAATGTTCCACGCAACACTTTGTGGACACCCTTGCGGAATTGTTTTCGCAGAACAACATAGAAGTTTATTGGGTAACTACCTTGCTGAAAAATACGCCTACTGCATAGACTTCGTTGTAATGATTAATATGCAACAAGGACTATCATTTAGATGTAACAAAGACAATATCAATGTTGGGCAGATTGCTCAAATTTATGGCGGGGGCGGACACGTAAAAGCATCAGGTGCACCAATGGATAATTCTCTCAAAAGAGAAGTTATTCAACTTATACTAAACAACAAAGACTTATTTTTAAACAAATAGTTTGTGTCACAAACCGCAGTAAAATTGACAAAACCAAAACATTCGGAGACAATTATTTATGGAATACAAAAAATACACTAGAGACGGAATGTATAGTTTTTGCCTGGGAGGATTTCCGACTTTTGAAATACTAAAAGAGAAACCAACTTGCGTAAAAGAAATAACACTACACGACAAAATCGAAAAAACAAATGAAACAAACAAAATACTAGACCTTGCAAAAAAGCATAACATAAAAACAACTACCAACAGCAAACTAATTGAAAAATTATCCGGCAAGGGAAACATATATATAATGGCAGTATTTGAAAAATACAAACAAGCAGTTGACCACACAAAAAACCAAATACTTCTAGACAACCCAAGCGATATGGGAAACCTAGGAACCATTATTCGTGTTATGCTTGGGTTTGGATACACAAACCTAAGCATCATCAAACCCTGCATTGATATATTTGACCCAAAAGTAATCAGGGCAAGTATGGGAGCAATCTTCAAGGTAAACATAGAACTCTTTGACTCCCTTGAGGACTACATAAAAACCAATCACAACCAACTATACCCATTTATGCTACAAGCATCAACCCCGCTACAAACCCTTCAAACAAAGGTATTCCCTCACACACTTGCATTTGGCAACGAGGCGCACGGACTAAACGAAAAATATATACACCTAGGAGAGCCATTAATTATCAAACACTCTCCACTCATAGACAGCCTAAACCTATCTATGTCAGTAGGCATTGCATTATACGAATTCAACAAAGACATTTAATTAAATATACAAAAAAATACGCTAGGAACACTAACGTATTTTTTTCAACACAACAATTTTTATTTTATTTTTTTATTCTTAAATCACTACCTTCAAAGTTAATTTTTAAACTTTGCTTTTTATGCATTAGTCTACTAAAGACCCTCTCACCATATGCGTCTTGAATTTGACCAAAGTCAAGATTGGTTGTAATAACAGTTTTCTTATGATTCTGCATTCTTTCATTTATAACCGAATACAAGTATTCATTAGTAACATTATTAATCTTCGTCTCACTTCCCAAGTCATCAATAAACAAAATCTCACAACCAAGATAATCTTCCATTATTGCACCCTTCTCTTCCAACCTTGCACAATGAAACTTTAGCATTTCTTGATTAAAATTAAAAGCGGTAGAATATTTGACCGAAACACCTTTCGATATTGCATATGTAGTCATACATTCTATCAAATGAGTTTTTCCAACACCAGTATTACCAAGTATCAAAACATTGTCATATTGAGTATCCGAAATCTGCTCAATATACTTTTTCATTTTTTCATAAATTGCTTTAACCTTACTTGGATTATCAAAAACAGAAAAGTCGTTGTCAAAAGTTGCCATATTATCTACATCAATACCACTCTGCCTAATCAACTCAAGACTCATCTCTTTCTTCAAGCACTCACACTCTTTGCCTGAGACATACCCAGTATCTTTGCAAAGAGTACATTGATACTTTGGTCGCATATCTGATTTGTCCACACCCATAGACTTCAGAACCTGCGCAAGCAATTCTCTTTTCTCATTGTATTCTGCCCTTTGTTTTGACGCATCTAAGCCATCAACTTCAAGTCTAGCAATTTCAACAACCAATTCTTTGCACCTGACAAAAAGCACGCGAACAGATTCGTCTTTCAAGACTTTATTAAGATTACTATCTGCAACCTCTTCAGCATTTAATTTTCTTTTCAAAATGGTTTTTTCTGCTTTAAGCCTAACACTCATAAACAATCACCCTTCTTTTTAAATTTCAACTTCTGTAATATCATCAAACAGGCTATCCAACTCTTTCTTGGAATACTCTCTTTTAACAGCACTCTTTTGAGATTTTTGCGATGGTTTCACACTCGTAGACACACCACCAAGAACAACTTGTTTTGCGTCCTCTATATTTTTTACCCCTGCGTTATGATACATAGAAATCAACCTATTTAGATATTGCATAGCAAGGTATTTTCCCTTTGCCTGCTCTACCGCATACGCAATCACATCTTCGGTAATACCCCAATCATACAACCACGTCTTATACATAGTTCTATCCATTGCAATAACACTTCTTTCAATTCCTAAACCCTGTAATATTGTGGCAATTTCATTGTCGTTTTTGACAATATCTTCCATATGTTTGTCAATACTTATACACGTTAGCAAGCCCTGTTTAAACATTTGATTTACGCTATTATTAAGACCATCGAGGGTTCTAATATTGCTTTTGAACGCGATATTAGACAACTTCTCAATCGCATCATTTTCAAAGCCCATTTGTAACCAAACCGATATATATGTATCAACAACATTCTCAAGATTATCGTACCAAAGACCAAGGTTCTTTACCACAACCTTGGCAAGAGCAAACATATCTTCTTTTGACTGCAAATACTCATCAACCTCTTTGACGCTAAGCAGTCTATTATTATAACATTTTAAAACAACTTCGTGCAATTTTGAAAATGTTTTTGACTTAGTCTTTTTTGCAATATGAACAATCAAATCCAGAGGCATTTCCATATCTTTTGACCAAGACAAATACATCTGATATTCATCAATTGTCGCCTGCCTTTTTATCCCCAAAGCTTTGAGTACTAGTACAACATCACCGCTTACCATTTCTTGTTCTACCAGCCTATTATCCACATCTTCACTTGTTCTCACGCCATCATATGCCCAATTCTTTGCAACGGTTGAAATATAACTAACTGAAACATTCTTTCCTTTAAGTTTCACACAATACTCAATTATTTTCAGCACAGCCTCTTTGTCCATTTTGAGATTTTCTATCAGATAATAGAACTCTTCAAATTCTCTCGGTGTCAACATTTTTGACCCTATAAGTTCTTGAGCGGAAATATTGAATGCTGTATATTTATCAACATTATATTTTTTCATTTTTGAAAGTGCTGATTTGACTGGCAAATACTTAATCTGAACAGGGTCTATATTTATTACATTCACAAGACCCATTTCTTGCCAATAATAAAACACACTCAAAATATCTTCTTGAGACATATTTAGTACTCTTGAAAATGATTCAAGCGAATTATCTTTTTGCGACGTGCACTTATATAGTCCATACAAATACACTTTCACATAATCGCCATTTGCATTGGGCAAAAAATCAGACAAAAACATATTGTCTATTGTCGTTGAATTTGATGAAATTATTTCGTTTGAATACTCACAAAAAGCCATTATGCCTCTCCTTTATCTTCATATGTAATATACCACAAATTAGATTTACTTTCAATGGTTTTGAAACCATTTCTTAAATTAAAAAATTGTGCATAAATTATCCACTTTTTCAGATATAAATCATATGCTTGGGATTTTTAAAAAATTTAAAAAATCACTACATATATTTTGAATATAATTAATTATGTGATAAAATATATAGTGAAAAATGTATTTTGAAAAATGGAGAAAATGAAAAATGAGAATTTTGCATACAGCCGATTGGCATATTGGTGCAAAGACCGACGACCTCGATAGGTTTGAAGAGCAAAAGCAAGCACTCAAACAAATTGTCGATTATGCAAACAAATATCAAGTAGATATGGTTCTAATTGCAGGAGATATTTATAACAATATCGTTCCTAGCGCAGAAGACGAAGAACTTTTCTACAAAACAGTTGTTGACCTATCTAGAAACGGAAATTGTGCAGTTGTTGCAATTGCTGGAAATCACGACGATCCAAAAAGACTTAGCAACGCTAATATTTTTGCGGACAAATTCGGCATATATCTAGTAGGAAGTATCGACGATATTCAAATCGACAAAGGCAGAACGGATACAAATATTTACGCAACCAAATGCGGAAAAGGATACATAGAATTTCACACTCAGCAAGGCGAAGATATTGTACTTGCTCTTTTACCATACCCTTCGTATTATAGATACAAAGAGATTCGAAAAGAGGGCGAAAACTTCCAAGATAAAGTTAAACAATGGTTAAAGCCAGGTGTTTCGGCTTTCAGAGACGACACAATCAATATCACAATGGCGCATGTTATGAGTTACGGAAACGACCTTGAACCTGAAGAATTTATGTCTTATACCACTCTTAGCACAACATTCAACTATGTTGACCAAAAGCTATTCCACAACAAAGCTGTTTACACAGCACTAGGACATATACACCAAGCAGTTGCAGTAAACAAAGACAAAAACATCTTCTACTCAGGCTCACTCATCAATCAATTCTTCTCAGCGAGAGAATCAGAACCTACAAACATATTGATTGTTGACCTAGACAAAAATGGTGTAAAGAATATAATCAAACAACCACTTGACGTAAAAACACTCAAGAAATTCACTGTAAACTCGGTAGCACAAGCACATAAGGTTTTATCAAAAAACCCAAATGACCTTGTAAAAATCATTATTGAAAACGTAGACAATTTTGATGGCGAGATTGATAATAGCGAATACACACCATACATTACAACAACCGACCTAAAAAACTTGCGTAAGCAACACCCAAACCTTGTTACTCTATCGGTTATAACAAACCAAGCAAGGTCATCGTGTGAAATCGCAAGCAAGAAAGACCTTACCAACGCCGAGATATTCGACCACTTTGTGAAAGCAAGACACGGCGTGGAATCAGACCCAGATGTCAAAGAACTATTCTTAAGCTTAATGTCGGAGGGACTATATGAAGCCGATTAATTTGAAAATTAAGGGCATAAATAGTTATGTGTCCGAACAAAATATAAACTTTGAAAGACTTGCCGAAAGCAATATTTTCGGTATTTTTGGTGAGACCGGTAGCGGAAAAACAACTATCCTTGATAGTATCATTCTTGCCCTATATGGCGTGAGCGACAGAGATTCTCTACAAAATATAATTAACGTCAATACAAAGGACGCATATATTGAGTTCACCTTTGAAATGGAAGACTCTTCTTCAAAGAGAAAAAGATACTTTATTAGAAGAGATTTCAAACTTAGACCAAGTGGACTCAAAACAGAGGCTATCCTTACCGATACAAAATCCAAAACACTTGCCGAAATGCCCGATAATGTAAATAACAAAGTCCTTGAAATTATAGGCATTGGAAAGAAAGAATTCACAAAATGTATAGCACTTCCTCAAGGAGAATTTGACAGATTTCTTTCAGACACCCCTGCACTTAGAAAAAAGACACTTGCAAAACTCTTTGACCTAGAGCAATTCGGAATAATACTAAACGACAAACTCAAGAAAAGAAAAACCACTGTGTCTCTTAACAAAAGCACCCTTGAAGAGAAAATTTCTGTATATCAAGGAATCAATCAAGAGACCATAGACAAAACCGAGGCGGTATTAAAGTCTAGTGACGAGCAAGTAGCACTTCTTCAAATCCAAATTGGACGAGACAAAAAACTTGCCGAAACTATCAAAAATGAACTTAGAACCAAAGACGAATTGCTTGATAACGAAGTCAATCTATCCATAAAACAAAGCGAAGTATCAGAAATTAACTTCATCGAAAAACAAATCGAATATACTGAAAAATACGGTGACTTCTCTGTTCTTAATAATAAATACAATAATTGTATGAACGAACTAGACTCCCTTTCGGAAGTTATAGAAACAAACAAAAACTTGCTTGAAGACTACACTATTCAAAGCGATAGAATCAACATATTACTCGAAGACAACCACACAAAAACAGAAGACGTGGAATCCCAACTTGCAAGCATTGAAGTAGAAGAAGAAAAACGCCGTCTTCACGAAGAAAAACTAGATTCTCTTCAGGAAGAGAAAGCCAAGACAAACGCAAAGATATTGGAACTTTCTAGCAAATTAACAGAAACAAATCAAGCACTTAACAATCTAAAATCAAATATTTTAGATATGGAAAATAATCATAAAAAACTTGAAAACGCAATCTTTGATAATATGGACGTCATTGACAAACTTTCCAATTGCCAAACGTTCAAAACAAAACAGGATTTTGCCCTATTCTTAACAATCACAAAAAATAAAATCAACCCAGACTCCCTTGCAGAAGTTGAAAATTTCAACATTTATGACGAAGTCACAACTGTAGTTCACGATATCGAAAACTACGAGTTGGGAGTTAGAAAAGAAGTCGGACAAATTCTAAGAGACCTCAAAGATATAGATGTAGATTACGAAAATATCGACCAAATCAAAGATGAATATTTAAGAAAAAACGAACTGCTTAATAAAAAATGCGATGAGCTAGAAGACAAAATTGCTAGTTCCAAGGAAATGATTGCAAGCACACGTTCTATTATTGAAGGCCAACAAATTCAGGCAAACGAATATAACGACGAACTTGAACGTATCAAAAAACAAATTGCCGAATGCCAGAATCACTTAAAAGAAACAAAAACGTCTAACGACAAAGTATTCTTAACCAAAACCCTTGCTAAATACAAGGACGAGGAAGAGAAACTTTCCGAGGCATTAAACAAAATTTATGCACAAAAGCAAAAAGCAATCATAGACATTGAAATTTCAACTAATAATATTTCAAATCTAAAAGACAAAATAAATCAATTAGCTACTGCTTTAAAACCTTACAATAAGGCAACTTTCAAAGACTCTGCAGACACATCTTTGCTTGTTCCTCAAGAGGAATTACCAGAACTTAGAGAAAGAGTTGCAAACTTCCACAAAGAACTTGCAATCCTTGAAAACAATACCGCTGTTTTAAGAGAAAAGACAAAAGATTACATATATACCAAAGACGACTTCAATGCTTTGATGGAAGCAATCAATGACAACGAAGAAAAACTAACGGAACTCAAGGTATTCATTAACGTCAATAAAATCACAATAGATATTCAGAAACAAAATCTTCAAACAGTACTCGCTCTTCAAGAAGACCTAGACAAAGTCAATGCCCAATATGAGGCAATACTCAAACTCGAAGGACTGCTTGCAGGTGGTGCACTTATAGACTTTGTATCAGAAGAATATATGGGACTTATTACAGACTTTGCAAATTCGTATGTTTACAAAATAAGCAAAGGCAAATACCTACTCAACTACGACGGAGACTTTAACGTTATAGACAACTTTAACGGCGGAATCAAAAGATCGGTAAAAACACTCAGCGGTGGTGAAAGATTTATTGTATCCCTTAGCCTTGCTCTTGGTATTTCTCAAAGTATTGCGGTCAACAACAACAAGAACTTCAATTTCTTCTTTATAGACGAAGGCTTTGGAAACTTGAGCGACAACTACATAGAGAAAGTTCTTCAAAGCTTTGACGCCCTTATTAATCTAAACTTTACAGTCGGATTCATTACTCACGTGGAGAAAATGCAATATTATCTCAATAGCAAATTGATAGTAACAAAAGGATCTAACGACGAAGGCTCCAAAATTGAAGAAATATTTTAATTAAAACAAAATTCAAAATTTTATTTGTTATACGCAAAAAAACGATTGAAATTAGTCACTACATTTTGAAACTAGCGAAATAATAACACTTTAATCTGCAAAAGGTTAAGGTGTTTTTTATTCTCTCTTACCAGCCATAAAAACAAATAGATCTGCAGTTGTCAAGGATTGTCGCATCCTGCGACATACACTTTAACCTTGACAACGAAGAATATTTGTTTACCATAATATAAAAAAGAAGAAAAAAGAATAACAAAAAGCGAAAGTGTGTTACGTTCACCAACACTTTCGCTTTTTGCTATTATTTATTTAGTTGTAGAGTGTGCTTGTCTGTCGGAGCGAAGCGACGACACTTGTATCAAGACAAGCACACGTCTCAGTGCCATTAAAATTTAACCTTGACATTCTATAAATCTATGATATAATAAGAATAAAATTCAATACTAAAAAGCGAGGTTTTGTATGGACCAATATTTATTTGATAAAATTGTTGCTTATGAAAACTGTGTACAATTCTATACCTGTAGACATTTAACCACAATGGAACGTTTAATATCGAGGAAAAGGTTTGGAAGCCCTAGTGAAGGATTTGAAGAAGAGGCAGATCATTTTTTAAAGTCCAATGCAGTAGCTGATATTTATTCTCCTCAAAATTTTAAACAATTTTTAAATTGTTTAAATTTAACAAAAATGCTAGAAGGCTCAGAAATTTATAATATTGTTTATAAGTGTAGAAATAGTGAACGTGGCATATCTTTGGATGAACTTTTAAAACATTTTTCAAATATTGTTTTTGATGATGCAATACTAGTTTCAAAGGCTGAATTGTCTACTTTCTATAAAAAAGCCTATGAAATTTCCAATGAAACAAATAAACGTCAGAAATTAATGTGTCAAGATCCTAGAGAATTTGATTAAAACATAAACTTAATTGTTCTTTATATAAGCAATATTTAATTATTAATATCACATAAAACAGAGCATAAATTATGCTCTGTTTTTGCTAGTTTCAAAATTCAATATTCTTATTCAATCGTTTTTTTATACAACAAAATTGTCTCGATTCAAACCTCAACAATAATTAATTGTAAGAGCCTCCACCATTTGAACCATTATTCGTATTCATTGTTTTGACCATAACATCTTCATCTTCATCTTCATCTAATTCTTTATTTAATTTAACATTTTTTCCCATTAACTCTTGAAAACGTTCCTTGTATCCACGAATTTCTTGACTTATTCCCTGAAGAGATTTATTTTTCAAAGTTTCCCTAAGAGCAATGGCTTCTTTTGGAGAAATGTCTAGTTGAATATCAAACATATTAGCAATTCTAGGGTCGGATATAAAATACAATATTACCTCAACCATATTCGAATTTTCAAAATCATAAAGATCAAAAAGCGCAGTTGTAATAACTCTCAAAGACATTCCTCTCAAAGAACCAACAACACTCATACATGCCCTATATTCCACATCCATATTTGATATAGAACCTTCTACTGCTTGATCTCCCTTAGCTCCAGTCGCCCTTCCATATGCATCTACCCAAGCGTCAGCAATCTCATATTGAGCAAGTTTATTGGGATCAGTTACTTTATCGCCTTGAAAGTTTTTATACGAACCATCTTTAGTCGATTCAGAAACCTGTTCTTTTTTATTTTTTGAATACATTTGATAAACAGCTATCAATTCATCTAAGTCAACCATAAGTTTTATATGTGAAGAATTTAAAATAACATGTTTCTCTTTATATTCTGGCTTTACATCTTCCCGCTGCGGCGCTTGTTCAATATTAGTTGTTCTTGACGCCTCGCCACCTGCTTTTATATTACCATAACTTGCATGAGCATTCTCTTCAGATACTTCAAACCTTCTTCCAAGATTATCAACCAATGATCCATTGTCCATCTTCAATCCCTGTGGCATTGTGATCATTCCAGGACGAACAGCAATAAGTTTCAAACCACCCGTCTGAGGATCAATCTGACAGTTTTCAGTAGATATCGCTGGATAGTTTGCAGAAAGAATTGCAGCCCTTACATCATTTATATCTCTATACTCCATAGTCTTAGACTTGTCTTCGATGTGTTTAATAGGAATGAATTCTTTCTTTCCATTCACCTCTCTAACCAATCCTTCTTGAGGATAATCACTGTTCAACAACCAATGAGGCTCATATTTCCAACCATCAGGCATTTTCATTGTCTTAGGATCAAAATCTCCCACAACACCCAACGCAGGACCATTAGGAGTTTCCTTTACACTATACCAATCATCATTTATATTTCTACCATTCTCTTGAGAAAACTTAATAGAAAGATCTAAGATTTTTTTTCTATCTTCCTCTTGCTGTTTTCTCAATAATTCTTTATCTGATTCAGCCATTTTTTCACCTCTAGTTTTTTGTTAAGTTTAGCACGGATTAGTACAATTCCCCAAATGATTTCAATAGTTTTTTGATTTTTCTATATTCTTCTCAAAACCACTTAAGTACCCCAGAAGACATCTAGATTTTCAAAAAAGAGAAATTTTATACACACTCAAAGACTCTAACACACACAACTGTCATATCGTCATTCGCCATATCTCCACCTTTTTCCAAAGCAAAAGCAAGAATCTCTTCAGACATAGTCTGTGGATTGATAGTATCAGAACAAACCAAATATTTTTCAAGTTCGTCACCCAATACATCTGTTACACCATCTGACACTAATACCAATATATCCATAGCAGAAATACACTTCTTTGTAATATGTGGACGTATATTTTCAAGCACTCCAACAGGCAATCCACTACTTTCTATTACTTCTACAATCCCGTTTGCACGTCTCAAATACCCATTGGTAGCACCCAGTTTTATAAAGTCATATATATTTCTTTTGCCATCAATAATACACAAATCAATAGTGGAAAACCTCTCCACATCAGTCAAGCTCAAAAGTTTATTAACCGAATTTAAAATAATTTCATTATCAAACCCAGCCTTATAAAAATTTTCTATCAACCTGATAGTCAGCAAACTTATGTCCCTAGCACTATTTCCACTACCCATTCCATCACAAATAGATACCATATATTTCCCGTGGTCAATTCGCACAACCATATGATTATCCCCAGACGAAATCTGACCAGTTTTACTCACAACCGAAGACCCAAACGATATATCATAATTCGGCTGATTCTGCAAAATAATCACATCAACCCCACCTACACTATAAGACTTGGTTGAAACAATTTGATATTTTGATTTTGTAGTTTTATTGACAACATTTAATAACTTTTTGTCATTATACATATTGGTATTTGCAATTATTGTAATGATAGAGTTTTGAGAATCTTTCTCGTATATAGAGCACTCACAACAAGAAATACCCGAGTTGTTTAAGTTGTCTAGAAGCATTTTTTCTTTGTTATAATTTTCAGAAACATTCAGATCAACCTCTTTGGCAAGAGATTTTAACAAACCACTAACACCAGACAATTGATCGGCAATTAACATTCTACTCGTGTCTATATTTGTAACCGCATTGCTATAATCTTGATACACACTCAACAAATTACTTGTCGTCATCAATAATTGATTAACCCTAGTGCAATTTGTTGTCATATACTCAGGCACATCTATAAGATAAGCTTTTTTCTTTTCATATGCAATATCCAGAAATTCTTTTAGTGATATTTGCATATACGACGAACTATTTCTTAGGCACGAATCTTTGTTTGGACAACTAGAACATACAGATAGAACCACCTCTTCCTCAATCAGCTCCTTAGCCTTTTCATCTGACAGATTTCCTCTCACCATATCCCTATATACACTATCCATATCTGAGAAAACTTCGCTTAAGTTTTCAATCCTCTGCACGACTTCATTTTTATTGTATTCAAGCACCGCACCAATAGCACAAGACTTTTCTGAAACTAGACACTTACCCAACAAGTCTAAAATACTATTAGGAATACAAACACTTATAACACAGCCCGACACAACACTTATAATTTCGCCAATTGCAAAACCCAAATTAAAAACAAAAACAAACAACACATAACTAAGCAAACACGACACAGCACTCAGCCAACTATAATTACACTTGAAAGCAATAGCCGAAAGCGCTAACACTACAAAGAGAGATATGTAATTAGGATCCAAATAACTTATTGCAAAACCAACGCCAACCACCGATGACACACAAAGAAGTATTCCATACCTGCACAATCGTGTACACAACAAAATTATTATAACGGAAAGAAAAAGCCCAACGGGAAAAATACCAATTCTTGTGCGACTAATACCAATACTAAATACAAGCAATACTATGGCTCCGCAAATTTTCTCGTCTATACTCAGTCTAGAAAAATTTTTCTTCAACATAAACGCATCAACAAAATTTAAGACCGCAAGCAACAAAAACTCTGCCAAAACAACAGATACAAAAACTGCCAAGTTTTCCTTAATTCCACCAATATTCACAGCAACAAAACCAATGAGCGATAGCAACAATAATAATGCAATACTCCATTTTTGGAGCAGGACACGTTTTCTATCACACAAATATTGAGTAATAATCAAGACCAAAACCACACAAGTTGTTATAATAATAGAATTAATATCCCAATTCAGAATCAAATACGAACAAGCAAATAAAATAGATATAACATAGCCATTAAACGACATATACACTAAGCAAAACGCAATGCTAATACCAAACGGCATAAGTTCCGAATAATACACACTCGCATTATTTGTCCCCAAGAATAAAAAGAAAAGCAAAATAAGAGTAATTGCTTTCAATCGCTTTGTGCTAATTTTTTCTTTTAAATTTTTGCTTGCAACAAGTTCCATTATTTCACTACCTAAAATTATTTTCTATAGTTTACAACATAGCAAACATAATAGAACTTTTTCAAAAGCTAAAATTCATTATTATTTTGTAGAAATGTGATTTAAAATATCGGAAACTTATCAGTATAATTTTTTAAAACCCCTCTTTGTTCTACAATACTTATATTGAATATATTATACACAAAGAAAAAAGCCGTCTTATGACGGCACAAAATTAATTATTGATTGAAAGAATTTTATACTTCTGAACACCTGTAGGAGTTGCAAACTCAACAGTCTCACCTTTCTCTCTACCAATCAAAGCTTTTCCCATTGGACTCTCATTACTAATATGACCAATAGTTGGGTCAGATTCAATACTTCCCATAATCTTAATAGTCATCTTCTCGTCCCAAGTCAAATCGTGAACTTCAAGAGTCGAACCAACATTAACTTTATTTGAATCTGATTTTGACTTTGTAATAAACTTTGCATTACGAAGATTTTCTTCAATTTGAAGAATTTCTTGTTCTAGAAGAGCCTCTTCCTCTCTTGCTGCATCATATTCGCTATTTTCGCTTATATCACCAAAAGACCTAGCAATTCTAATCTTCTCGGCAACATTTACTCTGCCATCGCTCTTTAGATAAGCAAGCCTTTCTTCCAACTCTTTGTATGCTTCTTTTGTTAAAAAAACTTCCGCCATTTCATTCTCTCCCTTTGAAAGTAAAATTAGAACTCGTAGAACAATCTACAAGTTCAACTGAAATTTAACATAATGTATCTTACAACTATCCAACAAAATTGTCAAGGATTTTTTGCAATTTTTTTTCTTAGCCAGCAAACAACCCACCAAATACACATTAAATTTGGAAATTAATCATAGTGCACATTTAATTATATTGAACAAATATGAAAACATTAATTAAATTATATGCATTAAATATAAATTTATGTTAAAATATTTCAGATTAATATAGGAGACAATATTATGGTTAGATTGTATGCAAAAACAATAGTTGATACAAAAATGAAAAAGTATTATAAATGTGCTTTCAATGAAGATTTTGAAATAGACCATTTTGATTTTTATGTAAAAACCATTTGCGAGAAATTCGATAGCCCTAGCCCTATTGTTCTTGCAAAACACATTCGAGACTACATTATGTTTGGCACAGTCACTTTTAGACCTGACGACTTTGTAGAAACCGTACACTTTGACAAACTAATTATAGAAAACAACAAACAAGTTTAATTATATACAAGCAAAGACCTTATATGTTTTACCTTTCTAAACAAAACTTGAAAATAACAACCTCTCATCAAGTCTCACATAACACCAAAATCAATAAAGGAGAATAAAATATGGGACTATTTGATTTTTTTAAAAACCTTTCTAGCTTTGGCGGTAATCACGAACACAGCGAAAACCCAAGGCATCATAGCCACACCGAACACCACAGACATACCGAACACCATAGACATTCAGCACATCATAGACATTCAGCACACCACCACAATAGCTATAATGAAGAACAAATGGTAAGAAATGGGCGTGGCGTTTATGCGTGGATTGAAAAAAGTGGCATATTCTATTCGGGAGATATTCCTGGCGTTAATGGAATTATGAGCGCAAGAATGAAAGATTCTTTTAATGAATGTTTAGACGAGCTAACCGAAAACATCAACAACTCAATTTCTGCTAGTTTCTCATCGTTTCGCCAAGAGATTAGTTTTGATGAAATTATAAAAGATCACCCTGAGGCAGAAATAGTATTTATCCCAATCTATAAAAAATAACAAAAAAACACCGAAAAGTGAAACTCATAGACACACTTTAATTCGGTGTTTTTTATTTTATATTAAAACATAAAACCTTTAGAACATTTTAATTTTATACCAAGTTTAAAAATATTATTTATACTTTAGTTTCTTTCCATAGAACTTTTCATAGCACTGAACCCATTTTTGATAGTTCTCTTCTCGCATTTTGTCTGTACATTCTTTTCTTGGCAATGACTTATCTGCGTAAATAGGTTCTAGGAAATGCACATAGTATTCTTGAATAGGAAAACCATCTGCACCTATATTTTCGCTATCTTTCATTGTTATAAACACTGGAATTACAGGAACATCACTTGCCACAGCAAATCTAAACGAACCACTCTTTAAAGGTCTTGGTTTTCTGTAATTATACCACATTGCCTGTTCTGGATATATAAGTATTTTCTCGCCTCTTTTCAAAAGTGTATCCATTGCCGACATAAAGTTTTTCATTGTTTCTTTGTTTCGACTAAGTGGCAGAGTATTACTATGTTTCATAACAAGTCCAAACGGAGGTGGAGAATTGGTATAGTTTCCTTCCTTGATAACCTTATATAATCTTTTTCTCCCCATATAAGGTTTAATTGAACGCCATACTGCATAATTATCGCAAACATTGAAATGATTACAAGTGATAATCGCTCCACCCTTGACTGAAAGGAAGTTCTCAATTCCACTCACTTCTTTTATGATAAACTGACCATCTTTTATCATTTTCTCATAAAATCTAGTTCCCCATCTATTAGCAAAATATGTCGCAATCTTGCTTGAAAGTTTCTTATTAAGATAGTCCACTTGATCGGGCATCAATTCAGAACTTTCGGGATCTTCTTCCACATCATCATTCCACTTCTCAAGTCTTTCAAACTCTTGAATTCTTTCAAGCACAGCAATGCGCTCAGGAGACTTCTCTATAGTTTCACTCATACAACAATTACCTTTTAACCTTTTCAAGATCAAACACATCAAGAGCATCACTATCAAACTTTAACTTTGACAACAAATCCTCTTTTTTAAACAATGTATTAAATATATTTTTCTCAGAATTTGCAATTTGCGTAGAATGAGTAGCGATTTCCTCGTTTGCTTGCTCTTTTTGAGCTTTTTTCACATCATCAAAAGACGCTCTCACTTCCAAAATCCTATCATAGAATGGCGATTGCTTTGCATAATGCCAGAAATATTCGCCGTTGATAACATCGTCATACTGCCAAGGTTTTTTGTACAAAGCATAGTGAGCAATATTCATTTTGCCTTCGCAATCTTCTGGAAGAGATTCTTTGTTCCAACCTGTTTGCAAAAATTTAATTTTCCCTTTGCACAAAACATTTAAATATGCCTGATCGGGATCAACAAGATCGAAGTTGTATTTGTTAACTAAATATACAAACTTATCTTCAATTCTTTCTTTTCTAAATTTGTCCAAATTCATTAGAAGTATTCCTGAATTGAAATAATGATATGCATCAATACCCATAGCTCTTTGCGTATAATCACTAAACACAGGACTATTACAAATAATTTGCTCTCTAACCGCAGCAACTAAATTATTTCCAAGAATTGTATTATATAATTTGGAAATATCTCCAAGAACCACAATATCACAATCCAAATAAATTACCTTGCTATATTGAGGAAACATAGATTCAATAAACAATCTATAATACATAACCACACTAAAGTGATATACATTCTTTAGTCTTGACCTAATTGGCTCAATGTAGTCGGTAATATTAACAAAGTTTATAGTAAAATTCTCATTTTCGAGAAGTTTTACCTTTTGCATATTCTCTTCTTTTAAACCAGTATTAAGCACATTGATAACATATTTGTATTTTTTTGACGCATTCTCAATCATTGACCTAACTGCAACATCTAAGAAAGGAATATAATTATCATCTGTTGCAAAGAAAATCGGAATCTCTTTTGGTTCTCTCTTAAACAACTTGACATTTTTTAAATTTATCATAAAAATTCTCCATTTTTGAAAAATCAATTATTAAATCAAGAACAATGTTCTTGGTATAAACATAGCCAATCAATTTTAAACTATACTACATTATATCCAAACAACCCAAACATTACAAGTTTTTAGCCACAACTTTTCTCCCAACCTTATTTTTCACAGCGGGAATTTGTTTTCACAACTCCACCAGAGCGGGAATTGTATAAAAAACCACCTATAAAAGCAACAATTTACAAAGGTTAAAATTTTAAAAATTGTTAAATTTTAACAATCCAAACATATTTGCTTGTAGTTGAATATTTTTTAAAATTATGACAAAAAATAAATTAACAAATTTGATAGGAGGAAAATTATGTTATCATTAATATCTTTTATTCTTGTATGTATCGGCTGTATAAATTGGTTCTGCATCGGAATTCTTCAATTCGACTTCGTTGCAGGAATATTTGGTTCTCAAAGCAATATTTTTAGCAGATTGATTTATACTCTTGTAGGCGTTGCTGCAATTATTGTTATAGCTAATTTTGTTACTAACAAAGGCAAATTTGTGGTATCGTTTAAGAAAGCAAACGAAGAGTACAAAGACTACAAAGCCGAGAAGACAAGCACCAATAGAAGAAAAGCCTTGGCAACTGAAAGTGCTGATGAATTCACAATTGAAAAAGAATTAAAAGACGAAGACAAAGTAGACGATTGTAATTGCGGACACAATTGCGAATGTGGCAAAGACCATACAAACAAAAACAATAACAACAAACAAGTATAATAAGAAAAAGTAAATGATGTGTGTAAACACGTCATTTTTCTTACAAAAATCATTTTGGTTTTTCTAGTAAAATAGTTATAATATCTATATGGACGATATAAAAAATATAATCGCTAAGAATCTAACAACTCTTAGAAAAAAGCACAACTTAACACAAAACGATTTAGCCAAGAAATTGAATTATTCAGATAATGCAGTATCTAGATGGGAGCACGCGGAAGTTACACCTAGTATAGAGACACTACAACAAATATCTGAAATCTATGGCGTACCGCTAAGAAGTATAATTGAAGATAACGCTGTCAAAGTAGCCGAGGTCAACGACAGAAAGCAACTTATCAACAAACTTGCAATTATGCTCATTTCAGTATCCGTTTTATGGTTAATATCTACCATTGTATTTGTCGGAACAAAAATTTTGTTTGACAAATATTTCTGGCAAATCTATATCTGGTCTATACCAGTTGTTTGTCTAGTTATGTTACCATTTAATGAGTATTGGGGTCGTCACATATATAAATTCGTTATCTTTTCTATTGCAATGTGGTCTTTGATGTCTGCTTTGTATATACAGTTTGGTTTTTTAAACTCTATGATGTGGCTAATATTTATTATCGGAATTCCAATTCAAATCGCACTTGCAATTTGGGCTTTTGTAAAACCAAAACCAAAGACAAACAAGTTTTTATTTAGAAAGAAAAAAGACAAACAAAACGACAAGGAAAACCACGAACTTACCCAAGATAAAAACGAAACAACCAAATAAAAATATTAAACACAAAAACCTTATCAATTGCGATAAGGTTTTTATCATTATTATATTAGCTTCAAAATGCACAGCTCTTAAATTTGATGTTTATTATACCAATCTAGAACTACAACAATTTATATATGTAACACCCCGATGTCAAAACACCTTCTATTTTTCATAAATATTATTTTAATACAAAAATATTTATTTCTAAAAAATTTATTGCTTTGACTATACCTTTGGTATTCACAAATCATCATAAGTTAAATAAAAGCACATCAAAACATTATTGCTTGATTCTATAATACATTTTTTCAAGTTCTTTGGCATTCATAAGCTTTGGAACAGGATATAGAGGATTAGCCTCTTTATCGGCATTCTTTGCCATCTGAGGGATATCTTCTTCTTTGATAAAGTCAAATGTCTTTGGAATACCATATATTTCGTTCATTTCAATTATTCTATTGATAAGTTTGTTTGTAGCAAGCTCTTCGCTCTCATAAGGTCTTGCAATATTACAATACACTGCCATAACCTTTAGTTTATCATATATTGTATTACCGTATTCGCTAAGAACGTACGGCAAAATAACAGCATTAGCAAGCCCGTGAGCAGTTCCATACTTTCCTCCTAGAGAGTGAGCAATTGCGTGAACATACCCCACATACGAACGTGTAAATGCAAGTCCTGCTAGATAAGATGCCCTCAACATCTGACCCCTTGCCCTCTCGTTCTTACCATCTTCCATAACCCTTGGAAGATTTTCAAATATCAACCTTGCAGCCTCCAAAGCATTCTTTCTAGTTGCATCGGTTGTTGCTTTGCCTATAAACGCCTCAATTGCGTGAGTCAAAGCGTCCATACCCGTTGTTGCAGTCAAACCCATTGGCAAGCCCAAAGTCAAGGTCGCATCAAGAACTGCATAGTGTGGAATAAGGTCAAAGTCATTAATTACATATTTATGATGAGTAACACTATCTGTAATAACCGCAGACACAGTAGTTTCACTACCAGTTCCAGCAGTTGTTGGAATTGCAATAAGTGTTGGTAGCGGATATTTGACTTTCAACAGCCCTTTCATCTTTGACAAAGGTTTCTTTGGATTAACCACTCTTGCTCCCATCGCCTTTGCACAATCCATAACACTTCCGCCACCAAATGCAATGATTGCCTTGCAACCATTCTCGTTGTACACAGTCACAGCATTCTCAACATTTGCACTAGTTGGATTTGGAACAACCTCATCAAAAACAACAAACTTAATCCTATTATCCTTGAGGTCTTTCTCAAGAGACTTTGTAAGTTTCAAATCCCTAATACCCTTATCTGTAATTATGATTACATTATCTATATTCAATTCTTTCAAAAGTCCACTTATTTCAAGTACACTCTCAAGAGGCTTTGGCTCTCTATAAGGCATCATTGGAAGAGCAATCTTCATAACCCCTTGAAACATACGGCAATACATTTTTTTAAAAAAATTCATATCTTCATCTCCATTTTTCTTTTAAAGTAGTTTACCACAACTTCAATCAATTACTAAACGAATTGAATAAAATTAAAAAAAATACACCAAGCAAAACTCGGTATATTTTCATAACAACTTTTAGTCTTTGTCCATAAACAAGATTCCTAGGCAATTTGGACCACAATGGCTACAGATTGTTCCACCAGCATCGGTACTATAGATTGTTTTGAAACCTGCCGATTTCAACTTCTCCGAAAGAGCCTTAACAGAATCCTCCATTGGAGAAGAATGAGTAATAAATACAAGGTTTTTGTCTGCATCAGAACAACTAGCAATTACATCATCACAATAATTTTCTAGAACCTTATTAAGAGAGCCCCTATATTTTTTCCCAACACCCATTCGACCATCTTTTACAACAATCTCTGGTCTAATCTTAAGTAAGTTTGCACCTAACAAAGTAACGGCATTACATCTGCCACCTTTATACATATAATTAAGTCTTTCTAGCACAAAACTTACTCTTACTTTATCTGCTTTTGCTTGAGTCATATCTGCTACTTGTTGAGCGGTCTTTCCCTCGTCCACAAGTTTTCTAGCATAAATACAAAGAAGAGCAATACCAGTAGACAAATTCTTGCTATCCACAATGAAAACGTTTTCCATATCATTAGCACATATTCTTGCGTTATTATTTGAAACACTCATTTGTGAACTAAGAGTAATATGAACCACTGCATCATATTCTTTCTTCAAACTTTCAAAATACTCTCTATATTGTTCAGAATTAATTGCAGAAGTTTTGGGCAAAACCTTGGTCTCTTCTACAAATGCAAAAATCTCTTCAGCAATACCAAATCTATCGCTTTCAAGTTTATCTTTAAAAGTAATTCCAAACGGAATAGTCTTGATATCATATTTGTCAAGCAACTCTTGAGGTAAATCAACTGTACTTTCTGCCGAAATTGCAATTTTCATAATTTTAATTCTCCTAACTGTAAAAATTTTTAATATTTTATTTTATTATATTTTTGAAAAATTTACATCTGTTTTTTATCTATTTATAAAAAAAACACTCTCTTATACCAAACAGGAACTCTCTTATCAAGAGAGTTGCGTTTTTTATTTGCTAAAATGAGGGGTTTTTGATAAAATAAATAAAGTAAAAGGAGAGGAAATGACTCAAGAACAAATCAAAAATAACTTTAGCAAAAATTTGAGTAATCTGAGAAAGTCTACGGGACTTACCCAACTTGCACTTGCTGAGAAACTAAATTACTCCGACAAAGCCGTTTCAAAATGGGAAGTCGGAAGTGTTGTTCCAGACGTTGAAACAATGACTCATATTGCTGAATTTTTTGGGGTAACAGTCAACGATTTGATTTACCCTGAAAAAAAGAAGTTTAATAATACTTTCTGGAAAAACCACATTCTTATAACACTTTTGAGTGTTGGGCTTGTATGGTTTCTATCCACCATTGTTTTCTTCATACTACAACAAACAACACCACTTTCAAGAGTTTGGTTGACATTCATCATTGCTATACCAATTTCTTCCATTGTCCTGATAGTTTTCTCGGCTATTTGGTTCAACAAGATATTTCTGACACTATCGGTATCGGCATTGTATTGGTCAATAATACTCAATATTTATCTATTCATTAATCAACCTGCATTATGGTTTATTTTCATAATTGGCGTGGTTGGACAATTATTAATTATATTCTGGTCTCAACTAAAGAAAATAGTGATACCAAAGAAACATAAATAATCACACAAAAGAAAAGGAAAAACATTATGAGATTATTAAGATATGAGAATTGGAAACAAAAAATACCTTTTGATAATACTACTTATAAAGAAGTAAAGAGATATAGCCTTCGTCTTAATTCTTATGAAAGAGAACTTATGGACATTCAAATAAACTATTATAGAAAATACTTCTCTCTCAAGCAAGTAATGGACAGTTTCAAAATTCTAAGAACGAAATTGGCCAAAGAGATATTTATCAAAGCAGTTCTAAAAAGAAAAGAAAATATCTTGTATATTCCACAACTTCTAAAGTCATATTTTACAAAAAGAATCAAGACAGAATTCAAAGACTATACAGGTTTCTTTGAGATACTTCTAGACTATGGTTTGAAACAAAAGCCAAAAAACACAATTATCCCTATTGTGAAAGCAATTATGGGCGAATATTACAAGCCCGTGATGAAAATGGTTAATAAGTATAGAAAAATGAAAACTATTAGAGTTGTTCAAAAAACACTTAGCCCAGCATCATACGAAAACCTTGCGAGAACCCATATTCAACGACTTCAAGACGACTATGTTTTTGGTAACATTTATGGTCGTAGTAGTATCAGAAAAAGTGTACCTATTTCAATTGTTGATGAATATGGTTATGGACAATGGGTAAGCAAAAATGTTTCATACAACACAAATAGACTATTCATCTATTCAAACAACAACAAACTTACTGATGTTGCCCTTGAACATATGATATACTTCAATGTTTATCCTGGTTATGGATATTTCTACAACACCGTTGTTGATGAGAGTTCTAATATATCTTTTGATAATGGTGCGTCTTATCTAATAAATGGTTGGGCGATGTACGCAATGTGTCATAGCAAGAATTCAGCATATTCACACTCTATGTTGTCAGAAGGCGCAAACATTACATATCACCTACTCAACAAGAACTTGCAAAAGGGCTTGGAAGACGTATATCTATATTTGCTTGGCAAGTACACCAAAGCAAAAGCCCTTGACTATATGCTAGACTACACACAATATCCTGGGCACTATATGAGTTATGTATTAGGTGCATTTGCAACAGAACTTGTAATGCAAAAAGACTTTGCAAACAATCCTATTGACTACCTCAACACACTCAAAACAATTAACTGCGGAGACTTCTTTGCACTATATTCTCCAAAAATGCAGAAGAAAATTGCAAAAACAAATATCACAGCAAAGGTCTCGAAAAAATTTAATAATAATTAACACAAAAAAGTCGGATTTAATTCCGACTTTTTTATTAAAAACTCTCTTCAATTAATCGTGTTTGAAATATTTTTTGCTAACAATTGGAAGAACTACCAAGAATAGTGTTAATGTAATAAGTAGCACAATCACAAGCATAAAGACATCTGGTACGTACAAGTTAAGAGATGTCCTAACCCAAATACTCTGATATTCGCTCTCATAACCATCAATAACAGTCTTGACATTGATATTATAATTTCCGCCCTTATCGCAGACAACAACGTCGCCTTCAGTCCATTCGCCATTATTCACTTGATAGAATATTTTTGCACCTTCTGAAGATGATAATTTAACAGTTACAATTCCTGTTACCTTTCCTAGTTCGGTATATTCTTTGCCCTTGAATTCAAATATATAGCTTGCCCTTTGAGGTATTACAAAGAACTCACAAGACTCAAGGTGTTCATAACCTATGAAATCATACGCATTTGTACCATTAATCAAATAATCATATCTATACTCGCCTACAGGCAAACTCAATGTTTTCGAGTTTCCTTCAACAACATCTGCATCACTAATACTAGTTACAGGCTGGTCAAAGTCTCCATCTATTCTTACAATATCAATAGTTAATCCTTCAATTCCTGATTTGTAATATACAAAATTTCTTTTTGTATCCACAGACACAACTTTATCATCAGATATGAATCCTTGAACACCTATTTGCAATGTATAATATTCTGAAAAATACGACTCATCTATGTCAATAATGTTATTTGCTAGTAAATTAAGATTGATATGAGCAATTCTTTTGCTAGGAAGAACAATGTCGTCCATTGACTTGAATTGATTACCAGCCAAATTATAGTTTAGAATTGTACCGCCACCATTCACACCTTCAACATTTGAAAAATCAACTGTTTTCAGACTATTCTGACTAAGGTCAATGTTGTATATAGTTGTAAGCCCTGTCAAATCAATGCTTGTAAGTCCAGTATTTGAAAGACGAAGAGTTTTGAATGTTCCCGACTTTGTATTTCTCAAACTAATTGGATAGAATGTGCCTATTTGCTGTCCATTGATTGAGAATGTCTCAAGGCTATCAAATTCCAACAATTCAAGACCAGCAATACTCTTGATTGCGCCCTCTTTCACAACTGACGAGTCCAAAATAAGTTCGGTCTCGTTTTTGAACATATCAGTATAAATACTAGTTCCCGTATACTCTCTATCTGTTCCCTTATACTTCTTCTGATAGATATTGAGCAAAGTTTTGTATAGTACTGTATCTGCAATCTCAGTAGTTGCAACAATTCTGCCTTCAAACAAATCACTAGGCTGTTCTGTTTCGTCACCCAATTCTTCATCTAAAGCAGGATCATCTCCAGCACCCGTTCCTTCGCCCGAATTCTCGCCTTCCAAGCCTGAGCCTTCAGAACCCTCTTGTTCGCCTGTTGCAATCACATTTGGCTGAGTTTCAAGAGCTAAGGCATACATTTTAATATTCGGAAGTATTGCAAAGGCTACAGCCAAGAACACCAACACCAATAATTTCCACTTGTTTTTCATTTCGTCCCCCATATTTTCTGTATTGTATCATAATTTGAGAAATATTCAAAAGCAATATTAATTGCATTTGCCAATTGTTTCAAAAACTTGACCTTTGACTATATAGTCAAAATAAAACCCAAATTCACTTTCTCCCGCAAACAAACTTCTCTCAACAACACCCAATATCTTTTCTATAGAAAACGCACCATAATAGGTACTATCTTGAGAATTGTGTCGATTGTCTCCCATCGCAAAGACACAATCTTCGGGTACAAGTATTTTTCCTGCATTTTCTCCAGACTCTATAAATAAATCTGAACGAACAACAGCCAATTTTTCCAATTTCTTTTTTACGAACAACATTCCATTATAATCGCCTTCATACTCTAGCAAATTTTCATCATAAATCAAATTCAAATAACTTTCTTCAACAATCTTATTGTTTACTTCCAGTTTAAACAGACCATCTTCGTCTTCCACAATGTCTACAATATCTCCAGCCCTGGCAACAACTCTTTTGATAATAGGGTCCTCTCTACCATCAATATTAATAACTATAATATCCCCATAATCACAACTTTTATCAAATCGATTAACAAACACTGTGTCATTTGTTTTTTTTGAATCGGCATTATATGTTGGCACCATACTAGCCCCAACTACACTACATTCAATTGTAAGACTTGAAAACACTATAAGCATTAGCCCCACAGCAACGCAATATATTAGAAACAAATTGCCAAGAAATCCAAAAATTAGCCTATACCAATTTAAGCCATCGTGATGTTTAAATGATTGTAATTTCATATTTTTATATTCTGCACCTATTTAAATTAAATTCTAATACATTCAAATTGTAGCAAAATTTTATTGTTTTCACAACTATAAAATCTTTGTTACAAGCAAAAAAATAAGCATATTGTCGTTTGCAATATGCTTTGTTTTATTATTGATATCTTTTGATACTGAAATGAACCCTTTCCATTTCAAGTCCCGCAACCTTGTATAATTTATCAAAGTCAGAATCTTCCTCTGAAATTTTTGCTTTACTAGCAATATCCGTTCGGTCGCAATAGTTGATATATTCAGAATATGGATAAGGGATATCATCAAATTGCGTCATTCCAACTTCAGACAACATAAACAACTTCATATCATAAGGATATTGTTCTCTTGCTTGTCTTATCCCTGCTGGATTTGCAAAGAACACAAACTTATCTCCCTTCTTCTCAAGATACCCCAAATCAAGATCTTCAATTGTAAGCAAAACTTTATTCATCGTACAACTCCTTTTCTTGATCTTTTATTTCTTTTAATCTTTTCTTTACCATACCATTCAGAACGTCAAACTGATGATAGAAAACATCTCCAATCATTTTTGCAACACAAGGAGGAACATCGTCGCCACCTCGTCTAATTTGCTTGGTTACATCATCAATATCAACACCGTGCTCTCCAGTTACTTTCAAATGAGATTTCAAACTATTGAAGAATGAGGCAATTTCTGGATTGGTTAATATTTCACGAACACACTCTTTCAAGAAAATTTCCCTTGACTTCTTTGGATTCACTACTTTAATTTTTTCAATTTGCCCAGGTTTATTTTTCTCTTTGTTAATCTCAACTAACGAGGTATCTATTCCAAACATCGGGCAATAAGAAGACAACTTTTCTTCCAAATAAGGAGAGTCTTTTCCTAGTTTTCCAATCTCTTTTGACATTCCCTCAATTGCTGAAATTTTCCTTTTTAGCATTGCAATACAGCCATTGTCATAACAACTAGATTTTCTCAAATGTGGCTTTTTCATCACATCATACACAAGAATGGTTGTATTGAGCCAGTGTCTATCTGTCTGACATAGCAAAAAGTCCATAATTGCTTGTTTAATAAGGTCATTACGACATTTCTCAATCTCTTCTTCCTCAAAGCCTGAAAAGTGCTCTTTGATTGCATCAATTGTACCCTTGACGGTATTCATATTTGGAATATCAAATCCATCTCCTGTGGTTCTACCTTTTGTTTGCAAATCATACACACTGAATTCGGTTTCTGCGTGAGACTTTTTGTAACTGCCACACATAACACCTCTTCCAACAACTTGACCTTTCTCGTCTTGTAGTTGCGCTATATAATAAGGAACACACCCAACACCTACTCTATCGCAGATTTTGGACATATACACCTCTCCCCAGTCCTCACAAGAAACTTCATTCCTATTATACTTGAAAAGAAGTCTTGTAAGTCTAGGTGGCTCAAAATAATTAACATTCTTTGAGCCTTGTCTTTTCATCCAAAATTTTTCTCTAACACCTCTACCCTCATCTACTATGGTATACATTCTACCTTGTAGATTTGCACAGCGTGTGCCATCGAAGTCTTCATACTTTATTTTTATCATACTCTATCCAATTTGATTTTTTCTATAGTTTACATCAAATTATTCAATTTTGCAATATCTAATTTTAAGCCTCTTGATTAGAATTGTTATATAGTTCTTTGTAATAAGGACAAGTTTTCATAAGCTCTGAATGCTGACCATTTGCAATAATCTTTCCTGAATCTAGAATATAGATATTGTCTGCATATGTAATTGTCGAAAGTCTATGAGCAATCAAAATAACAGTAACTTTGCTTTTGAGTTTTTCAATTACTTTCATAATCTCTTTTTGGTTTGCATTATCCAAGGCACTTGTAGCCTCGTCAAATATAAGTATTTTTACATCTCTAGCAAGTGCTCTTGCTATACACAACTTTTGCTTTTGACCACCAGACAACTGACACGCATTCTCTCCAATAACACTATCTAGTCCCTGTGGTAGATTCTTGATAACATTATGTATATTTGTTTCTTTGCAAAGTTCATATATTTGCTCGTCGGTTATATCTGGACGAATTATTTTGAAGTTTTCTCTAATGGACATATTGAATATATATGGGAACTGATTCACAACCGCAATATTATTTTTTACAAACTCTCTACTTAAATCTTCAATCTTGGTTTCATCAAAATAAATTTGTCCACCCGTCTTGTAATACAAGTGAGATATAAGATTTATAATTGTAGACTTGCCCGAGCCACTCTCTCCAACAAATGCAACTGTTTGCTTTGGCATAATTTCAAATGATGCCTTATCCAAAACTTTCTTTCCGTTATCATAAGCAAACTCAACATTTTTGAATGTAATTTTTCCAGAATAATGCAAAGGAGTTTTTGTACCAAATGTATCTTTTTCGTATATATCAGCATCGGTAAGCATAAAGATTCTATTGGCATATACAACTGCACTACCCAAGTTTAATTTCAATTCTTCAAGAATCGTTGCAAAGTCTATAATATTTCCTCTATACAAATAACTTGTATAGAATACTAGTGGAGTTATACTATTACTCTTTAGGAAATGCACACACAATACAATGAAGAAGAAATTACACAAAAATCTAGCAATATTTGTAGCCTGAGAAAGACCTACACCAACATACCACTCAAAGTTGTCTTTTTTGCAATAATCCAATTGGTCTTTTCTCATATTATCAAGAGTTGAGTCGGCACAATTAAGAGTCTTTATATCCTTAACACCTCTAACAACTTCAATGATTTTTGAATTCACAACTTCGGCAGAGGCTCTAACCTTTGGTTTAAGTTTCTGGAAATAATGAATACGAAGTTTACTCATAAGTATTGTGAATATAATTGTTCCAACCAAGAAAAGACCCAACCAAACATTCAACATAAATATATAAAGAACATAAGCCGATTTTTTGAGCAAATCAACAATTCTTGTAGTCACCGCCTTGAACTCAGTAGACAAAGCATCAATATCGGCAGTAAGTCTGGTAACAATTATACCACTACCCATCTTGTCATAACTTTTCATCTGAATATCAAGCGAACTTTTTAGCACCATCTGTTGAATATCAATTTTGGTTCTATTCTCAAGTTGTTTATAAAAGAATGTATTCACGAAAGACAACAACGCATTGGTCACACCAAGCCCAAGAATAATTCCCGCCTCGGTTAATGTTTGTGTATGATTGGTTCCGTCCATAATAAGAGCAATCATATTCGCAACACACATTGCCTCAAAGAAATTCAATACAGCTTTTATTACAAGAATAATAACATAGCCAATAAAGAATCCAATGTGCTTTTTGTAGTATTTAAACAATGCCTTGAATCCATATTTATTGGTCTTCTCTTTTACCTTAACTTTTTTAGACCTTACCTTAACTCTTTTAGCCATAGCACAGACAACTCCTAGTAATATTATAATATAAATAATAATTATTAAGTCTTTTTATAACAATAAATTATGACATTATACTAGAAAACTTTTTAAATTACAACACAAAACACCAACTTTTTAAAAATTTTTAAAAATACTTTTAAAAAGAGGACACAAAGCATTTTTTGTGTCCATTTATTTTTGTGTTTTTATTAAATTATCTTACCACTTGTTTACAACCTTTTCTGCAAATCCCATAAAATTTTTCAACTTTACAATTGTCCCATCGTCTAGTTTTATCTTACCGCTGAATTTTCCAAAGACTTGGTTCTGGTTGCTACTAATTACCAAAATATTCGCATTAGAATGCCTATTAATAACAGGAGTAAACTTCATTTCAAATCGCTTGTCAGATGAAGAAAATGTCCAAGGCGACATAAAGTCATCTCTACCCCTTTTGTCTTTTGGAATATTGAATGTTACATCACTAAGTTTATGAGCCTTGCCATCATAAAAAACCATATTTTCTGTAGCGTTGCTAGTATCCCCAAAACCGTAACCAATATTGAAACCAACTTCGTGTCCGTCAACAACACCAGTTCCAGCACCCCAATACCAAGTATTTTTGTATGTCCAAACACCTCTACCCCAATCCAAAATACCTCGGGTAGATTTCTTTTCAAATAGGACTTTCTCACCTCCCAATTCAACCCAACCTTCGCAAAGCAAACCAACAATTTTTTGGTTGTAATAGAAATGAGTTTTTTTCTCTGCAAACGGGGTAAGAATAACCATACTATCTTTTGGTTCTTTTGTTAATACAAACTCACAAGCAAGGTCTTTGCCCTTTTGAAAATTCTGTATTTTTGCTTTCAAAACCCTTTCTCTTCCGTCATTGATAAACGAAATAGAATAGTTCTTTTTCTGAACAACAACATTACCAATTTTACTTGTTGACGGCAAGTTTGTTTTGCCTTTTGTATTAAACGCCATAAAACTCTTTGTTGTTTCGGTTTTGTTCTTGAAGTCTATCAAAGAAATAGAATTGAGTCCCATATAAGAATTATCATCAATAGTTAGTGCAACAGCATAATCATTGTTATAAACCAGATAATAATCCCATTCTTTAATTCTAGACTTTTTTGCCTTAATCTTTTTTCTATCATAGGTCTTAATTAATTTTGTAGCATATCCACTTTCTTGTAGATATCCATTTTCATCGAGAAGGTCTCCCGCTTTTGTAATTTTCTTTTGCATAATCTAGTCTCCATTTTTCATAGTCAATTTTAGTTATATATATTTTTAGTATATTGTAGAGAAAACTAATTGTCAAACTTAATAATTAAACACAAAAAAATTCCTTTGCATTTGCAAAAGAATTTTGTAGTATATTATTCACCTATTTCTTGTTCAGATTTTTCCGCCTCATAATCCTCAACGGCTGCAACCATTGCCTTTGCGAAAGGAGATTGAGCAACTTCAAAATTTGATGTTGCTGAAGAGTAATAAAGCAAATCTTTGAGTTTTGAAGATATAAGGATATCGTTGTAATCATTAACCACCAAATCCATAGTAACATATTTAGACTCAGAAGGTTCTCCTTGAACTACTGTATGCTCACGGAAAGTCCTCCAATCTGCTTGTGGTTCGCCCATTCTTACCGTTTGCTCAATAGTAACGCTATTACGAGCACTCTCTGCCAAATCCAAATCTGTTCTATGTATAAAGTAATTAATCTTAACGCCACCACGTTGAAGCTTTGACTCAAGAACAGCATTAAAGTCTTCTACCGAAGACACCACGCATCTACAATTAGTATAATTCGAAATGCCAATGTTATCTATCGAAGTTCCCCATTGCTCAGCCAAGTGTTTTACAACATCAGTAAGTCTTGCCGTTACAGAAAAACCTTTAATTATATCAATTTTAGCATTACAATCATTGCTTTGTGCATTTATATCTTCTATCTTTTTCCAATATGCAGCAAGAGCCTCTTTTTTCTCATTCTCACCATTCTTAATGATGTTAGTTAAATTTTGAATATAATTTATATATTCCGCTATATTTTTATTCATTATCCCACCCCATAATTTTTATGTATATGTATATAATACCACACAAAAACTCAAAATTCAATACCCAAATAAAAATTTTGTTTCTTCTATAAACTTGATTCTTTGTATTAAACCACAAAATTAAACCTAAACAACCACCAAAGTACACAAAAATTTAACGTACGAAACTTGACAAATATATTTTTAATGTGTAGAATAACAACGTTGAAACAATATTAATTGCAATATAAATCAACAACTTAACAATATGCAGAGATGTCAGAGTGGAAGAATAGCATTGTATGCTATTCCTTGACGGACATTCCTGACGAACTTCGGACCGACGCTTGGCGGCGACCACAACGATTGGTCGATAAATATAATCGTGTTAAATCAAACTTAATAATATGCAGAGATGTCAGAGTGGAAGAATAGCATTGTATGCTATTCCTTGACGAACATCCCTGACGGGCTTCGGTCCGACGCTTGGCGGCGACCACAACGAATGGTCGATAAATATAATCGTGTTAAATCAAACTTAATAATATGCAGAGATGTCAGAGTGGTCGATCGTGCAGTCTTGGAACGGCTGTGTACGGAAACGTACCCCGGGTTCGAATCCCGGTCTCTGCGCCAACCCGGACAATGTTAAACCCGAAAATAAAGCCATTTATTTGAAGGGTTTACATTGTGTTTTATTTTGAATGATTTATATTATATGATAAAATATCAATTAAGGAGTTGTACTTATGAATTCATATAATAATGAGAAAATTTTCAATTCTTTTTTAATTGAAAGAGAAGATAAAAATTCGCCTTTTAATATGCAAGTCAAACCCACCATGTTAAAATTTATGGGTAATCTAAAAAACAAAAACATTCTCGATTTAGGTTGTGGTATGGGACACCTTGCAAAAGAACTTCATTTTTTAGACGCGAAAAAAATTATAGGTATTGATATAAGCGAAAAAGAAATTGAATATGCAAATAAATATCATAAAGAATCAAATATAGAATACAGAATCCTAGATGCTCAAAATATTAACTCTTTAAATCAAAAGTTTGACATTATTTCAAGTGGTATTGTTGTTGATTACATAGAGGATTTTGATACATTATTAAAGTCCATAAATGATTGTTTAGAAGATAATGGATTGTTTGTATTTTCCCAAGTACACCCATTATCAACAGCACCAAAAGAAAAAAGAAAATGGTTACAAGATAATGACAGTTCTTACATTTACCAGTTAAGCGATTATTCGTTTGAGGGGAAAAGAGAAATGCCATATTTTGATGGTACTGTAACCATGTATCATAGAACATTGTCAACAATAATTAATACAATACTTAAAAATAATTTTGAAATACTTGAAATGTCAGAGCCAATCCCATCAAAAGAAGAATTAGAAATCTTCCCAAACAGAATAAAGAATTTGCATAAACCATCGTTTTTAATTTTTAAATTAAGAAAAAAGTCCTAAATAAATCTTTAATTTAACGATTCAACTGAAACAACATCTATAAAAAAATGAACCCCGAGTGGGTTCAGTTTTTTTTGAAGATGTTGAAATCTTTTCAGTATAAGGGATTGTTTTGAGAAAACTATCAAAAATTACGTTTCTTGAACACCAACCAATTAATCTAAATTATTCCATATAATAACAATCTTCACCATCTCTATCAATATGTTTCTGATAAGATTGTTCTAATCCTGCCTGTCTCACAACTCTTCTCTTTGCACAAATTCTATGAGCATAGGAGAGCGCTCCGTTAACTTGAGCTGTATCCCCTTCTTTTGTTTCAAAATCAGCCCTCGAATATACTCCTTTAGTTATATTTTTAACAGTACCATCTGTTCCCGCATAATAGCACCCGCTAGCCACATTTTGCATAATCTCTATATCTTCTGGTGTCATATTGTTGCGGTCAATATTGAAAGCCTCGTAAACACCTTTTTTCACAAAATATTCCTCTTCCATCCATTGATAATATGTCGCCGATAGACATAGCGATGTGAACAACTCATCTCTTGGATCTTGCCCTTTTCTATGAATATCCAAAAGTTCTGCAAATTTTTCATCGTTAGACCATCTAGAATAACACTCAAGAATATCTTCCGCTGCTTCATCTTTAATCTGCATTGGGCCAGTTGCACCACTTGAACTAGTAAGAGGTTTGTTTTTGTCATCAAGAATTCTATATGAAGACTCATTGAAACAAACAATTGTTAAAAATTCTGGAGTAATCCATTCTGCAATATATTCTCCCTTTCCATTAGCAGAAACCTTTTTCTTCTCTGCAAAGTCGTTTTCAAGTTTCTCTACAGCAATATAAGCAGCATCAAAGACATCATTTTGACGTGCAGTCTGCCAAGTTTTTGTCTTGCCATTTTCGGTATAGTTCTTGCTATAAACAATATCTGAAGAATCTTTGACATCTTCAATAATATCTTCCAAAGAATGAGAAATATGTTTGCAATAGCCATCACTCTCACTAGGCCCCAATTGTTCAGGCAAAATCACACCACCATAACCAGGATAAGACTCTGGTCGTATAGTGGTTGTAGTTTGAGTTGTTGTATCCCTTTCGGTTGTTTGTGGTTTTGCATTATGATTAGATGCAACATGCCAAACCACTCCAGCCAACGCAAGAGCGGTCGCCATACCAATTGCCAGCTTTATCTTGATAGACTTAAGAGAATCCTCACTTGCTTTTTTAACTTTCTTTTTAGCTGGTGAAACCTTTTTCGATGGTTTTTTCTGTGAAGACTTTCTCTTCTTGGTATTATCTACACCATTCATTTCTGTCAATTTTACTGAATTATTGGACTGCTCTAAAGAATCGGTTTTTTGAGTATTATTATCCTGTTCGGTTTTTGCTGGATTATTAACCGCTTTGTTTTCATATTTTCTTTCTAGCCAATCATCAAATAATGTTGCCATTTTTTATTTTCCCCTTATGAAAATTATGTATTCTTCTATATAATATCACATTTTTTGCACTTTGAACAGACCATTTTTGTAAATTTATGATTTAAGACATATCTTTTCTTCTATATTATCCCCATCTAACAAGGGAATTTTATAAGTATTTTTGGACTTCTTTACTAACAAAAAGTAACAATTTGTATTCAATAAAAAAACGAACAATAATGTTCGTAATCTTTGTTATTTATTAATTACAATATGAATTTACTTATTAGCCAAATCCATTCTAATCTTTTCTTGAAACTTCATAAGTATTGGGTGAATTTCTTCTTCCTCATCTAAAAAATCCAATGAAAAACCTTTCTTATCTACACATTCTATAGCAATAAGTAATTTGGGCTGTGTATTTTCGTCTTTTACCAACTCGCTAAGCAAAACATAATTATCTTCGTCTTGTTGCATAGTTTTGATAACCATCATTTGATCGTCTGTGTCCAAGGTTATAATATCGTTTTCTTTCAAAACTTGTTTCATATTATTCTCCCATTTCTTGCGACATTTCTTTTATTTCAAGAACTTCTTTTGTTGCGTCTGCAATGGAGCCAGCACTAGCCACTAAAGCTCCCGCCAAAGCAATCGGCGCTGTCGTTACTGGAAGAGTTCCAAGGCTAGCAATTGCACCCACGGTAGCACCTGCAGCAACCATAACATTAAGAGCAATTTTACCTGCCTTTTTTAAATTTTCTCTTAAACCTTCATCTTCTTGAATATTATCTTTTCCAAAGAGCATACCTTTTGTAAAGAACATATCTGTTGTAAACATATTTTTTACGCCAACATTTGTCACAAATTCACCTCTATTCTTTTTTTTAAAATTATATCATCAATAATTTTCTTGGTCAAAGATATTTAATAACTAACGGCAATTTTTCTTGTTTTATTCTTTTGTGTTTTTTAAGTTAAATATTTATAACTATATTGTTTATAAAAATAGAAAAAGGCGAACAAAATGTTCACCTTTTATTTATATCAATTTCAAAAATTCAGAATGAGGAAGATCAAACGATTTATCCAAGAACACATATCTATCTAGCAAATAAAGTCTAACATAGTCGTATTGCATATCATACTGCATTTCACCAGTTCTTCCGTGCCACATACGTGTGTCTATAAGGGCAACGTTGTCTATAATTGCTTTGTAATCTTTCAAGTAGTTACTTACATCAATCAAAGTACTCTTCAATTGATCATATCTTAATGCAACTGCATCATAGAAATTTTTGTCTTGTAACATTTTATTAAAGATTTTTGAAATATTAGCAAGTGTTAAACTATTTGCTGTTTCAATATGGGATTTGTTGTATGGAACTATATAATCTCCCGCCATAGAAAAGTCAAAATCCCAGATTGGACCAAACTTCATCTTTCCATCAATTGCTTTTGATAAATAAATACTTTTGTAACTAGAATCTGGATTATTCATAATTTCAGTCATAAGATAATAATCTACAGCCGACTCGATTTCTACCAAATCCCAAAGTCCAAATTCTTGACCTGGTCTAAATGATAATGTCACCTTCTCACCAGTTCTTAATGCCTTGAATGCTGCATTAACATATTCATTGATATAATCAAACACTTCATCTGTTGTTTCTGTTCTTCCACGTTCATCATTCTCAGGGAACTTGATTTCCACTGGTTCAAATCCCTCAACATAGAAATTGTCTACCCCTGTAGTTCCTTCTTTGTATGCCTCTTTATCCATTTCAACAAGGAAAGGATATTCTTGATTCGCTTCTGTTCCAACAAGGTCTTCATCATAATCTTCGTCAACACCCGTTCTACCCTCTTTCTCGTCTACTTGTTCACAAAGAAGATATAGTCCTTGAAAGTTTCCATTCATTATTAATGCTACATGATGAGGGGTTGGAGTAAATTCTAGATTATCAAAAGAATCGGCAAGTGTGAACGCTGTGAAGTTTCTTAAATATGATTGGTCATAATAATCTGCAAGAAGTACCCAACTTTTGTTAGCCTCTAGATCCATCAATGATTTCTTTTTGTCAAACTTAATTCTAATTGGCTTTTTCCTTAGAACCTTAGTAGAATTTCCTCTAAGTTTTATTCCAACACAATTTTCGTCATCATAATTTTCGGTCATCTCTACAACAACATCTTCAATCCCTTCTCCACAATTGGTAATTGAGAAAGATGCGTTTACATATTCCTCTTTGGTTGGAGGCAACATTCCTGTCGCAGTATTAATCTCAACTAGTGGTATATTTAAATCATCTCCTACAAGACTGAGAAACTGAGCCTTAGAAACCTTAGGATTCGCAAGATTAAATGTATCTATTGTAATAACCGCACCATAACCCACGAGCAACATAATCATACCAATTGCAACAAGTGACCAACGACCACTTTTTAATCTAGAGAAGAACCCCTCACTACTTGCAGGTTCAAATTCAAACTTAAAACAAGTCGAAACTAGAACCATTAATCCTATAAACAAAATAATACAATAAATGCTCTCTACTTTATGAGATACCATCGAGAAAGTATGACAAAGCAACACAACATTTGCTACAAACAACAACACCACAGCCACAACACTCATAATTTGGACATACTTTCTTGTATGAATACAATTTGAAATAGCTTTGCCTAATAGCAAAGACCAAATTAATACATACAAAATAACCAAGAACTTAATGCCGATATTAACGAATCCAAATATTGGAGCAAAAATCATAAGGAATAACATTGGAACAAAAATAATTGAGCCATAAACCAAGTCAACACAATTAAATTTTGATACAAAACAAAGATATGTAAATATCGCCCCACAGGCAAGAGTCATTATAATCATCGCCCACACAGACACACCAAGATACACTAGCATATCTGCTAGCAAAAACAACAAAACACCGCCCGATAACAAAGTTCCACTTAACCACTTGTCTTTTTTATACTTAATAACATAGAACAAGCATATTCCGCACACAACAAGCATTGTAGCCAAAGCTCCCCACATATAGTGGGTTTCCAATCTTATGATAGAATAAAAAGACTCAAAACCTAAAAAGCATAAAGACAACGCCATCAAAAGACAATGTACAACAAACAAAACTTTTTTCATAAACACTCCCATTATAAAATCTTGTAAGAAAACATTAATAACTGCAATGTAAACGCCATAATTTAAGTAAATACTCTATTATGACAAACTTTTATATTTGCGAATTACTAATATCCCTATGTAATAATCATTGTAACATAACAAGAACTTTCCACCAAAACAAAAACGACATTTTTCGACAATTTTTCTAAAATATAAAACAAGTTCAAAAAAATTGCATATATCAATAGAAGTTTTCCCCAAAAATCCAAAAAAATCAAAGTAAAAGTTTCTTTTTAAAAAACAATATTAAGTTGACAAAAGAAAGGTTGCCTTATAGAATATATTTAATATTTTAAAAAATAGTGAGGAAATATGATCGGACTAGTTGTAGCAATGGAAAAAGAGGCAAGGTTATTTCTTGAAAATACAAGCATAAAAAATGAAGAAATTATTTCTTCTAAAAAAGTGTATTTAGGTACATATCTAGGGCATAACTTTGTATTAATTATTTCGGGTATTGGCAAAGTAAATGCAGGAATATCCACTCAAATAATTATAGACAAATTCAATCCTGATTACATAATCAATTTTGGCGTTGCAGGAGGAAAAGAAAACAGCCGTCTTAGTAGCGGAGATATGGTTCTTGTAGACAAAGCGTGTCAATATGATTTTGACTTGAGTGAAATCGACAATGTAAGTATTGGATATATGCAAGACTACAGCACCATCTACTATCCAACCAATTTTGAAAAATACAAAGGAACACAATTCCAGATAAGAAGTTGTGCAAGTGGCGATAGATTTACATCAAAACCATTCTGGCTTGAAATAATCAAAAACCTTGATGCGCAAGTAGTTGATATGGAATGTGGAGCAATTGCACAAACCTGCCTATCAAACAATACCCCACTATTTATCCTGAAACTAATTTCTGATGTTGATGGCAAAGACGATAGCATTTTTGCTCAATATTCAAATAATGTAAAAGAAATTTGCAACAAACTTCCCAACGCTATTGAAGAACTTATAACCAATCTTTAATTTGGGAATGCCTATTGAAATTATTGATTTTTTGTGTTATAATAATTACATAATTTAATTAAGGTGGAAATTAATTATGTCAAATATTACAGAGTATCTAAAGCAACTCGAAACAGCTAAACAGATACAACAAGATGCAAACGATAGGATTGTAAATCTTACAAAAGAATATGAAAACAAACTTAAAAGTTGCAGAGAAAGAATTTCTCAAAGCAACAAAGCAATTAACAAAATTCTCACATGTGATATTAAAGCAAGAATGGGTGATATTGTTGAATCTTTGAGCGAGGCTTGGAACACCCCTGTTGAAGAAATGCAGATATTCAGCGATACTCGCATTGGTGAGACCTGGAACAAAGATATGAATCTTGATAATTATATCAAGGGGCAATTGTTTTTTCGTCTTGACCTAAGAGAGTCTAGACCATTGTCATTTCTTATACAAGATAGCAATGGAAAACATCAAACAAGAATATCTACATTTGTTAATACAACAGAATTACAACCAGATGGCAAACCTTTATACGAACATATGAAACTTGCAATCGCGCCTCAAGTTACTAGTAACGGAAGATACAGAATTGTTGTTGATATTGATAATATAAACGATGTAATATTACCGTTCACAATCAACAATCTAGTAGCATTTGATAGGGACGACAAGTTACAACCAGTCAATGATACTGCACAAGCCATTATTGGAGCGTCTAAAAAACTAGACAAACAGAATCAAGACACCTCTTCAATACAAACCTACCAAGTAGAGCAAGAAGTTGAAGACGCATATGAAGACGACCCAACATATTGGTAAAAACAAACTCATAATAATTTGTTATATAAAAAAATGCATAAGACAACTTATGCATTTTTCTTTTTTTTGTATTTTTATTTTGAATAATCAGTATGAACATAGTGAAGAAGTTCGTGAATCAAGTGTTTATCATTCTTGAATAATTCCTCATAAATTTTTGCAACACCTTTGTTGTCGCTAGAATCTTTGAACTTCATATCGCCATCAGCCTTATAAATAGCTGCACTTCTTTTCTTGATTACTTCCTCAACATTAACCTTGTTATAATCTACAAAGCTTTGACCTCCGCCATTGACACAACCTCCTGGGCACGCCATTACTTCTATAAAGTCAAAGTACTTCTCGCCACTAATTAATTTCTCCATAACAGCAGGAGCATTAGCAAGACCGTGAACAATAGCAAGAGAAATTTCTTTGTCTCCTACTTTGACAACTACTTCTTTCACGCCATCTGAATATCTAACATCTTCGATAATGTCTTGTTTCTTTCCTGTTAGTTTATATACAGCATATCTTAGAGCAGCCTCAGTAACACCACCTGTTACACCAAAGATAAGTGCTCCACCTGTATATTCGCCAAACGGATCATCAAACTTGGAGTCTTTGAGTGAGACAAAGTCAATTCCTTTCATCTTTATAAGTTCGCCAAGTTCTCTTGTTGTAATACTCTGAGATAGAGTTCCGTGTGCAAGTATTTCTCTTTTCTTTGCAGTACAAGGCATAACTGATACAATCTCAACCTTTTTACCCTGACTCTCAAAATAATATTTTACAATTGAACCAAGCATCTCATTTGGAGACTTTGAAGTAGATAGATTCTTCTCAAAGTCAGGGTAGTTCTTCTGAACATAATTAAACCAAGCTGGACAACAACTTGTAAATAGCGGATTCTTTTTGCCAGACTTGAGATGTTCTATAAGTTCCGCTGCCTCTTCTACAATAGTAAAGTCCGCACCCATATTAACATCAAAGACATAATCAAATCCAACTTCTTTAAGTGCTGTTACCATTTTGCCTTCTGCAAATGTTCCAATATCCATTCCAAATTCTTCGCCAATTGAAACCCTAACAGCAGGAGCTACTTGAGCAACCTTGATAACATCTTTTTTATCCAAAATATCTAACACTTCGGTTAGGTTGTTTTTCTGTGTTAATGCACCTGTTGGACAAACCAATACACATTGTCCGCAACCAACACAAGAAGACTCTTGCATTGTTCTATCAAAGGCTGTTCCAACTTTTGTATCAAAACCACGACCTGTCTTGGTTATAGCACTACAGCCTTGTTTTTTGGCACAAACAGCAACACACTTGCCACAAAGTATACATTTGCTCATATCGCGAACTAAAGAATGGTTCGTATCATCGATATTATATTTTCCCATTGCTCCATTATATTTTTCTGTATCGCAATGGAATTGCTCACACAACTTCTGGAAGTCGCATTTTAGGTTCTTAGGGCAATTCAAACAGTTCTTGTTGTGGTTGCTCAGTAGCAATTCGATTGCTGTTTTTCTAGCTCTCAAAACCTTACTAGAATTGGTTCTAACAACCATACCGTCTCTTACTTTTGTTGTACAAGAAGTTACCAAATTTTTGGCACCCTCAATCTCAACTACACACACCCTACAACTTGCAGGTTCATTCACATCTTTCAAATAGCATAGAGTTGGAATATCAATCTTTTGCTCTCTAGCAACTTGAAGGATTGTCTTCTCACTATCGGCAACAATCTCTTTGCCATCAATTATTATCTTTACTTCCATATTCCTACTCCCTTACAATAGCACCAAATCTACAAGTATCTTTGCACTTTCCACATTTGATACATTTCTCTTGGTCTATTACAAATTGTTTCTTTATCTCGCCTGTTATAGCACCGACTGGACATTGTCTACTACAAGCACTACAACCAATACACTTGTCGGTGATTCTGTATTTTGTCATTGACTTACAAACACCTGCTCTACACTTGTGCTCTTTGATATGCTCAATGTATTCATCTCTAAAGTATCTAAGTGTTGAAAGAACTGGATTTGGACTTGTCTGTCCCAAGCCACAAAGCGAATTGGATTTGACATACTCACATAATTCTTCTAGTTTATCAAGATCCTCCATTGTTGCATTGCCAGTAGTAATCTTCTCTAGAATTTCCAATATTCTCATATTACCAATTCTACAAGGAGTACACTTTCCACAGCTTTCGTCTCTTGTGAATTGCAAGAAGAATTTTGCAAAGTCAACCATACAAGTATCTTCGTCAACAACAATCATTCCACCTGAGCCCATCATTGAGCCGAGTTCGTTGAGTGTCTTGTAATCAATTGGAGTATCCAAGTGCTCTTCTGGTATACAGCCACCCGATGGTCCACCCATCTGAACAGCCTTAAACTTTTTGTCGTTTTGAATTCCGCCACCAATATCATAAACAATCTCTCTAATTGTTGTACCCATTGGAAGTTCTACAAGTCCCGAATTTTTTACTTTTCCGGTTAAAGCAAAAACTTTTGTTCCCTTTGAGTCCTCAGTTCCGATTGACTTGAACCAATCTGCACCATTATCGATAATCTGAGCCACATTTGCAAGCGTCTCTACGTTATTAATAACCGAAGGACAGCCATACAAGCCTTTCTCTGCAGGATATGGAGGCTTAAGAACTGGCTCACCCCTATTGCCCTCAATACTTTTCATAAGAGCAGTTTCTTCGCCACAAACGAATGCACCTGCACCATATTTGATACCCAATTCAAAAGAGAAATCTGAGCCAAAAATATTATCTCCCAAAATACCTCTTTCTGTTGCCTCATTGATTGCATTCTGTAATCTCTCTCCTGCAAGAGGGTATTCTGCTCTCAAATAAACATAGCCTTTTGTTGCTCCAATTGCATAACCGCAAATTGCCATAGCCTCAATGATTGCGTGAGGATTACTCTCAATAATACTTCTATCCATAAATGCACCAGGGTCACCCTCGTCAGCATTACAGATAACATATTTCTGAGGAGCAACGCTTTTCTTTGTAAACTCCCACTTTGTGCCGGTTGGGAAACCTGCGCCACCTCTTCCTCTAAGTCCGCTATCTTTCATAACAGCAATTACATCATCAGGTGTCATAGTTGTCACAACTTTGCACAATGCAGAATATCCATCAAGAGCAATATAATCTCCCAAAATATCTTCTAGGGACATATATTCAGCATTGTTTCTAGCAATATATTTTTGTTTCTTACAGAAGTTTACGTCTTGTTTTTTCTCAACAGGCTTGCCATCTTCGTGATGTAGCAAACGCTCTACTAATTTTCCCTCTGCAAGGCTTGTAATAATTTCTTCACAATCTTCTTCTGAAACTTTCTCGTACATTGCATCATTTGGATAAACTAGAACAATTGGACCATTGACACAAAGACCAAAACAACCAACGCCGTTTATCTTGAAGTCTTTCTCAAGTCCCTTCTCTTTGACAACCTGTTCCAATTTGTCTTGAACTTTTTTACTCTTACAACTACGGCAACCAGTTCCACCACAAACCATTATATTATATTTGTATTCCACACCAGAAGTATTGCCATCTTTTCTAAACAATACTTCGGCTATATATTTCTGCTTCAACTCTTCGAGTTCTGTCTTATTCATAACGCCTCCTTAGTCCACATAACTATCCAAGATTTTGTCTACGTCTTCAGGTTTCAATTTTCCATACACTTCGCCATTAATAGTGATAGCAGGTGCAAGTCCACAACAGCCAAGACATCTACAACTAGTCACAATCCACTTCCCATCGGACGTCATCTGACCAACCTCTACGCCTAGCTTTTCTAGGATTCTATCCATCACCGCCTGTGCTCCCAATACGAAACAAGCAGTACCTAAACATACGTCAATATTGTACTTGGCTTTTGGAGTCAAAGTAAATTGACTATAGAATGTTATAATTCCATAGATTTCGCTCTCTGGCATTCCTAATGATTCCGAAATCATCTTTACAGATAGTTCTGGCAAGAAACCAAAAATCCCTTGGGTTTTCTGCAAAACCTCCATAATATTTCCTCTATTACCCTTGTTCTCTGCCAACAAGGAATCAAATTTTTCGACCTGTTCTTTTGTTCCAAGTCTTTCGCAATTACACATACCCACTCCTTCTAGTTAATTTGTGTTTTTTACTCACTGCTTTTAGTTTAACAAAAAATATATTTTTTGTAAAAAAAATTAATAGCCTTTGACGCAATTAAAATAAATTATTGTCAAAAAAAGAATGTATTAGCTATAACCACCAACACATTCTTTCGTTTTTATTCCACTAAGCAATCTCAAATATCCTATCTGCATACGCAAGCCAAGGACTTGTATTTTTGTACACATTCACCAATTCTGCAGGAACATAAATCATACACTTACTTGATGAATTCAATACATTATAGAACAAATTATCCGCAGGAACATTTGTCTCCACAACACTTTTGTCATAATAAAGAGTAAGAGATTCCAATTTGCGACAACCCGCAAGAGCCATACTTCCCATAAATTTAAGGCTATCAAAAGAAATTTCTTTTATAGTTGAATTTGCAAAAGCATAATTACCAACACTCTCAACACTCCAGCCCCCTGTGTATTCGAAGTTGAAAGATTGTCCAAACTCGTCTTCACCCGTTCCACAATTGGAGAATGCCCTGTTCCCAATAGTTTTGACAGATACAGGCACATCAATCGATTTTAAATTGGCACAATCTCCAAAAGCCCAATCGTCAATTGTAACCAACGAATCTCCCTCAAAATATACATTTCTTAGATTTTTTGCACCTCTGAAAGCACAAGAACCAAGCTCTACACATTCAGGATTCACATAAACAATTTGTAATTCCCCCAATACTTTATCGAATGCACTAAACACCGACCCATCTGCAGTATTTACCGTATTCCACTCGGTAGGCGTAAATTTGCTAGAATCTATGTCCTTAATTTTAAGTACTCCCGATGGCAAAATAAGTTTATCACAAACACCCAAATACCTTATAAGAACGCCGTCCGAATCAATTTGAAATTTGCTCGCATCTGTTTCAAACCACTTGCCATAAAGCGGGATATTTTTATCTACAAGATAAGTTTCGTTCTCAACAGGGTGACCGGTACATTCTGGATTGTCATACCACAATAATTGTTCTCCGTAATGTTTATCCCCCTCAATATTATTGAATACATCAGGGAGAGTATACTTTGTATTCGGCTCAACATATTGTTCAAAATATAATTTCAAGTATTCTTCGGTCATAGACGTTTTCTCTTCTTCGCCTTCAGCAAAGAACAATTGCACAGCATAGCCCTCTTTCCACTTAACGTGTAGCGTGAAACTATTCCAAACAGACTTGCCAAACTTGTATTCATCAGAGAAATTTTTGTCCTTGTAGTACCCCTCGATATAATAGCCTTCTTTTTTTAGATTCTTTGGCTCTTTCGTTTTCTGCAAAAATTTGTATTTGTCAGACTTTAATTCTTCTCCGAACACCATTCCACCATTAGTAACATAATCTACTGTATAGGTAAACAACGACTTTGAAAAGAAATATAACGTCACAGACAACACTATTGTAATACTCAAAGCAATGGCCAATATCTTCAGTTTATTAAAATGTGAAAACCTATTAAAGACATCTATTTCTTTCGGTGTCTTTGGCTTGTTTTCATTATTCATCAATATCTTCCTTTTCTACTAGAATTTGAGTGATAAACAACTCTTAATTTATTATGTGTATTATGCCTTTTTTTCTTTATTAAAACAATCAGAACAACAATACCTGCAATTGCAATTAGCGAAAGCACATACACGTACCAAATATTAACAATACTTAATTTAATAACAGTATTTTCTGTTATATTTTTTCTGGATTTATTTGTTCTAACAATCTCAAAAATTGATTTCTGAACCTTTGGCAATTCCGCATCTTCTCCATAGAATACCTCTACCGACTTTGATGAGCCATCTGGCATAATATAAGTTACAGTATACACCTTTGCTTCCCAAAGTGGATATACATCAATTTCTCCACCCTTACTCGTATCAATAGTATATATTCTATTTTCGTAATTAGTATCTGAGAACCAACCTTTGAATTCATAGCCATATCTTTCCGCATCAAACAAAACAATGTCTTTGTCTTCAACAGTATAGCTAGATTTGTTTGGATTTTCCCCATCTGACATATGATAATTGATATTATATGACACAGGTACAAATCTTGCACCTACAACCCTATCGCCTTGAGAGCGAGGTTGAATGTACGAATACTGAATGTTTTCATTTTGGATATACCAACCAACAAATTCATAATGCGGACGATTTGGTCTATACAAAACAGTTCTTGGACTTTCAATTGTGTATTCTTGGTATTCTTGAAGATTAGTAATTTCGCCTCTTACAGCCTCATCAAGTTCGTATTGGTTTCCATAAGTAAAATAAACCCTAAATGTTTTTGGTGTCCATTGAGCCACAAGTGTTACATCTTTTGTGATTTCAAACTGAGACAAATCGGCTATCAATGTCCCATTATAACTCCAAGAATAAGAATAACAGGCAGTAATACTTTTGATTAGCTTTCTTGTCTCTTCTGCCACCCCACCATTTTCCACGTCAATTGTGTATGTTTCAAGAGAATCTAGAACTGCCGATACTTGTGGAATATAATCATCAATTCGAGAGATGTTATAATCAAAAGTTACCTTGTGGGTATTTGTGGACGCACTTGCATCTATTTTATCCATACCCAATCCACACACCATCAGCAAAGTGAGTATTGTAGTCAACAACAATGCTTTGAGTTTCTTCATTCTCCCGTTCCTTTTTTCATTCGTTTTTCCATATAACTTTATGTTATTTTAACAAAAAAACTCTTCTTAAACAAATAATTATATACTCTTTATTATTTTTTTATATTCTTTATAAAATTTATGATTGCATTTTGTTTATTTTTTTGATATTATGTATGTATTGTTTATGCCCTTTTTCAAAGATAATTGGGTAAAATTTACAACAAAGAGGATATTATTATGGATTATGTTCAAATCGAAAAGAAATGGCAAGAAATTTGGGAAAAAGAAAATAGATTTGTAGCCCCAAATAATGTTGAGGGCAAAGAGAACAAATATATCCTGATAGAGTTCCCTTATCCAAGTGGCAGAGGTCTACATATGGGACACTGCAGAAGTTATACTGCTATTGACGCTTATGCTAGAAAGAAAAGACTTGAAGGGTACAATGTAATGTTTCCTTTTGGAACAGATGCTTATGGACTAGAGGCTGAAAGAACTGCAATCAGAGAACACAAAGCACCTCAAGAAATTGTTGAAAGAAACATAAAGACATTCCAACAACAAGTTCGTTCAATCGGTATGAGCATTGATTGGTCAAGAACAATCAATACCTGTGACCCAGAATATTACAAATGGACCCAATGGCAATTTATTCAATTTTTCAAGCACGGACTTGCAGAAAAAAGAGAAATGACTGTTAACTACTGCCCAAACTGTGGAGTTCTTGCAAACGAAGAAGTTGAAGATGGAACTTGTTGTCAATGTCACGCAGAAACAACACAAAAGAGCAAGGCTCAATGGGTTCTAAAAATGACTCAATACGGAGAAAGACTTGCTGACGACCTAAAAGACACCGACTTTATGGAACACATCAAAACTAGCCAAATCAACTGGATTGGAAAGAGTGAAGGTGTTGAAGTAGAATTCCAAATCGTTGGCGGTGGCAAGTTCTCAATATTCACTACTTGTATCGAAACAATCTATGGAATTACATTTATGGTTGTAGCCCCTGAGGCAAAACTTGTTGACGAATTAAAAGACAGAATCGAGAACTGGTCGGAAGTTGAAGAATATAGACGTGCAACAGCCAAGAAATCTGAGTTTGACCGAAGCGAACTTAACAAAGACAAAACTGGTTGTATCTTGAAAGGAATCAAAGCTATAAACCCTGTTAACGGCAAAGAAGTACCTGTATACATTGGCGACTTTGTAATCGCTAGTTATGGCACAGGTGCTGTAATGGCAGTTCCAACTCACGACCAAAGAGACTACGAATTTGCAGACAAATATGGCATCGAAAAAATTCAAGTAATCGAAGGCGATGTATCAGAAAAAGCCCTTGAAAAGTACGATTATTTAGGCAAGGGTTGCAAACTTATTAATAGCGAAGAATTCTCAGGACTTACTGTAGAAGAAGCGAAAAAACAAATCACAGAAAAACTTGTGAAACTTGGCGTTGCAGAAAAGAAACTTAACTTCAAAATGCGTGACTGGATATTCTCTAGACAAAGATATTGGGGAGAGCCAATCCCAATGATTCATTGCGAGCATTGTGGTTGGGTTCCTGTTCCAGACGACCAACTTCCAGTTCATCTTCCAAAAGTTGAGAGTTATGAACCTACAAAAGATGGCGAAAGCCCACTTTCCCTTATTGAAGACTGGGTAGCAACCACCTGTCCTCATTGCGGAGCTCCTGCAAGAAGAGAAACCGATACAATGCCAGGTTGGGCAGGATCAAGTTGGTACTTTATGCGTTATTGTGACGCAAATAACAGCAATGAATTTGCAAGCAAAGAAGCCCTTTCTCAATGGCTTCCAATCGACCTATACAATGGCGGAAACGAACATACAACAAGACACCTTCTTTATGCTAGATTCTGGAACAAATTCCTATATGATATCGGTCTTAGCCCTGTAAATGAACCTTTCAAGAGAAGAATTTCTCAAGGCTTGATTCTTGGTAGTGATGGTAAGAAAATGTCAAAAAGTTCTGGCAATGGAGTCGACCCACTAGAAGTTATAAGTAATTATAGTGCTGACGCTCTTAGACTATGGATGTCATTTATTGGCGACTACTTTGAAAGTGCCGTTTGGAACGACGATGGAGTTAAGGCTTGTCACAAATTCCTAACTAGAGTTGAAAGACTTCAAGATATTCTTGTTGATGGCGATGAAATTTCAAAAGACCTAGAAGTTGCTATTCATACCGCAATCAAGAAAGTATCTCAAGATATGGACAATATCAAGTTCAACACCGCAATTTCAGCACTAATGATACTTCTTAACGAAATCAACAAAGTTGGCAAAATCAATCACGCAGAATACAAAACACTTCTTACCCTACTTAACCCATTTGCACCACACCTAACAGAAGAATTATGGACAATTCAAGGCTATGCTCCTAGAATTTGTGATATGAAATGGCCAACTTGGAATGAGGAAAAACTTGTAAAAGACGAAATCGAATACGCAATTCAAATCAATAACAAAATTATCACTAGAGAGAATTTCTCTACTACCGCTACAGACAAAGAACTTGAAGAACTTTCAACAACCAATCCAAAAGTTTTAGAAAGCCTAAACGGAAAACAAATCGTGAAAGTTATTGTTATCAAAAACAGACTTATCAATATTATTGCAAAATAATGCAAAAGCCCTAAATATAGGGCTTTTATTTTTGTAAAAACAAATCGAAAGATAATAGATTTTTATTAATAATATTTTGCAAGCATCTTTCCTTTGACTAAAAAATCAAAAAGTTTTATCATATTATTATGGAGGAAGTTATGGCAAAATTATATTTCAAATATGGTGTTATGGGTAGTAGCAAATCGGCACAAGCACTAATGTGTAAGTTTAATTATGAACAACAGGGTTTCGAAGTCACTCTTCTTAAACCAATTATTGATAAAAGAGACCGCATTGATGGAAAAATTGTAGTAAAAAGTAGAATTGGACTTTCTAGCGAATGTTTAGTTTTTGACAACGCCGAGAACTTATACAAATTTGTTTTCGGAATCAATCAATTCAAAGATAGGTCAGTTGTTATAGTTGACGAATGTCAATTTCTAACAAAGCAACAAATCAACGAATTGAAAGAAGTCTCTCAACATATACCAGTTCTTTGTTATGGACTTTTGACAAACTTCAAAACCGAACTTTTCGAGGGCTCGAAACGCCTAATTGAAATCGCAGACTCCATAATGGAAATCAAATCTGTTTGCAAATGTGGAAGAAAAGCACAAGTGAATGGAAGATTCGTTGACGGAAAACTTGTTACAGACGGAGAAGAAATTGTCCTTGGTGGCGATGAATCATACAAAGCTCTTTGTTACAATTGTTATAACGAACTGAAAAAAGGAGAAAAAAATGAGTAAAAAATTACTACTACACTGCTGTTGTGCACCTTGTACCTCGGGAGTCGTTCCACAGCTTATAGATAATTTTGACATTACATTGTTTTTCTTTAATCCTAATATAGACACCGAATTTGAATTTAATCGTAGACTAAAAACAATGGAACAATATGTTGACGAGTATTTCAAACACACAGGCAAAAAACTCGAACTAATAGTTATTCCTTATGACCATCTTGAATTCCAACAAACAGCAATGTTTCTTGACAAAGAACCCGAGGGCGGAGCAAGGTGTTCATTTTGTATGAAATTACGTCTTGACTATACTGCAAAATATGCCAAAGAACACGGATATGACGTATTCTGCTCAACATTATCCGTCAGTCCACACAAAAATCATCAGCACATAAATGACCTAGGCGAGTCTGTTGCTGAAAAATATGGTGTAAATTACCTTCCAAACAATTTCAAGAAAAACGACGGATTCTTACTATCTGTGACAACAAGTTACGAATACAAACTTTATAGACAAAAATATTGCGGGTGCGAATATGCCAAGAGTCATATTGACCCCAACGAAGAATTTATGGAAATATTACTAAGCGACAAAGAACCAAAAGAATTAAGTAGAGCAAAGAAAAAATAAAAAATATCCAGAGAGCTCTCTGGATATTTTTCTTTTTTTAATTATTTTCTTTTTGCTTGGAAAACTTGAAGTCCGCCACAAGCCATTGTTGCAATCAAGAAATACATTCCAATGTGAATTACGCATTTAACGCCAACATCACCAAGGAAAGAATCTTTAATTGCAGTATTCTTTGATGCTACAACAATTGCAAAAATGAATGTAACAAGAGCAAGAATTACAAGAGCAATACCAAGAACAGTATTTACAAGTTTGAATTTCATTCCAAGAACATTAAGAACTGCAAATACAAGAGTTGCTACAGATACTAGAACTGTTAGGAAATATCCCCACAATGCAACGTTTGTAACAAAAGCAGTATCTTCGGCAACTTTAAAGCCATATAGAAGAGCAGAACCGCCCTCAACAGCGTCCCAGTCGCCAGCAAACATAGCCTTGATTCCGTCTGCACCAGTTGCACTAGTAGCAATATCGGTAGCGACAGTAGTTGATTTAAATATTGGCATAAATAATGTACAAACAGTAAGAACTGCAAGTGCGATTATGATAATATTTAAAATAAGGCCCATTTGATTATTCTTTTTTGATTTTGCCATTTCCCATACCTCCTTATATCATTAAATACATATTACAAAATTTGAAAAAAGGTGTCAAATAAAAAAGGACAATGTAGAAAATTCAAAGTTATCCACATTATCCACTATTGAAAACAATCCACTCACTTTGGATTGAGAAAAAAATGAAATGTATAGAGCTCGGGTTTTGGCAATTCTTTCTAAATTCTTTTGTAAAATCTCTATACACTTCATAATACTTATATTTTCAAATAATTGTTACAAATTATTTAAGTTTCTTTTCTATCAAGACTTTTGCCCTATCGGCATCTGCACGCCCTCTAGTAGCACGCATAATCTCCCCAACAAAATAATTAATAACCTCTGGGCTCGACTTGTAATCATCAACAATATGCGGAATCATCTCAATTATTGAATCAATTGCCTCTGTAATTTCTTCATCACTAGCAAAGCCATATATATCCAACTCTTTCAACAAATACATTGCCGACTTTCCGCTTTCTACAATCTTTTCAAGCAAGGTTTTTGCATTGAATCTTGTAATTTCATTATTGATATACAAGTCAATAATCTCGGCTAAGTTCTCGGCTGAAATAATGTTTTCAAAACCACTCTTGCCACTTGCTCTATATAGCCTTAGAAGTTCAATCCTTATCCACTTGATTATTTCTTTTGGCTGTTTTGTAAAACTCATAACCTCATCAAAATAATCAGCAATCATTTTGTCAGACATCAAAAACGATATATCGTCAGTTCCCAACCTTAATTTCGCATATCTTTTTAGCCTATCTTCCCAACTTTCAGGGATTGAATCTCTAAGAATAGAAATATCCCTTTCGGTTAGTTTCAAAGTCAATATATCAGCATCAGGAAAGTGTCTATAATCGCTTTCTTTTTCTTTGACCCTCATTGGATAAGTCTTGGCAGAACCTTCGTCCCACAGACGAGTTTCCATATCCACAACTTTTCCCGAATCAAGAATTTCCGATTGTCGTCTTTCTTCATAATCAACAGCAAGTGCCAAAGATTTGAACGATGTTATATTTTTAAGTTCCACTCTTGCGCCATCTTTTTTGCTACCAGAAGAACGAAGAGAAATATTAACATCAAATCTCATCTCTCCTAGTTCCATTCGACAACGAGAAATATCCGCAAAGACAAGTATGTCTCTAAGTTTATCTACAAACTCAAACACCTCTTCGACACTTGACATATCTGGTCGTGAAACAATTTCCAATATAGGAAGACCACTTCGATTGTAATCAATCAAGCTTTTGCCAAGTTTGTCGTCATATATAATTTTTGCAGAATCTTCCTCAAGCTGAACCCTGCTTAGTCGGATATCTTTTCCACTATCAAGAGTAATCTTTCCCCAATAGCAAAGAGGACTAGTAAGTTGAGTTATTTGATAGCCCTTAGACTGGTCGGGAGAGAAAAAGTGTTTACGCTCAAACGTTGACATATTGTTAATATCACAACCAAGTAGCAAGCCTGCTTTGATTACTTCTTCGACCGCCTTTCTATTAAGGCTTGGAATAGAACCTGTTAGCCCCATACACACAGGGCATACATTTGTATTTGGTGTAGCACCATATTCATTCTGACAAGAACAGAATGTTTTTGTTTTTGTTGCAAGGTTAACGTGAACCTCAATACCGATGACAGTTTCATATTTACTCATTCCAATCACCTCTCTGGGAAACAAAGTCAGCCATATTATAAACTTCTTCCTCTTCAAAATGATTACCAAGAATCTGAAGTCCAATTGGCAGATTGTTTTTGCCTTTTCCAATAGGAACACTAATAGACGGTACTCCAACAATATTGGCAGTGACAGTGAACATATCCTCAATATACATACTTAGCGGGTCGGCAGTTTTTGCACCTAATTCAAAAGCCTCCCCGTATGTTGTTGGCATAAATATAACATCATTGTTTTTAAATATTTGTTTGAATTGCGCTCGAACTTTTTCGGCAATCTCTTTTGCTTTGACATAGTACGAATTATAATGTTCACTAGACAGAACAAAATTTCCAAGCATTATTCTACGCTTGACTTCTCGACCAAGAAGTTTCGAACGAGTCTTGGTATAAACTTCTGATATAGACCTATCTCCAAGTCTATCACCATACCTCACACCATCAATCCTAGCCAAGTTTGAAGAACCTTCAGCGAATGCAATTGTATAATATGCAGGAAGAATTGACTTAAAATCAGGAATGCTAGTTTTTGTCACAATAGCACCGTATTTCTGACAATAATCAATTGCCTCTTGGTAAACACCTGCATAATCGGTTTTTGAAACAAGTTCCTGAACCTCTTTAACTATAGCAATCTTTTTGCCCTTTATATTACCTGTTATTCTACTCAAATAATCGGGTACGTGTTTTTCGGAAGTCTTCGGGTCGTGAACATCTCTGCCTGCAATCAATGACATAATATACGCATTGTCTTTCACATTCCTAGTGAATATTCCAATAGTATCAAGAGAGCCCGCATATGCAGTTAGCCCAAATCTACTTACCCTTCCAAACGTTGGTTTTATTCCAACAACACCATTATACGACGCAGGTTGTCTTACACTACCACCCGTATCACTACCAAGTGCAAACGCACACATTTCTAGAGCCACAGCAACAGCACTACCACCGCTACTTCCTCCCGACACCCTACTGTTGTCGTGAGCGTTTTTGCAAGGACCAAATGCCGAGTTTTCACAACTGCCACCCATTGCAAATTCGTCCATATTAGTTCTTCCCAAAATAACACAGCCCATAGACAAAAGTTTGTCTATAACTGTAGCATTATATTGAGCCTTGTAATGCTCCAAGCTTTTTGACGCATTTGAACAAATCTTACCTTTGTACATAATATTATCTTTGATAAGAATAGGAATACCACCCAAAGGAAGTACTGCACCTGCTGAAATTTCTTCATCAACTGCCCTTGCTCTATCTATTGCATCATCAAAAACTTCAAGGACTGCATTTTTATATTTATATCTACGAATTCTGTCAAGATAATATTCGGTGGCTTGAACGGACGTTATTTCTCCATTCAAAATTTCATCTCTTAATTCGATTACACCAATTCCATTCATTTCCATCACTCCACCACCTTTGGCATAGTGATATACTCGCCTTCTTTTTCTGGAGCGGAAGAAAGAACATCTTCTTGAGAAATTCCAATTGAAACCATATCATTTCTAAGCTTGTCCAACGACAAGAAGTTCTGAGAACGAACATTCTCAATAGATACATTGCCACACTGGTCAAGCATATCAATTATCCCAGACACTTCTCCAACAAGCCTATCCTTCTCCGCTCTTGTAAATTCAAGCGCAGAAAGATTTGCTAGTTTATCAATAACTTCTAGCGTTATTTTTTCCTTTTTCATTTCAATCTCCATAAATCATTCTACACATAAATTATACCCAATTTTTAGAGATTCTCCAAAGGCTTTTTAACGATAAAAACAAAACTTTTTTAAAATAAAATTGACGAACGCGAAGAACAACTATTGCAGGCGTTGCAAGTATTGCAAGAATTACAGCCACAATTGAAATCAATAAAGTTGTCTAGTCTTCTATTGCCCTGCAAAACCAACAACAACAGCAATAAAAAGTTGGTATTATTTGCAAAATCCACATTGCCATCTTCATCGGCAGGTGTAGATAAAATAGAAAGCAAAAGTATAAGTAATGTATCATTACTAAAGTTCATAAACCCCTCCACACAAAAACTCTTTTTTAATTATTATGCGACAAATATCTCTTTTGTTAACTTTTGAAAAACACACCCAAAAGTTATATACTATTTTCAACAATTAGAATCATTAATTTTCACAAATGCGAGGCAATATGGCAAACAATATAATACATTTAGAAAAAGACTGGCAAGACACTATTCAAACACACCTACCCAACACATATACCTGCAACAAGTTAGCAGGGTTCTATAGCCTATTTAGCGACGCTACGAGGCTAAAAATAATTATTACATTGCTACTCAAAGAAATGTGCGTTAATGACCTAGCCAACCTACTCAATATCAACCAAACAACAATATCACACCAACTCAAAATTCTCAAGAGTATGGGCGCAGTTTCTTCATACAGAAAAAACAAATTTATATTCTATAGCGTAGACAACACTCTTATCAATAGCATTATGATAAATGGTGTTGACTTTATACTAAAAAAAGCCCAGTAAATCTGGGCTTTAACTCATTTTTATTTAACCTTTTTTATTGCTACAAATTTATTCTAATATATTGAAATTTAAAGGTATTAAAAAAAGTATTTCAATTATATAGAACAATTATTAAATTTCGATTTGATTGTATTGTTTTCAACTAATACAAATCAATTGTAGCAAATCAATTTAGCAGTCTCTGATGAATCAAATAACTTCCTTTCATATTTTGAACGAAGATAGTTATCCTGCGAATAATATTTTTCAATACAGACATCAAAATATCTAATATCTTCACAAAAAATATTGCTACCACTCTAATTGTTTGATAGACAACAAATACATTGAGTATCAACCAAAACAAAGTTAGAAGTGATGGAGACTGAGTAAGGGCAGTTAGCACCATATAACATCTAACAGCAACAGACTCAACAAAATTTGAGCCAACAGGCAAAGATTGTATAATATCTTTGACAACTGAAACTAGTTCTTGTTTAAGAAAAACAAAAAACAATAGTGCAATCGTTAGCACCTGAACACCAAGAATTCCTAATCGAGTTCTAATATTTGTATTATTGTTTTTTCGCTCTACTAGTTTTTTCATCATTTTTAGTATATAAAATAGATACTACTTTGTCAAACAAATACTTTTTTAAAAATAAAAAAACACCCTTTCAAGCCAAAAACTTCAAAGAGTGTTTTCTTTTTTTTAATTCTTTGGAAGAACTAGTCCCAATTTTGAATAAATTTCAGTTATTTTCGCATTTGCTTTTTCTTCTGCTTTCTTTCTTCCCCTCACAAGGATTTCATCAAGATAATCTTTGTTTTCAAGTAGTTCAAAATATTTCTTCTGAACAGGTTCAAGGTTAGAGATGATTGATTCTGCCACCTCAGTCTTCAATGTGCCATAATTGGCGTCTTTGAAGTGGTCGGAGGCCTCTTCAATAGTCACTCCTTTCATTGCAGAATAGATAGTCAACAAATTACTAACGCCAGGCTTGTTTTCAGGGTCAAAATAAACCTTGCCCTCACTATCGGTCACAGCCTTTTTGACTTTCTTCAAGATAACTTCTGGGCTATCTTCGATATAAATACAACCAGTGTCTGTTCTATCAGATTTTGACATTTTCTTTGTTGGGTCTTGAAGTCCGCAAATCTTTGCACCATTCTTTCTAACAACAACGTCTGGAACAACAAATGTTTCTCCAACTTTATGATTGAATCGGATTGCAATATTTCTTGCAAGTTCTACGTGTTGTTTCTGGTCAAGCCCAACAGGAACAATATCTGTATCATACAGAAGAATGTCTCCCGCCATAAGTACTGGATAATCAAATATTCCAACATTGGTATCTTTGCTCTTGGCTTGATAATCCTTGAACTGAGTCATTCTACTTGCTTCACCAAACATTGTGTAATTATTGAGAACCCAAGCCACTTTGCTATGAGCATCAACGTGACTCTGAACATAGAGTGTACACTTGTCTGGGTCAAGACCTACTGCCAAATACATTGCCACCAACCTATAAGAATTCTCGCGGAGTTCTGCAGGGTCTGGATTGATTGTAAGAGCGTGAAGGTCAGCAATACAAATATACGAATTGTATTCCTCACTCAATTCTTTCAAAGATTGAGCAACACCAATGTATCCACCCAAAGTCAAAACACCCGTTGGTTTAATTGCTGTATATAATGTTTTCTTTTCCATAAACACACCTTCTTTTGCTTGTTTTCCTCATTGTTTTGGAAAAACTTTTTGTGAATAAATTTAAATTTTTATAGAGTGATTCTTTCTAATTTTTCTTTCTGTTCTGCCACAGATAAACTTGCTATAAGGTCGTCCAAATTACCATTCAAGAACGAATCAAGATTGTAAGAAGTATAATTGATTCTATGGTCAGTTAGTCTGCTCTGAGGATAATTATATGTCCTTATTCTTTCTGACCTATCACCAGTTCCAACCTGATTACGTCTATTATTTGCATACTCTTGGTCAATCTGCATTTGATAATGGTCGTATAGTTTACTTTTCATAATAGACATTGCTTTTTCTCTATTCTTAATCTGAGACCTTTCATCTTGACAAGCAACAACTATTCCAGTTGGAATGTGTGTGATTCTTACCGCACTATCTGTAGTATTTACGTGCTGACCACCAGCGCCACCACTACGATAAACATCTATTTGCAAATCTTTCTCATTGATTTCTACATCAACCTCTTCGTGTTCTGGAAGAACAGCTACAGTTGCTGTACTTGTATGTATTCTTCCTGAACTTTCGGTCTCTGGCACTCTTTGAACTCTATGAACGCCACTTTCGTATTTGAACTTACTATACGCACCCTTGCCTGCAATTCTCAAAGACGCCTCTTTAACTCCACCTAACTCTGTTTCGTTGGTATCAAGAATCTCAACCTTCCAACGTTTGCTATCTGCATACATTGAATACATTCTAAGAAGAACTCCACCAAATAGACTTGCCTCTTCTCCGCCAGCACCTGAGCGAATCTCTATAATAACGTTTCTCTCGTCATTATCATCTTTTGGAAGAAGAAGAATTTTGATATGCTCATCTAGTTCCTCGAGTTTCTTTTTGCTAGTTTCAATCTCGTCATTGAGCATACTTCTCATTTCGTTGTCAGTTTCGGTTTCAAGTAGTTCAGTATCTGCATCAATCACAGACAATACCTTGGAATACTCGTCATACGCCTGACTAATTGGCTCTAGGTCATTGTATTCTTTGCAAAGTTCGGAATATTTCTTGGAATTGGCAATAACCTCAGGTTTGAGCATTTCTTTCTCAACTTCAAGGAATTTCTCTTTTAGAAATCTTATTTTATTTAACATCGTTTTCTCTCTTTCTAGCGACAACAAATCTATCTATGCCACTATAATCTTTTATAACTTCAATATCTTCAAAGTCTTTCTCAAGCATTTTTACAACGCTTTCGGCTTGGTCATATCCAACTTCGAAATAAATCTTGCCAACACCATTCTCACTATTTATATGCTTTGGTGCAGACCTAATAATCTCCCTATAAAAACTCAAGCCGTCTTTTCCACCATCAAGAGCAAGAACGGGGTCAAAGTCTTTGACTTCAATCTCTAGTTTGATTAATTCTTGCGTTTGAATATATGGCGGATTACAAACTATTATATCATATGAATATGGGATATTTGCAAACAAATCACTCACAATAAATGTCGGATTAACGGGAGGTATGCCTTCATTTTTCTTCAGTTCGTTATTCAACTTGCAATTTTTCTTTGAAATACTTATTGCTTTTTTGCTAATATCTGACAAAGAAACTTTGGCATTGGTATTCATAGCAATGGAAAGTCCCAAACAACCACTTCCCGAACACAAGTCAAGTACAGACAAAGGCGTCTCATACTTATTGGCTTTATATAATTTTTTGAGGTCTTTTATAACCATCTCAGAAAGCAGTTCTGTCTCTTGTCTTGGCGTCAAAACATTCTTATCAAAAGGTATTCTTAGCCCATAAAACTCGGTAAAGCCAAGAAGTTTGTCAAGAGGCACACGACTAGCCCTCTTCTCAATCAACTTCAGATATTTCTTCTGTTGTTTTTCGTTGATTTCTTGAACTTTCACGAGTTCTGACTTATCAATACCAAGCACAAAAGATAGTAAATATTCAGCCGAAATTTTCGCATCGGGAATATCTTGATCTTTTAGATATTTAATTGCATCTTTCAAAACGATATCTTTTTTCATTCTTCATCTCCCGTACAAAGAAAAATAGGCAAGAAAAATTCCTGCCTATAATTTCAATTAATCTAGATTGTGTTTTTTCTTAAATTTCTCTACTCTACCAGCAGTGTCAACAAGTTTTTGTTTGCCAGAATAGAATGGGTGACATTTATCACACACATCAATTCTAATAGTGTCGCCTTTTGTTGTAGATTTAGTTTTAAATTTAGAGCCACAAACACAAACAACTTCCACTTCGTGATAATCTGGATGTATGCCTTGTTTCATAATACTCACCTCTTTATATATTAATGCTTTTATATTTTATATGACTTTTGAGTATTTGTCAAGACTTTTCAACATTTTTCTTCAAACGCATACAAGAAGTTTCTGTGCTAATTTTCTTTTTTTAACCGCTTTTTGAGTTTATCAGCCAAGTCCCCCGCACCTAGCACCAAAATGCAATCAAAATCACCAGCCTTTTTTCGAATATACTTCTCTATGTCAACAATATCGTCCATATACCGAATAGCCCTATTTTCAATAGACGTTTTATCTATCTTTTCAGCAATAAGTTTGTGATACAAATCCATTGCAGTCCCGCCTACAATCACATCTTCCCTAGCAGGATAAGTCTTGAATAACACCAAATCATTTAACTCAGACAAAACCTCTACAAACTCATCAAAAAGCCCTAATGTCCGAGAATATGTATGTGGCTGAAAAATATATAGTACACGACTATACGCCCCAGATATTCCCTCTATACTACACTTGAGTTCGGTTGGGTGGTGTGCATAGTCTATAATTACATTGCACCCATCACAAGTGGCTATTTTTTCGTATCGTCTTCCTACTCCAAGGAATCCAGCAATCGCATCAACAATTGTATCTTTGTCAATACCACATTCAACCGCTACTGCTATTGCAAACAAAGTATTTGTAATATTATGTAGCCCAATCATATTTAGCCTAACTTCTGCCCAAAAATGAGCCTTAAAGTACACAGCAAACAAGTACCCGCAAGTATCGCCCTTAATAAACCTTGCCTCCCAACCATCTGCCGAGTTTATAATAGTTCCAGATTTTTTCAAAGTAATATCCCTTGGACAAACTATACTGCCACAATTATCCGCAAACCTTTCAAAAGCACTCTGAATAGCCCCAATCCCCGAATAATAATCAACGTGATCAAGGTCAATATTAGTAATGACACCAATATGTGGTCGCAAGTACCGAAAACTCTCTCGATACTCACACGCCTCGACTATAAAGTACTCACTACCACCAATTATGGTATTACCCTTGAGAGACACACTCTCACCACCAATATGTATAGTTGGATTCTTCTCTGCTTTCACGAAGATTTCCCCAATTAATGCGGTGGTTGTAGTCTTTCCGTGAGTACCCGCAATAGCGACTACTTTGTCATAACTTTGGGAAACCACTCCTAAAAACTCCGAACGCTCAACCACCTCTATGCCCAACTCTTTGGCTCGGATAATTTCTGGATTTGTAGCATTTATAGCACCCGAGAACACCACCAAATCAATGTCCTTAGAGATATTTTTTTCGTCGTGAGACTTGAAAATAGTTATGCCCATATCTTCAAGTACTTGAATTTCCGCACTCGAGCCACTATCACTACCCGAGACCTTAATTCCAGAATCGACCACCATTTTGGCTAGCCCCGACATACTAATTCCGCCAATTCCTATAAAATATATATGAGATTTGTGTAATTTGCTTAAATTTTTCATAATATTTTATATGAAACTATTTAAAAAAGTTGTTAAAAAATAAAAAATCGTGCTAAAATAAAAGTAGCAAAAGATGCTAATATAAAAAGGAAAAGGTACACGATATTGAAAATTACTGACATTCGCATCCGCATTGTTCCAAACGAAGAAAGCAAACTAAAGGCTGTTGCATCAATTACAATTGATGACTGCTTTGTAGTTCACGACATCAAAGTTTTGGAAGGAAACCAAGGATACTTCGTAAGTATGCCTAGTAGAAAGACTCCAGAAGGTGAATACAAAGATGTAGCACACCCTATCAACACTCCTACTAGAGAAGAAATCAATAAATTGGTTCTTGCTAAGTACGAAGAAGAGAAAAACGCAAAAGCATAATGCTTTGAGTTTTTAAACCCTAGGGAGAAAGTGTCCACGACACTTCAAAGACTACTTATTTGACGATTGCCCACAGCGTGAAGCATCTTGAAAAACGTAGTCTTTTATTTTCCAGTCATTTCAATATTTAAAATATAACCAAATCTAAAAATAGATTTGGTTTTTTATTTTCAAACAAATATCTAATATAAACACATAATTAATATTTATTTTTATAGTAAAAATTTATTTACATTAAACACAAACACTATGCTTGCACATAACTAGATGCATCAAAAGTGAAGTCTTCCGCAAGACGCGAGAATGTATACTTTAATAAGCCGTGTTCTTCTTCAGCTAAACCAGTATTTATAGTTAAAGAAGAAATTTTACCATTCTTAAATTCAATATTCAAACGTGACACATAGAACTCTTCAGACTCTGCATCAAACATATTCGAAACAAGTCCAAAACTCATTGTTTCATCGTCAATTTTATTCATACTATAATATGTTGAACAATTTGGTGTTTTAATACTCATTAATATATTAGTAATCGCCATACATACATCTTCTACACTATGTACTGGATAATCAGCTAGAAATCCATCATAATCAAACATATTAATCTGAGCATAATGATCTACAACTTCTTCCTGCCAAAGGTTTTGCACTCCGTCATAGGCATAATTTGTATAGTTTTTAGTCTTATATTTTTGTTCATCATCTTCTATAGTTTGTTGGATTTCTTGATATTTTACAATTTGACAATTACCCTGATAATATTCTGCAAAAAACTTATATACTTTTGTTTCTTGGTTTAAATAAGATTTATAATCTATTTCAGTTCTTTCAGAAATTTTCTCACCAAATTGAGAATAGTATGTGAATGTTTTCTTATACTGAAAACCAGCATCTTCCCTTGAATTTTCCATATCTAGTGCAAGATACTGCATAAGTACATTTTCTGCCACGTCACTTGTATAATTATTCTGCATTTCAAAATAATCATTTGTTTGAGTAATTGCATTGTTAAGAGCCTGTTGGTCTATATTTATTTTAGAATCGCAACCAGCAAGGCAACCCATACCCACTAGCCCCAAACAAGCTCCAGCTATAATTTTTTTTGTTTTATTCATTTCTTGTTCCTCCAATTTTTCTTTTGTATCCAAAGACACTTCATCAATTATATTCTACCCCCCCCCAAGCACATTTGTCAAGTAGTTATAAATAAAAAAACGACTCATCTGAGTCATTTTGCTATTTGATAAAAAAACCATCAAAATATTCTAGGTTTTTATCAAAATTAAAAGGAACTAAATTGCCACAATTATATTCAATAGAAATTCATCTAATTTGTCGCTTGATTTCGTTACCCACGCATAGTCTGTATGTTCTTCACTCACACGAACAACTGGTTTTTCTTTAAGTTCACACAATTAGAAAAAAAAGAAATACCCCAATTCGAGGTATTTCTTTTTTTTGATTATTAAACTCTTTCGTTTTTAAGTGTTGGATAAGAACCATCTGTGATCTTCCATACACTACTACTGAAGCCTTTGCCTGAATATGTGTTTGCTTTCTTGATAGATGTTGCACTACATTTTGCATCTACAACATCGTCTTTTGAGAACAAGCCATAGTCATATGCAGGATTATAATAAGCCTTGCCACTAGCGTCATAGAATACATAGTTCATAACGAATCCATATACTCTCTTGCCTGTAGCATATTTCTGATGAGGTTCGCCCGCACATACAGCCATAGGTTTATTTCCTGAACCAGCGAATGTAACAGCACTATAAGAATATCTTACAACACCAGCAGTACCTGTACCGCCCTTATCGCCAAATCCAGAACTACATTTCAATTGAACTACGAAACCTGCTCTATTGCTATTAGCAGAATATCCTTTCAATGTTGCGTGAGTATAACAATTATAGATAACTCCTGATGGAACTGCTGCGAATAATCCGCCAGCATATTCGCCTGTAACTGTTACACCAGACTTGACACCAACTCTATTAACGCTGATTTCATAATCTGCAGTTGTAAGGTCCTCTCCTCTATAGCCCTTGCTACCAGTTGAGAACTTAAGTGTAATAGATGTAGAAATATTCATTTCTCCACCAACTGCACCAGCATAGTAACCTTTGATAGATGCACTCTTAACAGTTGCAATATTGATAGAACAAGTTGCACTTGTTCCACCAATTGAGCCAACTATTCCGCCCGCATAGTCATTGTCTGTCATATTAGCAGAGATTGTAACGCTATTTGCAGAACCAACAAGTGCACTTGTAATAGCAGTTGCATTTAGTTTTCCAACAATACCACCCGCATATCCGTGAGCAGAAGAACTCAATTGAACCTTGCCTCCGCTAACATTACAATTGTTTACTGTTGCGCCTGTAGCATAACCAACTACTCCACCAACACAAGCACCAGATGATTTTGTTGCAGTGATTGTGCAATTACTTGTAGTACAACCAGAAACTGCAGAACCAGTCTCAGCGTATCCAATCATACCGCCCGCACTATTTTGTGCTGTGATAGTTGAATTCAAAACTGAGCAATAAGAAATTGTTGCTTTTCCTCTTGCTACGAATGCACCAGCATAAGTGCCATCAAATAAGGAATCTGAAATATATAATTTTGAAATTGTAGCACCACTTGTATAACCAAATAGGCTTGCATAAGTTTGTCCTGTAACATTGATTCCAGAAATAGTTATTTGACTAGTATTACCAGAGATTTTTCCTTTGAAAGGTTGACTCTTTGTTCCGATTGGAATCCAAGGATTCATTGAACTAACATCAATATCGTTCATAACAATGAACTCATTGTTTGGATAATATCTAACAGCATTAAGTTGTGCTAGGTTATAGATATATTTGCTATATCCCTTGTACTCGCTAACATAAATTGTAACGCTTGCACTAGCAGAACCTTTTGTAACAGTCACTGTAATTGTTTCTACTACACTTGGTGTAAATGTAATAGTATTTGGACCTAAAAAATTACTACTAATACTACCAGACTTACTTCCAGATACAACTATATTACCAGCATCAGAGCCATCGCTAAGTGTTGCAGTAACTGTCACTTGTTCAGTAACTGAAACATACTGACTAGGGCTAACAGCTAGAGAAATTGTAACAGGTCTTTCAACAACTGTAATTGTTGCTCTTCTAGTTGCAGTATATCCATTAGCATCTTTTGCTATTGCAGTAATTGTTGAATTACCTATAGCTACAGCTGTTAGCAATCCATTGCTGTCTACTGTAACTGCGCCATTGTTTGAAGAAGACCAAGTCAATGTCTGCCAATTTCCACTTGCAGTCATTTGATATGTGTCGCCAACATACATTGTCTTTGTTGCAGGAGTAATAGATAGACTTACAGTAGATACCGCCTTAACATAAACTGTACAATATGCTTTCTTGCCAGTAGTTGTTGTAGCAGTAATAGTTGTACTACCTATACCTTTACCAGTAACAACGCCATTGGAATCAACAGTTGCGATACTATTATTTGCTGATGTCCAAGATTTGATTGTATAATTTGTTCCAGAATGTGAAATTGTAGCAGTTGAACCTTGATAAATAGTCAAAGATGAAGTAATTGAAATAGTTTCTGTAGGAACTACTACATTTGTTTTCATAATATCAAAGTATACGTATGCAGTACCTTGATAGTTTGGAGTTGCAACTGTAATAGTAAGTGTTGCAGTTCCAGTTTTAATGATTGAGTATTTGATTGAGTTACCATTTGTTGTAGCGGTAACAACCGAAGCATTTGATGTGCTTACATTATAAGATAGATTTGCACTTGCACTATTTGTAACAGTAATAGTGCCGTTCTTTGTCATAGTGTCATAGTAGCCTCTAATTGTAGAAGAACTAGTTGTTAGAGTTACACTTTGACTATCTTTGATTGTGAAATAGATATATACTGAGCCATTATATTTGTTTACAGCATCTTCGCCACTTGCAGTAACTTCAATTACTTGAGTTCCAATATTCTTGATTGTATAACTTAGAGTATTGCCAGCAAGTGAATAATCAACAACACCACTACCAGACTTGGTTGTTGCCTTTAGTGCATAACCATTATTTCCTGTAATGTTAATTGTTCCATTCAATTGCATTGTGTTAATGTAACCAGTAATGTATAGAGGGTTTTTATCCTCTGCCTTAAGGGCTAGGTTTGTTTCAGGTTTCTCACTAACAACAACTTTACAAGTAATACTTGCTCCCATAAATTCAGCAGTTAAAGTTGTCTCTCCAACCTTCTTTGCAACAACACTCTTCTTATCTGCTGACAAGCCAATAATTGAATCATCTGCGATAGTATAATTAATTGAATTGTTTGCATCATTACCAACAGGTGTTGGAGAAAGTTCGATATTATGAGCAAGAGTATCATTTACAAACAAATACAATGTATCTGGGCCTGTAAACGAATAAGCAATTTTCTCAACAATTACTGTAATTGTTGCTGTACTATTATAGTTTGTTGTTGCAGTAACTGTTGCAACACCAGCACTCTTTCCTTCAATCAATCCAGTATTTGGATCAACCTCAACAATATCTTCGTCACTTGAAGACCAGAAAACTTCAATTCCTGATGGGCTATATGTTAATTGACTGAATTCGCCAACCTTGATTCTAAGTTTGCCATCTACACCGCTAAGGATAGAAATTGGATAAACAACTTCCAAGTCATAGAAATAATTGTCATAATCTCCAGTAACTACTGGACTTCCAACTGTATTGAAGTCGTCTGGGATATATACTAATTGATAATTGAGGTATGGCATCTTGTCATTATTCTCATTATCAATTACCCAAACTGTATCAAACAACCACATTTCTTCGTATTCTTCAACGCCTTGACTAATGCCATCTTCGTTGAATACAACTCTTTTTGAAACGTGAGATACAAAGTTTTCTTTGTTTGTCATTTCTTCTGAAGTCAAGCCATACACAATTGTCTTTGTATCATCAAAAGTAACGTCCTTGTCTACTCCAGCATTTTTAACAAAAAATTCTCCAATACCTTGATAAGTTGTAGCAGTATCTTCTTCGTTTGCTACAAAGTTCAAGTTGTTTTTATTATAGTAAATACCAATTAGGTAACTAGCAACTTTTAAGTTGTCACCTTTATATTCATCAACAACTACATCGTTATTAACACCGATTGCTCCACCAATTGTAGATTGAATAAGGCTTGCAGAATAGTTTGCTCTCAAGTCTGAGTAACAATCTTTGATATGTGCGCCTTGATAAGTTTGTAATGAGTCATTGTTCTTAACAACAAAATCATTCTTGGCATTATTTACACCAACAATTCCGCCGTATGTAACGCCCAACTCAGCATCGCTACCGAAGTATACATTACCTCTAACGTAAGAATATACAACAGTGCCTGCAATGTTTTGACCAACAAGTCCGCCAACAACACCAGATACACCTTTGATTGTTTCTACTGGAGAACCAGTACTTTCGTCAAAGCTTTTTTCGATTCCAAGAGTAAGGATTACACTAACTCTATCGATTCTAGCAACTTCTCTCTCAGAAACTTCGATAGTTGAAGTCGAGCCATCTTCTTTCTCAATTGTTTTCACAACTTCAGTTTGAAGAGTTTCGTTCTTACCAACGATACCACCCAATACACCAGTTCTAATAGCTAGGTAAGCATCTTTGACTTCGATTCTCTCGATTGTTCCATAGTTCTCGGCTGCGATTGTTCCGAAAATACCATAGTCTCCGTTTGCGGTATAATTCTCTAGTTTGAAGTTATACACAACAGCACCAGAATGAACAACTTCGAATAAACCCGCTCTCTCGCCTGTAAATAGGTTGTCTGCCTTGTCTTCCAAAGTGTTTCTATAACTAGCTCTATCGATGTGAATATTTGAAATAGTCATACCATTTCCATCAAATCTACCACTAAAGTGTCTTAGAGGAACCCAGTGACCATTATTGATTTTGGAAGCATCAATATCGCTAATGAGTTTGTAACAAAGATTTGAATGATACTTCTCATATCCTGCGCCACCATAGTAAACGCCAGTTCCAGTTGTTACACCATTCTCATCAGTAACTGTGATTTCCTCACCCATACCGATTGCAGCAAGTTGCTCTACAGATGAAATGTAGTATGGAGACTCAACAGTTCCATCACCTACGATAACATCACACCACAAGTTACGGAATTTAACATTATCTGTTCTAACGTTAATTCTCGCAACGCCACCATTATTAGCAACAGCATTATATTGGCTAGCACTAGAATTGTACGAACCACTAACAACGCTCTCATCAGAACTTGTTACAGTTATCGTTGTAGATTTCTTTCTATTCTGATGATTGATATCTAGCGTGAAAGAATCTCCCTTGTCTCTATAAATAGAGGCACTGGAAATAGAAATTATTTCATTATCTCTAACAAGATAGAAGATTGCAAAGCCCAATGAAACTGTTAGAATAATGACTAGCAAATAAACAATAAACTTCTTCATTTTTCCCCCATTTTATGCAAAAGTGCCTTACAGGATTCCACCATTTGATTCTGTGCACACTTTTTGCACTAAATTTACTTACATATATAATACAATATCTTGGAGTATTTGTCAATAGTCAAGTCGGTTATTTTAGTTTGAGCAATTAGATAATTTTCTTGCCAAAACCCAAAAGAAAAAGCCTAAAGACTCCAAACCAAGAAACAAAAAAAGAGAAGCACAATACTCCTCTTTGATATTTTAAATTATTAAGTTAAAAAAATTAATACAAATCGTCATCGTCGTCTTCGTCTAAATCTTCTTCGTCGTCATCGTCGTCTTCAAAGTCGTCTTCATCATCGAAGTCATCTGAGAAATCATCGTCCAAATCATCAGAATCGCTCTCTTCGTCTTCGTCTGAATCGTCAAAGTCAGAGTCATCAAGATCTTTTGCAAATGCACCCTCTAATTCCTCATCAATCTCGTCATCTTCTTCAATTGGAAGCAGATCAAGTTCTTCGTCATTATCGTCGGCATTATCAACAAACCCTCTCCAATCTGGTTCGTCGTCTTTGGAAGAATCAACTTGTTCTTCCCTGCAAGTTGAACACATATGTTCGCCAGGATTGATATAATTCACTTTGCAAATTGGGCAGATTTCCATTCCTTCTTCCATCAATTCCAATTCTTCAAGATCACTCTCTTTCAAGATCCCCGCTTTCATTTCGCTCTTGCACACATCGCAAAATTTGTCTTTCTTCAAGATATAATTAAGTTCACATCTTGGACATTTAATATATTGCATTCCTGTATTTTTCATAATTACTCCATCAAGTGAATTTTGAAACTATCCTAGTTTATCTAAGTATTATGAAAATGTAAACTATTTTTATACATTTTCTCTAAATTTTTGAAAAACTATATTCTATAATTGTGAATTATTAATATAATTATAGCAATTACATACTCTAATTGTTAAAAAAAGAAACCAAGCAAACATTCTTGATTTCTATCTTTATAACTATTAACTTCGTAAAACCTTAAAATTTCTATGCACCTTCTATTAACATCTTATCTGCAACAAGAGCAATGAATTCGCCGTTGGTTGGCTTTTCATTATTACCATATACTCTTATGCCAAACAAATTATTAATATTCTCTATCTTTCCTCTATTCCAAGCAACCTCTATAGCGTGACGAATTGCTCTTTCTACCTTACTTGCAGAAGTATCAAACTTACTAGCAATTGATGGATATAATTTTTTAGTAATTGAATTGATAATTTCTGGACTATCGATTGCCATTTTGATTGCCTCTCGCAAGAATTGATAGCCCTTGATATGAGCAGGAATGCCAACAGTTATGAATATGTTGGTAATCCTCTCGTCCAAGCCTTTTGTTTTTGATTTTGTAAAAATAGGAGTGGCAACGTTCTGAGCACGATTAGGCAAAAATTCGTCTTTGATGATATCTTCAATTCTGCTCTCCAAAACTTCATAATTAATTGGTTTGAGCATATAATAAGACACTCCCATTCCAAAAGCCTTCTGGATAAAGCCTTCGCCAGATAGTGCAGATATAACTATAATTTTGGGCTGATGTTCAAGACCAAGTCTTTGAATTTCCGTAATCAAATCAAAGCCGTCCGCATTAGGAATAACAATGTCTGTCAACACTACGTCCACTTCATTATCTGATATGTACTCTACAGCGTCTACAATATTTCCAAAACTCCCCACAACCCTAATTGTTCTACTTTCCAAAAAGTAATCCTTGACACCTTGACAAATATTTTCGTTACTATCTACAACCACAATTTTTGTTAATTTTTTTTCCATTTCCCTTATTCTCCTAAATAAATTTATTTTAATTTTTCTTTTTTAATTTTTTAATTTTTTGTCATCTATTTTGTGAACTATTTTCAAATTAAACTAAATTAAAATTATTTTTTTAAATCGATTTTAAAAACAATTAAAATATACCATATTATTCAAAAACTTAGCAAATTGCAACAAAGCAAAAAAATGGCTATTTAATAGCCTTTTTTAAACAAAATATAATTAAATGTCGAATAATATAATAGGAATAAATTATGGTATTTTTTATGACAAATTTTGCAAAAACGATAGGTTTTTGTTTGTAAAAAAATCTCTAAAAATTTGACATAATACGCGTGAAGACACAAAAAAAACGAGCAGAAATCTGCTCGCCTTGCTAACACGTTTTTCAAAAACTATCTATTTTAGTCGATGTGCGGAATATATACTATTTCGTCGCCCTCATTCTCAGGTTCTTCTGGTTGAGTTGGGGCTTTTGGAAGATCACCATTCTCAAATACACCTACGAATCTTTGCTCGAATTCTTCATCGGTTGTGAAGTTCTCTTCAAAGTAATTTAGATAATAGTTTGTATCTCCATTCTCAGCAGTGTACTGAGCATAAACATAAATTCTTCTATTATCAAAATCGATAAAGTTACTATTTGTAATCAAAGTAATTTTGCTATCATCATAAGCATTCTGAGGATCAGACATTGATCTAATATCAAATCTAATCAAATCCCCTTCAGATACATAATACGCATAATTTCCAAAGACTCCAATAATTTCTCTGGACGCATTTTGAATCTTTACAGGTTCGGTAGTACAATCACCTTCTAGTCTCCACATTGCAGAGCCTTTTGATGCAACAATCAAATCATTACCGTAATCAACAAAATGATATGAATCATACTTTGAGTATGTTAATTGAATTTCTTTTGCATCTTTCCAAGAAGTTTCGATAACCTTCTTGTACAAACACTCTTCAGGTTTTCCTGCACTTGTGTAAGAATAATAAATTGTATCCTTGGTTACATGTTGAATTGTATAAGTTTCTTCAACACCCAAATTCATAACAGCAGTCTCGCCTGTTGCAATATTCATACAACAAACGGCATTACCTGCATAATTTGCTTTGGAAACTTTATCAACAGTCTCATCAATTTCACGAGTAAATACTACATACAAATTATTGAAGTTTGAACGAGAATCCTTGTAAACATAATCGCTCTCAGAAAGGATTGCGTGAGACAATGAATTGGATACCTTACCAACAACATCACCAGTTTGTGCATTGATAGAGATGATATTACCCGACTCATAAATTACCATATAAGTAGTTGTATCAATCTTATACATAGCCCATTCCAATTCTGTGTCTGATGCAGATGTTACATAAAGAGTTTCGTCTTCTGTACCATCAATACCAACTCTGTGGAATTCAATTCTATCATTCTGAAGTTTTCCAGAATTGCTAAACTTCATATAAGGAGTTGCATAATAAATGAAATCATCAATTATTGCAAAACCACCTTGAGAGAAACCAACAATCTTTGACACAACGCAATCGGCATTCTTTAAGAATCCGTCAATATCTTTGTCAATCTCTCCATTAACTAATTTTGTTCTATAAATAGCACCTTTCTGAACTTTGCCTTCTTTGTTGTCGTCTTTTGTAAGTAGTGCTTGGTCAACGTAGCCATTGACAAAGTACAAATAATCACCTTTAACAACTGACATTCCGCCATTGCTAAATACTGTAGCGTCAGTTGCTGGATTATCTGTTAGACCTTTCTTTCCACAACCAGTCAAACAAATTGTAACAGCAAGAAAGCACATCATAATTAGTGAAAATATTTTCTTTTTCATAATATATAAGCTCCATAAAAATTGCAATTATATCTGAGACAAGTATATATAAATAATCTACAAATTTTAGGTTAAAAATACCCAAATTTGATGCAATGTATACTTCTCACATTTTATTTACCCTTGTAGTTTAACAAATTAATTAGTTCTCGTCAATAATTTTAAGATTAGTTACCAATTTCTTTTTAAAACTTTTTTTAAAAAAATTATATAATAAAGGGTTTTTATTAGTTTCAAATTTAATATATATCCAAATCTGACAATTGCGGAGTTTCTAACCCTTCGCCAAATTTATATAAACTTGGAACAATCATTTTCTCTGGGAGATCTGACAATGCAAGTTCGTTGAGTTCAAGAACACAACTTGCTCCTTTTATGAATCTTTGTCTTGCATATGTAGTATCCGCATCTACCGTTTCATTGAATATTGCATCTAATTTTTCACTAGAAACAAACTCTTGCAAACGTTTCATAAAACTTTCTGTTTCTTGTGGAAAAAACTCTTTAAGAGCACGTAACTGTGAACCAACAAATGGATAAAGTATACCATCTGATGCCCGATCTGTAAACATAAATTCCATATCTAGATTTGGAGCAAGATAAAAGTCGCCCTTGTCATTATATATAATATTCAAATTCTTGGCATCGCAGTCAATATCGCCACACAATGCAACCCTAAAAAACAACTGAAAAGCTAGGTCTTTTTTGAATTTCGATATTTTTTCTTCTGAGCAGTCAATACCCATTGTTTTTGCGACTTTCACAAATTCTTTATCAATAGTATCGAACCATTGAACAATATTCGCGTCATACCTTTCTCTAAAGCCAATTGTTTGCAAATCTTCAATCTTGTAGCCATCTGGAACAACATCTAAAGACACAATTACATCATAATCCTCAGGGTAAAGTTTTTCTTCATTTTTGAATTGTCCTGTTTGATACTTTAATGCAAAATTATATGCTGTATCAATGCCTAATTCGTTGGCAACTCTACAACCAACACACTCCCCAACAACCGACAAATCCGACCTAGTTTTTTTCACCAAACAAGGTATGTGATTTGGAATATATGTCGATTCATACACACATTTTGCCCTATTTGCGATAGCAGTATTAGGAATTAAATGATTGAAACTTGTCTTGTAATGGCAATTGGGGCTTTTGATTAGTTCCCTCAAAAATGGTTGAAGAAATACACTATCTTTAGGGGTTTTAAAATCCTGATAGGATTTTTCTGAACCTATCAAGGCGTTTAGGCCTTCGGAATTATCCACAAGCATTCCAAAAAACTTATTCGAACTTCCCGTGTATTCTATATCATTGGAATACTTTTTGAAACGCCCTTCTAACTGTTTGTTATCCATATTCAATCTCCACGTTATATTTACATATTATCTTACTATTTCAATAAAATCAAATTAGTTATTGAAGAACTCAAAATCAAAATCGCTATCAATAGGTGGAACAAGTCCATTTTCGTTATTATTCCATTTTGATAGAGTCAAAAGAAACTTGGCATTATTTTTAATGATTTTGTGATATTTATCACAATATCTTTTCGGCATAAAAGAAACACTATTATACATAATTTCCTCAATTCGCCCAGAGTTCAATGTTTTTTCTAGTCTTGATATAAACTCATTCCATATTTGTGGATAAGCCCTACGAACAAAGGAAACATTTCTGAGCACAAAATCGATATAAAACCCTCCGAGTTTGCCCTCAAACATCATCTCCATATCAAAACTAGGAGCGACGCAAAAACTATCCTTATTATACATCATACCAATATTTTTTGAATCGAAATCCATATCGTCACAAAATAAATTTCTGAATAAATATTGTCTTACAAAATCTTCTTTGAATTTTGCGATTGCTTGTGATTGGTCGGGAACAGAAATACATTCATCAATCAATATCAAAGGCAAATGCTTATCAAGCAAATCAAGGCAACGCTCTAAGTCATCATCTTCACTAAAATCAATTCCTAACATAATAAGAGAATCGATATTCATATCCTTAGGAACGAAATCAACCGACATAATTGCTTTTTGTGAATCAAATGAGCCTACAACTTCTTCATTATAAACTGTATCAATACCAAGTTCGTTAGCAAGGCGACTTCCTACAATTTCTGAATAAGCAAAAATCGGCTCTGTATATTTGATTAAGCAATTAACACTTCTAGGATAATATGCTGTGTCCGTATATTGCGGGTCAATCAATTCATTAAAATAGGTTTTATATGATGACTTTCCGCTTTTTAATTGATTAAATAACTCCGCAAAAAAGTAACTATCTTTGATTTGTTTTTCAGACCAAAAGTTTTTATTTTTCTTAATTTGTTTTTGAAATTCTGGAGTATTATCATCTACTCTTGCAAACCTTTTTAATGAAGCCCCAGAATACTGAATACTATTGGAGAAGTATTTCAAACGTTTATAAAAATCATTGTTTATCATACAATTCCCCATTATCCATATTGAGATCAACATATCTTTCATAAGAATTGCATACATTATACAAATTGTCTTTGACAAATTCTATTTTTGCGTTTCTATCCAACCCAGTTGCATTCGCAGAAATTGCATTTATAATTGCCTGCATTTTTTCTTCGTTATGATATACATTTATATCTTTCATTGCAATTTGCGTTTCTTCAGGATATCTAGAAAGAAGATAGTTGATACTTCTATCAATTGTTTGCTCGTGCGGAATTTCAAAAAAAGCAATATGACCTTTTGACATACCCAAACAAAATTCCAAATCATAGATTGGTGCAAAAGAGAAATCTTTTCTACCCTTAGTATGTACAAAAGAAATATTATTTTTGGACAAATCATCATCTTTTAGAATAAGGCGACGTACAATATACATTCGGATAAAGTCGACGAGAATTTGTTTTCTTTCTCTCTGAAAAACGTGCGGGTGCTTTGTGAGTTGTAATCTTATTCCTCTTTCTAACATTGGCATAAGACCCTCAATTGGATACGATGGCTCAAACTAGGGCCTTTTGAAAACTCACCAAAGTCGACAATTTCTTGCTTGTCTTTTAAAAAATCTACACTAATAAAATATTTACCAGTTGGGTCAAGAGTATTATATGCAGACTTTACACCAAGAATATTTGCTATTCTTGATGCAATAACATCAGCATTTGCAAATTTGTAACTACCATACCTGAGTTCTTTAATAATCGAAGAAAAATACATATTCCCAAAGTCTTCTTTTGAAAAAGACAAATCATCAATAATTGGGTCTGCACAAGAAACAAAATTCGAATTAGGATTATTTCTTTTTTCATCAAACAAATCAAAAAGAACAGAGCCTTTGGTTCTTACAAATCTCTTTTTTACAGTGCCTAATTTATTAGGATTTGATTTATCTATTATAACTTTTGTAAAAGGTTTGTGATATTCATTAATAGCTTTTTCAGATATGTTTTCAATATCCGAAACTTCGCCCAAAACCTTTTTGTACAATGAATTGTATAAAAATTCTTTATTACCCATAATCCACCCCATATTTATATAATTATATCATATATGTAGCAGAATTTCAATATCCTATATACAAGATGTATATTCTCATTTTAATTGCAACAGTTTTTATTTTAGAACTATGTAGGTTTTATACTTCTAGTTCTTTCTTTTTTGTGTAAAACAAGATATATAAAACTCTTCTCTTTGTGTCGAAGATAAAAGACATTCAAGTTAAATTTTGAATGTCTTAATAATTATTTACTTAAAATATCTTCTTCATCACTTGTTGGACTTGTTTTTTTGGCACCACCACCACTTTGTTGTTCGATTTCTACAATTTCTCCAATAGTTAAAATACTTTTAGCAATTAATTCCAAATCCCTATAATACATATAAGGACCTTTTGCTTCTTGTTGTGTTTTCCATCTAAACTTTTCAATTTTTTCTTCTGCTTCTTGTTTTATTCTTTGTTTATTTTTTAATGCGTGTGCTAAAAGAGATTTTGCATATTCTTCTTCATGAGTATCAAACAAGTATCCAACCCAATCTTTTGTGAAATTTTTATCAACAGAAGTAGTTGAGCCACTACCCATAATATTGCTCTCATCTTTATATGTAATAAACTCAAAATCAGTCGCATAAACTTCTAAATTGTAATCATTTCCTCGTTTATCACAATATGCAAGTTCAGTCGAACTATATCTTCCTGAATAATCAAAATCTTCAAGTGTTGCACTTCTTTTTTGTCCTGTTCTTCTGTCCCAAACTTCACATTGCCAATCTATTGCATATTTTTGTTTTAAAAAATCACGAATATCTTCTAATGTATAAATTGTTTCCATAATTACTCCTTAAGTATGGAAAGTATAGCATATTTATAAAAACATTACAATACCCATATTAAAAATTACTGCTTAAATTTAACCCAAACTACCCCTTTATACTTTTTGAGCAATAACACTATATGTATTATTTGCACTTACTTGTTTGTTGCATTTGATTTGAGAATGTGCTCCTATATACAAGAAAAGCAACCTTTAAAAGGTTGCATTTTGGAAAAAAGCAAATCCTCTTCGTTCTCATCGCAGATGTGGCAATGTTCATTGCTCTTTTGATACTGCGTATCTGCTCATTATGCAACACCCGCAGTGGTAAATTTACCAACAAGCCCACGATTGACTTTATCAACAGCCTCTCTTCGAGAGTTCAGTTTTTCACAAAAAAGCAACCTATAAAAGGTTGCATTTTGGAAAAAGGCGATTCCCCTTCGTTCTCATCGCAGGTGTGGCAATGTTCATTGCTCTTTTGCTTTCGCAAAACACTCTCTTCGAGAGTTCAGTTTTTCGCAAAAAAAAGCAACCTATAAAAGGTTGCATTTTGGAAAAACTGGCAATGACCTAGGTTTCCGGCTCGTTTCCAAGCAAGTATGTTCGGCGCTAAAGGTCTTTACTTCTGTGTTCGGAATGGGAACAGGTGTTACCCCTTTGCTAAAATCACCAGTAATGGTAGAATGAACTATTAAAGTACATTCACAACTACATATTTTATAACATAATATACAATATTTGTCAACAATCTTTAAGAATTTGATATGATATACGATTATTTCATCTTAATATATGATCAAGCCCTCTACCTATTAGTATCACTCAGCTACATACATTACTGCACTTCCACCTGTGACCTATCAACCTTGTGTTCTGCAAGGGGTATTACTAACTTAAAGTTATGGGATATCTCATCTTGTGGCTGGTTTCACGCTTAGATGCTTTCAGCATTTATCCATTCCGAACTTCGCTACCCTGCCATGCCACTGGCGTGACAACAGGTGCACAATAGGTTCGTCCGCTCTGGTCCTTTCGTACTAAGAGTAGATCCACTCAAATATCCAACGCCCACGACGGATA
>JAFTKS010000012.1 GCA_017453125.1 Clostridia bacterium
CAATGCAACATTCACATATTGTTTTAAGACTTCAAACACAACATCTTTCACAACATTTGTTTGTATAGCATGTTTAGAGCAAGCTCCATGACCACTCTTTTTAAATGTTGAACAGATATAATAATAGTATTCTTTATAAGGTTGATGAATATGTTTCTTATTCATACCACGCTTACAATCACCACATTTGCAAAAACCAGAAAATATATCAAGTGCTTTTACTGTTGTAGATATTCTTGTATCTCTTTTAAGCAAGTCTTGAACTTTATAAAAATCTTCTGCTGATATTATTGGCTCGTGAGTTCCTTTTACTATTATTCGCTTTTCTTTATCCATTTTGCGACATTTGTTAACTTTGTAACTCACTATTTCCATTTGCTTTTGGACCATATTTCCAATATACATCTCATTAGTAAGCATTCGTCTTATTCCAATACAATCCCAAACAGCCTTTGGGTGTGATGTGTAATGTCTGTCATTTAGACCAATGCTTCTTTTATACTCTGACGGTGTCAAAACATTGTTTTCATTGAAATAAACAGCAATTCCTCTTAATGTTCCGCCATTTAAAAACATTCTAAATGCGGTTTTAACATTCTCACTAGCAACTTCATCAATAATAAGTTTGTGATGATCTTCTGGATCTTTTAAGTATCCATAACAAGCAAATGAGCCAATGAATTTGCCATTTTCTCTACGTGTTGTTAAGGCACTTCTAACCTTCATAGAAATATCTCTACAATACTCATCATTCATTAAGTTTCTTAATGGTAAATTTACATTATTTATAGATTCTGGTTTAAGAAAGCTATCAATATAATCGTTAACTGCTATAAATCTAACTTTCATCATAGGAAAGATTATTTCGATATAATTACTTGTGTCTATAAGATTTCTACCAAATCTCGAAAGGTCTTTTACAATAACACAATTTACCTTGTTTGATTTAATATCTTCAAACATTCTAATAAAGTTAGGTCTATCAAAATTAGTTCCTGTATAACCATCATCTATATATACATCATACAAATTTAAGTCTGGATTGTGCGACAAAAAATCGTGTAACAAGTCTCTTTGTGATGTTACACTTTCGCTTTCAAGTTTGTCTCCGTCTTCTCTTGACAAACGAATATAAAGACCAGCATTCCACTTTTTACAAGAAGATTGCTGGTTTTGAGTTAAATTTACACAAAAACTCATAACATATCTCCTCTTAAAAAAATAGAGATGATATGTCACAAATATCTAATACGATATTATTATACCACATCATCTCTAAAATATACAGTGTTTTTGCAAAATTTTTTCTTATAATGCCATTTTTGCTGATATTATGTTTTCCATTTTCTTCTGGAATGACTGTTCATTCTCAGCAAATTTTATCTTTACAGCAACATCACCAACCTTAAATAAATAAGGATTTTTTATTGCATTCATAAAGGATACAAGACGTTCAAATTGACTTTTGTTAGTATCAACCTGCACATCTCTAATATCAACCAATTCTTCTTTATTACAAGTTTGCAAATCTGCATTTTTCATTTCATTTAAGGTGTTTTTTGTTATCATATACCCGATTTTTGACAATCTGTGGGCTTTTAAACATATTCGGTATAAAAACCCACTTCTCATCAAAATTCCCCTTTATAGACTAAATTTTTTGCATATATGCCTATCAATGTAATCTTTTTAGTTCTATATCTTATCCTTATATAATAATTATTATATTAAATATATTCCTATTATAATTCTGCCTGTTTCAACTCCTTTATGTTAACCTTTAACATATCAATTAGTTCGTCACATAAGTCTTTAAGGTCACTCATTTCAACATTTGTTAGATTGCCATAAGCATTAACTCTATATAGGTCTGAATGATGTGTGTCTCCTATAAAATATCTCAATCTTTCCAAACTATATGAATTTTGTTGGATAAGTTGGTCCATAATCTCATCATCTTCCAAAAAATTTTGTTCGCAGATGTAATCTGTGAGATAAGGTGCATGCTGATATTTGTTATCAATATCTACACAAGCATTATAGATTTCCGCATATTCCTCACTATATAGATAAGACATGTTGTCTTTTATATCTTCTAACTTTCTAATGAGTTTCCTTTTATCACTTATTTCACTCACTTTCTAGCAATAGTCCTCATCTGTATATTCAAAGTCGTCATCATCATAGAAATCGTCATCATCGTCATCGCCATATAGTTCTTCCGCAATAACATTTAATGCTTTTCTGTGTGGTGGACTTCCAACAAAGAATTCGTCAAAAACATCATTGAATATATCTTCAAGGTCAACATATTCACAAAATATATCGTGCAACGATTTTAATGGATCTGGATACTTCATAATCTCTTTTATGAATTTATCGTCTTCATCATCGTAATTGTGTTCGATATGGTCAATAATCAATCCCATAAGATAGTAAGTAAATTTACCTTCTTGTGAACTTTCTAATCTTCTATAATGAGTATTAAACTCCTCTCTAATGTTTTTTAGCAATCTTGTTTTTTTCTTCATACAATCTCCTCTTTAATTAACAAGGGTTTTAATCTTTCTGCTATTCGTTTAATCATTACCGGTGGCACACTCATTCCACACACATAAGAGACAGCGTCAATGCTATCACTCATAAAGTCATAATCTTGCGGAAAAGTTGTCATCGAGATAATATCTTTCTTTGATAAAAAGCATTTGTTATCCCACCGTATATTGTTACAATGGGCTGTTACCGTAGGTGCAACTTGATCATCGTAAACCAGACAATAATTAAAGAAAGAATGCTTGCCGCGTAATCGCAAACAAGCATTTTCTAAATTCCTATCGCCATATCTGGCTTGACTTAAAAGCTCATTCAATGTTTCACTTTGTATAGGTGTCCCTTCTTCACTTTTGATTTTTGAAAATACAATAGGATTATACAAGAACGACATATCTAACTTACCTAGATCCACTTCTTCTAATCTTGTGGCTATAAAAAACACTCTGTGTCGTTTCTGTGGAATTCCCATTCTCTCGCCTTTCAAAAGCCAATGGTTAACTTTATATCCTATATCTTGAAAGTTCTTATATATTCTTTGAACATAACTCCAAGCATTGCCTTTGGTTAATCCTTCAACATTTTCCATAACTACAATTTTAGGCCTTAATTTTTTAACTGTTTCAATAAAGACAAATGACAAATCGTCTAGCGTTTGTTCTTTTTGTCCTTCTCTAAATTTTTTCTTCTTACCCCATGTCTTTTCCCTTTTGCCTGCCATTGAAAATGTTGTGCAAGGTGGACTTCCGTCCAAAATATCAAGTTCAAATAATTCTTTTGGTAATTCATCATTTGGTAGATTATTAAAATCTCTAATATCCATTAGAAAATTATATTTTGGATTATGGTTTTTAATATAGATGTTGTTCATGCGTTTATCTATTTCCAAGCACCCTATTACATCATATCCTGCGAGTTTATAACCCATTGTGCTTCCACCACCGCATGCAAAACAGCTAAACACCTTTAATCCATTTGATTTAGGATAATCTTTAAAATGCCAAAACCAATCATCATTACTGTCTTGTGTTTTATAATAATCAAATTCGCTACCCAACAAATCAAATAGTGATTGTTGCATAGTTTACCTCACATTTCAATATCTTGTTTTAGCTTCTTTCTATCTATCCTTTCTTTACATTTCATAACATCATAAACCATTTCTTCACAAAGGTCCGAAAATTGTTCTCTATCTTTAACTAGCGCTTCGTTTGGATCCTTGTAATCGCCAAAGTCGAACTCAATATAATTCATTTCATATTCATCAAAATAATCTTTTAAAGCATTAGTGGTCTTAATGCCGGCGACATCTTTGTCTAGTGCCAATACATATATCTTATCATTTCGCTTATCTGCACTTATAAATTTGTCAATATTATTTGCTCCACATAGTGCTATACAGTTTTTACCTAATGTTTCAAAACTCATACAGTCGAATTCGCCTTCTACGATTACGCAATATGGTTTATCATTAGTCAAAGCACTAGGATTAAACAAAGCTGATTGAGTTCCTTTTGATTTGTAATATCTAATTTCAGTTTGTTCCTTATCTATGTTTCTTGTTGTATAACAACTATTAGATATAGGTATTACAATAGCATTGTAATTAAACTCACCGAAATCAAAACTGTTAAATCCCAAATTAAACCTTTTAATCGTTTCTTCAGATAATCCTCGTTGTTTTAAATATTCTTTTGCCTTGCTATTTTTAGTTAAATTGTATTTCCATACTGAATATGCTTTCTCATAATTCTTATGAGATTCTTCTTTCTTTTCTATTGGTTTTTCAACTCTAACCTTTCTATCACTAAAAGAATACTTGTTTATTGCTCGTTTGTATGCTTCTTTCCTATCTACATTTTCTAAACTTGAAATACAATCAACTAGGTTATATACAGCACCACAACCAAAGCAATAACATTTATTGTCATCAAAATATTTCATAGAAGCATTACTATCACTATGGTCGGGATTTAAACACCTGAAATGTCTTCTTGTGTTGATACCCCAACTTTCCAAATAAGATTGCAAATTAGACAACATATCATCAATTTGATATTGTTCCATAGGTCCTCATTACATTTCTGCTTCAGACTTTTTCTTTTTTTTCTTTTTTTCGTTCTCTAACTTTTCAACCCTATCTTCATATTCTCTTATTGCTTCTTCACATTTTTTTTCATATTCGATATTGTCTATTTCTTGTTGTTTTATTAGTTTTGGCAAATTTTTCAATGCGGCTTTTGTAACTACATACTTTATTCCACAATCACAAGATATGAATTGTAGTTGGCAAGCCGGGCAACGTTCAATATCACAATTTTCAAAGTGCATTTGACCGACCTCACAACCACAATCGCCACATCTATCACCTTCTTCGACATCACCCCAAACATCTTCTTCATCACCATAAAGGATTGGACTATACAATTTACCTTTAATTAAATATTTAACATCAGATTTATCGTTTTCAAGTTTTCTTTCTTCCTTTATAACATCTTCAAGGAAATCGTTTAAATCTTGATCCACCAATCCGTATAATGTCTTTTTGTATTTGTTATATAAGAAATCCATTATATTTTCTTTATATAGATATTTGATATTGTAATTTGTGTATTCATTTATCAAATAATCATATATCTTTTCGTATGCTTGAATTTCACTATATTTCTCGTAAATGTCTTTTCTAGGCAATTGTTGTATCCTATTTCTATAATTATCAATGCTGTCATTCAATACTTTGCAAAAACCTTCATAGTCGTTATGCTTCATAAGAACTCCTACATTTCACTATCGTTATTTTTTGAGTTCCTTTCTATTTCTTTATCGACACACATCTTTATAGATAAAGTTGTGTCATTATAAGGCATTTCGCAATACTTTTGATAGAAATGTGCTAGTATGTTATCCTTTGGAAACATCTTTTTATCAAGCATTCTTCCATATCTTACAAAGTATTGCCTAAACTCCTCATAAAAGTTTGTTTGATAAGTGCTATCATAAATTTCTTGTTTTGTGCCTTGTTTTAGTTCTTCTTGGTATTCACTTAACTCAATATCAATTAAAACTAAACAATCTTCAAATTCATCTCTTGTCATGCAAACCTGTATATGCTTCTAATTTTCAAAAGCTGTTTAACTGTTTTCTTTACAAATTTGTGCATATAAGCAACTGAGATGTCGTGTTTGCCTTCTTCAAAATATTGCTCAACAAAGTAGTCAAGCACATCTTTTCTAGGCAAATCTTCGCGCACGATATTATGATTACCGTGCATTAGTTCATCAGCGATATATTCATAAAGTTGGATAATTTCAAAATCATAATAGATGTCATTCTTTACTTGTTGTAAAGTTTTGGCTCTAAAATTTTCTAACTCTTTTTGAATATCACTAACTAATTTTTGGTCTCTTGGTTTTTGAATATAATTTTTCATAATTCCCCCTGACTGTCTTGTTGTTTTTTAAGCCTTTCTAATTCCTCATCTCTAAGACCACCATAAACATTTGGTGGTCTTTTCCTTAATCCCATTTTTTTATAGATTTGTTCTAATTCTTCGTTTACATCTTTAAGTTCCGATAATGAAAAAGGGCTCTTAATATATTTCCATTCATCATTTTCGTCAAAAATATAAATATATTGTGCTCTTCTATCATCAGACCTTAAATCTTCCATAGTCAATATTATTGCTTCTTGGCCTTTTTCACCTCTGTCCCTCATATATGCCACAACAACATCTTCTTGCTGTTTGTCATAATCAAATGAATGTGGTCTTGTAGGATCTGGGTGGACCTTTTCATTAAGACATGATATATTACCCAATTCTAAAAGTTCTTCAACTTTTTTTCTATCTTTATAATAGTCAATAAGCATTGCGCCATTATATTCTAAATAACCGTCCGAATGGCAATATATTGATTTATAGTTATCGTCTTTAAGTTTCATACAAATCATACTTCTAGTTGACATATTTACTCCATACCCTGATTTTTTTGTTGTTTTTTATAATCTTCTGTTTCATATTCAATAAAGTATCCCAAATCTTCACAAGTAAGTTCATACTCTGTTTTCATAAATCTTCTATATAACCAACTAAGAATTTCCGTTTTAGGAAAACCTTTGTAATCAAACTTTTGACCTTCATTTTCTAAAAAATTGTGTATATCTTCGTGTGCATGTATTGCATAAAACTCTTCATATATTTCCTTTTTATCTTTTGTTAACATGAAATCTTTATATTCTTGCAATTCTTTATCAACTTTTTGCATGAGTTGATTATATTGTTTATCTGTCATAATTCGTTTTCCCCACACTTCCGTTTGATATATCTATTTAAAGACTTTAAATGTTCATCTGGAAGATATGTCATGATTAGTTGTTCAACATCATCATTAGTCCAACCATAAGCACTTAAAACTTGATCATTGATACAAAACTTATGTCTTTGAATTTCTTCTAGCGCGAGTTTTGGCTCCAATTTCATACTTGTAAAAACATTTTTTCGATATTTTGCATTTTCTTTTGAAAGTTTATCTATGAGTGGATCTGTATAGACAGCGTCAAAGTAATCCATTTCTTTTGTTAAAACTTTGATTACTGCACTATTTACAACACATTTAGTAAATGTTTCATCTACCATTAAGCAACTTCCAACTCACTCATCATTCTTAATTGACTTTCATAATAATACCAACCACTATAATTTGGATAGTCTGCAAACAACTCATCTAATACATAGATATTAGTAATAGTTGTTGGTAAAGAGTTTGGTTGAACATAAGGAATTGTTGTGCTCTTTAATACCATTGTAGTAAGTGCTGTGCAACGATTAAATGCTTGATTTTCAATTCTTGTTAAAGTGCTAGGTAATACAATTTCTGTTAAGTTATAACAGTTGTAGAAAGCACCTGTTGCAATATAATTTAGACCTTCATTGAATGTTACACTTTGCAAGTTTGTGCAATAGTAAAATGCTTCGCTTTGGATATTTCTAACATTACTTGGAATAGTAATTTCTCTTAATTGTGTGCAATGTGAGAATACCATATTTGTTAAATATGTGATACCTGTTGGGATATTGATTGATTTTAAACTTGTGCATTGTTGAAATGCTTGTGGTCCAATATAAGATACAGTATTTGGAATTTCAACATTATCAAGCAATCTACAATTATAGAAAGCTGAATTTTCAATCCTTTCCAAATGTTCTGGTAATGTGATTGATTTTAATCTTGTGCAACCCATAAATGCTTGACTATTGATGTGTGTAACACTTTCTGGCAATTTAACTGATGTTATTTTTGTATTGTTTGAGAAAGCAGCAGCACCAATTTTTGTTACTTGATAATCGTCCCCTTCAATAACCTTTTTTCTTTCATAAGTTAACACATATTTTTCTTGGTAATAGACATTTCCAAATTCATCTTCATAGTTACCTGTTTGATTTTCGATAGAATAGTTTTTAATACCTAAATTATTTACTCTATCAACCAAAGTGTAAATAGAACTTGATGTCATTTGCACTTCTTCTGCTTGTGATGAGAATGAGTAAGTTGCTGGTATTTCTAGTTCGGTCATATCGCCCGAATAAGATAACAATGTTCCTTCTTCATCAAACATATAATTCGAGATTTCAGAGTCTGTCTTATTCATATTTTTTGCTGCGTCTGTTTGAGTTAGTCCAATCACAAAACCAAATCCTATAACGACAGCAAGTAAAATAATAGCAATGGATAATCCACCCTTGCTTTTACTTTTATTTTCGTCCATTAAGTTCTCCTTCATTAAATTGTTTTATATTTATCTTCATACCAACTCCAAGGGAACGTTGTTTTAAAATACTCTAATCTTTCAGCTGGGACATAAATTTCAGTTAAACTTGTGCAATTTGAAAAGATTGCATAGACTTCATTTGATGTTCCGTCAATATCATTTTTGGACTTAATTGTGACTTTTTGTAAGTTTTCACAACCGTTAAAAGTTCCATTATTTATATCTTTTAATCCTTCACCAATTACCACTTCTTTAAGTTTATGGCACCAAAAGAACGCATAGTGATAAATCTCTACTAGCGAATTTGGTAATTCAACCTTTTCTAATCCACACCCCCAAAAACTACTATCACCCAATGTTTCAAGGCCTTCACTAAAAACAACTTCTTTTAGGTTTGAGCAATCTTGAAAAGCAAAGTTTCCAATAGTTTTGATTGAACTAGGGATAATTACTTTTGTAATTTCCTTGTTATCTTCAAAAGCACGAGAATTTATGCTTGTTATTTTATAATCAGTTCCTGCAACAAAACTAGGTTGCTCTATTGAATATTCATATACCCAAGGATATTCATGAGTATATATTTCACTATAAAAATCATAAGAGCCACTTGCTCCATTGGTATAATATTCATTCATAAAATCCCAAGCGTCACTTTCATCATAAAAAGTAACTGTTCCTGTAATTGTTGTAGATTCCCCTAGTGAATAGCTTGTTGGTATCTCTAAAACACCATTTTCACCGCTAAAACCTGTAATTGAGCCACCTTGAATAACATATCCCTCAACAGGCAACACCTTTACTTCTTCTGTGGTATCTTTTGGTAAATCAAACTTCGCCATTTGTGTAAATGCGAATAAGAAAAGGCAAACAGTTCCAAAAATAATAAACAACTGTCCCCATGAAATTATTGATTTGCTATTTTCCATATACCTTCCTTTTTTGAGAATGATAAAGGGATTGATAAATCAACCCCTTTACATATAATTCTCATCATATTTTTTTAATGCTGCGTCAAATAGAAAATCGTATTTGTGTTCGCTTCTTTCTTTCATTTCATCAAGCATTTGCTCAATGCTGTAATACTCGAAAACACCCATACTTTCCACTTGATTTTTATCTTTATCTAAAATTTCAAAACTATAATATGGTGGAATATTCTGTAACCAATTGTCATAATCATCAACTTCATCTTCTAGTATAGATTTTAAAGTTAATACATCATCTCCTTCATATAAGTTTCCAAATTCTTTTAATCTTTCTTTTGTGCAATAAATATATCCCAGTAAACCACAAGTTTCCCTATAATCATCTTCGTCTGTTGTAACAGACACACAACCATTACAAGTATCATTGTCTATCAAATAGATAGGCAACCTAAAACGCATTTCTTCTTTATGTTGTTCATACCATTCTTCAAACTCTTTTATATCTTTAAAGTTGTTTTCATCTCCAAGTTCAAGTCTATGATGAAAGCAGACCATTGTTCCAATATTTGTATCTTTGTTATATTCTCTTGGATCTTCAATACAATCTTCAAAGATTATAAGTTTTAAGCCATTTTTTCTAACTGATAAATTCATATTCATAGATAATTCTCCTGCTGTTTAAGCAATTGGTTAAATAAGAAATGATATTCTTCATTAGCACTTCCAATCATTTCTTTAATAACTTCTTTAAGATTTTCACCCCTAAAACCTGTGCAACTATCTACCATTTCGTCATCTTCATTAGATATTGCAAAGTAATAATAAGGCGGATAACCTGAAAGGTATTCGCTATATTCCTTTACTTCATCTATTAGAGATCTTGCAATTTGTGCTTTGTTATTCTTGTCAATGCCAATTCTTTCAAGATCTTTATAGGTGCAATAGATATATCCCACTTGACCACTATCCCATGGATCGTTATAGTCAAATGTTGACATAGCTAGACCAGAGTGGTCTAACAAATACAAAGGCAATTTATAACAAATTTCTTTGTTATGTTCGTCAAACCACTCATCTAACTCATCTGGATTACGAAAATCGTGTTCATCACCTAAATTGTATCGCCCATGAAAACAAACCATAGTTCCTAAATGTTCACTTTCTTCGCGCGGATTAGGAAAATAAAACTCATCAACATCAACTGTCAATGTAATACCTTTTCTTTTTATTTCCATATCACATCTCCATATCATCTTGTAAATCTTTTAATTTTTTTAAATTAAAACTATATTCTGGATACATGCAAAATCCACTACTAGCAAATCGTCCTGTTGGGACTGCTATATTATTTGTTTTTAGAAAATCCTCTGCCCATTTATTATTGTTGGTATCAACAAAAGCGCAATTGTCATCTGTTGGTTTTACCCCTAAATTAACAGTAATATCAGCAAATGTTTCTTTACGCCTAGTCAATACAACAGCTAATGAATTATCCGCCAAATATTTGGTTTTGCAAGCATTAACCTTATATACGTCACCTAATAATTCTACTTCAAACATCACATCTCCGACATATTTTTCATGTATCTTTTGTATCTTGATTTCATTATTTCTTCAATAATGCCAAAATCTTGATAAAGGTCTAGTTCTTGTGGGATTTCAAATGTTTTTATAAACTTTTCACAATGTTTAATTTGATTGTCAGTTATATCAACACAATCGCCTGTTTCAGCGTCAAATCCCACCATAAAACAAGTCCCTTTCACACAATCTTGATAGTGTGGCAACCAGAAATTGCCGGGCAATTCGTCTAAAAGACCTTCTTCGTTTACATAGATGTCAACTCCCCTTAAATCTGGAAATTCAATACATTCTATTAACCCACCGACAATTTCTTGTTTTGGCTCCAACTCATCTTCAATTTCTTTGATGTAAGGCTCCTTATTCGGCTCCTTCACCAGAATTTTTATCATCTTTTTTTCCATTCTCACTCCTGTAATCACAGAATTTTCTGTATCTCATCAATTCCCATTCACTAGCATAAAATGCTTGTTGGATTGAGATTGCAAGAATAGGTTTTATTTTAAGTCTTTCTTCTTTTGGATAATTTTGCAAATCATCTCTCATTGCTCTAAGTTTATCAAGCAAGTCTTTCTTTGATGTGTAGTCAATATCTTGCAAGATGAATGAAAGTTCACCACCTATATTAAGCATTACTCCACCTCACTTTCAGCTTGCTTTTTCTTCCTAGTTCTTTTAGGTTGTTCAGCAACTGCTTCTTCAACTTGTTCTTCTTGTTTTTCGTTTTCTTCTTCCTTTGCCTTTGCTTGTTCTCTATTAAGACCACGAATAGCATACTCAATAGCACTTTCAACATTGGCTAAAAGTTGATTTGTTACAGAACGAACTTTTTGAAGATTGTTCTTAAACTCTAATTGATCTTCTGTTGTGTATTCCTTGATTTCATCAAAGTTGTAGTTTGGCAATTCCAAACCAAGTTTTGATTGAATAGCATAAATAGCAACATTATGTTCAATATCTTCGATATTTTCCTTTTGTTTGCTAGATAAGCCTTCTGCTCGTCTGCTTTCAAGCAATACCTTTGAAACATCTTGAATTAAAGTTTCGATAATATCACCAATATCCATACCGTCTTTAATAGTGATTATTTTGTTTTCCCTATCAATATTAGACTTATTCTCAATATCTTCATATTTGAATTGATATTCTTTTGCTGTTCTTTCAAGTGCCTTTTTAACATCTTCAAAGTGTGCCGAAATCGTTTCTCTATTAGAATTAAGATAGTCAAAATGTTGACCTTCTGTTTGTGACATATCAAACACAAAACCGACATCATGTTTAAGTTTTTCAATGCCTTTTGTATAAATAGTGCCACTTTCATCGGCATAATCTTGGTCATATTTTTCAATTTTGTGAGAAATGACTTTTAAAGCCTTTTCATTTTTCTTTACTTGTCTATGGTAAAAATTCCATTCTTTCATTCTCTTTACACAAGTTGCATTTGGCATTTGTGAAAGGATAAGAACATCATTAGTAACAGTTTGATTTGGAAACAAACCAATTGCTCTAAAAATGTCTGTAATTTTACCTTCGTTAATCATTTTGATATAGTTTTCGTTGCCCATTTTAACTAAATCATCTAATGACATAAATTTCTTGTTATCTTCCATTTATACTCCTAATTTTCAAATATTTCTTTTACATGTGGTGTTGCCACAATTTTGATATTCGTTCTATTAGCTGGTCCTGTAATAAGGAAAGCACTACCTCTTGGCAAATTTACAATATTATCAGTTTCACTATCGTTTATTTGACCGGCCTTTTCATAAAGGGTGCAAAGATCTGCCATATCGTTTGGCGATAGTGAGAAAATGAATGAATATTGACTAACGTTAATAATCGCTGATGACTTTCTTGCAATTTCTGGACTTCCCACGAAATCTTTGACATTCTGTGTGATTACAATTTGCATTCCGTTATACTTTCTTATACGTTTTGCTAGCTGGAACATAAAGTCAAGTGCAATAGGAAATTTCTCGTCAATAAACACGTGTGCTTCGTCTATTGCAATAACAATCTTTCTATCAGCGTTATACATCAAGTTGTAGTCTCTGTTCTTTATTACTTCATTATCTAACCACTTCAATACAAGTAGCATTTGAGCATTACCTATAAGGTTGTTTTTGTTAGATAATAGTTTTTGGAAATTAAAGCATACAAAGTTTTCAGTTGGATTAAATGTTGTAAAACCATTCCACAAGGCCGAATTTCGACCACCACGTCTAAATTTACTGATGTAGTTAGACAAAACCTTGTAGCAAGACAAATTGTATTCGTCTTTCTCATTTTCAATCCTTTATCAATTTCTTCGGCTAAATCTTGGAATATTGGATAATCCTTTGCTCTTAACTGTGTCAAATCAGTTTTAGCGGTTATACCCTTCTTGTTATAAATCTCAACTATGACCTTGTTTAATAGTTCAAGGCTGTCTGCATTTATACCTTGTAAGATTAACCTAAAAAATTCTTCTAAGAACTGCAAGTGTGAGTAGAACGAATTACTTGTGCCGTCACTATTCTCATCATCTAGGCTCATAATAATATGGAATGGATTTATTCTTCCATTTTTAGATGAAGATACATCTAAAACCTTACCATTAAGATTGTTTGCTAAATTTCCATACTCGTTTTCTGGATCAAGGATAAAGACTTTCGCATTATCACTAGCAAGGTTTGCTAGTAGCATTTTAGTTGCGTAAGATTTACCACTTCCAGATTTTCCTATGATAATTGCATTAGAGTTAACTCTCTCGTCATCTCGCCTGAAAAAGTCAACGAATGTTGGCAATTTGTTTTCACCAATTAAAATTCCATTAGGATCTAAAATTGCATTACTTACAAAAGGAAAAGTTGACGCTATGATTGAAGAATTAAGGCCACGAGAAATATTGGTCTTATTATATGTGTTGATGTTAGATGAGAAATAACTCTCTATCTGTCGCCCAAACATCTCACTAAACTTAAAGCCCAATTCCCTTAATTTTCTTCTAACATATTTTTTGTTTTGTAACTCTTTGTCTGTATCATAAGCTGTGATTATTAGTGTTGTATCGAAAAAGACTTCGTTGTCGTTTTGTAAGCCTTCCAACAACACTTGTAAACTCTCTAAATGAGTTTGTTTGTCTATTTGTGAACTTGCTTTGCCAAGTGTGCTTTGAGATAGCAATTCATTGATTGCATTATCTATTCTTTTAATTGCTTTATATTTCTCTACCGGTTTAGATTTCATCACCACTTTTGTATTTGGAATATCAAACAATTCTTGTCCCCAAGCGTTGTCAACTTTCAATGGATAGTCTGTTATTACAAATTGAGTAAGAGTTTTCCCATTTTGCTTTGTAGATAAAGTTTTAAATTGGACGCTATCTGGATAGATGTGATGTATATACTCTTTTTCAGTATAGTTATCAAATTCTCTCTCATCAAAGTCCCTGTCATAAGAATATTTTAAGAAAATTGCTAACTCTTTACTATTCAATCTCTTTGCTTCTAAACCTGTATTTTTAAGTGAGTTTTCAATAATGTTTAGTGAATTATTTAAACTCTTAATATCAATATCGTGCATAGCAATATAATAAGCACTAGCAAATATTTTATCTTCTGTGTTTAATCCTTCGATTAAGTTCATACGATCTTCAATGACTTCAATTCTAGTTCTAAACTCTTTTTCATTCAAATTGCCATTTTCATTTTCAGCAATTAGTTTTTGCATACGAGTTAGTTCGTTATTGATATAGTCATCAAAAATGACCGGTTTGTCTAATTTAATTAGATCATATTCTTGGTATTCTCCAACATTTTTTAGAGTGTTAGAGATTACACCGTCAATAAAGAAATTCTGTTTAGTTTCAGATAAAAGGTTAAATTCTATTGGCGTAACTTCAATTACACCTGTATAAAGGTTATCCTTACCCACGATTATATCATCTTTAATCTTTGAATATGGAATTATTGCGCTGATGTGCGAACTTCCTTGTTTAGACTTGCTAAACGATTTTTTCGCAACTGCAAACTTAAACGCATATCCCAATGCTTGATATAATTTTACATCACCCAAAGGGATATACATTGGAGCAACAATAATCAATATAATCAAAGACCAAGTATATTTGTTTGGCAAATTGCTTGTTATCGTCAAAGCTAAAAAGCCCAAAGCAATAATACCAAGCACAACATCATATATCCCTATTCCCTTATAGAATTGCACCTTAACTTTCGTATTTTTAGGTATTATTCTCATTATTTGTTTGCTCCTTGTTTAAATTTGATTTTGCTTTCTTGTCTATAAATTGTGCATGGTTGATCATACTGTCACCCGTTGCAATATTCTTCATTCTTGGACCAATGTTTTTACCCATTCCAACGATACCACCTTCAACAAAGTCTTTGATCATACCAATAGGCATTGTTGCAATTCTACCCGGCATTTTACCGAATTTTGCAAGTTTGCTTGGCTCAGCTGATTTGTTTGTGTAAGGTTTACTTGTTGGCGTTGTGAATGAGTCCTTAAATCCTTTGAATGATGATTTTGTTGATTTTCTTGTGTTTAAGAATTTTCTACCACCTAGCAATGCTCCGCCAAGTGCCATTCCTGTTCCACCAATTGCTCTTGCATTATTCATTCCATGTCTTGCATTAGCAATCATTTCAGATGTAGCATTTCTTCCAGCCGCTTCGCCTGTAAGTTGTGCAATCAAAAGATTTGCTTTTGTCACAGAGTAAGCACCACCAATTAAGAATAAGATTTGGACTATTCCATTTTTGAATGTATCCGTAAAGAATGTAATTCCTTGTATTTGTGGAATGATAATAAAGAACAAGTTCATTGAAAGTATTATGCCATAGGCACTCAACACTTTTGAAATTGTTATGTTTCTCCAAGTCTTAAAGCGATCTCCATCGTCAACAGGTATCGTGCTAACACTAACCGGCGATATTATGAATAGTAAGACTATATCAAATATTCTTTGAATGAATGTCACCGCTGACATAACAAACATTACCATAATAATAATGGAGCCAAGAATACCTATTAAAAAGTTAATACTTCTTAGGTTGTAATACTGACTTACTACCGAAATATCAAAGTAATCTAATTGACCAGTTAAGAACATTTGCTCAATTGCGGCTTGCTGACCGGGATCGCCAATATAAGCATGTTGACCACTTGTAATAAGGATTTGACCACCGATAGTGGCTTGTCCCCCTGCTTCCAACATATAAGGGTTCATGCTCGTATTTATTGCTCCCATGACTGCATTAGTCAAAGCTATACCTGCAATCAAGATGAATGGCACCATAAGGAATATGGCAAAACTTTGCATTGCCTTTCCAAATATCAATGCCTTCGATTTTTTATTTTCCCCATAAGCATATTCACTTCTAACTATTGCAATCAATACGAATACAACTAGAAGAATTACTGCTATTAGGAATATATAAAAGAATGTTTGTTTAACTGTGTCCGATAATAAGAAATGTGATAATAAGTCAGTCTGTTCACCGTCTATTGTGATTGGTTGAATACCTGCTAACGTATAGAAAATCTCTCTAATAAAATCAATAACATAACAAATTGTTTTCTGGAAGCCATATAGCAACTCGAATATCCAATTTGTTAAAAAGTCCATTCACTATACCTCGTCAAAGAAAAATATCATTGTATCGAAAGCGAATGAATAATCATCTGCTTGACTGAAAGTGATTGTGAAATCATCAGTCTTTGAGATTCCAACCGCTTCATCAAGTATCAAGTTAACACTTCCTGTGCTACCACTTTCAATGGTTACACTTGTTGTTTTTAACTCAACACCATTTTTGTTTAATGCCACATTAAGTGTCATATCATAGTTTGATTTAACCATAAAGGCAACGCCCAAACTAGCGAAATCTTTCTCTTGGTTAATTGTAAGTTTTGTGTAGTTCTTGTCTTGAATATCACTCTCAAATGTCATGTCATTTGTAAGCAATGCTAAGTCATAGTCAATACTGTCATCATCTTTTACATCACAAGTAACCGTTGAGATAGTCACTTCAAGTTCTTCTTGTGTTACTACTTTATCTGTTCCGCTTCCACCACAAATGATGATTAAGAACAGAATGAAAACTGCAAGGACAATCCCTGCACCTATGAGCAATTTTTTCTTCATTATTTTTAGGTCCTTTTATTAAGATTTAATTAGGCTGCGATTTGAGTTGTTACCCAATCCTCTAAAATTGGCATAGCAATCTTCAAACCAATGATTAGAACGAAAATACATACAAATCCGATAATCGCACCGATAAGGTCTTTCTTTGCTTTCTCTCTGGATCCGGCTTCATCTGCCTTCGCTAACTTCACACCAAGAACAATACAATAGATTGTTCCAATACTTCCAACAAGTCCGATTGCTGGCCATAAAATTGCATTAAGAACTTCAAGCACCGGTGCCAAGATCGGATTGAAGTCGATAGCTGCTAACATTGATTTCATAAAAAATATTCCTCCAATAATCAATCATTTTTAATTCTCCTTTCTATAAATTTGTGTTCAAAAAAAGAAGTGGGTTTCACACTTGCTTTCTAAAAGTGAGATGAAACAAAATTGTTCCACCCACCCCTTTACCCTGAAACAGCCGAAAAGGCTTATTTTATAAGGGGTTTTTAGGGGTGGTGTGTGCATTTTGAGTCCATCTCTTATCCTGCTTACTAAAATTTACACTAATATCCCTACTCATCTAGTGGTTTTTCATCACTTTCATCGTCTTCTGGTAATTCTTCTTCGGTTTCTTCATCTTCTTCAATAGTTTCCTCTGTATAGTAGTGATGTCTTGATTTTACAAGCAACACAATTAGTAAAACTACCAATGCTCCAAGACCTGCCAAGACTGCTATACTTGCTCCGTTTAATGAGTAAACTCTTTCAAAAGTATAGGTCGTTGTATTGCCCGCTTCGTCTGATAACACAACTACAAAGCGACCACATTTTTCAATCTCATCACCCATTCTATATTCAAAAGGAACACCGTCAACTAAGATGTAAATGTCGTATGGATTTTCAGACACGTTCTTCATAATGACAACTTTTTTAGTCGATCCACCATTCTCAACATTGACTAATTCAAGTGTTGGTGGTGTCGTGTCGATAGTGATATTAAATGAATAATTTGTGTCTGTTCGGTTATCTTTTATGTTGACTGTATAAGCACCTTCATCGTGCAAATATAGCTTTCCTTCAAGAACTTCATATTCATAGTTTTCATCATCTTTTATAACACTCTCAACTGATATGTCTTCCTGTAAAATGTGTTCAAGGTTTTGTTTTTTCTTTGTGATTATATTAAAGAATGAACTATATCTATTCCCTAATTCATCTGTCAAAGTAAACGCATACTCACCGTCTTCGGTTAACATATCTTCAAAGTTATACTCAATTGGTTTACCGTCTTTATACATAACTACACTTAAATTTTCATACGCAATTAGTCTAACCTTATCACTAGAAATACCGCCTCGATAAGTATTTATATCGAACGCTATTTCTTTATCAATTTCAAATTCAAAGGTTATATAATTTTTAGCTCTGTCAATAATATAAACAACATACTTCCCATGTTGTGTGAGTTCTCGTCCAAGATAGTAAACATCACTATAATATTCATTAAGTTGATACCAACATGTAAGCTCAGTTTCGCTTGATACAATCCAAGCATTGCCTTTGGTTATACCAAATGGCTCTACTCCATAAAGGGTTGCTGTTGGTGCTGTTTTGTCTATCTCAAATGTGAAATACAATGTGTTATTGTATTCATCAGTTAGTTGGATTAAATACTCACCTTCTTCTGTTAACATTAAACCAAATTCATAATCCATAGGCGTATTGTCTTTTAAGACTGTTACATCTAATGGCTCATCTTCTATTATTCTTATATCAAAGTTGATATATCTTATATCTTCTATGTTGTATGTTTTGCCCTCAACATCGGCTATGAAAAAACTTATTGACTTGTCTATTTCAAAATTGACACTACTTGTATTTCCTATTTCATCTGAAAGAGTAATTGTGTAATTACCTTCGGCGGACAATATTTGTCCTTTTCTATATGTTGTTTTTATGCCACTCTCAATCAAGGAAGCGGTATATTGTTCCTCTGATGTATCCCAAGTCGCATAGACTGTGCCACCGGTTGTTCCGTTTGGCTCTACTCCATAAAGATTTATAATTGGTTTAATTGTTTTAATTGTGAAAGTATAACTGTTATAATTTTCAGTATCTGTATAATCTACTAATTGTATGTTATAAGTTATCTCACTATCTTCTACCGGTTTAAAGATAAGAGTTGTTATGTTCTTATCAATTGATTGTTCTGGGCTATAAGATTGGCCGTCCTTTGTAATGATTGTGAAATATTTATCACTATCATAAACAAATTTAACCTCATCTTTTGTCTTTCCGTTATGCGTTACTCCAACTAATGTTCCTGTTGGTAAATCCTTTTCATACTTAAAGTCGTATGACAAAGTTCTACCAAAGTTGTCAGTAATCTCAACTATATAAATACCGCCTTTATTGAACACATATTTTGATGTGTTAGTATCAATAAAGATAAGATCGTTAGTGTCATCGTCTGGATATTCATCATAACCGGTTTCAGAGTTTAAGCAAACTCCATTACGATAGATTTTTAAATCAGTAATGGTATTAAAACTCTCACCTGTTGAGATTGTTACTTTAAGTTGAGTATTTGCATTTATAACTTCAAATTTTACTTCTGGCGCTGCTCCAAGCAAACATACTTTGAAAGAGAAAGAGTTTCCTGCTCTATCAGTAATTTTGATTGAAAATTCGCCTTCGCCCATTTCATCAAAGTTTGGTAAATTATCTAAATGAGTATATCTTCTTGTAATGTTGTCCGGACATTTAATTTCCATTACCCACCATTTATCGTTTTCGATAACTTCCTTAATAGCAAACTTCTCATAATAATAGATCAGTTCGTTATTGTTAGGTATATCGGCAACTGATATAGATTCTGTAAAGATTTTGTCCTTGCCATACAATTTGGCTTCAATATCAAGCATTGGTGCTTGAATATCTAAATAGACATAGTAATATGTCTCGTGTCCCACATAGTCAACTTCTTTAATGCGATATAGTCCATGTGCGTTTGCCTGAGTTGCAAAAGGCACTCCAAAGACAAACTCTTTCCATGTGTCAGTATTATCTTCGAGATAATCATAATATATTTTATAGGCCTCATTATCGTCTTGATGTCTAAACGTAAAATTGTTAACTATATAGCCTTTAATACCATTGACTTCGATAGTATTGTCTGTGACTGCACTATCTATTGTGTTTCCATAATTATTAGGTGTTAGTGATGATTGTGTGTTATAGGTTTGTGGCTCAGACACAAAGTCTTTCGCATAATGTTCAATGACTTTGTTTAGGTCCTGCTCATTAAAATAATACACATAAAGATTTGGATTGTTCTTTGACTTATAATACCAATAGTCTCCCACTTTTGGTGTTTGACCTTCTGCAAGTAAATGAGTGTTAGTGAACTTTGATACATCATCTAATGTGTAAGTTGTTACGCAATTCACAAATTCAGAGACTTTTGCAAAGTCCAAACATTCATCATAAGTCGCATACGAATATGAGCCAGAGTTTGAATATCCATAAGGGATATTTACCAAATACCAACGTGTAATTTTATAAGATTTATCACTCTCTAATCTTCCTAGATTATAGCTAGGATATGATTTATCAATCACAAATCTGCTGACTGTTTTGTTTCCTGCAAGGTCTGTAACTGTTACTGTGTAAGAGCCTTCTTCACTAAGCCAAGTTCCACTTGTCAAATTATATGTTTTACCATTTAAAGTGTAAGTGGCTGTTTCTGGTGCTTCGGTGCCTTCGTTATAACCAAAGTTGATTTGAACTTGATCTTTGAAAACTCCTTCATTTATTGTTTGTGATTTTGCTCCAAGACTATCAGTTACAATGTTTCCTACCACTCTATTGTTAAGGGCATTTGCATTATGATAGGTATAACTAATATCTGGCAAAGTTGTATCCACAAAGCAATAATATGTTGTATAAGAGCCTTCTCCACCATTTTCAATATCAATCTTTGTTCTGCCTACATCACTAATTGTTATGTGATGTCCGTCAGCAAATGGCACAACATCAGTTCCGTATTGTGATGTTGCTTGCACATCATTCACTTTTACATAGTTGTTTAGATTAGTCGCAACAACTGTGAATGTCTTTGGCGAATAATATGCGGTTTTACCATTATAAGAGCCAACACTAGCACTCGATTTTAATGTGTTAGACCAATCCCTTGCTCCAAGTTTAATATAGTTTGATAAGAAATGATAAACACTTGTATCACCACCTGTATTACCCCAGAACGTGTTTTCGTATTCCCCTGTGCCTTGTAAAAGTATTAACATATACTTTTGATTTGCAAGGGTAAGTGAATAATCATTTCCCATAACAGTTGTTAAAGTTCTTGTTGTATTACTAGGATTTGTTGGGATCTTTACACTAACTGTTTTAGAGTCGCCTGCTGTTGAATAAATGCTTTTGATATATGTGTCCTTAAATTTAGCCTGTTGGTTAGTCCACATAAATCCCCCGTCTGGCTTGTTAGGCAAAGTCGTTTCTATTGAATAGATATATGCTGGATAATTTATAAGTTCACTTGCAAGAGAACTCGCCTTATCAGACACATCTAATATTCCGTCATCATCATAGATTACACGACCGTCAGTTCTTTTAACTTTCATAGCCCTAACAAAACCTGCATATCCAAAGCCATTATTTGTAGCACTTCTATTAACATTGTAAATACCAAGTGTGCTATATGCTCTTAAAGCACCATTAGTGTAAGGTGTATCTTTACTTAGGTTATAACTACTATAATCAGTTGATACCCCTGAACTTACACTTGTATCCGGAATAACTGTATCTAGTCCCACAATAGGACCAATAATCACACCCATTGTTGAGTGTCCGCCTACTCTGGTTATCGTCATTTTTCCGCTTGCAACCAAAATGGTTGGCAAAAAACAAAGAACACAAAGTAGTCCTATTAAAATTTTTTTCATAATCTTACCAACCTCTTTAATTGGTCTGCTTTCACGCATAGACTTTTAACTGCCGCATAATTGTCATAATTTTGTGCTTGTGCAGCTTCATCAAGCTCTTTAAGGTATTTAATCAAGTCTGCATAGTTCTTTTCTTCTATGGCTTGTAAAATGCTTAATTTGGTTTCAAATGCACCTAAACTTTCAAAGTCAAACTTCTCTACTAAAATTTTTAATGTTGTGAGTAAAGATGTAATCTCTTTTTCGTTGTTTTCTCTTGTCTTTGATTTTTTAGAGAACAATTGATTTCTATCAAGCATGTTATAAAATACTTTATCTTCGTTAAAGTATTTGCCTTCCGATAATAATTGGTTAGTCTTTTCAAGGTTAAATGCTTTGCACTTATAACTAGGTGTATATTTTGCTTTCACCGGCGAAAAACCAAATATATTTACAATTGCATTTCCCATATTTTGTGGGTTGTTTAATTGTTGTAATTCGGTTGGATAGATAAGTGGTCGTTCTTTTACACTAACAGAACTTCCCATATCCCCTTTTCCGCCTGAAAAACTAACATTTCTCTGCATAATTGAGAAATTACCACATTTCTTTGAAAATTCTTCTATTGTTTTTTGATCGGTTGTTCCAATAAAGATTTGGATATTACAGTTCGACTTTATGATGTCGGCCGATTTCTCATCATATACTTTCGCTAATTGTGCGTAAGATTGAACTACTAATGACAACCAAATTCTTCTTGAACGACCTACTGTTATCATTTGTTCTAATTTGTGAACTTTTGGAAGATTACCAAATTCATCTAACAAAAAGAACACACTTCTCGGCAAAGCCAAGTCTGGATATGTGTTAGCTTTTGCAACAAGTGATTTATAAGCCTGCAAAATTACCATAGCGGCTAAGGTATGTCTTGTTTCCTTTTCGTCTGGTATTTGCAAGAATAAAGCTGTTGGTTTTGTTGCTATTTCACCAAAATCAATCTCATTAGCACTTGTAAGCGAACAAATACTCATATCACTAAACATTGATAATTTATCAAAGATAGTTGATAGATAAGATCCGCGCGTCTTATCACTAGCGTCTAAAACTTGTTTTGACAAACTAACACTTTTTGAAATTGGGCTTCTATTCTTAAAATAGTCCATTAAATCTTCACAATCGTTTTGAGTATTGGTTGCAATTTTCATAACGTTGTAAAAATTAAATTTTTCCTTTGTCATTCCCAAGTTAGGATTTTCACTATCCTCTAACATGGCTAGACAAAGCGCAAGAATAAAGTTCTTTGCACCACTTTCCCATATTGGCTCGCCTTTACTTAATACCGGACACAAAACCGAACAAATATCATTAAGGTCCTCATATACTTCGTCAAATATTGCTTGCTTTCTCACTTGAACAGCAGCATTTTTCTCATCTTCATTGTAATAAATCTTGCCTTCAAAAACATAATAGCCTTCTTCTTCGTTTAGATGAACTTGATTTTCAAGTCCTAACATCTCTTGATACATCAAATATGGCCTTTCAAGTGGATTCCACCTGATTGAGCAATATGGATTTCTAAGGTCTAAAACTTTAACATCATATCCCCTTTTGATAAGACTTTTTGCATGTAAAGCATACAATTCGCCTTTTGGATCTGAAATTAACATTGAAGGCTTGTTTTTTGTGTTTGCAAGGATTTGAACAACCGGATTGATATAAGTTGTTGTTTTACCACTACCTGTTGTTCCTATTACAAGTGTGTGAGCTGGTTTTGCAAAAGTTATGTTATAACCTTTGATTGTTTCTTCAGCTTTAACCGGTATTCCTTCTATTTCTGTTGTCGGCAATTTTTTATATTCAATTGTTTGAAAGTTTTTTGCTATTTCCTTATCCGTTTGAAAGTGTGCTTGTTCTAAACCTGTATATATGTCCTTATCTTTTTCAGTTGCTTCCATTACTGTTTTAGGATTTTTCCCTAACTTCTTCTGCGATTTTACCAAGTAAAATAAGAAGAATACAGCAAAAATTTCAACTGCAAATAAGATAGTTCTTTTTGCAAACAATAAATCAACTGAGAACTTAAATTCTAGTGCGAAATCGTTTGCAATTACCATATTTAGTAGGTATCCACCCACATAACAAAGGATAAATATTCCAATAAATTTAAGGGCTTGTTTGGCTAATTTCAATCTAAATAGCCTTCTTCTTTAAGACGTTTATAATGCACTTCTTCAAGTTTACGCATAAATTCTTTAAAGCAATTCATAATTTCATCATTCACCATTTCTGTAAGTTGCTGACAGCGTCTTAGCAAGATTTGGCGTTTTTTCTTTTCAATTCTCTTTAAAGTTAAACGTCTTTTAGTTTCAAATTCTTCGTGTTTTTGCTCGTATCTAATAACTCTAACAGACTTTAAAACAATGTTTCCCAATCTTCTATAAAGGTCTTTCATTGTTTTGTCATACATAAGTTTATCCGAGCAATCAACGTGTATTTTCTCATAAGCCCTAATCATTTCATTATCTCTTTTTGTAAGCAAACTTTCAAAAGTGTTGAACTTCTTTTTCATTTCACCGTCTGCCTTGATGATAGAATGTATCACCATATCAATTTGTGGTTTATATGGAGCCATTTCTGCGCTATCATAAGACAATCTACCCTCTTTGGGTATTATCAATAAAAGCGAGCTAATTTTGTTCATAAAAACTCCTAATTCCATTTCTCTTTTTAATCTTTCTGTCATTGTCTTTCTATCAAGATAAATACCTGATGATAAATCTAAAAGTTTTGTTTCTATTGATACTTTTGCCCTGTCGATTGCTGTTTGTGGTAATAATCCATTTGAATAGACACGATTTTTACAACCACGCCTATATCTTAAAGGGGCTTTTTCAAAAAATGAAATATGAATGTGTTTGTTATCGGTATTCTCGTGCAAACCTGCAAACCACTCAATATTCTTTGGATTAAGACCTGCATTATAGAAAAACTTAGGCAACTCAGTTTTCATCAATTTGTAAGCCTTTTCATAATTGTTACAATAAAGGTTTCCAAATTCTTCGGTAAAGGATATAACCCCATGCCAAATAACACTTTCTGTATCTCTTAGATGTTTTCTCAATTCTTTTATAGCCTCACTATTCATAAGACCATTTTCATTAAACACCCCATGACTTTTTTCACTATTGCCGGCGTAAGCAACAATATCACCTGCTTCTTTACTACCGGTATGAACATATTTGACATAGTCATTATCTTTGCCGCAAGAATAAAATTTTCTTTGATCACGATATTGTTTTACATATTCGTCATTCAAAGACATACCTTTCAAGCAATCAACATAACCTAAAAATAGGTTTACATTAGGAACATCAGCCATTATTTTTTAAGATAAACTTTTAGTATATCTTCAAGCATTTCCAACAACCTTTCTGGTAGGTCATCATACATTCCTGCTTCTACAAGGTCTGCTTTCTTGGGTGCATTATCTGTAAGACCTAAAAGCATATTATAGTTGCAAGATAATAGTTTTTGATTAACTGTGAGATTTGCAATATTTTCTTTTGCATTTCTCTCACTCAACTTAATCAAGTTATCAAGTTTTTCAACAGTAAGGTGCATTTCATCATAAAGCTCAGATATGCTCTCAACTTTTTTGCTTGCTGACAAATCTTTAATCATAGAGTCCAATCCCCTATTGATACAATCAACAATAAATGGATTTTTAGTTGCGAATAAGTCGTCAACTTCCTTATACACCTTTTCTAATTTGTTTTTAATTTTGCTATCATAAATCCTGATAGTGTATTGTTCGTTCATTTTCAACTCCCAATTTTTAAATTTGGATTTTTGTGCAAGAGCCATGCGAACGCATAGCCCAAGCACTATCAAAATCCAGAAAACTTTTTCATTGCCCCTTCACTTTTATAACTACAAGTTTTTTGATTTTGGCACCCCCTTTTTAAGCCATTCGACAAAAGTAGTCAAAATATTTTTTAATTTTGAGTGTCAAAAATGTAATTTTTCAAGTTTTTGATAGCTTTGTCCCTTCTTCTATGAACAGTTTGATGTGATATTCCTAAAATTTTAGAAATTTCTCTCTCTGTTTTGTTTTCATAAAAGATAAGGTCAATAACTTCTCTTTGTAATGGTGTTAAGCAATGTAAAGCATTTTCAACCAAAGCACGCCTTTGTTCTTTAATGGCCGCTTTTTTTAAATCTCTTTCCATTTCATCTAAAACACTATTTACATCAGACGCTGGATCTATCAAATATTGTTCGTTCTCTGGTTTATCTTCGTTGAATACTGTATCCCAACTTTTATTATGAAAAGTATATCTATTATCATCACGCCTAATTTTTTGGTCACTTGACTTGATATAATTGCGTATTTCTCTTTTTGCTGTAACCTTTATCATTTTGTTGTGAATGTTATCTTTATAGTTAAAAGTAATTTCTTCATTTGGATTAGCCAACTTCCCTTGAACAATTTTCTTTCCTAAATCTGTCATTTTCTTGCTCCTTTCTAATTCGGTTAGCAAGATCTTTAACTAATCTTTGAATGTTACCTTCTGGATCCTGCAATGATCCAATGGCACTCATAACGCTTTGCAGATCGTTAGAGCTAAGATAACTTACATCAAGTTTTGTGATAGTCTTTAATCTTACACCACCTCTGATTTGCCCACCCTTAAAGGTTTCAATGTCATAGTGTAAGGATAAAGTTTGTATATGGCGAAAAACAGTCAAACGAGATAGTTCTAGTTTTTCAGCTATCTCATTCATAGAATGTATTTCGTTATCTTCAAGTATTTCTAAAATGCTTGCAGCAACATCATACTTTTTCACTATGGCACCTCCTTTTAGGTTTGACACGACTATTATCACATAGGTCGTTGTATCAAAACCTGATACATCGGGAACACGAATAATGACTTAAAATTATAAAATATGTCTGTTATTGTAAGAATTTGAAAATGGTAGAAATAATAAAAACCCCCAAACTGTTAAAAGGGCGCAAAGCCCAATAACAATTTAGGGGTTAGTGTGTATATGGCACAATTCATTAGTTGAAATGAATTGATTATGTATTTATTGTGATAGTTTAGAAATTTAACAAACCTCAATGGCAATCACCTCAAAAGAACTCCAATATTCTTCTGCTTTTGTGTTGCCTTTATTTTACAACACATGTAATGTGTTTACAAGATTTAATACTGACATAAAAATAGTGTTTTTGACTATTATTGTCAAAACTATTACATTGTGATAGAAAATCGCAATCACAAAGAAAAAAACCTACTAGATTTCTCTAATAGGTTTCTTTTTTATTTTACTTTATAAGTAAAAACACCACCTTCAATCCACAAAGTAAGTGTGCGAGCTGTATTACCAAAATCACATTCGTTTAAACCAAACTCTTTTTCATCGCCAACACTATCAACTAATAAAATTTTTACACTATAACTACTCAAATCAAAAGTGGTTTTATAACACAATTCTGAACCCGTAGAACTAGTAACATCAATTGAGTCGTAATCACAAGTTATTCTTAACTTGGCTTCTTGTTCCTCATACAAGTCATATATAAATAATTCATCAGTTCCTGATTTTTGAACTGTATATTCTTTTAATGGGGTTTCAAGATTTATATCACTTCCAGCATAGGTAGTAGCAGTTGTTCCATCTTCTGAAAACTTAATAATAGGATTTCTTGAAAGGATTGTTCCCACAGCCCAGTTTTCTATTGAAGTTTTAGCTTCTTCAACTGTATTGATGTTAGAATTATGTGCAATAGCTTCAATAAGTTGACGATTAGATGTATAAAAGTGTTCAACAAATTGTTCCAAAGTCAATTCTGTGCCATATGCTCCATTATCTCCTTGCTCAATGCTTGATATAGCCATGTTACTATCCCAACTTAATTCAGCAGACCCTGCTTGAACAGTAATAGTTTTTCCTGCCAAATCTACCGGTCCACCAGATTCTGGATCTTTACCACAAGCTGATAATGCAAACGCACAAGGCAAAATTAAGCACATTGCCAAAATAAAACTTAAAAATTTCTTTTTCATTCTTACCTCCTGATTTCCACAAATACTTTATTGATATTTTTAGTATAGCATATTGTTTTGAATTCTGTATCGAATTTTAAGAAATTTATTTGTATATTTTATTCACAAAGAAAAAAACCTGCCAAATTTGCTCTGGTAGGTTTAGTTATATATCTGGGGGTATATATAATAATATATTATTTTGTGATATATTTAATATTATTATCCTTTGCCCAAAACATCTTCATCTTGATTTTCTGCTGTTCTCTTGGCAATAATTTTTTTACCAAGTTCTATACCATTCTCAATATCATTTGAGTTCATAGGCACTCTACCACGAACATTTACTAATAATTCATCTTGATTTTCGTTTATTGTGCTTCTTGAAAACTCACTTCTAATAATATCTAAATACTCATCAAAAGAACATTGTAACATTTCTCTTGCTGCGATTAGATATAAACTATTTAATGTGTTTTTAATTGTTAGTGGCTCATGTTCCCAACCTTTTGGCAACATAAAGTCCCCACCACCTAATTTACAACAACCTATGCCTTGACCTTTCTTAAAGTCATATAGGCTAACAAGTTTTGCTATCATACAAGCATTGACTACTTGTTCTTGCTCATCTGTAAAATTATCAAATCTATAAAATGGCTCTGGCACATACATTCCCCATTTAGTATCACTAGCAACACATCTAGCTTGTGGAATGTAAGGTGTTACATATAATTCTTGTTCATCAACAGAATAGTAATCTATCGGTGCTACAACATGTTTATCAACTTTCTTTAAATCCCTTAAATTTTTGGCTTCTTGTTTTACTTTCCCATACTCTACAACAGGTTGTTTTGTAAGGATTGTAACCTTCTCATCAGTTGTTTTATCAGTTAAAACATATACAAGTTGAGTTCTGCCATAATTGATAAATTCTAAATCAAAATCCTGAATTGGTTTTCCTTTACTTGTTGCAAACTTTCTAGCGTAATTATGAACAAATTTTTCTATCTTTGCGTATTCTGCCCAAGTTTCTTGATCTGGACGAGTAAAAATATAGGCTGAACACATCATTCCAATTCCCATATTTTGTTTACTTTTTTCCATAAAATAGGATTTGGCCGCCTCTAAAAGTGTTAATTCTTCACTTGTTAGATTTTTTTCGTCCAAATATTTATCAAGTATTAGTTCGTAATATAAATCTTTATCCATGTGGTTATTATAGCATAAATGTAAATACATTACAATAGGGATTGAAAAAATCGCAATCACAAAGAAAAAAACCTACCAGATTTCTCTGATAGGCATTGTGTTATTTGAAATATTTTTTATGTAGTTCTTCTAACAGTTTTTTATTGACTTCAAATCCACTAGCATTTGCAATTATAGCGTCAATTGTGCAATATGGACATAGTGCTGTATCACCTTTGTCATCTTTAATCCAATTTTTAATCTCTTTTGGAATAAATAGTTCTCTACAATAAAAACAACCACAAGTATCACTATTTTCTATTTCTTGTTTGTTATTTTTACTATGGTTATATGCTTGTTCTAGGATTTGATTTGTAAGTTCTATTTGTTTGTTCATATATGCCTCTATGATTATTTTACCATTCGCATATAGCGATAATAATGTGATGAACCATTTTCGGTTTCTATAAGTTGTGTTGAACCATCATCATAAGTAACAAGAAATACTGTTTTAGCGCTGTTATCAGAATTGTAAAGGTCGGCCATAACCATACCATCAAACCCGTCCATCATATCACCGACAGCAAGATTTACAAACTTATCATCTTCATCTAAACCGTCTATTTCTTCGTAAATTTCAACACTTACAATTTTCTTTCTTTTAAACAACCAACACATATTTACCTCTAAATATTATCAGCTTTAAATTTATCATAAGATTTAGCAACACCAAATTTAATATCAAGACCTAGTGCTTCAAAATGTTTTTTACCACATTCAATCTTAATACTTTCTTTATCTCTTAAATCTATATAGTTTGTTGAACCTTTAGTTTCAATAACGAAATAAAGTTTCTTTTCATTATCTGTTTCAATGTAAACAGCCCAGTCTGGATTATATGTTCCAATTGGTGTTGGAATTTTAAATTTATCTGGTATTTTAAAGAATAATTTTACTTCTTCATCTTTATCTAAATCTAAAGCAAAATCTCTTTCTATATTTGAGTTATCATAAATAATATGGTCATGAGTAGATTTATCTACAGCAACCGCTGTTTTATCTAGGAAAGCAAATACTTCTGATGTATTCTCAAGGTCAAATAATTCAGTAAATGAATATGATTTACCCGGCAATTTAGTGTATGTAATACCGTCAATACATTCATTTGCTCTAACATTATTGATAATTTGTGTTACTTCTTCTATAAATCTTTGTGGATTGTTTACAAAGTCTTGTAATCTATTGGAATTCAATAGAATTTGACCTATTGTATCTCTTGTCAATTTACAATTTCTAGCCAAAATACTTACAACATCTGGAATAAGAATTTCAGTATCCATATCTTCAAATCTCTTACCTTGTGTTGTGAAATCAACACCAGATTTTTGAATATTGATTTTTGCAGTTTCTTTAGCAATCTTTGTTTTACCTATTTCATTCATTGAGTTTATTGCATTAACACACTTCTCAATAAGTTTATCTTTGCTCATGTTGATACGATAAATTGTTTTTTGTTTAATTTTATTCCAAAGTGTAATAAATTCATCATTCTCAAACACTTCATCTTTTCTCTTAACAACAACCTTTTTGAATGCTGGCATAACAACAACTTTCTTGTTAGCACCTTCAATTTGCTTGATAATTCTATCTTTAGCTCTTTCAAATTTTTGTGGCAACTCAACTTTACCAGAAAGCAAATCATTCTTTAAGGTGTCTTTCATTTTGCCTTTTGTATCAACATAATTTTTAGTTCTAAAGAAATCCAAAATATCTCTTGCGTCTGTTGCACTTGTTTGTTTTTCTTCGCCTTGCTCATCTGTGTAAGCAATATTCACAAACATATCAATATCAAGAATTCCAAACTTAACACCAGTTTCTTCTTCAATTTCTTTTTGTAATGTATCAGCGAATTCAGCAAAACTTTCTTCAGCAATAACGTGTAAGATGTTTATTCCCTTTTCATCAACTCTCTCACCTGTTTGGTCAACACAAAGTCTTAAACCACGACCTATCTTTTGTCTGCAAGTGAATGTTGATTTATTTTCTATTAATGTGCAAATTTGGAACACATTAGGATTATCCCAACCTTCTTTTAGCGCTGAATGTGAGAATATAAATCTTAAAGGACAATCAAATGAAAGTAACCATTCTTTGTCTTTCATAATGGTATTGTATGTTGAATAGTCATCAGCAGTTTCACCATTAGTATTTTTAATTTTACCCTTCTTGTCTTTACTAAAATATCCGTCATGGACTTCTTCAGCTTCTTTTTTAAAGAATTCCTTAACTTCAGCATATCTAGATTGATTTATAAGTTCATTGTAGCATTCTTCAAATATTTGAGCATATACACCTTTTTGTGTTCCATTATCATCATATACTCTATATTTGGATACTTCATCAATAAAGAACAATGAAAGAACTTTAATTCCTCTTTTGATATAAAGTCTTTCTTTATCAAGATGTGCTTCAATAGTTCTCTTGATTTGTTCTCTTTTTCTAGTCATTTCATCAATATCGCCAATGGTCTTGCCTAAAGATAAAAATTCAGTATTAGTAAATTCTATTTCTTCAAAGCCTTCCATAGCATTAATACCGGCAATAATATAGCCAGAATAAATATCTCTACCAGTAATTGTTTCAAGATTACTATTTGGTTTAACTGAAACAACTTTTCTCTTAACTACACCATTAGTCCCGGCACAATCAAGTTCAAGTTTTGCAGTATATCCATTTTCACCACTAACACTTAACAATTTGATATAAGGTTTATTAAAGTCATCAAACATCTCATTGTTTACAACACAAATTTGTTTTACAATGTGCATATTGTAAGCGTCAACCGGTGTTAGTCTATAAACCGTATTGATTTTTTGTTTGTGAGTAGCAGAATATCTTAATTCAAATAATGGATTAAGACCAGTAATGGCCTCACGTGCTTTTGCAGTATTATCTACACTTTGTGGTTCATCAATAATTATAATTGGATTTGTTTCTCTCAAGAATTCTTTAGCAGATTTTGGCATTGTATCAGTAACTTGATTAAACAAGTTTTCATTCTTTTTGAATGCGTCAATATTTACAATCATTACTTCAAGATTATTTGATAAAGCAAAATCTCTTACTTCATGTCTTTTAGCAGAATTGTATATGAAAGGTTTAACACAAACACCTTCATATTCTTGTTTAAAGTATTCTCTAGTAGTTTGCATAGATTTGTAAACCCCTTCTCTAATTGCAACACTAGGAACAACGACAACAAATTTATTAAACCCATATTGTTTATGCAATTCAAGAATAGTCTTTGTGTAAACAAATGTCTTACCTGTTCCGGTTTCCATTTCAATATTAAATCGAAGCTCTTTAAGGTCTGTTAAAGGTAGCAAGTTTCTATCTTGCACTTCTCTTAAATTTTCTTGGATTTGTTCCATAGACAAATCTAAATTGTTAGCATAACCTAACAATTCATCATGTGTCATATCAATAATATCTAATTTTTCAACTGAAAAAGTTGACGGTGCGCTTGCACAGCCTTTAAACAAATCTACAACACTCATTACAGCATTGTCTTGAAATTCCTGCTTTTTAAACTTTAGTTTCATTTTATTTTTCCTTAATAATTCAAAAATTCAATTTGAATTCTTTTATTACATCTATTCCATTCGTCAGTTAATTCTTGTTTGTGAGATAAAGTCCATTTATTAACTTCTTCAAGAGTTTTACGATTAAGTCTATTATCTCTATCAATTATTTCCCAAGTATCAATATAAATTTCACCAATTTTACGATTATTTAAAGTAATATGAGCATGTGGCCTACTATGTTTTGCATTATCTTCATTGTAAACATAAATACTTAAAACGCTATTAAATCTCTGAACCCGGTCCCTCTGCTCAATAACTCTAAATCCATAAAGTAAGGATAATTTATGTAGTAAGTTTAAATCAATAAACATTATTAGAACAGCCTCATTTCCTTGTTCTTTGATTTAAGGATTTCTTGTGTATTAATAAGAAGATTATCATCAGAGAAACATCTATCAGCAAATAAGTATGTTCCAACACTTTCATTAGCAAATTCTTCAATATCTTCAAGTTTGATATTCATTTCAGAACATACTAATAGTTTATAATCTTCACCATTTACAATATAACCCTTACCATTAGCAGTTTTTGTAACCGGTAATGTTAAATCAATACCATATTTAAGCATAATTTCATAAACAAGGTCAATTTCAGTTCTACCATCTTCAAGATAATCAAAGCTGATTTGTCTAATTCTATTAGCAACTTCTTCAGCATTTTTAGTTGGTTCATTGTTCCATTTTTTAAGGTTAGAACTATCCAACTTAAACACTCTAAAGCCAACATCTAATTTCTCTGGATTATATTTATAAATGTCTTTAGGTTCATGAATAAATCTGCTTTCAGATGTAATTTCACCTGTTTCATTATCTTTGTATTCAACATGACATAAATCACCAGCTGTTCCAGAAGATAACAAAGTCTTTCCTTCAATTTTTCTTTCTAGTCCATGTTGTTTTAATTCTTCTTGGATTTTTTGACCAGCTCTGCGAATTCTCTCTTTTCCAATTTCACAAATATTTTCATATCCTGCCCTAAAAGCTTCACTATTTTCTTCAGTTTTTTCTGGTAATTGAACACAAATAAATTTTCTATCACCACCATCTTCAGCGTTTAGTTGAAAAATAGAATGTGGTGTTGTAGCAGAGCCTGAAAAGAAATCAAGAATAATTGAATTTTTATCTGTCGCAATTTCAATAAAATCCTTTATTAATTCAACCGGCTTGCTATAATTAAAGATTCTAGCGCCAAAAAGTTCTTTTATAACCTTTACACCATTTCCGCTACTATAACCTTCTTTATAAAATAAAGTCTTTGGTTTTACACTAGGAATATTGTTTTCAGGTCTTATTTTTCTATTTATTTGATATTCACCATCATCATAAGTAACAATAATATTATGTCTTTCGTTTATTAACTTTTCTTTCGACCAACGCCAAGTCATTTCTTTTCCATTAGATAATGGTATCATTTCGTAATTATGAATATCATCTCTTGTTAAAGAAAACGTTCCTTCTTTAGATAAATATATTGGATAAAATAGATTTGGTCTAAATTCTCTAGCACCATTTTCACCACTACCCTTTAGAGTAGCAACCTTATAATATCCATATTCATCTTCTTCCCATTCTTCTTTAATTTTATTTTTATCTTTAATTCTTAAATTGTTGAAAATTGGTTGTTTGTAACTCTTACTATACACTAAAGTATATTCATGTGTTCCAGAAAATCCATATTCATCATTATTACCCTTTAGGTTCATAATAGTTGGCAATACTGCAATAAAATTCAACTCTCCAAAAACATCATTACATATCTTTTTTAGATTATCAACTTCATTATCATCAATTGAAATAAAAATTAAACCATCTTCAGTAAGTAAATTTCTAGCCAACTTTAATCTAGGATACATCATATTTAGCCAATTTGTATGATAACGACCATCAGTATCAGCATTAGATTTTTGTGCTTGTCCTGTAATTTCTTTGTAATTAGCAATATTATCATTAAAATTATCTTTATATACAAAATCTCTACCAGTATTATATGGCGGATCTATATAAATCATTTTAATTTTGCCATTATAAGAAGATTGCAAAAGTTTAAGAACCTCAAGGTTGTCCCCTTCAATATAGATGTTTTTGGTTGTATCCCAATTTTTACTCTCACTTTCACAAGGTCTTAAAGTTCCAGTAGAACGTTTTTGAGCAAGTTTGGTTGCTTCTGTTTTTCCATTCCAAACAAAAGAATATTGTTCTTTATCATTAGAAATATCTTGACCTAATAATAGCTCAAGCTCATTAAAATCTATTTTATTATCTCTAATAATTGACGGAAAAAGTTCCTTTAATTTCTCGATATTATCTTTCACAATATCTTTTGTCATACCATCTAATCTTTCAATCATAGTGTTGCTCCTTATTATATCACTTCAAAGTATATCATAAAATTGTTGGATTTTGTGCTATTTAGAGAAGATTTGTTTAAAATTTCATCAATTTTTTTCTTTGTTTCTCTATTTATCCTTGATTTCATAATGAATTCATTGTCTTTCATCTCAAATAATTGCTCTGAAAGTTCATTTATTTTTTGATTTTTTGCAAGTCCTTCACCAAAATTATCATTTGATGTAGAATTTCTTACTTTATCAATTTCTCTTTGCAAGTCTTTGATTTGCTTTTCAAATTTTGCTTTTTCATTTTCTGCCAACATCTGTATATGAGAAATTGGTAATTTTGAACTCTTATCCATTTCAGCCTTTAATGGCTCTGTAATGGTCGAAATTATATTTTCAAAGGATTTATCCAATTCTTCTTTAATTTGGTCTGGAATGTCAATATTTTCGCTAAAATCAACACATTCAAGATCAAGTATCTCATCACATTGTTCATTGTTAAGATAATTACCTTTATCATCAATACCAACACATCTTGTTGCCCTAGTCCAGTTAAAAGCATAAGACACATTTAAACCATAGCTTGCAATATATCCTTTCATTCCTTTAAGTTTTTGATTGTCAGACTTTAAAATCAATTTACTAGGTTTTAAAAAGAATGAATTTGTCAAATTACTCAACATACTTTGACAAGGTTCTGAACCTAATGTAAATGGTCTATACTTTTCATCATTTACTAATGAGAATTTGAATGGATAAGCAAATGGATTTTTATTATGCCATGCGGTTTTTGCTTCAAATGTATTTTCATCTATAAAGCTATCTTTATAGTAAAATCTAGCCAAATCTTTAACAATATCCTCTAATTCAGATACTTTCCTTTTAATGATTTCAGCCATATTTCTAGTGCTTTCAACCAATTTTCTATCAAAAGTATTGAAAAGAATATCATTAGATTGAGCCTTTATATCTTCAAGTTCTTGTTTAAATTCTTCACTAAGTTCAGAGAATTCGATTTGAACTTCTTTTTTCTTTCTTATACTTTCTAGTGTATCTTTGATATTTTCTTCTATTTCACCATCAACTGCACCAGATATAATTGTATCGCTAGCGCCAATGATATTATTTGATATATTTAATCTCTTATAAAACAACTCATACATTCTAACATCTGAAAAGTTTTCCGGACATATAAAGTTGATTACAAAAACATCAGTTTGTTGGCCAATTCTATGACATCTTGATATTCTTTGTTCCATATCAAGCAATACTTGTGGAAAGTCATAATTAATAACAAAAGCACTTTCTTGCCAGTTTAAGCTCTCATTTCCTTTGTCTGTTGATATTAGAATACTTGGTTTATCACTTCTTAAGAATTTGTCAATTGGTTCATTATCAGTTGTCCCATTAAAGGAATTTACACTATAATCAGTCTTTGACATCAAAAGTTTGTGTAAGTGTTCTTGTGATTGAGTATTACCAGTAAATATAACACATTTCTTTGCAATACCTTTTCTATGAAATGTTGAGAATGTTTGTTGTAAAGCCCTTAAAAGATATTCATCTTTAGTATTAATTTGTATAGATGTGGCAATATTTAACATATCCCTTATTTCTTTTGCTTCAGCAAGGTTTTCTTCAGTAGCGTGTTTATTTAATCTTGTATAAATACCACTTAATGTTTTTGATAAAGCATAAGCTGAAGATGATAAGGTTCCATAAAACATTAAAGATAGTTCATAAGGGTCCATTTCTGGAAATGCTTGTTTAGTAGGTTTTGCAACATATTTTTCTATTAGAGAATAAAGTTCTCTTTCTTTATCAGTCATATTGTAAATTTGAGTTAAAATTTGTCTTTCTGGTAATTTAGTTTCAACTTTAACTTGACTTCTTAAAGTTCTAAAAGTATATGGCGCAATTATATCCCTTAACTCTGGATAGTTTTCTGGTTTTCTAAAGTATTTTTTATGAAATTCATCATAATCAGTAAATACATTATCATCAATAAAATTGATTAAACCAAATATATCATCTTCATTCTTTTGAATAGGTGTTGCAGTTAGTAAAATCTTTTTAGCATTTGGAATGATAGAAAGAATTGTATCTGCTGTCTTGTTCTCTTTTATTTTGTAAGTTCTAAATCTATGAGCTTCATCTAAAATGCAAAGTTGCCAATCAAACTCTCTAAATTTATCAGCATTTGCATTAATATAATCATAAGTTGTAAGAACTATCCCCTTTTCAAACTTTTGTAAACTTTGAATGTAATTTTCTGATACTGCTCTTTCTTTAGTATCAAGAAGATAACAACGGAAATTAAAAGTTCTTATTATACTTCTTAACCAATTATCTACTGTTGGTGTTGGAACAACAACCAGTATTTTATTGTTATTTACATTGTATTGTGAAAGGATTAACAATGCTTCCATTGTCTTACCAAGACCTGCCTCATCAGCAAGAATAAAACCTTTTACAAAAGGATTTGACAAAGCAAAAGTTGACGCATAGATTTGATGTGAAAAAATCTCGATACCACTTCTTAAATATTGTGGCACCAAACTTTCCATTTTGCCTAGCGTCAAGTCTTTTTGCAATTTTTCAATTACATGATAAGCCTGTATTTTGTTATTTATCACTTGAAAGTCCTTTTTAAATTTTATCAATGTAAAGATTATATCATATAAATATGATATTTTGTCGATTTTTCAAAATTTTTTAATCTAATTTGAAAACTTTTTGTTGTGGATTAGCCTCAACAAATAAATCTATTAATTTGTCATATACTTTTTCAGCAAGTTCTTCTTGTGTAAATGCGTCAAGAATATAAGCACCGCCCAAGAAAGATATATATTTCATAATTTCATAGTTGAATTTAGAACTATAATTACCCCCATCTTCAACGAACTTTTTAATTGCTCTTAAGATAGCAAGTCTAATTGTTTTAGAATTAGAGTAATTTCTGAATATCATTTTTTCTAATATTTCTGGTATTTGGAAACAGAAATCTGTAAGTTCGTAAGGATTTTCTAAAGTTTCATCATAAGTAAATTTTACTTGCCAGAATAATTTTGCAATTCCATGAAAGAACAAACTTCTTTTATATGTATATTTGAATAACCATCTATATTCTAATCTTGTTGTTCCCTTATCTTCGCAAGGGTTCCATCTATACATCAAGAAATCATATAATTTTCCAAAACCAAGACTTACCCATAGTCTTTCATCACATAAAACACTATCTGGTAAATGTTTTAGATTTTCATATAAGATTTTAGCATTTTCACAATCAGTTTCTTGTTTATTTTCTTTATTTGTAATAAGTTCAAAGTTTTTAATTGTATATTTTGAACTTGTAAAAGGTTCTTCCTCTTTGAAAAAGTCTTTTAACCATTCATTATTAGGACATTCAGACATCACATTTTTTATAGTTGAAAGATTAGTTTTCAAAGCAATAATTTTATCTTCAGATAATATTTTAATAGCTTCCATTATTCTTCATCTCCTCCTGTTTTTGCAATATTTTGAATGTCAGTAATACCTCTACAAATTGTATTTTCCATAATCTTTTGAGATACTTCAAAAGAATTCATACCTTCTAAACTTTCAACATCAAAGTCTAAACCTAATTTAATCACAGCCTTTTTTAGTGCCCTAGCCCATCTTCTATCGCTATATTGCATAAAGAATTCTGGATTTTTAAGGTCCTCAAAGCATTTCATAAGTGCTGGTATAATAATCATTGAGTGAATAATTGACTTTGTTGCTGGATTATTCATAGCAATCTTAAATTGATTAAATTCTTCTTCTGGTAATTGAATATTGATTTTGTTGCCTGTGTTGTCTATTACAATACCAACTCTTTCTTTATCTTTAATTTCAGTAACCGCAAAGATTGACGGAACATTTGAAAGGTCATCATTTTCTTTTTCAACTGTTAGCGATACTTCTTGTCCTACAGCAAGGATATTTCCTTTTTCTAACTCAAATGATAAATCTCTATAATCTTTATTAAATTTCTCATTAGAATATCCATTAATATTTTGTAATGCAATAATAAACGGACAAAAATATATTACACCTTCAACCTTGTCTGCTGGTATTTTATAAACAAGACCTGCCTCATCAATATTGATTAGTTCTCTATAACTTGTAGCACCACACTCTATATGAACTACAAATCCTGCCTTTTTCTCATTAATAAGAGTTTTTATACCCTTATTACTTAATATTGGTGTAAAGTTTACTATAATTTCACTTGGCGAACATTGTGTGGTAATTTCAATGTTAAAATCACTTTCAACATAGTCATTATTGAAAGTTGGCGCTAACACCGGATATGGATATAATTTAGCCTTTATACGCATACAATTTCACCCCCATAGTTGAATATTCTTCTACATCAAGTTTAAGGTCAACTGAGATTTGATTATCTTCTTCAAATCTAAAGTAACCAACTCTATTTCTTCTACAAATAAGTTCTGTATCGTTCTTTATTCCAAGAACATTTATAGCCATTTTTTCATTTTGTTCAGCAATCTTAAAGATTTCAATAAATCCTTTAAAAGTTGTTACTGTTGGTGTGAAAAGCAATCTATAAAGTCTTTCTTTTTTATTGATACAAATAATTCTTACTTGTTTAGATTTTACATAAATTGATTTTTGGCCATTCATTTCATCACTATCATCAAGACCAACATCTTCGGTATCTCTATCCCCTTGACCACTAGGTTTATGACCATCATGTTCAAAACCTTGTCCATCATCACCATCTACAACTGAACCTTCGGTTGCTTCGGTGCTTTCCAAATCATCACCAAGTTCATCTGTTTCAAGGTTTGCAACAGATTCCACCTTTTTATGTATTTGAAAATCAATATCAATGATTTTATTTAAAGTTTCTTTTTCATGAACTTTTTGTTTACCTTCATCAATATCATTATCTTCATCTGGAAGATACTCACCTGCACCTTCAATATCAATCTCACCACTAAAAGCCTTTGACGCTTCTTCAGTAAGTTTATTTGTAATAAGTTCAAATAATTGTTTTAATAAACCTTTTGCCATTGTAGGATTTTTCTCATATCTTTCTGGCAACCACTTTGTATGTGCTGGATTTTCTAAATTTCTCAAGAATGTATTAAGTTCATCACCACAAATAATACCAATTCCTGCAAATCTTAATGACGGACAAAGACCTGTTTTATCCATAATCTTCATTCCAGAACTTCTAATCATTGATATTTTGTTAGAACCATCATATCTAATTGCAAAAGCAAGTTTGATATTTCCTAATGAAATTCCTTGTGGATATTCAAATGGTAGATTTATCCATTCTGTCTTTTCATTAGATAGAATTTCATAGTTTTGAATAGTAGTTTCAGATAATGACTTTTTGTATGTTGCAACTACATCAGCAAGTGTGCTTTTGTTTACTCTATATGAGTTAACAACAATCTCAAGTTTATTATCCCAAATGGCCATTAAAAAGCCGTCTAGCACTTCAGCAATAATGCTAGATTTAAAATCTTCTGACATATTAGAAAAACCAGAAATAAAAATATCTGTTCCATATTCTTTTCTTGTGAAAGATTTGTCAAGGTTTAACATCTCTGGACTATGTAAAATGTTGTAACCATTATCTATACCATAATAACCGGTTCCTTGAGAAATATTATCACTTTGGTCTTTATTTACGCCAAGTTTAAATGATGTAAGTTTACTTACACCTTTATTTGCTTTTAGACCATCTATATCATAAGTGCTATAAAATACCGTTCTAAAATCTGAACAAGCGAAAGGTGCATTTTTACCAATACCAAAAGAACCACCTTTTGAGTCCCCCTTTTCAGGAGCTCCAGATGAATTAATTAAGTTATCCCAATCACTACTTGTTTTTGAGTTAGAACCTCTTAAACCTGTGGTATTAAAATCACTTATTCTTAAGAAATTGATTTTAGGTGCATTTAATCTTTCTATTGCTCTTGTAAAGAAATTTTTAGATTTTTGGTTTGGATTGCTTTCCCAATATTCTAAACACTTATTCAAAACATCATTAAATCCCTTTTTATCTGGAAATTCATCAGACGCAATAGAAAATGTATTGAATTCAACAACAACCGTTTTCTTATCATGTGCTGCGTCTAATGAGTTTTGACAAATTTCTCTTGCCAAAGATTTTACAGGCGTATCTTTAAAAGTTTCAATACCTGAATTGTTTAGTCCTTGTTTTTCACCACCATTACTTGACGGAAAACACCATTTAATGTTACTCATATTTTTTCTCCTTTACTTCCATTGACCTGTTATAAGTAAATATATATACCCTATACAAATGAATAAATATATCATATTAACTCCTATAATAGTGTGAACTTATCTCCACCACCTATCTTTTGAAATTGCTTTTTAGCTTCAGCAATTTCACTCTCAAGAGCTTTAAAAATTTTATCTACATCTTTTTGTGTGTAATCATACACAGATGTATTAGATAAATTTCCAAGCAATCTAATCATTTCAAGAGCTTTATTTGTTCTATTCTCTGCCAAGCGCACAAATTTATCTCTTTTGCTTTCTGCCATTTTAATCCTCCAACATACAATTTTTGTTGTAATTATACTAGCATAGCACTCTCAATTTGTCAATACATTTCTAAAATATTTTCATAATATTTTGAAAATGTTAGTAATATTTTGAAAATGTTAAATAAAAAGAGCCTATTGATTAACTCAATAAGCCCTTGTTTTGTAGGTATCTAACAAATAAAACATCATTCATTTCCAATTTGTCTTTTAAGTATGATTTTAATTCATCAATATTCTCTGCTGGTATTGATTTTAAAACAAACAATGGTTCACCATTTCTCATTTGGTTTTCAGTTTGCATAACTTTGATTTTTGTTGAGAATTTATTAATACAACTATATAGTAACCAATCAGTCCACTTGACATCATTTGGCAAGAACCCGTAGTTCTTAAATCTAGAAGCAACAATAAATCCGTCTTTATCCATAGTAGATAATAATACATTTTCAGCCACTTGTGCATTGTATTTGTTTAGTTTTGACTTCTCAACAGATATAATTGTTTCTTTATCTTTAAAGACATACTCATCTTTCATTTCATTTATATATTGAGTTATAGAAGCAAGATATAATCTATTTTCAGTAATATAAGATGTAAAATCAGAAATTTTTATTTCGTCATGTTGTCTTAAGAAATCCGTTATTCTATCTGCTCTACTTAAGATTTTTACACCTTTATTTGCAAAATATGGTCTTAAGAACTCAAAATCATTAGCAAAAAGACATTTTATAATGCTAAACAATTTGAATTGACTATCAATATTATATTTAGACATAAGGTCTGAATGTTTTAAATCTAAAATCATTAATAGTTCGTGTGAGCTATGTGATTTATTGTCTGAACAAAGATTTATTATAGATGATTTTAGCAAATTTTTATCTTCATCAGTCATATTCAAATTATCTGCGTGCATATAAGATTTTTGACAACATATAATTTCATCACCCGACAAAGTATTATATAAAATACTGTCCATAACTTCTGGAAATTCATCTTTTAATTCATCAAAAGTAACTTCTCTATTATCTTTAATGTAAGATATAATTCTTTCTCTAACATGACCAATTTCAACGCCTTTATTTGCAAAATATGGTCTGCGGAATTCATATTGTTCTTGTAAGTAATATTGAATTATACTAAACAACTTAAATTGATTGTCTATATTGTATTTTTGCAATAGTGATTTATTATGTTTTGTTAAATAATCAAACAATACATGAGTGTTAGAATATTCATTTTCTAACAATAGCTCATCAATTGCCAATGCAAATATCTCACTATCAGACTTATCCATGTTTAATTTATCAACATGAATGTATGTTCCAGATAATTTTATAATATTTCCATTTGTTAATCCTGTAATAATAACACTATATGGAACATTTTTAAATTCATTCATAACTTGGTCAATTGACACTTCTCTTTCAGCCTGTTTTACATAATTATAAATATCATTATAGATACTTGTAGATTCCCCTGTTTTACTAATATAATCTCTAGAGAAGAAAAGTTTATTATAATAAAGTTCTTTTAAAACACCTTGTAAATGATATTTATTATCTATGCCCTCTGCCTTAAGTTCATTTTCAAAAGTTGCATATAACGTGTTTGTAAGGAAAATATCTCTATTACTTTCTTGTATATAGTTATAAATTTTGTTTGCTAATTCATCAGAAATGTATTTTTCTTTCTTTAAGGCATATTTACCCTTTCCAACCAAATAACAACTAGCAACTATTCTTCCATATAAAGCTCTATCATTTTCTGGTATTTGATTATCATTAAAGGTTTTAGCATATTCAGCCCTAAATATATCTAAATCTTCTTTTTCATATATTCTAATTCCATTTGGAAATGCCTTTGCAAGTATTTGTTTATATTTAAGAAGCAATCCCATTCTGTTTCTAGAATAAACTGTTCCGTTTTGTTTAAAATCTAATCTTAATATTTTTTCAATAATATCTAACGGTATTCTAACACCAATACTTTCTAGATATTTAGAACACTCATGAATAGTTGTTTTAAATTGTTCTTCAGTTAAAACACCTTCAATTCTATCAACAATACTTAATATCTCTTTATACCAATCAGTATTGTCTATAAAGTAATAAATATCAAGATCTTCAAGATATTCAATATCATCACACTCTTCTTTTTTAAGTAAGTAATAAAAGAGCTCTGGATAAAAGTTAAAAATTGAACCCACATCATCTATTGTCATATACCATTCATTTTTAACAAATGCTCTGATTAGTCTGGTCAATGTGCCATTTGCGGAATTATAGAATGAAGCAAACAATTCATCATATTTTTCTTCAATTTGCTGAATACCTTGTCTTGTATTACCATACATTTCACCAATTCGTTTTAGATTTTGACCTTGTGATCTTAACAACAATACTTCAACGTATTTTTCCCATTTTGAATTAGGAACATTAGACGCATTTACTCTTTGTAGCAATAACTTAAATTTCTCATTTAAGAATGCTGGTAAACTTTGTTGTAATACTTTTACATAGTTTGTTATTACCTGATTATAATCAATTAAGAATGCTAAATTTTCTTCTTTTTCATTTATCAAATCTTCTACGGTATCATATTTTACTAGCGCTGGTAAGACCTCAAAAGGTAAAATATGTTTAATCTTTGCTTTTTTGTTATCATTATGTATATTTGATAATAATTGCTTTAAGTTCTTGCAGAAATCAGCAACTTCTTTTTTCTTTCTCAATTCTTCAACATACATATCTAATAATTCTGTTAAAGAATTCTCATCATTTAAAACTTCCAAAAATTCTTCTTCTGAAAATAAATTTATAAAACCAAAAAGAACATTATAATCTTCTTCATTAATAAATTTATCAATATCTGGATTAATCAGTTCTATATTTACATTATAATCTGGCACAAGTTCTTTAATTAAATTATTAAATGAAATATAAGAATTTAAGCCATTTTTTGCTAGATATTGCAAACATTCCACACCTAGACCTTTTACAACTTTAATCCACTTTTCTCTATCTTTTAAAAGATATTTTTTAAGGTCAAGTGTTTTTCCTTTCTGTTCACTTTCTGGTGTATTTTGTATTAAAAGTTGTTGCACAACACTTTTTAAAACAAACTTATCTGTTTGTAAAAATTCTTTAAGTTTTGCCATATTAAATGAACTAATATTAAATGTTTGTTGTAAAAAAGTATAGCAATCTCTTATATCAATTCTAGCTTCATCATTTTCATCAAAGAATTGGTAAAGAGCCTTCAACATTTTATATTTACTAACTCTAATAGTCTTTGTGCAATAGTAGTAATCTTCTGCATTGTCAGTTGGTCTTACCCTATTATATTTTCTAGTTTGTATTTCTTCAGATTGTGGTTCTCTCACTATCTCATTATTAAAAGTTATATCAGATGTATCGAACTCATCTATTTTGTTTTGAACCAATTGAGATGTAATCATCTCTTTATTATCAAACAAAGAAATAAAATATGAGTATGAAAAAGATGTAATAGTTTCAAATCTTGGTTTTAAAGATTTATATAAAAAACTACTACTTTGTGGTCCTACACAATTTTCATTCATAAAATCTAACGTAGCTTGTAATATTTGTAGTTCGATTTCACCCATAGAAAAGTCTCCTCTCAAATCATTATAACATACAAATTCCTAATTTTCACCATTGTATGACAAAATTTTAAAAAAAATTCTAAAAATAGTTTTAACTATTAATAGAATGCTTTTTCTAAATATTTAATTATATCATTTTTTATCCTTCTAATTTTCTTAATATTCGGTTGATTTTTCAATTTGTTTTGTATAAATCTTTTCTGTTGTTCAGATAATTTTATAGGTGTAATATGTAGTTCTATAGAATGTATAACATCATCTAATAAATATTTATCAGAAACAATATCATAATCCTTTTTATTCCTTTCACATTCTCGTTTTAAAAATTCAAGTTCACTTTCATTTGGTTCTGGAACAAAAAACTCAAGATTAGAAAAATAATCATACAAACAATCTTCTATTTGTTTATCATCAACTTTATCTTGCCCCTTTGCTATTTTAAACATTTCATCAATCAATTCTTCTTTTGTAATGACAGAATATCTTTCAACACCAAATTTTCTAGCTTCATTTCTTAATTTATGGATAGGTGTATCCATTAATTTTTTTCTTAAATCACTCATACAAATCCTTTTATGGTTTTATAACCACTACATCAATTCCCTTTTTCTTTGCTTTCTCAATGGTTGATTTAGTTCCACCACCCAAGCCATTATATAAAGCAATTACAAGAGATGAGTTGTTTAGCATATATTCATTTCTCTCAATCATGCAACCGTCAACATATTCGTCATAAATACAACGAACACCGTCTAATTGCTTAACAAGTTTTCTATATCTATCAATTTGTGCTTGTGGCCACCTGTCATATTGGTTTTTACAAGGTATTGCTCCAATCAATCTAATATTCGGATACTTCTTTTTAAGTTCTAATACAATTTCAGCGCAAATCATATCAAATCCAAGAGCCATACCACAAAGAAATGTTGTATATCCTCTTTGTATAGCTTTCTCAATTTCTGCCTTGGCATTTTCTTTCATTTCAATACAACGTGGATCTTTCTCATTAAATTTCCAAGGCAACTTCTGTGCCCTATGACCTGTAAAGCATGCAGTCACTTCACTCATTAAATCAAAGATTTCTTGGCATTTGTCAATTATATCTTCAATTGATTTTCTTCCAAACAACATAACAAAACTCCCTTTTGATTGTTTTTATATACCTATTATAGCACAAAAAAGTCAAAAAACAACATTTTTGATTGTTTTTATGTGCTTATATTAAAAATTACTTATGCTAAAATATACTTACATTAAAACAATCGTTTAAGTTTGGAGTTTTTATGAAATTAAATGAAGCTGTTGCTATTAGAATTAGAGAAATATTAAAAGAAAGGAATATGACACAATATCGTTTAGAACAAAATGCTGGTATTACTCACAATACTATGCTAAGTTTAATGAATGGTAGATACAAAAGTTGTAATTTAACAACTGTTGTCTTGATTATTAGAGCTTTTGGTATGACAGTTTCAGAGTTCTTTAACCACCCTGTTTTTGAAAGTGATGACTTAATTGTCGAATAATTCTAGTTTCCCTATATGAATAACCCCTATTTATTGCTAAAATATATAGGGGTTTTATTTATGAAAATTACTGAAAGTGTATCTTATAGAGTGAAAGAAATTTTAGAAGCAAGAAAGATGACACAATATCGCCTAGAACAACTGACAGGAATTAGTCATAATACAATGAGTTCCCTATTGAATTGTAGATATGAGAGTTGCAATCTTAAAACAATTTTTATAATAATTGAAGCATTGGATTTGTCTATTCATCAGTTTTTTAACAGCCCAGCATTTGAGTTTTTTAATTTGGATATTGAGTAATCAAGTTGCGTATATAGAGAAAAAGTCAACACTCAAAATGGTGTTGACTGTTTTTTCATGACTATTTATATGCTATACCCAATTTATCATAAACGAATTGTCGATATTCTTCAAGCCTATCTTGTGACTGTTTGCAAAACTTTACAATTAAATTTATGATATATATCATTCCATTTTTATAGCTTTCCTTATCAAATTCATCAAAATCATTTAGATTAATTTGTTTCTGATTGATTACTATATCAAAAAACAAATTGTTTTTTCCATACTCATCAACAACATAATCAGTCCCCACAATAAATGCTGTGCTCCAAGAACAAAAATTATAATGTCCTTGAATAACACTTAGAATATTATCAATTCTTCTTTTTACACTTTTTAAGCAGTCCAATCTATAAATATCTTCTTTTCTATTAAGTATTAGGTCTATTCTCTGTTTTAAACATCTTACCCTATACTCTGTTTTTGTTTTAGTTAAAAAACATTCATTTAACATATCTTCACCAAACATATTTATCAATCTCCTTTTATAATTGATAGATATATTATGTCACAGGTCGTTGTATCAAAATCAGATACATCGAAAGATAAAATCTTGTCTAAAAAGTGCAATTTATTGTCTAAATAAAGAAAAAACAGCACATAATTTGCTGTTTTTCAATGATACTTTTAATTTTAACTCCTTTTATTAGATTTTTGTATTAGATATTTGTGGCAGTATCAAACCCTTAATTTAGACCATTGATTTGGTCTATGGTCCTATTATAGCAATAACGGGTGCCATAGCTGCACCCATATTATTTACATCATTAATTCCAAAATCTGTTACCTTCCCAAACGTCGCATTAGAAATACATATTTCTGTAACACCTGCACCCAAAACCATACAACCAGCTCCAGTAACAGTCCACTGACTAACAGGTGGACGCTGGTTTCCAAGCTCAAGAGGAAATCTATACTGCCTTTCCGCCGAACTAAAATGACTACCCGTTGCACAAGCTACCTTATCAAAATACCCACCATCAACAAATGTTGCACCGACAGCAATCGCTTCTGCCATTGTACTACAAGCACCATACAAACCCAAATATGAAATATCAAACTCTCTTGCCGTAAAACTCGAAGAAATTATCTGATTAAGCAAATCCCCTGATATCAATAAATCAATATCTTTCGACTTAATACCTGCATTATCTATAGCCCCTAATATACAATGTTCTAACATTTTTCTCTCGGCTCTTTCATAAGACTTCTCTCCAAAAGTATCATCTTTTAAAATAAAATCAAAATATTTTGAAAAATTACCAGCACCTTCTTTTTCTCCAACAATTGCGTAATTTCCCAAAACACCAACAGGATTTGTAAAACTAATAGTTTGATTACCTAATTTTTTGCCCATAACCACCTACAAAAATAAATATACAAGACCTACAATAATAGATATTATTGTTCCATTTACAATAACAGGCCCCGCAACACTAAACATCTTCACACACAAACCAAATATTATTCCCTCTTTTTTAAATTCAATAGCAGGACTTGTTATTGAATTTGAAAAACCGGTTATAGGAACAATTGAACCAGCACCCGCAAAAACTCCAATTCTATCATAAACACCTAAACCTGTTAATAAACTTGCTATAAAAATAAGAATAATCAACATCCAAGCATTTGCAGAATCAATACTCATTTTGGGGAAAATAGCCATCAAAGCATCATTAATTCCTTGACCAATCATACAAATTACACCACCAACTATATACGCATATATTAAAGTTGGAAAATTTTTTGTCTTTGGTTTTTTAGCATTGACATAATCATTATATTTCTTATTTCGCTCTTGAACATTCATATTAATACCCCGCGTTAGATAGTAAATAATTCCACAAAAATAAAAATTTTAAACATTTTAATTTTTTATAAATATTTTTTTGAAACAAGACCAAACTACATTTAGAAATAAATTTTTGGAGATATTTATGAAAAAAACATTTATAATCTTAACAAGCCTATTGTTAATATGTATAATTTTCCTAGGCTGCAATACTGCAAATTCAACAATTAATACAAGCAAAGAACTTAATAAAAACTTAAACATACTATCGAACACTGTTAACAAATTAGACACAGTTAACAATGAATATTTAGTAAGCAATGAACTATACTCACTACAAAACACCAACAAAGCTACCATACCACTAAAAACAGAAAAAACAAGACTTGCTAATTCAACAAACGTTAGCATTATCGATGAGAAAAACTCAGAGCTTAAAGAATTATTAAAAGACGAAATCATTTCAAGATTGTACTGCGATTCCGAAGGAAACTGTAAGTTGTGTAACGAACCTTACATTTGTGATAGTAACGGAATATGCTCATCATGTAACAAATCAATAATTTGCGACGAGAATGGTAATTGCACTTATTGTAAAGACACACTTGTAATCAACGACAATAATTGCGAAAATTGCAACAATAGTTGCGTATCAAACACCTTATCAAACCATCAACTTTCACAAAACACAAAGCTAAACTTGCAAAAAATATCAAATCTTAACAAAACTTCTAGCGTACAAAATATTGACAAAGTTAACTATGATGATGACATAAATATTAACGTAGTTGACAATATATCCAACCCTGAAGACACAAACACCACAGAAAATCCAAACACAGACACTCAAAACCAAGACAAACAAAACGAACCAACAATCAAATATTATTACTACAGTGAGGAAAGATTTAATCCGGATCTACTCAAATACAAACCTAGATTTGTTAATCAAATTAACTTTTCATCTGCAAACGATAATTTAAAAAACTATGTAGAAAAACTACAAAAGTTATACACCATGACAGCCGACGTTGTTGAAGCCAACAATACACTTGCTAGCTACAAAGTAATTATTTTAGATGATATAACAGAAGCAAAAGAACTTAACGAATGCATTCTCAATGGAAATTGTGTACCATCAGACAATCAAATGATTGCGCTTAGTAATTATATTGACGACATCAAAACCACTATCAACAATTTAAAAGACTGTAACGGAAATCTAACAAGCGAAATTAATAAAATCGCAAATAGAAACACAGGTATCAATCAAAGCATAGACGTTACAAATAGTAATTATTTACGAATTCTAAATCAAATTGATACTCGCATTTCTTATCACGAAAACGCACTTGCAACATTAGAACAAATTAAATATTTACTTCAAGATGCTCAAAACAATAAAGCGAATACCTCAATCGAAGATCTAAACAATCAAACAAACTTCAATGACAACGTAATTGATGACAGCACAAACACTCCGGATTTAAACAATGCAGAAATTCTCGTAGACCCAGACTCAAATTCTATTATTGTTACTTCTCCTGAAGAGACAGTGCCTGAAGATGACTCATTAATAACCAATCAAGATATTGAACAAAATGACAATTCTACAGAACACAATCAATCTAACGAAATCCCACCAATCACACCATCCGATCTTGATGATATGGTCCTAGATGCACCAATTCTTGAAAATAACTCTTCTATAAATAACACAACAGACAATGATGAAAAAGTAATCACAAACGAATCTACTAATACTGCAAATACAGAAACCACATCAGTTACCGAGCAAACAATTATTGATGAAACTACTTCACCAATAGATGATACTGATAACGAATCAACAGATAATACAACTGAAATACCTAATGATTCTAATAGTGAAAATACCGAAGACAACACTAAAACCATCACTTCTGAAGAAGATACCGCTACACCTAGCGGAAATTTAGACACATATAATGAAAACACTTACTCAAACCTTCAGGACAACAACTCAAAACCAACTGAGACCACACCTGAAGACGAAGGTATTGAAACAAGTCCTGATAATACCGATATTGTAGAAGCAAACCCAAATCAAAATACAAATCTGCTTACAGATGATTTAAATGAAACCATTTCAAATCAAAATGCTCCACAGATGGTTGACGGAGCTATTAATAGCGACATTGTTTTAAACAACGGAGGAACTAATAATTTAGTCAGCAATTCCAACACAAACTCAATTATTAGCCAAAACAATATCAACTCGAATGATATAGGAAATAATTCTTACAGATATGACGAACACGGAAACCTATACAACAATACAAATGGTTATGATAATAATAGCAATCATAATATCAACAACAAAAACAATAATGTTAATACTTACGAATACAATACACTACTAGACAGCATTAACAGAGGAACAATTAATAACGGCATTAACAACCTTTAATCTTTAAAAGTTAATACATTAATAAAAGAACACATATTATCAGACAAGACAATATGTGTTCTTTTAGTTTAGTTTTTGCTTTAATTTTTCCAATATTTTGTTTTCAAGTCTACTAATTTGCACTTGCGAAACACCCAATTCGCTCGCAATTTCTTTTTGTGTTTTATCTCGAAAATACCTCAGTATTATAATTTTCTTTTCTCTGTCGGGCAAACTTTCAATTAATTTATATAATACTTGATTGTCAACAAAATCATTGGACTCATCTTCACTTTCAATTTTATCAATCAAATATTGTTCTTTTCCACCATCGTCACCAACCAATGTAAACAAAGAAACTGGCTTATTTGATGAATCCATAGCATACACAACCTCCTGCGCACTTAATTCAAACTCTTTTGCAATAACATCAATCGATGGCGTTTCTTCAAATTCATTTAAATATTTTTCAATAAATTTGTTTATCTTTAACGCTAATTGTTTTGTACTACGAGATACTTTAATTATGCCATTATCCCTAATAAAACGCTTAACTTCTCCAGCAATCATTGGAACTGCATATGTTGAAAACTTAACCCCAAAACTTTCATCAAAGTTATTAATGGCCTTCAAAAAACCCAAACTACCCAATTGATAAAGATCGTCAAACTCTATCCCTTTATTCAAATACCTTTTTATCACACTTTTTATAAGCGGAGAATTTTCCGCAATCAACCGCTCTTTTGCCTGAGAATCTCCCGACTGTGCCCTTTCTAATAATCTATTTGTTTCAAAAGCATCTAGCATTTCTACCTCGATATATTTTTAATCAACGTCACCCTAGTTCCTTTATCCTTATACGACTCAACAATCATTTTATCAACAAAGCCTTCCATAACAGTAAATCCCATTCCACTTCTCTCCATATCTGGTTTACTTGTGTAAAACGGCTCTTTTGCCCTATCTATATCTTCAATCCCTATACCATTATCTATTATCTCAATTTTAACCTCGTCTTCTTTTAGAAAACAATTAATAGTAATTTTCCCAATTTTTTTATCATAAGCGTGCACAACTGCATTAGTAACAGCTTCACTTACGGCAGTTTTGATATCTGATATTGATTCAATATCTTTAACCACATTAGAACAAAAACTTGCTACCGCCAACCTTGCAAACGATTCATTTTCACTTAAAGAATCAAAAGTTAAATTCATTTCATTTATGTACATAATTCACCTCTTAGGATATTTTAGGCATTATTTCATATATGCCAGACATTTTCATAATTTTTTCTATGGTAGGATTGGGATTCATAATATAAATGCCTTTCGACCTACTTTTTAAATTCTTGTATCTACCTATCAACACACCTATTCCAGTACTATCCATAAATTCCAAATTTTCAAAATCAAAAATAACTTCGTTAAACTTTTCTTTCAAAAATGTACTATCCAAAATTTCTCTAGTGAACTTTGCAGTATATTCATCAAGTTCTCCTTGCAAATATATATGTAATACATTATTTATATTTTTGCATTCCACATTCATAACAATACTCCTTTTATAAGTTTACATTTAATTATTGACACATTAATTATCACATAAACATTGTAGCAAATATAAAGTTAAAAATTTTTGGACATTTAGTATAAATTACACAAAATTTGTAAATAAAATTTTTCAAAAAATAATTAATTAATTTGTATAAAATTCTTGACAAGCTATTAATAATATAGTAAAATCATCTTGTTATCGCAATGAATCGGGGTGTAGCGCAGTTTGGTAGCGCACTTGATTTGGGATCAAGGGGCCGGGAGTTCGAGTCTCTTCACCCCGACCATTATATTTGAGATAATACAATGGGCCTTTAGCTCAGTTGGTTAGAGCAACCGGCTCATAACCGGTTGGTCCGGGGTTCAAGTCCCTGAAGGCCCACCAATTATTCTTTTTTTAAACATATGGCCTGGTAGCTCAGTTGGTTAGAGCGCTAGCCTGTCACGCTAGAGGTCGTGGGTTCGAGCCCCATTCAGGTCGCCATTTATGTTTGCCTCGGTAGCTCAGTCGGTAGAGCAGAAGACTGAAAATCTTCGTGTCGGTGGTTCGATTCCGCCCCAAGGCACCATAATTTAATTCGAATTAATCAATGAATTTACCGACATTTATCGATTAATTCACTATGCTGGTGTGGCTCAACGGTAGAGCAGCTGACTTGTAATCAGCAGGTTGTAGGTTCGATTCCTATCACCAGCTCCATTTTTTTGGGAAGGTTGCAGAGCGGCCAAATGCAACGGACTGTAAATCCGTCGACTCAGTCTTCGATGGTTCGAATCCATCCCTTCCCACCAAAAAAATCCCTTTACGGGATATTTTTTTTGCTCGGGATTGCTTCTGTAAGTTTCACTTACTTGATTGTTTCACAATCTGAACCACCTTTGGTAGTCGGGTACCCTGCCCGACAAATATGCTTCGCACATTGACGAATCCATCCCTTCCTACCACAAAAAATTGGCTATATTTAACCATTATTTGTTATATTGAGAGAGTTTAGAATTTTTCTAAAATCTCTCTTTTTTTGATTTTAAACACTTTTTGAATCAAAATCCGTTGTCAAATTTGATGTCAAAATAAAAAATGAAGTAAACTACTACAGTTCACTTCAAAAACATCCTTTAACTATTTATTTTTAATGGCAAAAAGATATTAAAAATAATTTAAGTTAAATAACAAAATCTTCCTCTTGACAATCATTTTCATTATTAATAGTCCTATTAACAACGGGATGATTTTTAACAAAAGTGTTTCTTTTATTTATCTGAGCAAAAACCTCACTTGTTGTAAACCCACAATCCTCCAACACTACAAAAATCAAAATTTCATTACCATTGAAAGCATTTGTATCAAACAAGAAATCCAACGCCTCATTTAAAGCAGACTGCCTATCTTCATACATATTTATTATTTTAAAAATTTTATTTTTTGTTATATGATAATTAATATCTCCGTATGCCATACCCACCCCTTATTTCGTTTATTATTATTGTATATTTTAAATTAAAAAAATTACAAAGTCAATACACAATAAAAAATAAACAATATAATTTTTCATACAACAAAAACACTCAAAAACTAGACAATAATGAAAATCAAATAAGATATTGAAATCCGTCGACTCAGTCTTCGATGGTTCGAATCCATCCCTTCTCTCTAATAATGTAGACGCAATTCATCACAAATAAAAAAGATGTAATCAATTTACATCTTTTTTGTATTTAGTGATTTTTTATATTCTTTTAAATCTACTTCTTTTAAATATTGCATTTTTTCTGAAAGTAATTTACTAGCACTTTCCAATACTTCCTTATTGACTTTAACCCCTTTAAATTCTTCAATTTCTGAAAACTTGAAAGGTTCACCAATTACCAACGTATTTAATCTAAGAAATTTAGGCTTTTTTCTAAAAATCATTGGAACTACGTAACTATCTGTTTTTAGAGCAAACATTACAAGACCGTTTTTCATTTCGCTCAAATCTCCAGCATTAGCCCTAGTACCTTCAGGAAAAATTGTTACAGTTTTTCCCTCTTTTAAATATGCCAAGGTCTTTTTAACAGCAGACAAATCATTACCTTCTCGATTCACTGGATATGCTCCCAAACAAGCCATCAATCGTTTAGAAAACCAATTTTTAAAAAGGCTATCTTTTGCCATCATTTTGCTTGTCGGCTTAACTTTTGCTTTAATCAAAACGGGATCATTAAGGCTTTGATGATTTGCAGATAATATAGTTGCCTTATTTTTTAATGGTTTTAGTTTCTTTTTACCAATTATCTTTGTTGGAAAGAATAGTCTCCACCAAGGAGCAATCAAAATCCATAATATCCAATACATTATTTAACTTCCCCTTTAATTATGTTATACATCAATTCAACCTCTTCTTCTATAGTCATATTTGAATTATCTATATGAATAGTGCCTTCTGTAAGAATCAATGGCGACAACTCTCTTTGGGTATCACGTCTATCTCGTTCAATCAAGTCCGCTTTTACCTCATCAAAAGTCACAACTTCACCCTTTGCAACAAACTCATCAAAACGCCTCTTTGCTCTAACATCTATATGCGCATCTAGAAAAAATTTAAAGTCAGCATTAGGCAAAACGTGAGAGGTAATATCTCTTCCTTCCATAACCAAATCACACTTGGTTGCAATATCTCTTTGAATTTTTAAAACAAAATCTCTGCATTTTTGATAAGGGCTAGTAAGCGAACATATATCGCTCACTTCCTGTGTACGAATTTCGTCAGAAACATCTCTTCCGTTCATAAAAGTTATCTGTTTACTATTTATATGCTTTACTTCAACATTTATACTAGATAAAGCATCAGTAACAAGCATTTCGTTTCGTGGGTCAATATTATTTTCAATTACATACAAGCCAATAACTCTATAAATAGCCCCCGTATCAAAATGAATAACACCCAATTTTTCTGCTAATCTTTTACAAACCGTACCTTTTCCAGACGAAGAGAACCCGTCAACTGCAACATTCAACATATTAACCTCCAAAAATCAAATCTAATTCATATTCGTTAAGATATCTATATTTACCTTCTTCAAGGGCACCAAGCTCTAAATCGCCTATTTTTAGGCGTTTTAATCCATAAATTTTAAGATTTAGAAACTCAAACATTTTTCTAATTTCACGATTTCTGCCTTCAAAAATAGTAAGATGCGTTACAAAAAAACCATCAACTTCATCTACAACATTTGCCTTAGCAGGAAGAGTTCTTCTTCCGTCTATAATAATACCATTTCGAATCTGGTTCAGCTGTTTGTTTGTTGGAAGATATTTTGTTATAACCTCATAAGTTTTTGAAATATGCTTTGATGGATGAATAATATTATTTGCCCAATTACCATCATTAGTCAGCAACAACAACCCCTGAGTATTATAATCTAATCTTCCTACTGGAAAAACCTTATGTTTACAATTCTTTAATAGATCCATTACTGTTTTTCTGCCTTTCTCATCACTCATAGATGTAATATAACATTTAGGCTTATTCAACATTATATATACCTTTTCAGATTTAGGAGAAACAACTTTGCCTTTATATTTAACAACAGAAACATCAGAAACATCAAAAGACAAATCTTTAACAACCTTTCCATCAATAGACACATCACCATTAAGAACATATTCTTCTACTTTTCGTCTACTTCCTAAACCAGAATTTGCAAGATATTTATTAATTCTCATACTAACCTTTTAAATTTTATTTATTATTAATTTTACTTTGTTTTAAAAAAATAAGCAAATATATTGAATTGTTTTTATTATAATTCAAACCACGACAATAAAACAGACATAAAAAAGAAAGTGTTTATAAATATAATACACTTTCACTTTTTAATATTTTTTCGATTTTCTATAACAGTTAATAAAACTCATTGAATTTAAGGTTAAAAACATTTCACTATTGAAACAACAAAACTCCTTGACAACTGCAGAAATATTTGTATCTTTTGCTGTTAAGAAAGTGAAAAAACACCTTAACCATAATTGATTAAAGTGTTAAAAACTTCACAAGTTTCAAAAATAGTTTAACTATAAACTTTTTTAAAACCATTGATCTATTATATTATCAATAAGAAATTTTAAATCATTATTATCCGCACCTTCAATAGTAATCAAGTTACTCGAATAAATTAATTCATCTTTGTAATAAACCTCAACTACTCCAACCTCTTGATTCAATTCAACAGGAGCTACAATAGTTTCTGGTATATTATACTTAACTCGATACAAACCCTCTTCGGATTTTAAAATAGGTTTTGAAAACCCTTCTATTGTAATAACACCCACTTCTGTTTTATCACTACTTTGCAAATGAACATTACTAACAAAATTGTATGGTAATACAAAGGTTTTCATCATATAATTATCAAGTGCCAATTGAGTCAACCTTTCACACTCTTCAAACATTGGTTGACAATTAAGAACAACAGAAATAATCTGCATTCCATTTTCTTCGTGAGCATTGACCAAGCACCTTCCTGCGTTATCTGTAAATCCAGTTTTTACTCCAATACAGTTTTCATATTTAAACAAAAGTTTATTCTTATGTTTTAGATATCGAGCCTGATATTGTTCAGTGGGTTCAATAACCATTCTTTCTGTAGCAACAATATCTCGAAAGGTTTGATTATCAAGCGCATAAGCGGTCATTACCGCCAAATCATATGCTGAGGTATAATGAGTGTCGCTATCAAGTCCATGGGGATTATCAAAGTGAGTATTAGAACAACCCAAGCTTTGCGCTAAGTTATTCATCATATCTACAAATCCTTCTTCGCTACCAAAATATTCTGCAATTGCAACAGCACAATCATTTCCACTTGCCAAAATTAAGCCATACAACAACTCTCGCATAGACAACATCTCACCCTGTTTAAGATATATACTTGTGCCCTCAATACCGATTGATTTGTCAGAAACTACAAACTTTTTGTCTAAATCATCGCAGTTTTCGATTGCAACAATAGCCGTTACTATTTTTGTTGTACTAGCCATTGGTAAAGAATTATTTGCATTATGAGAATATAGTATCTCCCCAGAATTACCCTCTAAAACAACCATTGCTTTCGCTGGAGCCATAACTTCTATTTCTTCTGCTCTTATCATAATCTTGTCGATGCTTAAAATCATTGTCAGTAATAAAACAATTAAAACTATTACTTTATTTTTCATTCTCTTCCTCCAATTTCTGAAATACTTTTTCAGAAAGCATAATTGCTGATTCAAATAATTTGGTTGTAATATTATTTTCTGTCGTAACACCAACAAAACTAATATCATCATTTCTAATGGTTACAAAACCCATTGGAGTTATTGTAAATCCTGACGTACTCCCAGCAGAGACTCCACCATTTTTCTTTTTCGAGTCTTCTCCTCCACCACTCACAATACCTACACTCACTTTGCTTATAGGAATTACAAAAATATTTTCGCTAAGTTTAATTGTTGTCCCTACAACTGTATTTGCATCAATAACATTTTTAATCTGTTCAAATGTGCTATTAATAATTTCATCTATTTTTGATTGATAATTTTTTTTGTTTGACATATTTTCCCCTTTTTACAAAACTGATTATTAATGCAAACACCATATCAAATATTGTAAACATTACACCAATTTTCAAATTAATAAAATTTTCTTTTTCTAAAAAATCTGTTGTATTTATAAACTTAATTTTAATATCCTTATTTTTATAAGATAAACACTCTTTCAATGTCCAACAAATTATATTAAGCAAAATTAACAAATCTATTGAACTTTTCGAATCATTGCAAGAAATATTTGACTTGAAGTCTATACTATCATAATACAATTTATCAATAATACTCGTTTTAATTTGCTTTATTAAATATTTTTGCTCAAAACCTATAAATATGTTTATATTTTTCTCCTTACCATTATTTATTCTGTACTTTAATAAAATCATATCTATAGAAATAGTTAGAACCATTATTTTATAAATATATATTTTAATCTTCAAATTCGCATTATTAAAATCAACTCTAATATCTAAAGAAATAGATAACATAACACTCAATATTATTATAAAAATTGATAAAAAAATAATAGTACTTAACATACTATTATTTTGCACATATATAATAAATTTACTCACCAAAATCGAGATCAATATCAGGAATACTATGTAAATCTTCTACAAATTTACCCAGAATATCGTCAAGCTTGTTTCTGTCTTCAATAATTTCTTCTCTACTTTCTTTTATACTGCGAACGATTTCCTCTTGCTCTTCCTCTGTCATATCCTTGGCAATATCATCTTCTTCTGGAGCAATTTCCCTAAAGTCAAACAAAGAATTATCCTTCTCATCGTGAAGAACTTTGATTCTTTCTAGCAATTGATCATATTCAGGCAACTCTTGCAAACTTGAAATATTGAATTTTTTCAAGAAAGCATCTGTTGTACCAAAAAGCAAAGGCTTTCCAACGGCATCTTTTCTTCCAACAACCTCAATTAGATTATTCTCAAGAAGTGTATTAATTGCGTAATCGCTACTTGCACCACCCCTTATAAGCTCAATTTCAGTCCTTGTTATAGGCTGTTTATAGGCTATAATCCCACACACTTCTAACACTACTTTTGTAAGCATTCTTTCTCTAATAGGATTTAGAACCACACTTATTGTTTCTGCATATTCTTTATTTGAGCACAATTGCGCTTTTTCATTGAATATCAATACCTGAACACCATCGTTATTGGTCTTCTTATATTCTTGCAATTCTTTAACCGCTGATTCGACCTCAGATTTTTCTATCTCCAACTTCTCGGCTATATCCATAAACGCAACTGGTTCGCCAGCAACAAAAAGAATACCCTCTATTATTTTAGATAAGTTCTCCATTGAAAATTTCTCCTGTTTTTTCTATTTGTATATCTGAAAACAAGTCATCTTGACTTACTCTTATCGCTTGCATTTTGATTAATTCTAGCAAAGCCATAAATGTTGTTATTACCTCTTCTTTTGAGGCAGATTCTAGAAACAACTCGCTAAACTTTAGTCTATCCCTAGATATAAGTGTATCTTTGATAGATGCTATCTTCTGTTCAACAGTATATGTCTCCTTTACAATTTCTTTGCTTTCTTTGGACTTTTCTACTTTATTAACTTTATGCATAATTCCAACAAAAGCATCTAACAACATATCCAATTGCATATCTTTGATAACAATTCTAAATTTATTGGCTTCTTTTTCTGGTGGCTTGTAGAATTTATCGTTACTTTCCATATCTTTTAATTTCTCATTGACTTCTTTAAACATCTGATATTCTCTGAGTCGTAATTTAATCAGATATTCTTCATCAATTTCATCTTCAAGCCCTTCATCAAGTTTAGGAAGTAACTTTTTGCTCTTGATTTCAATAAGAATTGCAGCATATTCTATAAACTCACTTGCCACTTCCATATCAACCGTAGAAATATCTTTCATAACCTCCAAATACTGCTCAGTTAGTTTTGAAAGCTCAACATCTTCTATTTCTAATTTATTTTTCTTAATAAGAGCAAGTAGCAAATCTAACGGTCCAGAAAAATTTTCCAACTGAAAAGTTAATTTTTCACTGGCAGACTCATCTTGATTATTATTTTCAATTAGTTCTTCCTTTTTTTCTTCCATTGTTTTCCCTTTTAAAATATTAAATTCCAAAACCATATGATTGGATAAGATATTAGATTTATAAAATTATATAAAATGCCATCAAAAAACACTAATAATAGCACCAATACTAAATTGCCATATCTATACATAAATTGTACGTATTTGTTATTATACTTGGTTGTTGCTTCCACTACTTTAAATCCATCTAACGGATATATCGGTAAAATATTAAAGACAGCTAAACTTAAGTTAATTAAAAATAAAAAGTAACAAAGTTGTTGAACAAAGATGACAAGATAACTATTTGACCGAATAAGAAGTGTAAGCAAAAACAATCCATAACCCAAAAACGCAAGTATAATATTCATCAAAACACCAGAAATACTAGTCCAAATTGTACCCTTTTTGATATTTCTAAATTGAGTCGAATTAATTTTAACAGGATTTGCCCAACCAAACCCAAACAAAGCACAACAGATAATTCCAATTGGGTCTATATGCTTTAATGGATTTAACGTTACTCTTCCCTCCATCTTAGGAGTAGAATCACCACATTTGTAAGCTACAAAAGCGTGTGCAAATTCGTGCATACTTAGAGAAAATACAACTACAAGGATATACGACAAAGCAACTACAAAAAACTCCATTCCTTGATAATTCTGAATAAAAAATAACATTAATAAACCCTTCTAAAACTCGTTAATTATCTAACAGAATTGCAATTACAATTCATTTATATATTTTATCAAAAATATTAATCTATGGCAAATCATTATTGATACTACACTTCTTTTTAACATAAATTCTACAAATTAACAAAAAATCCCAAACAAAGTTTGGGAAATTACTATTTAATATAAATAATTCTATGGCATTGTTCGCAAACAATTGAGCCATCAGCCTTCAATTTATTAACTTTTGCTGTAGGAATTTCAACCCTACATCTAGAACAATGTCCATTATCAAAGGTTACAAATACAGGAAATATCTTGTCTCCTTTGAGAGTATTGTATTTTGCCAAAAGGTCTTGAGGAACATCTTTTTCCATAGCTTTCATTTTTTCTTCAATTGCTTTTATCTTTGGTGCAACAGCCTCAACCGCTTTCTCACATTTATCTTTGCAAGCATTATATTTTTCTTTTGCTTTTATGATATTCTTCTTTGTTGTATCAAAATCTTTTAGGCTATTTTTAATTTTGGTAATAATGATATTAATATTTCTTTCAAGCAAGAATAATTCACTACTCAAACTGTTAATTTGAGAAAGAAACGAATCAACCTTATCAAGTGTAATTGTATTTAGGTCAGTTGAAGTCAATTCTTGTACTTTTTCACAATTACTATCATATTGTTTTTTTAGTTTATTGTAGTCATTCAATAACTCCTCAGCATCTGTTTCAAGCTGAAAACCTTTATTATGAGACTCTACAATATACGCCTTTAATTTAGCCAAACTTTCCCTATCGGAAGAGTCCAAACTAGATTTCTTTAGTTTGTTTAATTCAATATCTAATTCTTGATATTCTAGCATTTTTTTCATAATATTATTTCCTTTTTTTGTATTGATTTAAAATAGCAAGATAATTCAAATGTTTATTTGATTTTTCTGATTGTCTATCCAAAATATTCTGTACTTTTTTGATTTCAAAATCAACAAACTCCTCCAAATCACTTTGATTTGATTCAAAATTTGTCTTTCCAAAATATAGATCAAATTCAGAAATTTCTTCAACACATTCTTTCTTTACACACTTGAACACATTATAAAATTTCTCTTTTTCCTTGATAACAATATCAAAGATAATAGAAAAACCTTTTTCTAACATAAATTTTTTCGTTGTAATAATATCTCTCTGTGGAGACAAAATGAAAGAATCTATATTAATGGGAGACGTAGATATTATTTTAATAATTTCTTCACCTCCCATACCCGAAATCACACATTCATCAATTTTTTTGTCTGCATATCCCTTTAGACCATCACAACAAATATACTCGCAATTATAACCTTTCGGAGAAATTAAGTCAATAGCCTTTCGTAAACTGGGCTCGGAAATATCCGATAAAATCATTGATTCTACCTTTTTATTATCAAAAAGATATTTTGCTAATTTTCCGTGATCACAGCCGACATCAGCAACTCTTTTTCCAGAGACTTGACCAGCAATCACAGATAATCTTTTTCCTAGTTTATTCATAGAAATCCTGCAATTTCTTGCTACGATTTGGGTGTCTTAATTTTCTCAAAGCCTTTGCCTCAATCTGTCTAATTCTTTCTCTTGTAACATTAAACTCTTTACCTACTTCTTCAAGAGTTCTAGCGTGATTATCGTCCAAACCATATCTAAGACGAATAACTTTCTGTTCTCTTGGGGTTAATGTTTCTATAACTTGCAAAAGTTGAGTCTTAAGAATATCTTGAGCGGTACTATCTGTTGGGGACTTGATAGATTCATCTTCGACAAAGTCGCTTATTTTACTTTCATCTTCTTCACCAACAGGACTTTCCAAAGATACTGGGTCTTGAGCAATCTTCTGAATCTCAACAACTCTAGCCTCACTTATTCCCATTCTTTCTGCAATCTCTGCATTAGTAGCATCTCTGCCCAATTCTTGCATTAATTGTTTACTTACACGAGAAAGTCTATGAATTGTTTCTACCATATGTACAGGAATTCTTATAGTTCTTGCTTGGTCAGCAATTGCTCTAGTAATTGATTGTCTAATCCACCAAGTAGCATATGTAGAGAATCTAAAACCTTTGGTATAATCAAATTTCTCAACGGCCTTTAATAGTCCTAAATTTCCTTCTTGAATCAAATCCAAAAATTGCATACTGCTACGATTAACGTACTTTTTTGCAATACTTACAACAAGTTTTAGGTTTCTTTCAGATAATTCTTTCTTGGCATTCATATCCCCTTCAAGAATCTTCTTTGCTAATTCAACTTCTTGTTCAGAAGTCAAAAGTTGTGATTGTCCAATATCTTTCAAATACATTTTTACAGGATCATCAACTTTCGCATTCGAAATCAATTCTTTGAGTTCTTCATCTTTGATTGTATTGTCAATGGCTTCTTCAATAGTAATTCCAGCCTCTTCAAGTTGCTCTTTGATTTTTTCCATTTCTTTAGACGATAGTTCAAAATTAATTAATTTTTCACCTAAATCCTCTTCAGAAATTACATTTCCTGTTTTTCTCGCTTCTTTAATTATTTCCTGAATTTCTAGTTCTAAATTCTCCATTTTAACCTCTGTAAATTATTTGTTCTTTTCTTTTTGCATAATTTTATGTAACTCAGCATAGATTCTGCTACGCTCAGTTGGGTCTTTTGTTTGATTCAAAGTTTCTAGCAATCGTGCTTTTTCATTAGCAAGCCCCGATTTTACAATTGAATTTACACAATCATTATAGTATTTTTCATTATCCTCTCCCACTGGGAAGACATAATTAACTATATCATAAATATCTTTGCTTCCTTCAACATCAAACATATCAAAAAGTTTACTTACAATCGGAACTTTTCCAATGTCTACCTGTGATTTTACGTAATCATAAATCTTGATGTAATCTGAATTAAGCAAATTTTCTCTAATTTTTTCATTAAGAGTAGCATAATCTTTCTTATGAAGCAATGCGGATATTATAAACTTAACCGCCTTAACATAAGCATTTTCTTTGAGATTGATATGATTATCTTCAATCTTTACAATATCATCTTGAACTATATTTGTATCTGACTTCTCTTGCAAGTCTCGTTTTAAGACAGTTATTGTAATGCCTGTCATATCTTGAATCATCTTTAAATACAATTCTTGCTCACTTTGCGTTGGAAGAGTTTTCACAACATTCAAAGCATCGCCTATAAACTTGTTCTTCTCTTCCACTCTATCGAAATTATACCCGCTAGCAAAGTCTTTGATTAAAAACTCAACCCAATATAACGCACCCTTCAAAAGCTTGTCCCAAGCATCTTTGCCATAAGTATTTACATACTCATCTGGATCATTTCCATTAGGTATTGAAACAACGTAAACACTAATACCCGCACTCACAAGAATTTCAATACTTCTTAGCGTCGCCTTTTTTCCAGCTGAATCGCCATCAAAACAAAGAATGACTTTATCTGCAAATCTCTTTAATGCCTTTGCGTGATGAATTGTAAGTGCCGTTCCCATACAAGCAACTGCATTCTTTACTCCCGATTTGAACAATGAAATAACGTCCATTTGTCCTTCAACAATAACTATTTCATTAATATTTTCAGAATTCTTTAGTTTTTTTAGTTGGTTTATACCATATATACATTTACTTTTATCAAAAACAATAGTTTGTGCCGTATTTTTGTACTTTGCAAAATCTGTTTTCTCAAGCACTCTGGCACTAAAACCAACAATATTACCATACAAATTAAAGATCGGAAAGCATAATCTTTTTCCAAAACAATCAAATAATTTGCCATAGTCATTTCTTTCAGCTACACCAGCATCTAACATTTCTTCATCAGTATAACCTAATTTTTTCAAGTGCACTATCAGTTCATTCCAGCCCGTACTATAACCAAGACCAAATTCTTTGACCGTTGCCATATCTAATTTTCTTTTTGCTAAATATTCAAGAGCGGGAGTAGCCTCATTTGTTTTTAAATTAGAATAATAAAATCTAGCTGTATCAATCAAAACTTGATATACACGTTCTCTTTTCTTTTTTGTCTTCATTAAATTTTCATCAAGTTGATATTCAGGAAGTTCCATTCCTGCATATTCAGCAAGTTTCTTACAAGCATCATAAAAATCTAGAGAGTCATATTTTTCAACAAAATTAATAACATCGCCACTTGCGCCACAACCAAAGCAATGGTAGTACTGCTCAACTTCATTTATTGCAAAAGATGGCGTTTTTTCAAAATGAAATGGACAACAAGCCCACCAAGTTCTACCTTTTTTTGCTAGGTTGATATATTTACTAGCAACAGTAACAATATCGTTCTTTTGCTTTAATTCTTCAAGCCATTCTGATGAAAAACCTTTATTCAAGATAAATCTCCTTTAAAAAACTCTCTCAATATATTAATACGAAATAAATTTGCATTTTCCTCTTTTTTTTTGAATAATTTTTGATTTTCTTCATATAATAATAGGCAAAATAAAAAAACCAGAGTTATTTCTGGTTTTTTTAAATCTCTTCACTCTCATTTGGATTTTGTTTCTTAACTTTGATTGTTGCCCCTACCACAATTGAAAGAACCGCATCAACAACAATAGCAATTACAAGAATAATCCAAGTTGGGTGCCAAATCTTACCAAACACACCAATAAGAACAAATGCTAAAATTGAAAGCAACATAATAATTCCGCAAATCGCATCACTAATGATTTTAACTTTATTTCTGCTAAACATAAATCTCATCTCCTATATTTATATTGCTTATATTGTATAACTTTTTTTAACAATTGTGAATTAATTTAAATGCATTTATTTAAATATGTTACATACTCTTGTCGTCATACTCACTAAATACACCTAAGTATTTAGCTCCAAAAAATCCAAGAATAGACATTCCTCCTTGAACAAATGAGGCAATTTGATATTTTGTCAAATCACTATCAACCTGTCTATATTTTTCTATTTCGTCTATATTCAGTTCATCTTCTGAAATATCTTTTACATAATCATCTGAATGTAAATAATCCAATTTTTTTGTTAGTTCCTTGCTTGATAATTCACCTTGTTTATACTCTGTTGCAAACTCTAAATGTTTGTTATAGATATAATCAATAAAAGCCTGATTCGAATTCAATTCTGTATATGCTTTATCCAATTTATCTTCCAAACTAAACGAGGAATACAAACATACACACGAAGATAGTGCAAGAGCAAAACAAACACCATTAGCACCATAGTATAATGCTTTTTTAAGTTTTTTATTACTTTTTAACATAATTTCACCGATTATTATAAAATTAAATAATATCTATCTTTCTTGCTCTAATAAATTTTCTTCTTGATCTGGATATTTAAAATCATACAATGATTCTAAATATGCTGTTTCTTCTTTCAAATGTTTTGAGTAGAAATATCCACCAGCTAAATATCCAATACTTGATGCTAATAATCCTGCACACATTTTTTTATGAGGCTGAACACCTTGATTGTATTTGTCAATTACTTCTTTGTCAGACTCCCAACGGGATACCATTTTGTCAGAAAGCAACTTATCTCTATGAGTGTATGCAATTTCTCCCGATTGACACTCATTCATTCTTTCTTGAAATTCAACGGCCGTCAATCTGCCATTTTTATAATCATCATAAATCTTCTTTTGTTCGTTCTCCAATACTTCTGAATATGCATAGCTATTGATGCTTGTAGACAATAATTTTTCATAATCTCTTTTTGCTTTTATATATTCAATACCGTTTGTCATTCCATAAGTTAAACTAGTTGTAAAAACAATACCACCTGAAACCATCAATGCCATCGCCATTTTTTTTGGATCACTGAATACTTTTTTTAAATTTTTTAATCCCATAATATTTTCCCCCACTTTATTTAAATTAATAAGACATTTCATCTGTCTCTTGCTCTAATTCTTTTTTTCTTTCCATAAGCGAAACAACTTTATCTGCATTCAAAGCGAACTTTGAACCGCCATACGTAAGAATACCTGTTGATACAAAAGTTCCTGCAAGACTTATTGCTTCTGCTCCAAATTGTTCTTTGTAGTTTTCTACTAAACCTTCAATATGTTCAACAGACTTATTATCAGTCAATTGTTTCCTATTATTATACACATTTTCCAATGAAGACAATGACTTTACCTTAGATTCATATTCCTGACTAGTAATTACACCGCTTTGTTTTTGTTGTTCTAATTTTGCAATTTCATACTCTTTATATTCCTCAAAAGCATCACTTTCTTTCATTTGCGATAGACAAGCCGATATCTCATCTTTATAATCATCACTATATCCACCATTTATAGCTAGATTAATCATTGAAGAAACAAATATGAGTCCACTAACAGAAGTCCAAACCAAACCATTCAAAGCTTTCTTTTTTGATTTTTTTATTAATTCTTCATATTCCCCAATAGTCATAAAATCACCACTCCCAAAATCTCTTTATATGCCTTACAGCAATTACCACAATAACTTTTAAAAAAACCAATGTCTATAAAAATTATATTTGTATTTTTAGACATTAAATTTCTTTGTCATATTCTTCATCTTCTTTTTTAGCACTTGATAACATAATAGAGCCAGAACCTACCAAACACGCACTCATCATTCCACCAGACAAAGCAACAGCATTGATATTTTTGTATTTATATTTCAAAAAATCCATATAAGAATTTTCCAATTGACTTCTTGTCGCTTGACTATCTATTATCTCATTTCTATTTGTATAAATATGCTCAACAGACAAAACTTCATTTAATTTTGCATACATATCTTCAGTAGAGATTTTATTAGAATCAACATAGTGCTTTAAATGATTATATTTATCGGCATAATATTCCAAAAACGTCTCGCTTTGTTTCACTGTGTCAACAATATTAACGCAATCGTCATAAGCATTTTCTTGAGCAATTGCATTTTGAGCACTCTTAAAAAGTGTCACTCCTCCCAATGTTACACCAGAAGCGACGAGTACTGCTCCAATATTTTTTAATACTTTTCTTTGTTTATTCTTTTTAAAATCCATACCAATCCCTTTATTATACATAAGTATATCATATACAATAATGAAAAACAATACCCATTTTAAAAAGAAAAAGAGACAAATCCAAAGGATTTATCTCTTAAATAATTACTTATTTCTAATAGCAGCTTGAGCAGCAGCAAGTCTAGCAATTGGAACTCTGAATGGAGAACAAGATACATAATCAAGACCAATCTTATGACAGAATTCAATAGAAGATGGGTCTCCACCGTGTTCACCACAGATACCAACGTGAAGGTCAGAACGACTAGATCTACCTAGTTTTACAGACATATCCATAAGTTTACCAACACCTGTAGTGTCAAGTTTTGCAAATGGATCAGACTCATAAATCTTGCTCTCGTAATATGAAGGCAAGAACTTACCAGCATCATCACGGCTAAATCCGAATGTCATCTGAGTCAAGTCATTTGTACCGAAACAGAAGAATTCAGCCTCGTTAGCAATCTCATCAGCAGTCAAACAAGCTCTAGGAATTTCGATCATAGTACCAACCTTGTACTTAAGAGCAACTCCAGCCTCTTTGATAACTGCATCAGCAGTCTCAACTACAACTTTCTTAACAAAAGCCAATTCCTTAATCTCTCCAACAAGTGGGATCATAATTTCAGGAACTACATTCCAATCAGAATGTCTCTTTTGAACATTAATAGCAGCTTTGATAACAGCTTTTGTTTGCATAACTGCGATTTCAGGATAAGTTACAGCAAGTCTACAACCTCTGTGACCCATCATTGGGTTAGTTTGTGAAGAGCTGTAATAAATTGTTTGATTTCAGCAACAGTCTTACCTTTAGTTTTTGCTAGATTAGCAATATCAGCCTCTTCTGTTGGAACGAACTCGTGTAGAGGTGGATCCAAGTATCTGATAACAACTGGTTGACCTTGAAGAGCTTCCATAAGGCCTTCGAAGTCTGCTTGTTGCATTGGTTCGATTTTTGCTAGAGCAACTTCTCTTTCTTCAACAGTGTCAGAACAGATCATTTCTCTGAATGCACCAATTCTGTCTGGTTCGAAGAACATATGCTCTGTACGGCATAGACCAATACCTTGAGCTCCCAATTCAAATGCACGTTTTGCATCTGCAGGAGTATCTGCGTTAGTTCTAACGCCTAATTTCTTATATTTGTCAGCCATTTTCATAATACGGCCAAAATATCCACTATTTGGATCAGCAGGAACAGTTTTGATTGCTCCATCATAGATCTTACCAGTAGAACCATCAAGAGAAATACTATCTCCCTCACGATAAGTCTTTCCAGCAAGTGTGAAGCATTTGTTTGCTTCATCCATCTTGATTTCTCCACAACCAGAAACACAACAAGTTCCCATTCCACGTGCAACAACGGCAGCGTGAGAAGTTTGTCCACCACGAACAGTAAGAATACCTTGAGAATATTTCATTCCTTCAATATCTTCTGGACTAGTTTCAAGTCTAACTAGAACAACTTTCTCGCCCTTCTTTCCTTGTTCAGCAGCCTCTTCAGCAGTAAATACAACTTTACCAGCAGCAGCACCAGGAGATGCAGCGATACCCTTTCCAATTACACTATTTTTATCTGCTTCTTTAAGAGCAGCAGCATCAAATTGTGGGTGAAGTAGCATATCTAGAGATTTTGCATCAATTTGCATTAGAGCTTCTTCTTCTGTAATCATACCTTCATCAATAAGATCACAAGCAATTCTAATAGCAGCAGCTGCAGTTCTCTTACCATTTCTAGTTTGAAGCATATATAGTTTCTTGTCTTCAATTGTGAATTCCATATCTTGCATATCTCTATAGTGATTCTCAAGAGTTTTGCAAATATTTAGGAATTGCTCATAAACTTCAGGCATAACTTCTGCCATTTGTGAAATAGGCATTGGAGTTCTAACACCAGCAACAACGTCTTCACCTTGTGCATTCATTAGGAATTCTCCCATTAATCCTTTTTCACCAGTTGCAGGATTACGTGTAAACGCAACACCTGTACCAGAAGTCTCTCCCATATTACCAAACGCCATCATTTGAACATTAACAGCTGTTCCCCAGCTATATGGGATATCGTGGTCCATACGATAGATATTTGCTCTAGGATTATCCCAAGAACGGAATACTGCTTTTACAGCCTCGAACAATTGCTCTTTTGGATCACTTGGGAAGTCTTTGCCCAATTGACTCTTATATTCATTTTTGAACTGTGTAGCAAGTTCTTTCAAATCTTCTGCTGTAAGATCAAGGTCGTGTTGTACACCTTTCTTTTCCTTCATCTCGTCGATAAGTTTCTCAAAATATTTTTTACCAACTTCCATTACAACATCACTGAACATTTGAATAAATCTTCTGTAACAGTCCCAAGCCCATCTTGGATTTCCAGATTTCTTAGAAATAACTTCTACAACTTCATCATTAAGACCAAGGTTTAGGATAGTATCCATCATACCTGGCATAGATGCTCTTGCTCCAGATCTAACAGAAACCAACAAAGGATTCTCGCTGTCTCCGAATTTCTTTCCAGTAATTTCTTCCATCTTACCGATGTATTCCATAATTTGTGCTTGGATTTCTGGATTGATTTGTCTACCATCTTCGTAGTACTGAGTACAAGCCTCTGTAGAGATTGTGAAACCTTGAGGTACAGGAAGACCAATCTTAGTCATTTCTGCTAAGTTAGCACCCTTTCCACCAAGAAGATCTCTCATTGTGGCATTGCCTTCACTAAATAAATAAACATACTTTTTTGCCATAATTTCTCCTTAATTTTATGTGTACTCTTGTAGTATATAAAATTATAATCAAAATTGCAAGAAGTTTAAACATTAAAATTTAAAAATTTTATCTTTAGTAAAATCACCCCCAAAAGCATAAATTATTGCATAAAAATACAAAAAAAGAACTACCCCTTATAGTAGTTCTACATCAATCGATTTAAACTTAACATTTAATTTATGACTTAAGTTTTGAATCATCAATTTAATACCAGTCTTGATACTGTCATTTTGTAATTTTAATGTTGATAGTTTATCATAATCTGTTGTCGAGATAAGTTTGATGTTCATAAAATCCCTAGCTGAAATTTTTATGCCACCAGAACAAGCAGAACACCTAAAAGTCCCCGATTCTCTGTCAAATTTTATATCTCCCATAAAACGCATTCCACAATTATCACAAACATTAAAATTAAGACCATATCCAATAAGTTCAAATATTGTAATCAAAAATTTCAAAACAATAATATATTCATTAAGACCATTATAAACAAGATTTTGAAGAGACTTTATCAAACAAATAAACAAACTCTCAGAGATAATATTGGGTTTTAAAATTATTGAACAAGCCTCCAACATTAACGATGCTAATGAAAACTTGGCATAATCAGCTGTTAAATCATAAAAAGAGTCAATCAACTCTACACCCTTTACTACATAAAACTCACCTGATGGGGAAAGTTCAAATTTCCCAAAACAGAAAGGTTGTCCAGCAAACTTAAGTTTCGCCTTTGGTGAGGAAACCCCCTTTAAAGTAGCGGTTATTTTGCCTAATTCAACCGTAAAAATATGTATTAATTTATCTTTTTCTTTATATGGCATTGAATTAATTACAATACCAATAACCGCTATATCTTCCAATTATTTTTTCCTTTTTAGAGCACTATAGAGCAAATAATAATTAATTTGACCCGTTTTTTCAAATAACTCCCAACATATCTCTTCCATAAACATACTCCCGTTATTATTGATTATATTTTATTGTATGCTATGAATTATTTAATATGTCACATATTATTCTTAATATCAATTTATAATTATTTGGACTCTTGTATAATTATACTATTTGTTTTAAGGTTTTATGGTGATAAATTATAAATCTTGCGAATTATATCCGAAAGATTTCACTGCACTATCTTTTTGTCGCCAATCTTCACGAACTTTTACAAAAAGTTTAAGCATTACTTTTTTATCAAGTAATTTTTCGATGTCAATTCTGGATTTTGTTCCAATATTTTTTAACATTGCACCTTTTGAACCTATAACAATTTGCTTATGACTTTGTTTTTCAATAATTATGTCTGCATCAATTTCACAAATTGATTTCGACTCATCAAATCTTACAATTTCCACTGCAATTCCGTGAGGCAACTCATCTTGAAGTAACCAAAGAGTTTTTTCTCTTATTGTTTCAGATACCAAATATTTGATTGATTTATCGGTGTAAATATCCTCATCATAATACCTAACATCATCTTTCAAATAACTTTTAATAACTGTTATCAATTCTTCAACATTTTTTCCTTTCAATGCAGAAAGAGGAACTATATCCTTGATTCCTTCTAAAGAATTACATTTGTTTAATTCTGGATAAAGTTTCTCATATGTTGTATCATCTACCTTATTTACAACCAATATAACATTATCAATATTCTTTGTGTACTTATTAAGCGTATCAATTACATTACTTGATATTTTTTTCGATCCATCAATTACATAAACCAAAATATCTACATCATTTTTTGCTGAATTTATAGCTTTGTTCATATATTCATCAAGTTTATTGTGCGAACTATGAATACCTGGTGTATCAATAAAAACAATTTGACAATCCTCATCATTATATATTCCTAATATTTTGTCTCTAGTTGTTTGAGGCTTTGGAGATACTATTGATACCTTCTCTTTCAAGATTGCATTAAGCAATGTACTTTTGCCAACATTAGGTTGACCCAAAATAGCAACAAATCCCGATTTCATTAGTCTCTCTCCAACTTTATTTTTTTCATTATTTTCTCTTCTGTTTCTCTCATTATTTTCTTATCTTCATCAAGCATATGGTCATAACCCAACAAATGCAATAGTCCGTGAACTGCCATATATACCATCTCACGAGCTTTACTATTTCCATATTCTTTTGCGTGGGCATAAGCAACTTTTTTACAAATACAAATATCTCCAAGAAAAATACAATTATTTTCAGGATTGACCTCATTTGGAAAATTTTTCTTTGTGATTTTGTCTATAATAAGTTGCATATCTACTTTCCCCACTTCCAATAGATTAGGAAAGGAAAGAACATCTGTTTCGGTGTTTTTTTGCCTAAAATTATTATTAAGACTCTTGATTCTATGAGCACTTACAAAGTCAATGTTCACTTCAACATCTTTGCAAGGTATTTTTAATAATTTCAAAGCATACTCATACGCCTCAATTATTTTTTCAATATATTTTTTATTAAATCTTCTTTTATTAAAATTAACTATCATACGTTTCTACTTTTTATTTATCTTTATTATTCTACACTAGTTATATCAAAATTAGCAAAACAAGTCAATAAAAGCAAATTATATTAATAAGTCCAAGACATAACACCTTTAACATAATAATTAATTATACATCCCTCGTCTACAGGAGTTATAATAACATCTTTGACAATATCGGATAGACCCAGAGGTAATTGTTCTTGAATTTTTATTTCTAATCGGTTAATAATTTGTTGTCTTTCTTCTTCAAAATTATGTGTAATTGATTTTAATTCCGTTTGATAAGCATAAACTTTATTTATAAAAATTGGTAAAAAATAATACGAATACAACGAGTTTTTTTCTTCTAATTCAAAACTTTGATAAGGATTATCTTGATTTAATACCTTTAAGCCCTTATTGCCAATACCAAGACTCATATCAAGTAGCGTCTTATTTCCTGTTCTTTGATACACTGGTTCTGTATTTTTAAATGTATAAGACTCACAGAAAAACACTTCGGCGTCTATTTTTGCTTTTGGTTCAATATAAAATTTTTCGCCATTATCTTGGTAATAAGCAGATACAAGCGTATCGCCTTTAAAAACAATATCTCCCTTCCCTATATTGGACGTACCAGAAAAAACCTGAATATCTTTGATAATCATATTATAATTTGCAGTGATATCATCAAATTGCGCTCTTGAATCAGACAACTCTTCTTTGATATTTATAATCATAGAATTCCCTTTTGTTACAATACTAACCAAAGAAAAATCAAAATTAGTCATTAAGTATTTTTCCAGCTCGTCTGTACGAAAGTTCATAGAAGAAAATTTGGAAATACCATAGTCTTTAATTGATTCTATTACTTGTTTTTGAGTGATTTCATCAACTCCCCAAATATGAAACTGAAGTAACCTATTATTAAACACAACTAAAAACACAAAAGATACTACAAGACCAATTATCAATCCTATTCTATAAATACAAAGGTGAAGTATTTTTTTTAAACCTCCCTCACTTATTTGTTTAACTGCAAAATTACTAAGTGACGATTTTTTCAAAACTTGTGCATCTTTGCTAGAAAGAAAAAACCTAACAGTCAATGAATCTATTCGTTCAATAAGCTGAGGAGTCAAATTAAGTTCAATGCAAGAATTAAGAAAATTGGTAAAATTTCGTCCACTGAATTCAAATAAATAAAGCAATCCTTTTTCGTTATCTTGTTTTCGCATTTTTTAAACCTAACCCCGTAGAAAAAATTTTTCCTCTTATCACAATTTCACCTTTATTAATTTGAGCAATAAGTAAATCTTCGCCAACAATTTCAAGAATATTATGTTTTATTTTTAATACAATTTTTTCTGAAGAATAGTCCAAAAGTTTAAGATAGTTACAAACATACACCCCATAACTTCCTAATTGAATAATTTTGAAATTTTTTGTTACTTCATCAAAAGACAATTTGCAAATTTTAGATAATTCTTGTATATAATTTTCCATATAACATTTCCTTTCAAACATTATATGAAAAGAAAAACTCATAAATAACTTAAAAAGAAAAACCTAAGCAAAATACTTAGGTTTACATTTTGTTCATTATATTTTCAATTAAAAGTAGTTTCATTTCTCTTGGTAATGATTCAAACTGAGAAAGTAGTCTTTCTTTGTTTTCAATATTCTCATTTGCCATTTCCTGTATTTTTTTATACAATTGCTCCTTGTCAGGATTTGCCACAGAAATATCTTCAACTTCTTTAACTCTAATGTTTATTTCACGATCGGAAATCGCTTTATGATCATTATCGGATATAAATGCGCTAGAAATTACCGTTTTTTCGCGATTATCCTCTTGTGAAGGACTATCAACAAATCTATCATAAAGATAGTTTGAATAAGATTGAGGTGCAATAATCTTTATATCCTTTGCTACAACCTTCTCTTTGGTTGCTTTTTCGTCTTTTTTTTCTTCCTTAGGACTATCTGTTTCCTTTTTAGGCTCTTCCTTAGGCTTTTCTTCTTTGACGCTCTCAGCTTTTTCTTTTTTCTTTTTATTTGATTTCTTTTCCTTTGCTTTTGGCTCCCACGCTTCTAACCAATTACCAAATTTAAATATAATCATTAAAAACGCAAGACCAATAAGAACATATATCAATAATTGATAAGGATTAGATATAGAACCTTGTTCTAACATAAACTTCTCCTAATACTTAAAAATTGTTATCTGTTCCACCTTTTGAATCCCCAATAGCGTTGCGCATATACGAGTCAGCCTGTATATTTTGCATTCTATAATAATCCATTACCCCAATATTTCCTGATTTAAAAGCCATACCAATAGCCCTTGGCACTTCTGATTGTGCACTGACTAGTTTTGCTTTCATTTCCTGAGTTTTTGCTTTCATCTCCTGTTCAGCAGCGACAGCCAAGGCTCTTCGCTCTTCGGCTTTTGCGTGTGCTATCTGTACATCAGCCTCTGCCCTTTCTGCTTGAAGTTTTGCACCAATATTTCGACCAATATCAATATCGGCAATATCAAGACTTAAAATTTCAAATGCAGTTCCTTGATCAAGTCCTTTTTCAAGAACTGATTTACTGATACTATCAGGATTTTCAAGAACCAATTGATGATTCTTTGCTGAACCTACTGCAGTAACAACACCTTCTCCTACTCTAGCAAGAATTGTGTCCACACCAGCTCCACCAATCAATTTCTCAATGTTACTATGTAATGTTATTCTAACCTTTACAATCAACTCAATTCCATCACAAGCAACAGCAGATATTGCTGGACTAGTAACCACAACCGGAGTTACACAGTTTTGTACAGCTTGAAGAATATCTCTATTAGCCAGATCAATCGCCTTTGCATTAGCAACACTCAAATTAATTTTTGCACCTTGTGCAATAATTAGTGCTTCAACAACTCTTTCAACGTTGCCACCAGCCATATAATGTGTCTCTAAATCAACTATAGACAAATTCTTTACGCCCGCTTTTTTCGCATTGATATAAGCACCAACAATCAGAGCGACATCAACATTTCTAAGTTTCATTCCAACAAGTTTAAATGATGGAATATATGCGTGACTCACCATAGCCTTGACCCAAACTTTTACAGGTACCATTCCGCAGAATACACCAATGCCAACAATTAATATTACTAGTATTGATACTCCTATCCACAAACCAACGCCTAAAATTTGATTCATACTACCTCCATAAAATAATATTTTTATGTAAGTTGTATTTTAATAAACTATTTTTCCATTTTCAATGTATATATTATATCATAGATATAATCAAAAATAAATACCTCTTTGAAAATTTGTTGAATTAATATTTATTCATAGTTATGTATTTTTATTTGCAGTATTGACTTTACTGAAAGCAATATGATATAATAAGAAAACTTGAGAAAATATATAAAAGGAATAGTATATGAAAAAAACTGAGAAAACATTTGATCTTAATAATTTATCAATTGGATTCATACAAGACGACTACTCACCAAGCCTTGCAGGATACAAATTTCTAATTCCAGCATCAAAGTATATTACAAGACAAGCAAATATAATGCTACTAAAAGATGCATACGATGAACATAATACATATTCTTGTTATCACCCCGCACTAAATAACCTTGAAATTCTAGTTGATGAATATCAATCAGACGATTTATCTAAGAAGTTATCCAATACAACTACGTGGCAAGCATTTAAATTCAAATATTTCACACAATTAGAAAATATTATTCCTCAACAAAATATTCTTTCGTACCAACAATTACACGATTTAGAATTTTCTATCAATGATGAATTACGTAGAATCAAAGGTCAAGAATACGTTGATGATCTTAACAAAAAATTAGAAGAATATTCAATCAATTAATATCTAGGAGAAGAAAATGAAAACACCAAAAGAATTTTATCAAATAAAAAACATTCAAATCGCTCAAAAAATCAATAATCACAACAATTCCCTTAGTTATGTAATGGTATTCCCTGCATCAGTTAGCGAAAACTTCAAATACAATCGAGATATTAGCAAACAAGCAAAAAAGAAACTTTATGCAAAATGGTACCACGACCTATCTGGATCTCAAATTTATGCAAACACACAAGATCCATTTTATAAAGACAGAATCCAAAATCCAGAACCTTTATATGACTTTTTGATGAGAAATAAAGATCAATTAAAAATTAGAAAAATCAAATCCATAATGCATATATATCAATTAGCAAAATTGGAATCAGATATCAATATGATTCTTTTACCAAATACACAAGAAGAACATGTAGCCGAATAACAAAAAAACAGTGAATAATTTCACTGTTTTTTTGTTATTATAATGCGTTTTTCATATCATCGACAATATTTTGAAGTTCAACAAATATTTGACGAATGTCAGCATTCTTACTATTAAGACCTTCGCCCTTTCTTGTTTCTTCATCAATAAGAACTTCGATATCTTTGATAAGTTCAACCTTTTTATCAATATCACTATTATCACTAAAATCAAGTTCACTATATCTATCAGTAATATCTTTCAACAAATCACTTAGTTGATCGTTATCATATACTGTTTCTTCATAGTATTCTTCTTCTCTAGCAGGAGCAGGTTTATTATATGTTTTTGTAGATGTAGTAGTTGCTGTAACCTTTGGAGCAGGAGCAGTTTTCTTAGCAGGAGCTTTCTTTGGAGCAGCACCTTTCTTGCTCTTTGATGTATAAGCATCGCTAGCACCATTGATTTTTGAAAGTGTAATATGAGTATCAAACATATGAGCATTCAACTCTTGATATTCAGTATTTACGTCGATTACAGTTTTTCCACTACTCTTAAGTTCTACAAGCAATGGAATAAGGTCTCCATCACCAGCAACAATACAGTAAGTATCAATTTCAGGCTTCGTATAAACAAGTCTAACAGCATCTACAAGAATTCTAGAGTCTAGTTGACTAAATCTCTTTTTGAATCTCATAAATGGTGCTGTTTCATAGCCATATTTAGCAATAACTTCGCTAAGATATAGATGCTTTCTATCATTGTAACCATAGAACTTACAATAAACGACATCACCCATACTAAGCAATTTTTCATAAAGTTCTTCGAACGCTTCTGCGCCAATTTTCACATTATCTACGTCTAATAATAATGCAATGTTATTCTCTTTCATAATTTTTCTCCTATTTTGTTTTCACGCATATTATAAAATAAATATTGTTGAGCATACCCTGACAAACCACCAAATCTATCAACCAAGTATTGAGAAATCTTGATTGCGTTTGTTTCTTGTTTATTATAAATATGATTATAAGCCTTAACTACCCAAGTATCGGTTGGAAATACGTCTGTTTTGCCATAACCAAATAACAAAATACAATCTGCAACTTTCCTTCCAACACCCTTCAATTTCATCAATTCAATTCTAGATTCGTGGGTTGTCATATTGATTATTCCATAAATATCAACATCGCCTCTAGCAATCATTTGAATTGATTCATACAAATATGAGTCTCTATAACCACACTTAATTGAAGTAAAGAATTCTCTTGGGATTGATTCCAATTGTTTTAGAGTTGGAAACGCATAATAATCGCCTTTATTTTCTCCATAACACTCACAGATTTTCTCAATAATTGATTTAATTCTTGGAATGTTATTATTCTGAGAAATTATAAATTCTATAATCATTTCCAACGGATCACTACGTAGAATCCTTATCCCACTACCAAACCTGATAGATTCTTTCAGTTCGGGATATGCTTCCAAACTTGACTTTATTCTATCATAGTTTGTACAAAAATCAAAGTATTTAACAAAATATTTTGTATTATTCGTAAAAATTTTTATAGTATCATTCTGACAATATATGTCAGCTTTTTGGTCTAAACTATATATAGTATAGCCAAAATCTCGCACTTTGTACCTAAACACTTGTCCACACTCTAGCGTCTGTTTTATATCAAAATCAGAGCAATCTGTAACAAGTATATAGTCGTCAAATTCTTCATATTTCATATAACTTATGCCTTATACACTGTATATTAAAAATGAAAAACCAACTTTTAAAAAAGTTGGCTAAAACACACCAAAGTTATTCAGCAGGATAAACACTTACTCTTTTCTTATCTTTGGTTTCATTCTCAAATTTTACTCTACCATCAGCAGTTGCAAACAAGGTATAATCTTTTCCAACACCAACATTTTTTCCGGCATTGATTCTAGTTCCTCTTTGTCTGATGATAATAGAACCAGCAGTAACCACTTGGCCATCTGCACATTTAACACCTAGTCTTTTGCTCTTTGAGTCACGACCATTCTTTGAAGTACCTTGACCTTTCTTATGAGCAAAGAGTTGAATATTAATAAACATTCTCTATTACCTCCATTGAAATATACTCTGAATACCCTTCCATCAAATCGTTAATTGACTTGTATAGTGTCTCAAATAAAATTTGCGACTCTTTCAATTTGTCTAAACTGATTGATTTTGGTAATTCTACTTTTATGTAACCATCTTTATCTATTCTCTTAAGTTTCAACTTAATTCCACACACATCTTTGAGACCTATAACTATTGATTGTGTGATTCCAGATATTGTAGCACATAATACATCTTTGCCAGACTCGTCAAATCCAGTATGACCGGAACACACAAATCCAACAAAATAATTTTCGTTTTTTGATTTAAAAAACTTTATATTAGTCATATTACTTAACCGAAACTATCTTTAATGCTGTGAAAGGTTGTCTATGACCTTGTTTTCTACGATAGTTCTTCTTTGCTTTGTATTTGAAAACAACAACTTTATCTTCTTTGCCATGCTCAACTACTTCTGCAACAACTTCTGCATTCTTAACAAGTGGATTACCATTAGTAACTTTGTCACCATCAACTAGCATCATAACATCTAGATTGATTTTGTCGCCCACTTTAGCATCTAACTTCTCAACATTAATAATGTCATCTTGGCTAACCTTATATTGTTTGCCACCTGTAGTAACTATTGCGTACATTAAAATTTACCTCCTCTAACCAGACTCATTGTGTAGGCTTTAGATTAATCTAAAATTAGTTGCCTATTCCATATGGCTCGTATGTAATTTACCATAAATTAAGCCGTTTGTCAATGATTTATTTATAAATAAATTTAATATTTAAATATTTTATTATGAATAATTAAAATATAAAATCACAAAATAATAAAAAACACAGAGGTATCATATGGAAATCACACAAAAAGAATTTGAGAATAACACTAATTTATTGGATAAAGCGTACATAAATGTCCGAATGGCATCTTTTGCAATCGATTGTATTATAGACAAAATCGAAGACTCCAAGCTTGAAGAATTACTTAGAAAACAAAACGACTTTTATCTAGACACCACTGAAGAAATCGAGAAATTATGCGAAGAATTCAAGCATGAACCAAAAGATATTAACATATTCTTGAAAGGCTCATCATTTGCAAGCATAAACATCAAATCAATGATAAATAACGAAACACAACACTTGGCAGAAATGCTAACGCAAGGGACAACTATGGGAATAACAGAAATGATAAAAGCAAGAACAGACTTCCCTACAACCAATGAAAAAATCCTAAAGATAGTCGACAACATCACAGGAAGCGAAGAAAAATTCGTCGAATCTCTTAAGGACTTTTTATAAAATTATTCTTAATATACGTCAAACTTATCAATATAAACAATATGTCAGATTAAAATAACCGAGACTCCACTATTTAACGTCTGCAAATTTTCTTGCAAAATTAGTTCTGGACAGATTCTGCACATATTGATTTTTGATTCATTCGTATCTCCCCATTGTTCTCCAAACACATAATCCGATATTATGTGTTTTTTCTTTAAGGTCGGCAAATAATTATGCACCGCATCTTTTATAAGCCCACCTTTTCCGTGAGAACCATACCCGTGAATTATTACAACTGCACGATTTCCAACCGCTCTTGAATATTTAATCTCTTCATCAACAAGAAATAATGCATAATCACAATTGGGATTGCCTTCTTTTATATTGATGACCCTAATCATTACGCCTCCCAATATACGACACAACAATTGTTCCGTACTTTTTTGCATCAAGTAATTCATAACCGTTTGGAATTGAAAAGTTCTTATCAACCAAATGTTCATAAATAATCAATCCATCTTGTGCTAAAATATCAAATTCAGCAATTATTTTTAATGCCTTATCTCCAAAATCAGTAGCATACGGAGGATCCAAGAAGATATAGTCAAAGGCATTATTCTTTAGTGTATTTAAAGCCTGAATATAGTCTTTTTCTACCAAATTAGGAGTCTCTTTTGCTTTTTTGAAATTTTGCTTTATAAGAGAGATACTTGCCTTATTATTATCAACAGACACAACCTCTCTTGCACCCCTACTCAAAAACTCCAAACTCACAGCACCAGTTCCGCAAAACAAATCTAGTACTGAACTATTTTGTATACCAAACTGAAGTTTATTAAATATATTTTCTCTAACCCTGTCTGTAGTTGGACGAATGTTATCAGCATCAAAAGTATATAATTGCATTCCCCTATGTTTACCAGCTACTATTCTCATATATCCTCATATTATAATTTTTATTAATAATTATTTTACAATAAAAAAGACTTGTTTGCAACAAAACAAGCCTATAATAATATTATTACACACAACCAATGTTTTCAACATTAATAGCTACAATTGCATAATTATAATTTAATTTGTATATTTATTATTTTTTTAAATAATTCATTCTTTTATAATTGAAATCACACAGCACCTCATATGGAGAAGTTCCTATAACGTTTGCCATTTCTTGAATTGTTATTTCTTGACCTTTAGAATTCCCAATGATAACGACTTCATCATACAATTTTGCTTTTACATTTGAAAGATCAACCATAAAAACGTCCATACAAATCATTCCAACAATTTTACACCTAACACCGCCTATCAGAACTGAAAACTTGTTTGACAATTGTCTATTGATACCATCAGCATAGCCTAATGGAACTATGCCTAATTTCATTGATTTATTGGTTTTGAAAGTTCTTGAATAACCAACAGAATCACCTGTTTTCAAATCTAAAATATGTATAATTTTAGATTTTATTTGCATTACTGGAGTATTTCCAATATTATTTTCCATAAAGCCATATAGCAAAAAACCACTTCTAACCATATCAAAATGAAATTTATTTGAATGAACCAGTCCGTACGAATTCGCAATATGAAACAAAATATCTTTTCCTTTCAATATTTTTTTAAATTGCAAAAATCTAAAATATTGTTTATTCATAAAACCAACATCTTCAGATTTAGTTGCAAAATGCGAATACACTCCCTCAATATTAATTCTTCCATCATTTTCAATTTTTTTTATTGCATCTTTAAATACGTTTATTGACCTAAAACCAAACCTATTTAGCCCAGTATTTACCTGCAAATGAATATTTATATGTTTTATTTCTTTATTTAGAATACTATTTACTTGATTCAAAGACCCTATACTAATCGAGATATTATTTTCTTCAATTATTTTATAATCTTCCTCATCGACACAACCCAGTACAAGTATCTTAGTTTTTTTATCAAATACCCTTATTTGCAAAGCCTCCTTAAGGCAAGCACACGCAAAAAAATCAACTCGACCTTTAAGTGCTTTGCATACAGATTCTAGTCCTATCCCATACGCATTTGCCTTAACAACAGCACACATCTTAACGCCACTATTTAAGCAAGACCTTATATTGTCTGCATTCTTTTGTAATCTATTTATGTCTACAATATAATCACTAAAACTTTTCATATAATTTAATTATGTTTTGTATTTTAATAATGTTAAGAACAAACCTATTATATAATTATAATTATAATTCAATATGCATAATTATTTACCATATATGAACCTTTTCTTAAATTTTGCGTATTATTATGCAAAAAATTATTTTTTATAAAAAATTTTTATGCTTGAATTTTATTTAAGTAATTACAAAATAAATGTTGACAAACTTTTCAAACTATATTATAATAACAAAGTCAATTAAATAATTATGCTTCTGTAGCTCAGTTGGTAGAGCAACTGACTCTTAATCAGTGGGTCCAGGGTTCGAGTCCCCGCAGGAGCACCAACTCAAGCACCTTTGGTGCTTTTTTTGTTTGCACCAGACTGGAACTCACAACATTTTATGTTGCACAACTTCGTTGTTGAACCCTTGACCTTGTCCAGGTGTAGTCGGGCACCCTTCCCGACAATTGACGTCTCTTCGCTCCTTAATTCGTTTCCCCGCAGGAGCACCAATTCAAGCACCTTTGGTGCTTTTTTGTTTGCACCCGCTTGCACTCACAACATTTTATGTTGCACAACTTCGTTGTTGAACCCTTGACCTTGTCCAGGTGTAGTCGGGCACCCTTCCCGACAATTGACGTCTCTTCGCTCCTTAATTCGTTTCCCCGCAGGAGCACCAACTCAAGCACCTTTGGTGCTTTTTTGTTCAAGAATAAAAAAGAAGCACAAAACAATCATTGTACTTCTTTTTTTATTATTCTGTTCTTAGTGCAACTACAGGATCTTTTTTCGATGCACTTCGTGATGGAATCAATCCTGAGAATAAAGTCAACGCCATACTAATTGCAATTAAGACAAGCGCTGCAGGAATTGACAAAAATGCTTTTAAATTAGCAAGCCCTGTTAGAGCCTTCAATATTAAATTGATTGGAATACATAATAAATATGTCACCAAGACTCCAAGTAGCCCTGAAGAAAAACCAATTATCAAGGTTTCGGCATTAAACATACTTGACACATCTCTCTTGGACGCTCCAATTGCCCTTAAAATTCCTATTTCTTTGGTTCTTTCTTGAACTGAAATCAAAGTAATTACACCTATCATAATTGAAGATACTACTAAAGAAATGGCAACAAATGCAATAAGGACATATGTGATAGCATCAATAATTGTCGTAATTGATGACATCATCAACCCCAAATAATCTACATACTTAATCTTTTGTTCCTCATCAACTGTTGAATTATATTTATCTATTGCACTTGAAACCAAGTCTTTATTTTCGAATGAATTAACATAAATATTAATCGCCATAGGAGAATCTATATCAACACAGCCAAGACGAATCAAAATATCTTCATAAGAATAATCTGAGAATTCTGTAACATTATCATAATATCTAACACAATCTGCCGTAATTGCTGTAGTCATTAGCGAAACTAAATTACCTGCCAATTCAGACTCTGGTGTATTTTTATAATCTTCTTTAACTGTATCGATATGCTCTTGTTGAACCAATGACACACAAACACTGAATGCTAAACCTTGAATTTGTTCATCGGACATTTCATCAAAATAACCTTCTAGAGATTCAGCAGAAACACCTAACTGTTCAGCCAAGGTTTGAGAAATTAAGGTTTTTTGAGACTCAATTGTTGGATAAGATTGCATTTTTACGAAAGTTCTTGTTTTCAATTCTTCATCTGTAAGCAAACACTTAATCGCAACAAAAGTCTCTGCTTTTGATTTCTCATTCAAATTGTTAACATACTCTCTAAATGCATTTTCTTTTTCTTGGTCACTTAATATGTTTGTTGAAGATTCAAAAGGCTTTCCTGTAGTAACATCTATAGTTGGACTTTGAAGTTGTGCTTTGACAACATCTGATTCCAATGCCTGATTTATTATATGTTGTGTAAGTAAATGAGTATAACCGATACCCGTTTCCAAAAGTGATGCATCGGCATCTTTCTTTGGACGAACAATTCCTGTAATTTTCAACTCCAAAGCACTTTCATACAATGTCGCCAAAACGGTATCAATATTACTGTAGTTTGTATAAATACCATCATTGTCATAATCGTAATAAAAATCTGATGGAAGAATTGACTTGAATTTTTTTGCCTTAATTTCGTCATAAGACCACTTTGTTTTTGTAGACTCTGAAACATTTTCTGACCCGGTTGCATTAATAATGGAATCAATCTCTTCTTTGCTAATCAAGCCCAAAGCATACAAAGTAAGGTCATCTATTTCGTTGTTTTCATTAACAATAAGCACAATTTCATCATATTCATTTGGCCAAGAACCACCATTATCTATCAATTCATATTGCTCAGTCACCAAGTCATTGACCATTTTTCCATTTTCAACGCCTGGAAGAATCTCTTGCCAAAGATCAACCTTCATCATAGAAGTCATCATTCCACTACCAGTCTGCGTTGAAGATGCTTGATCACCACTAGCTCCACCCTCAGTAGCAATCTTCATCATATAATTACCTATCATTTCTTGTAGCAATTCAGTAGTATCTGATTTAATTATCTCATCATCTAGTTCATTCTTTGTATATATAGACATTTCCAAATTATACGAATATTGAACACCAGTTACCGATTTTTGCAAATCAGAGCCCTCAATTGCTATTTCATTTTCTAGATAATCCTTAAACGAAGACAAATCATTTTTACTTCCCTCAATTTTGCTCAATGATTCAACAAGTTCTGCTACAATAGGATCCTTATATACAGCATCTTTTTCGTGAGTCAACTCACCTTTTCCGACACTCATAAAACTTGTCATAAGGCTTGACATATCTATTGTTGTTTCTTCCAATGTTATTGGATAAGATGCAAGAGTCGTCTCTTGAACGTGATCAATATATCTTGTCATTCCTTGAGAAACTGCAAGGATTAAAGCAATACCAATTATACCAATACTACCTGCGAATGAGGTCAAGCAAGTTCTACCTTTCTTGGTAAATAAATTTTTCAAAGACAACTTAAATGCTGTCCAGAATGACATTGATGGTTTCTTTTTATTCTCCGACTTTCCCTTCTTGAGCTCTTTCTTCTGAACTCTATTATATCCAAGATCAGTATAAGGTTTTGTGTCGCCCGTAATTTTCCCATCAAGCATATTAATAATTCTTGTAGAATATTTCTCAGCAAGTTCTGGATTATGTGTAACCATTACAACAAGTCTGTCTTGGGAAATCTTCTTCAAAATTTCCATTACCTGAACACTTGTTTCTGTATCTAGTGCACCAGTTGGCTCGTCTGCCAAAATAATCTCTGGATTATTTGCCAAAGCTCTTGCAATTGCCACCCTTTGCATCTGACCTCCAGACATTGCATTTGGCTTTTTATGTAACTGATCGCCAAGTCCAACATCTTGAAGAGCCTTAATTGCACGCTCTCTCCTTTCAGATTTGGAAACACCAGATATTGTCAAAGCAATTTCTACGTTCTGAAGTACTGTTTGATGAGGGATAAGATTATAAGACTGAAATACAAAGCCCACTGAATGATTTCTATATGCATCCCAATCTCTATCTTTGAATTCTTTGGTTGATACTTCATTGATAATCAAATCACCTTCAGTGTATTGATCAAGCCCACCAATAATATTAAGCATAGTAGTTTTTCCACAACCTGAAGGTCCAAGAATTGAAACAAACTCACTATTACGAAAATTAATACTCACACCCTTAAGGGCTACAACTTCGTTTTCACCACTCAAATATTTCTTTACAATATCTTTAATCTGAATCATTATTTACCCCGATAAATATAGTTTTTACTTCAAACTTTTAATAATAAAAATTATTGCATAGATTGATTTTTCTGTCAACGAAAATATATTTAACATAAAAATATATTTAATATATTTTTTTAATATGCCAAATAGAGATAATATCCCACAATATTCATAAAAAAACTAGGAATCTGAGAACCCTAGTTTTGTATATTTCTTATATGCTTTTGTTTTATTTTTTTTGAAATAAGGCTTATTCCCATTGCTACAAGCAATATAAGAAATGACGCAACTGAGAAAGCAAACACATACAGGAACAAGAAAATAAAATAATTAACCTTATGCCAAATAATATTAAATACTGGTAATGTAGACTCAAAATATGGACTTATATAAAACATATTAAAAGTTTCATCACCAACAAAACCAGTCCATATAGCAATACAATTTAATAACATTGCAACAAATACTAAACTAGCAAAAACACATATTGCTTTCAAAATTGTATTAAATTTAAGTTTGCAAGCACCATTTACAATCAATACAACACCCGCAACAACCAATGCTCCGTGATGCACCATTGTTTGAATATTAATACCAATCATTGAGATAAACATTGTTTCAGGATATAACATTGTAAGAATACCGCTTAATAAAGCAAATGTTCCTAAAAATGAATATAAATATTCCTGAAACTTACCCTCTTTAACCAGTCCTGCAATAATAAAAATATACATTGGCGACGAACAAAACTGAAATGGAAATGCATACCACTGATAATCCCATTCTCCAACTTCTGAATCATAACTATATACAATTTGCTTATAAATCTCCAAGATTAACATAATTAAACCCGTAATAAGCAAAAAACGTTTAATTTTTCTATTATCGGCATTTTTTAATAGTATTGCCATTAATATTGTAGTGCCAACAACAATAAACAACCACAATATATGATACCAACCTAAAACAGTTGGTGTCTGCATCTCTCCCTGCAGAAAAAAAACTATTTTTTCAAACCAATTCATATAACTCCTCCTAAGAATATAGTTGTATCAAAATACAAAACAACTCCTTTTATTAATAGTATTTCTCATTTTTAAGAAAAGTCTCTCAAAAAACACCATATTCTTATAATTAGAATACTACAAACCAACTTTTTTTCAAAACAAAATTTCACAACAATAACAACTTGACAAGGTTCATCATATTTAATAAAATAAACACATAATTAATAGCCATAATCAAATGGACATTTATTAGGAGAATACAATGCTTTATTTTTGGATTGCAATTGGTTTATTTACAATTCTACTTCTCACTTTGAGTATTTCATATTATTGTTATAGAAGAGTTTTTCGTGCACCAAAACGCAAAAATTTAGGCGAAGACGAGTTTGAGATACCAGATGGAGAGGTTTATCTACCATTCAAAGATGCAATGATAGACTGGATTAAGAAAGTAAGAGCAATGCCTCACGAAGATTTATCAATCACTTCAATTGACGGACTAACCCTAAAAGGCAAATATTATGAATGCAAAAAAGGCGCACCAATTGAACTATTATTCCACGGCTATCAAGGCAATGGTGAAAGAGACCTTAGCGGTGGCGTTGAAAGATGTTTTTCTCTTGGAAGAAATGCAATTATAATAGACCAAAGAGCCTGTGGAGAAAGCGAAGGAAAAGTAATAACATTCGGCATCAAAGAACACTTGGATTGTTTAAAATGGATTGACTTTGTAATATATCATTTCGGAGAGAAATGTGAAATTATTTTAACGGGAATTTCTATGGGTGCAGCAACAGTAATGATGACTGCCAACAAAAATCTTCCTACAAATGTAAAATATATCCTTGCAGATTGTGGATACACCTCTCCTAAAGCAATTATTCAAAAAGTTATAAAAGATATGAAACTTCCACCAAAACTCATTTTCCCCTTTGTAAAGATTGGCGCAAAATTATTCGGCCATTTCAACTTAACTGAAACTTCACCAATTGAATGTGTACAAAACGCAAAAAAACCTATCATATTCATACACGGAGAAAACGACGATTTTGTTCCTTGCGATATGAGCAAAGAATTATTTCAAGCCTGTTCATCAAACAAAAGCCTTGTCACAATCCCTCAAGCCGGTCACGGACTTGCCTATCCTGTCGACAAACAAAAATATCTCCAAGCACTCAAAGACTTTGAGAAAGTTTGGAAATAAAAAAAATCACAGAAATTATTTATCTGTGATTTTTTTATTTTTGTATTTTTTTGTTTTTTCATAGTTAATTTTGTACATCTCTTCTGCCGCCAAACAAAGCTTTGACACTGCTGGTTGTTGGTTTGGGAAACAATAAATGGTATCATTGCTTGTTGACAAAGCAATACTATCTGCTTTTTTAACTCTTTCTAAATCATACTCTACATAAATTGCAATTGTTTCCAAAGGCGTCCATTGTTTTCTAAACTTTTGACCTCTATGTTCTCCTGTTATAACAAAACCTTCTTCTAAATTATGAGTTAATCGACCTTTTCCAATTGACCTATATTTCCAACAATGTGGTTGACCATACAAATCAACCTCATCATCAAAAGCATATTTGCCTTCTTCTATTTCTTTTCGTACCTGAGACCTTTCCCATTCATACCAATCAGGAATATGGTCAAATTCTGTTTTCCCTTCTAGAGCCTCAAGATAGCCATCTTCTCTCCACGTCCAACGCTTACCACATTCTTCACAAAAAATCTCAGAACCCTTGCTTGACATTTTGAATTCTGTCATGCAATTTGGACACTGATACAACACCTTATGTAGTCCCTCTGCTCTATATGGCTCTTTTATAAGTATTCCATTGTCTTTTTGGTACTTATAATCATCATACTCCAAAGCCTTGCGAATTATTTCATTAATCTTGTCAACACTCATTTCTTCAATTTGTTCGGCTGTTAAAACTTGAGTAAGAGTTGTATAGAAAGGTACTTTTCTTTTTTTCTTATGATCCCATACTGGAGAAAACAAATGATGTCCGTGATGACATGCAACAACAACAGGAACTTTGTTCTTCTTAATTAAATTTGCCAAGGAATCTGGAAAAACGCCCGTTGTTCCAATTGGAGAATATCTCGCCTCGGGATACATTGTAAGAACATCTCCCCTGTTTAAAACCTTCTTGATAGACTTGATCAAATGCAAATCCTGAGAATACTTTCTAGTAGCAATTGACCCAATCCACTCCAACAACCAAGGTCTTCTATAAAATCCGTCAATATTCACAACATTATTCATTCGTTGTGGATATGTAGCAAGAGACAACATTTCAAAATCAACAAATGCCATATGATTGCCAAGAAGCATATATGGAGGTTTCAATCCTTCCATATTAATTTTTTCTATCTTTTTTTCTTTGTTTCTTAGCATCATTTTTGACAAAACCCAAATCAACCAAGTAAAAAATTTTGGTTGACGAATTGGATACTTTGCTGTTTTATAATGCTTTTTGTTTCTATAATTTATATTACTAGATATTTCAACATTATCTTTTTCGTTTGTAAACGACACAAAAACACCAATATAATAACTTTACATTATTATCCTTTTTCTTTTTTAACAAAAGTAGTTTAACATATAAAATCTTATTGTCAAAATCAAAAAGTGAATTTAATTTAACTTTTAAACAATATAATTACAATTACCATGTATAAGACTCTCACAAGTTGAAAAAACAACCTTCGAGGACAACAAACTAATAATTATTCTCATCACAAAAAAAGCGAACACTAGTTCGCTTAATTTCATTGGAGACCCTAAGAATTTTCTATAATTCAGGTTCTTGCTCTTGCTCAAATACAACAATATCTTTAGATTCAATTCTAGTCTTACATTGTTCTTTTGCCAATTCAGCCTGTTTTGCAAGTCTAGATTTAATATCTTCAGTACTCTCGTTATTAATTGACTCAATAGTTTTTCCCTTAGGAACTTGTTTGCTAAGTTTATAAAATTTAATTTTGGACATATTTTATTCTCCTTCTTTTTTATATATTAACATAAATCTTTTCTGTTTTCAATAAGCAAAATAATATGCACATACTTTTATTTCACAAGTCAAAGCGTTTTGAGAAACGTTTTTATTGATAACAAATCCGAACCATAGAGGTGTAAAGTGTATTTTGAGTCCACTCCTTATCCTGCTCCCCAAAATTTTATGTAATTTTTTGTCGAAATAATCTTTTTGAGCATTAAAAAACACCCAAACTTTACTTTTGTTTAGGTGTTTAATTCTACATTCTAAATTCTATATCATAAGCACACGCCTAAAGGGGTTTTTATTACTATATAAAAATTTAAAACTCTTTTGGATTATCATATCCATATTCATCAACTATTTTGGAAAATTCGCGTCTTGTTTCTTCTCTGTCACGTTCTATCCTAATTTCTTCGATTCTCTTATATTTTTTAACTTCTTTTTCTACATTGTTTAAACGAACTATAACTTTTTTAAGTATTCTATTTAATGTTGTTGCGTCTAATTCATTTGCCACATGTGGATTAACCTTTAACGCTGATATTATAAACACATCATTTTGCTTAAATCCTTTATCAACAAAACAAAAATTTGAAGAATTATATTTAATCGCTTCAAGACAACAATCTTTATTTCGTGTAATTTGTTCAGAACAATCAGCTAAAATTAATTCTCCACTTCTAACTCTTTCATAAAACTCATCTAAATATTCAATCATAAGTTCTCCTATATTCATGTAATAACATTAAATATTATACCATATTTTAATATTTTTTCAATACCTAATCTTAAAAATTTTGTCAAAGGGACTAATTTTTCTTTTGTTTTGTGTCAAGATTAGGAAAAATAAGGAGTAATTTGTATGTTAAAGAAAGCAGTAATCTATGCAAGATATAGTTCAGATAGTCAAACCGAGCAATCTATTGAAGGTCAACTTAGAGTATGCACGCGAGTTTGCTGAGAAAGAAAAAAGAGAACTTATTAGTTCTCTAATTTGATTTTTTAGCAGTATTAATTGATGAAATAAGTAGAGCTTTAATTTCATTACAATCACTTATTAATTTATCAATATTTTCAATTTTATAATTAACCCTTTTTAAAAGTTCTAACCAATATAAACTTTCACTACATTCTTTTAATGCAATATGCATTTTAGATATAAAATCTGCTTTTGAATTGCCAAAAGTTGCTTCATTTAAATTAGCACCAATACTAGTTGCAGAGCGAAGTAGTTGCTTTGCGATTGTGTTATCTTTTTTAAGTAATAAAAAATCCTCGTAAAAGTTTACGATGTCTGCTGCAAAATCAATTGCTTTTGTTCTTAAAATACTATCTTTCATATTTATATTATAATTAAAACAACAAATAAAGTCAATCTACAGAAAAGCTTTTAACTTTTCACTTTTAGTTTTTCACTTCAAAACAAATCCGAAATTGTGAAAAGTGAAGAATAAAGAGTTAAAAGTGAAAAATACCAAACAAAAAAATCCTCGCCTTACGGTTCGGATTTGTTTTGTTTGGTGCGGATAACTGGACTTGAACCAGCACGGGTCGCCCCACAAACACCTCAAGCTTGCGCGTCTGCCATTCCGCCATATCCGCATAAATTTAATTAACGGAGTCATTATATCACATCAATTTAAAATTTGCTAGAGAATTTAATTAATTTTATTTATTAATCTAGCAAATTTTAAATCAACTCATTCCATTACCGTCTCTATTTCTTTGGTATGGTATGCTAATTTATTAAACATTAACATAAAAAGTTGCTCAACTCTTGGCACACGACTCCCAGAATTACAAAAACAAATAGCACAACCCCTATGAGGCACTGACCACTCTTCCATATTTTGATTCTTAATAAAATCTATTACAAATTTATTTTTTTCTTGGATTATTTTGAGAACATTGGACTCTTCTTCTCGCCATTCTTCGCTTACAAATGTGATTACATTATCTTTGAGAACAGGACGATATTTGTCATCTCTACTTTTCACAGCATCAAATAATTGGGTAAAAATTTCATACACAAAACTATCTGAATCATCTATTTCAAAAGTTGTTGTATCCTTATGGTTTTCTGGAATCCAAAAAAGGTCTTGATTTCCACCAACTGTCATAACAAAAGATTTGCCTTTATTATCAACAATTCTCAAATCAAACATACCATCATAACCGTATCTAGGCTCTCTATATATCATAAACACCTCCCATATTATTTTGATTATAACACACTATTCAATCAAATTCAAGATAAAAAAAAAGAACACAAATTTGTGTTCCTATATTTTATAATGAAGTTTAACAAAATCACGCAATGTATTCAGTCTTTCTTCTAATTCGTATCTTGTTAATACTGTTTCTTGTGAATTGTTTCTACCAATATGATGAAGTAAATATTTATTCTTTGTAGATAATAACGCCCTTCGGTATAAAGGATTGGAAATCGCTGAAACATATAATTCATCTATAAATAATTGATAATCTTCGCTTTCCCTTACAATTTCTTCACCTTGCCAATATAGTATTCCGCTTTCTCCCCAAAAGTCTATTTCATTACAAGCACGAGTATGATACGCATCGAGCCCTGCATAATTCAAAACCAAATCTTGTGTCTCAATATCCTTATACTTTATTCCTTGCAAAACCCCTTCAATACTTTTAACTTTCTTTCCCCTAAACTCAAACTCCATTGGATATAAATTGGATAAAACTCTAGAAATACTATTTTTGAAACCATAGCCAACATTTATCCAAGTTTCTCCTTCTGCATACTTTTTCTCAGAATCTTCAACCAAATCCCCACAAAAATACATATTGTCGTTGTCTACTTGCAATTCAGGCATAGTAAAAATATATTTTTTTCTAAACTCTGTATATTCTTGTACACTATACATATTATCACCTCTCATAATTTAATTTTAACATAAAAAAAGAAATACTCAAATAAATTAAGTATTCCTTATTTATAACATTAACACAAATCTAATTCTATACCGTTACATAACAATTTCGTCATCTTCACGCTTAATCGCATCTATATTTCTTGTAATATTTGAAAAAACTTCTCTTGCAGTAACAATTTTCTCATCTGCAGACAAACCTATCCCTTTTTCAAGTGTATAATACTCTTTTGTAGAAGAATTATATACAAACATCAAATTTTCAACTTCTTCTTTTGTTCGAGGAGTCTGGCGATAAGATAAATTATTTCGTTCCATAGCTTTAAAAAACGCATTTAATTCTTCCTGTGTAATTTCTTTCATAATCCAACCTCTACAATAATTTTAAACCTTACATTTATACCATTTCTCTTTCTGCATCAATTTCTTCAATTCTTTTCATAATTTCCCAATTGGATTTTAAAAATCTAGAATATTTATCAAATATTTTCTTTGAATCTTCTACAACCATATCGCAATTTCCTACAATAAAATCAGCATAATCATAGAAAAATACAACTTCATCAAAGTCTATATTTAACATATCTCCAATATCTTTGAATGTTTTTCCTTGGAACGATAACTCTCGAATTTTCTCAGATAATTTTTTAAAATTAATCAATGTTCTTCTGGCACGTTCACTCTGTTTATATAGATAATTTTCACTTACTTTAATTCCACAATATTGCATTGATTCTTCAACAGACATATTTAATATTTTTCTTGAATACAAAATATCAAACATTGTACTGCCATTAAAAATATTATTCAATCTCTTAATTGCAAAATATTCGGATAATTCATCTTTTTCTTGTTGGCGTAGAGTTTTCTGCTCTCCGTTATATAAATAATTGTACATATCAATATAATAATCAACATCTTCTACCGACATCTTCAACAATTCAGCAATTCTTTCCTTGGAGAAGTTATTCAGAAAAAGCGAATATACTTGATTAGATTTTTTGTAAATATCTCTTATATATTTCCTATCTTTTGAAAGTTGTTTGTCCACACCAAAACCAGTCAAACCATATTTTTCCCCAATTTGTTCCAATGTATAACCACTTGATGCCATATTAAACATTTCAAAGGACCTCTCAGACAACAAGTCTTTCATTTTTTCTACCATTATTTCAATATTTAAATAAGCGATAGAATTCTCAAAATCATCATCAATCAACCGCTCATAATTGTTCACACTATCAACATCTCCATCTTGACCAGTAAACGAAATAGATTCTTCCAAAGACACACACGAACTTTCAAACTTTCTTTGAAATGAACTATTTTTGATATTAACTTTTTTTAAAGCGTTGTTTATTGATGTGTAAGCTAATACAGAAAATGAATTCCCTCTTTCAGTATCAAAGTGCATTATAGCATTAAACAAAGCATACATCGCTTCAGCTTCATAATCTTCAGGGTCAACAGTCTTCAAAAAAGAATTACGATACTTATTTAAGCAATCGTATATAATTTTTTTGTAATAATTAAAAACAAATTCTATTGTAGACTCGTCACCCTGTTGTGCTTTAAGAAAATATCCACTATTTAATTCAGCCATATTACACCTTAATTTGATACATTTAGTTTAACACAACCTTAATTGAGTTTCAAGATGTAAAGTAAATAATTATTTTAATAATTATAAAATATAAAAAAACAATAACATTTACGCAACAATAAACAACAACTTACAAAACCTCTTAGCTAAAAATGAACCCAAAACAAATAAGCAACAAAAAAACGACCTACTAGGTCGTAATTTTTGGTGCAACGATTGATAATGAATCCGAACCGCAGAGTGTTTATCGGATATGGTTATTTGTGGTTAGAATCAAACTATAGTTGTCTTTCAGATATAATAGCTTTTCTAACAATTTCGTTTAATATAATTTCTGACCAAGACTCGAAATTTGTAATATTGTCCAAATTTTCAATATCAACAAATTTACATTTGCCGTCCGTGAAAGTAGTATCAAATGATTTTTCGATAACTATTGGAAATATAACACCTAAATGTTTTGCAGACTTTTCTGAAATTGGAGTGTATGTTAATATTGGATTGTTTATTCCAATATCTTTAACTTCGAAACCTAATTCTTCTAATATTTCTCTTTTCATTCCATTTGTAAAGGTTTGAATGTTAGAATTGGAGTTATCAAAAATATCTAAATGACCACCAACATATAACAATGTTTTATTTTTCTCAGGAGATATTTTTCCTGTAGATTTTGAGCTTTTATTTATAATCAATATTTGGTTGTCTTTTGTTATAATTACACCTGCACAAACTGGTTGAACGACATCTATTCTGTCTTCAACAATATCTCTATACCCATATTGAATTTCTATATCTTTTAATCTATCTATTGAATTTAATCCACTTGTAAGAATCAAATTGCTTTTATCTATATAACCTATTTTTTCCATACAACAAGTATAGCACAACTCAATGTTTTTGTAAATACCCACTTAAAGAAAAAGAGAGAAGATTTTAGATTTCTTCTCTCTCGTGCTTAGTTGTTGCTGGTTAAGTCTTTGTTTTTAGTGTTTAATAAGGTGTAAACACTTTTGGCTGAAAAACAAAAAGGACCAAGGTTAAACCTTAGTTCTCATTTGGTGCAACGATTGATAACGAATCCGAACCATAGAATTTTATCGGATATGGTTATTTTGTGGTTAGAGTTAAGATTAAATAAAAAAATCGTTACTGCAATTGGCAATCATTATCTTTATCTTGGTTTGATATCATTTCTCTAGTTTGGCTTCTTGTTCTCAAAATATTAAGTTTTGCAACAAGAAAATCTACTTCTTCTTTTGTCAATGTTGCCATATACTCGTTTCCAATCCTAGACTTGTCATCATACCCAACAACTTTACTTCTTATATTAGAGATTATTTCCTTTTGTTTTTCATTGAGTTCAACTCCACCATTCGAAATTATATAATATAAATTATTTGTTTTATACATTCGAAATATATATCTTTCTATTGCAGTTTTGGGAGTTGGAGTGCATATAAATGGTACGCCAGGATAATTTTGATCAGGTGTAGCAACTAGTTCTTTGTTATCCTCGTCATAAAATAAAAATAAGCTACTAACTAGAATTTCTTCGTTTCTATCTATCATAATAATTTCTCCTCAATTATAAATATAATATAGCACATAATAAATCTTTTGTAAATACCTACTATTAGAAAAAGAGAGAAGATAAATACAAATCTTCTCTCCCTTGATTAGTTGTTGCATTTAAGTCTTTGTTTTGGGTGTTTAATAAAGCGTAAACACTCTTGGCTGACGCCATCAATAATTTTTAACTTTTCACTTTTAGTTTTTCACTTCAAAACAAATCCGAGATAGTGAAAAGTGAAGAATGAAGAGTTAAAAGTGAAAAATATCAAACAAAAAAAATCCTCGCCTTTCGGTTCGGATTTGTTTTGTTTGGTGCGGATGAGAGGACTTGAACCCCCATGGTTTCCCGCCAGATCCTAAGTCTGGTGCGTCTGCCAATTTCGCCACATCCGCATAGTGGTGACCTATCCGCGAGTCGAACGCGGGACACCATGATTAAAAGTCATGTGCTCTACCTACTGAGCTAATAGGCCTTATCTTTTGAGTTATAGCAAAGTTAGTAAAATGGCTGGGGTAGCAGGATTTGAACCTACGGATGCGAGAGTCAAAGTCTCGTGCCTTACCACTTGGCTATACCCCAATATAATATTAAAAATGGGGTGAATAGTGGGACTCGAACCCACGACTTCCAGAGCCACAATCTGGCGCTCTACCAACTGAACTATATCCACCATAAAATTGTGGTACACCAGAAGGGATTCGAACCCCTGACACCCGCCTTAGAAGGGCGGTGCTCTATCCAGCTGAGCTACTGGTGCTCATCACTCCAATATTAATTAATGGAGCGGGTGATGGGAATCGGACCCACGTAACCAGCTTGGAAGGCTGGTGTTCTACCATTGAACTACACCCGCACAATAATTGATATTATTTTGCAAAACGCATTATAATAATATCATTATTAGTTGCACTTGTCAACAATTTTTTTTAAGTTTTTAATTTTTTTAAAAGTAATTATTTTATTATTATATAGTATTGATATTAACAATTTATAACCAAATCACAAATTTTGACATCATTATCATTAATTTCCAAAACAACTCCCCTTGCATTATCATCAAAAAACTTTGAAAAACTTCCTGGATTGATTATTGTACAACCATTATATTCCTCTATATGCTTTGAATGAGTATGTCCAAAAAAAGCAAATTTGGGTTTGATTTCATCTATTCTTGTCTTCAACTTTTCCAATCCACTCTTCACACCATACTTATTTCCGTGTGTAACAAAAATAATATCATTGCCTATTGTTATTATCTTTTCATTGTTTTCCCTAGAAAAAAAATCACAGTTTCCAGATACACTTATAACATTATCAAGATACACATAATTGTCAAGATCACTTAGTCCATCACCCATAAAAAACAAATAATCAAACTTAATTGTTTTGAAGATTTTGTCTATCCCCTTTTTGTTTCCATGACTATCGCTAATTAATATAAATCTCATAAAACCCCTAAATTAATATTGAAAATTATTTTTTCTTATGATACAATAGAATTAAAATTTATCCAAGTAATTATTAGATTATTTGAAAAAGAGGATATTATGCCATCTATAGAAAGACTTTTGAATAATGTAAGACAAAACTCTAAAATGAGAAAAATTTTGTCAGCAATTGATAGAAAATTCCCTGACGCACAATCGTGTGCAAAAACACCAATACCAAACCAAGCGTTTCCTCCACTGCTAAACAAACAACAACGTCCAGCAACATTACACTTCACAAAATACGCTCACGACATTCTGCAGTATATTAGATATTTTGACCACAAAGTTTCCGTTTCTCGCCTTGTAAATAATGTCAAAACGCAACAAAATCCCATTAATTTTGTTTGTTTTGGTTATAAAGATTCTATAAGCGGTGATTTGGTAATAGAAGACATTTATTGTCCTATTCTTGAGAAGTTGAAAAAATTTAGTTTTAAAAGTTTACAAGAACAAATCAACTATATTGCCTCATCAAAGCCATCAAAGGAGACAAATACAGATATACAATCTGTATTTTATGAATATCTAAGAGCAACAAAAATACCACTAGATCACAAAGAAAAAGAGGCTTTGGTTGCCCTAATCGGAACAACGAAACCATCAAACACAAACTCTCCAGAGACTACAAATTGTTTTAGTTTATCAGAAATAGCGAAAGCTGTTATGCCAGAATTCAAGGTTAACGAAGATATAATCTCGGGAGTATTGGCCGTAACACCAAAAACAATACAATTCCCATATATGTATCAAGACGACTTAGAGAAAAACCTAATTGACGGAAGTTTGGAATCCCTAATAATTACATATAACAAAAATCCAAAAACATCCAAAGTCAAACCAACAATGCTCTCAAACATCACTGAATGTCAAACTCAACTTAATGCAAAATCTCATAAAATCAAAATATCATCATCTGCTCAACCATTAGATGAACTATATGATACAGTCAGTTTTTATGAAAAAACAAGATAAAAAAGTGACCCAAAGGTTTCAAACTTTTGAAACTAGCATTTATTGATAAATGTAAAAAGCTTTATATTTGTTGCAAATATAAAGCTTTTTTGTTATAATGTTAAAATTATGAAAATTGATAAAAAAATATTCTTAAAAAACACACTTGTTGTTATAGGAACGCTTTTAATTTCGTTAATTTTAGGCATAATCTTTAACGATTATATTTGGGGAACTCTTACGTTATTTTTTGGTTTTTTAAATTCATATTATATGGCAATTGGCAAATGGCAAAATTATATTTTTGGTATTTTTTTTACACTAACATACACATATATTTGTACAATTAATGGGCTTTATGGTTGGCTGATTTTTAGCATTGTAATTTATTTACCAATACAAATATATGGCATAATTAATTGGTTTAAAAATAAACAAGGTAAAGAAGTAAAAATGAAAAGTTTTACTGTAAAAAACTCATTAATTATTTGTTTTTTAGTGTTGATTTTTAGTGGAATTTTAGGATTTTTACTTTCTTTAATCCCAAGTCAAAATTTAGCATTTTTAGATAGTACAAGTCAAATTATTAATATTTGTGGTGTTATTCTTGTTGCAATAAGATTTAGAGAGTGCTGGTATGTTTGGTTGGCAAACAATATAATTGATCTTAGCATTTGGATTATAAATACTATAAAGGGTACAATTAATTCAGAAATGGCTCTAATAACATCCATTATGTACTTGGTTATGAATATAATTGGAGTAATATGTTGGATTAAAATTGAAAAAACTCAAAAATATATAAATAACTATTGTAATAATGTTAAAGTTTAAAATAAATATATAATAAAATGACACTGAGACGTGTGCTTGTCTTGATACAAGTGGTGTCGCTTCGCTCCACCAGACAAGCACACTTTGCAATTAAATAAATGAAAGAAAATGCGAAAGTGTTGGTGAACGTAACACACTTTCGCTTTTTTATATTCTTTTTTCTTCTCTTTTCCATTATGGTAAACAAAGAATATTTGTTTTTTGTGGCTGTTAAGAGAGAGTAAAAAAACACCTTAATCAAGGTTTGATTAAAGTGTTAATTATTTCGTTAGTTTCAATTATCTGAGACTAATGGTCACCTTTTTTATTATAACAAAATGCAAATTACTCCACCCTTGCCTTCATTAACAATACGACCAAGAGTTTTTCTCATCTTTTTTTGCACTTCCTGAGGCATTACAAGCAATTTATTTTGCAATCCCTCATTAACAAGTGAATACAAACTTTTTCCAAACATTTTTGTATCCCAAATTTCTGTTGGATTATTTTCAAATTCTTCCATCAAATATTTCACAAGTTCCTCTGATTGTTGCTCATTGCCTACCATTGAGTTTACTTCGGTTTCAATATCTACCTTCATTATATGAAGACTTGGCGCACTTGCTCTTAGTTTCACCCCAAACTTTCCGCCTGACTTATACATCTTTGGCTCTTCCAGAGTAAGTTCATCAATCGCTGGATGAACCACACCATAACCAGTCTCCTCTACTTGTTCAATCGCTTCTTTGAATTTGTCATATTGAGTTTTTGCAATCGACATTTGTTTAATATATGAAATCAGATGATATTCGCTCTTGATATCACAATTGCATTGTTCACTCAAAACCCTATAATACAAATCCTCTCTTGGCGTAACAGAAAGAATAATTTTTCCTTTACCAAGTTCAATCGACTTCTCGACACGTGTTTCAAAATCATTTGCAATACCCTGCAACTCGATTTCATTCGGAATATCATCAACCTTATTTATTGCACCAACAATTTCTTTCACTGCAGAAATTAAATTTTTGATAATATCACTTGTATAATCAAGAATTTGCATCCATTGAGGCAACTTGACTCCAATTTTTGAAATTGGAAAATCCCTCAACACAGCATCAAAAACATTTGAAACATCATCTTCTTGCATTGTTGCAACATTCATAGGAATTACTTTACACGAATATTTTGAACTCAAAGTATTAGCCAAATTCTGTGTCTCAGGACTATTAGGGTGTGTAGAATTCAAAACAATTGAAAAAGGTTTTCCGCAAGCCTTTAATTCGCTAACAACCCTCTCTTCTGCCTTAAAATATTCATTCCTGTCTATACCAGAAATACTTCCGTCTGTTGTCACAAGAACGGCAATTGTTGAATGTTCTGTGATTACCTTATTTGTCCCTAATTCTGCGGCTTTTTCAAAAGTCATCTCTTCATCGCTCCACGGAGTTACTACCATTCTTGGACCATTTTCGTCCTTATGTCCCATTGCACCATCGACAAGATAACCCACACAATCTATAAGTCTAACATTGAACTGAACATCATTATTCAAATTAACACCAACAGACTCATTTGGAATAAACTTAGGCTGTGTTGTCATTATCATTTTCCCATCACCACTTTGTGGAATTTCATCTCTAGTTCTATCTTTGTCATACCCGTCTGCAATATTTGGTAGAACTAATTTTTCCATTACTTTTGAAATAAATGTAGACTTTCCTGTTCTTACAGGTCCAACTACACCTACATAAATATCGCCACCCGTTCTTTCTGCAATATCCTTATATATATTATAGTTACTCATATAATCCTCCGAAATAATAATATAGCAAAACTTATTTCTGCCATAAGATTTAAAAGAATATATGTAATCAATTTTAATATTATTCAAAAATAAAAAAATCCTTGAAAAATTTTCAAAGATTTTTATATTTATTTTCTCTTAATCATCAGTATCCTTTTGAGAAGCATCGGAGACTTGCGTAGATTTCTCATCAAGTCTTTTCAGTTTCTCGCTTACTTTTGAGTGCTTTCTTTCAATCTTCTTGTCGTACTTTTCCTCAATTCGTGTATGTTTTTGTTTGTTTTTCTCAAGTTTCTTTTCTTTTTTATTTTTAAACTTTTCAATATCTTTTCTCAAACCCTCTTGTAAATCGGCAGGATTTTCATTATGATCAATCAGTCTCAACAAGTTTGACCTATGTGCCCAAATATCAAGCACAACAATTACCCACATTAAAGCTATCATTAACCAATTGGCCTCAGCATATGGTTTGAAACATTGAACAACTGCTGAAATTACAATAAAAAGCAAACTTACAACCGAACTTATTTTTATAAAATATAGCGTTACAAACAAAATGGAAAATAAAATTGCACCAGTAATCGGATCTGCCACCATAAATACACCTAATGTAGTCGCAATACCCTTTCCGCCTTTAAACTTGTAATAAATAGGGAAAATATGACCAAGGACTGCAAAAAATCCGAACAGATAAACGACCATATACGCAAAAGATTCATCAAATGGTCTAAAATACAACAAACCAAATAATGCTGGCAAAACACCTTTCAAAGCATCACAAACCAACGTTACAACGCCCATAACAATGCCATAATTACGCATCATATTCATTGTTCCAGGATTACCACTACCTTGTTTACTGATATCATTATTTTCTTTTTTTGTAAGCATTCTAGCAATACTGATACCACCTAAAAAGTAACTAATAATACAACCAAAAACCAATACTAAAATATCATAAATTTCCATTATTCCTCCTTGTCCGACTTACTTCTAAGTATTATTTTTATCGGTGTTCCAGAAAAGTCAACAGCATTTCTAATACTATTTTCCAAGTATCTAGCATATGAAAAATGCATAAGATCTTTATCATTAACAAATACAATAAACGTAGGAGGACAAACTGATGCTTGAGTCATATAATAAATCTTGCATCTTCTACCACTCTTTGTTGGTGGCTCATTAACAGCAACAGCATTTGACAAAATTTCATTTAACATACTTGTTGTAATTCTATAATTGGAATGATTATATGCAACTTCAACGTTTTCCATAATTTTATTAAGTCTTTGACCTGTTACAGCTGATGTATAAACAGGAATAAAATAATCCATAAATTTGAGATCTTCTTTTAATTGATCATTAAACTTGTTCATTGAATAAGAGTCTTTCTCAATCAAATCCCATTTATTCATAACAACAATACTTGGTTTACCTTCTTCGTGAATAAACCCTGCAATTCTAACGTCTTGTTCAGAAAGTCCCTCATTCGCATCAACAACAAGAACTACAACATCTGCCCTACGAATAGCATCAAAAGCCCTAAGAACACTATATAATTCTACACTTTCATTTGGTACCGACCTTTTTCGCCTAATTCCCGCCGTATCAATCAACAAATAATCTTGATTATTATATCTGAAAGGTGTATCAATTGCATCTCTGGTAGTGCCAGCAACATTACTCACCATTACTCTATTTTCGCCAAGCAAACGATTGATTATAGAACTTTTCCCAGCATTTGGTTTTCCAACCACAGCAACTTTTATTCTGCTTGCATCTTCCTCAGGAGATATTTTATTTTTAAAATTTTTGACACATTCATCAAGAATTTCTCCCAAGCCTTTATTATTCTCAGCACTACAAACAAATGGCTCACCCAAACCTAACGAATAGAATTCATAGGACTTTTCCACTTCATTATTATCAAGTTTGTTTACAACCAATACAATTGGAACATTGTATTTTCGCAAGAAATTAGCCACATCATAATCAGCAGAAACAAGGCCTTCTTTTCCATCTACCATAAACAAAACAACATCAGCAAGCTCTACTGCAATCTCTGCCTGACGTGTGATATTATTCTGGAAATCATCTTTATTTTTAACATCAAGACCACCCGTATCAACAATAGAAAAAGCATAGCCACACCATTCTGCGTCACCATAAATTCTATCTCTTGTAACCCCTGGCATATCTTTGACTATACTGATTCTTCTTCCACAAACAGTATTAAAAAAAGTACTTTTGCCAACATTTGGTCTACCAATTAGCGCTACTAAAGGTTTATGCATAAACCAACCCCGCAATTATATTTTATTTAATATAAAACAATATTTTATATTACAATATAATAATTTTATACAATAAATAGAGAAAAATCAACTCTTTTCTACGAAAAAAAACAGACACCAAATATCGGTGTCTAATTTTTCTTCATAATTTCAATTATTTTTTGAATTTTTATTTGTGTTATTCAATTGCGATTTTTTAAAATTTTTGAAAAACACATATATAGCATAGCTTGCAACAGCAGCAAAAATAGTTACACCTATACAAACAGCAAGTACACTAACTTTATCTTTTTCAATATCATCAATATACTTATTAACAGTTTTGTTCTCTGAATTTTCTACACCATTAATAGTAAGATCTCCTGTATTTTCATTAATTGTAGTATTATATAACGCAGTCGTAATAACATCAGCTAGTTCTGTCATACTTTCCATTTCCAATTCTTTTTCAACCAAATGAGACCCCATTTCAAAGAGAATCGCTTTTCCATCAAGTTCTTGATTATAATGCCCACTTGCATAATAAATATCTGTAAATAACCACGGATACATTTCTTTTGCCACAGCCATCAGATATAGTGCAAATTCCTCATTAACACTCATATTAGGATTAGCTTTGCCTATAACCATTCTTACCCTTCCTCGTTCTCTCCCATTAACTTTGGTAACATAAAAACTACGACTAGTAGCATCTCTATGTATATCAAAAAGTGCATCAGGCTTATATGTATCATTCAAAGACTTTGCTGTCACCATACTTCTTGAATATGCTTTTGTATCGTGAGGAATATGTAAAGCATCATTAAAATACACATTGACAAAATGCTTCTCAAGAGCAGACTTCAAAGCAATTGCAACATCTCTTATTCCACCATTTCCATATACACTATCAACACCATCAGACGGAACATAACTTTCGTCATTATGTGTCATATACATACAAATTACACGTCTTTCTATTTTAATGGGTATAGGCCCCGAAGAGAAATCCACCTCAGGCAATTTTACTTCGCGAACAAATTTTGCAAGTCCATTTTTTGTATCCTCATCAACATAAACAACTTCATAATATTTATTATCATCAGAAAGATAACCATCGCCAACAGCAACAATATCTTTTTGGAACAACAACTTAAAATCCTCATCATACACAGAATACATTTCAATCTCTGAATTAAATAACTCATTCGAATTAGTATTATAAGAAAATCCAAAATTAAATATTGCAAAGTATATAATCGAAGTTAAAAGAATTATTCGTTTTAACATATCTCCTCCCCAAAAATAAATAATCAATCCAAACTATAAAAAGATTCAATCCAAAAAACATCAAAGAAAACGTCAACAAAACTTCAAAACAAAAGTTAATATTAAAAATAGAGAATCCCATATTAACGACATCAACCCTAGAGCTAAACGCCACAACAAATAGTGACGATGTTAACAAAAACAATAAACCTTTTCTAAAACAATAAAAAAACGGTAAAGAACATATCATAAGAAAAGCTGTTGCATATGAACTATCAAAAGAAATTAACAAACTATAATCGTAATCCAGAGCCAATTTATATAACAATGAAACAATGATAGACACAATAAAAATCTTAAAATCAAAACAACCAATTAGTATAAAAATAAAAGCAGAAATTAAAAAAGCAATTATAAAAAACACATCAACATAAATAGAACCAATCATTATATCGGGCACAATGTATCCCAATAACAAACAGACTAAGTCAGCAAAAATTAACCTAAGAATCAATACGTTTGAGACTTTGATATACCCAAAACAAATAAGTATTAATAACACACCAGACAAAATAAAAATAATTGGCATAACTAACCTCTTAATGGTATCGTTTGCAAATTAAATATTTTTATGTAATAAAAGGAAATAAAAAAAATTATTAAACATATAAATTACAAAGGATTAAAATATGGAATTATCATTTTGCGATTTAAAAAATAAAGACGTAATCAATATGTGTGATGGACAAAATTTAGGAACAATCACCGACCTTTTGATAGATATAAATTGCGGTCAAATACTCGGACTTATAGTCCCATCAGGAAAAGGATTGTTGAATATTTTTAAATCGTCAAACGACATATTTATTCCATACAATCGCATATGTAAAATCGGAAAAGATATTATTCTTGTTGACATAATTATGCAAAACAATTGTTGCAACAATATCTATACTCAATCACAAAACAAACCACACAAACAAGAATTTAACAACAATATAAATATCCAATCGGTTTTAGATAATATTAATAATAAAATGTAGTTTTTGCCATTTTCTTAATGGTTTTTGCCATTGTTTCAATGTTTAATGCGTATTATACAGCCCTTTCACACATTTAAAGCAAATTACTAAAAACTCATAAATTATATATAATAATAATATGTTTTTATATAATTAATAAAGTTTTACCTATAAAACAATTAATAATTCTATTTGGATTATTTATTAATTTTTATTAATATTTATACAAATCGAATTTCAAACAAGGATACAAAAATCAGAACAAAAAAAGACAACCTCTCGGTTGTCAATATAACAAAATATCAAAATTAAAAACGACCACTTATCTTTTATTATCATACTCTTGAATAAATTCAATAAAATGAGTAAGGTCTGCAAACTTTCTATAAACGCTAGCAAACCTAATATAAGAAACCTCATCAACCTTTTTCAAATTGTCCATCACCAATTCTCCAAGCCTTGAAGATCTTACCTCTTGATCAAGAGAATTATGTAATTCTTTCTCAATATTACCAACTATTGTATCTATCTGAGACATTGTGACAGGACGTTTCTCACATGCTCTAATGATTCCCCTCTTCAATTTCTCTGCATCAAATTCTTGCCTGCTCTCATCTGATTTTATTACCAATATATGCGTCGTTTCAATTGTTTCATATGTTGTGAATCTTTTACCACAAGACAAACATTCTCTCCTTCGTCTTATACTGTTACTCTCATCACAACTTCTACTATCTAATACTTTACTTTCATTATTACCACAATAAATACATTTCATATTTTTATCACCTGCTATGTCTTGATAATTCATTTTACTACAAATAAAACATTATTTCAATCGATTTATATCTTTTTGTTTAAAATAAAAAGATTCAAAGATGAACTACCTTGAATCTTTTTTATTTTTTACAATACTTCCAAATTTTTTCCAAATGCTTTTTTGAAGTCTGATCCGCAAAGCATAGTATAATTAATTTCAAACGACGCATCACCCTCAACAATGGTCTTCATAATTACGCTATCTCCAAGAATATCACAACTAATATCTTTCACACAGCCAAATCCAGTAACATCTAGAGCCTCTGCAATCTTCAAGATAACAGCTAGTTTTTTAACAGCAACTAAATCTTCTTCTGTTAAATACTCCTTGAATCTAACCCATTCGCTTAGGTTGAAATTATCTGAATTTTTACATAATGCAACAAATCCCGCTAACACAATATCTGTCTGAGCAACACCAAATATAGTACTATTTTTGATTATATCAAATACAACCTTTTCTGCATTTTCAACATTAACCCTATATCCTGCATTACTTAGATAGCTAGCAATTCTCAAAACTCTCACATATGGTCTTGGTAATTTATGCAAAACTTTTAACTGTTTAAACAATACCATACTGATTTCGTATATATGTTGTGAATTGTTTGGTTTTCTATCATAGAAATCATTAATCATTTGTAGACTATAACCAAGAGTATCACTTATTGGTTTTTCTAAAGTTAAAGCTATTACTTTATTGAATAATATGCCGTCTACCTCATTCAGCTTACTAATAACAAATTCTTCATTTTCAAAATTACTTAGAACCGCACTCATTATCTGCAATCCCATTGGAAAATACTTGCTATTTTGCAAAGAAATTCCCTTTATTTTGGTAGAAGTTCCAACTACATTGGTTTTTATTAGAGAATAAACTTTATCAAAATCTGTTTTGTTTGCTTCGAAATTATGAATTAATTCCATTGGATATTTCTTAGCCTTTCTGCAAACAGAACCAAAATCTTTGAAGACTTCGCCCGTTCCAATTATATCATATTCTTCTGGTAATTGGTTTTTGAATTCGCTTTCTGAAATCATCTTTCCAAAAACTTCGTTAACAAACTCTTGTCTTTCTTCAAAAGATTTATCTTTCAATTCATCATACAATTTGATACTACCATAAGGAACCACAAGACTTGCAAGAATATTTCTACGATTATAAGCAATAATCTTGGTTGTATAATCCCCAATATTAACAATCACGCCTTTTGGACGATTGAAACTATTAATAACAGAAGTGTATATGCTATTAATTTCTTCTTCTGCTGTCAACACCTCAAATTTAAATCCACTAACGACAGCCAATTCATTAATAAAGCCGTTTTGATTCTTTGCTTCAGAGATTATTTCTGTTGCAAGACATACGGTTTCTGTACACTCATTTTCTTCTATAATCTTCTTATAAACCGCTAATATTGCTGAAATATCTTTTATAACAGCAGGCTTAATAAACATATCTGAATAAAAATCTTTTGTTAAATTTATTGGCATATCGATTGTTCTGCCAACCTCGAAATACTTATTCCTAATAACCTCAACAATACTTAATTTGACTGAAGTTGTTTTAATTTCAATGACTCCTATTTTTTCCAATACTGTATCTCCTCTTAAAATTAGTAAGCATTTCAAAACTTTATTGCGTTTGAACGCATTTTCCCATCTTCGAGAATTATAACATATTTTTTTTGATTTGTACACAATTTTTTTATATTTTTAATATCCGATTTCAAAAAATAATAAAAATAAAAAAATCCCCGAATTTATCCAACGACAAATCCAAGGATTTTCTATTACTCGCTAATTGCACTTACTGGACAAACACCTACGCAAGTTCCGCATTTTACACAAGTTTCTTGATTAATTACTGCTTTACCATCTGCACCAAATGAAATAGCATTCACTGGACAAGCGCCTACACAAGCACCACAGCTGATACAAGTTTCATTATTAACTACCATACATTTCCTCCATAAAGAATTAATATTTGTTAATAGTTACTAACTTTTTTAATATATCACATAAATTCAAAAATCACAAACAATTATTATATTAATTATCATTTTATCATTATTTTAAACTTGTATACCCTTTCCTCTTTCTCTTTTGTTTTCTTACAATTTTTTATTGTTTGATACATTTGATTGATTCCTACTCCAAGCAAAAAAACACCAAATAACCTTTTTAAAAAGCCATTAGTTAATGTATTTGCAATAAACGACCCCCCAAGTGAAAACACAATCCCAATTATAATTATTGGTATTCCTACTTTAAAATCAACTAATTTGTTTTTTATATGCACAAAGAGTGCAAATAGTGACATCGGTATAAACACCAACAAATTAATTGCTTGTGCATTTTTCTGTGCAATTGCTAAAAATATAGTAAGTATAGGAATAAGCAGTGTTCCACCGCCCATACCCATTCCTCCAACAACGCCACTTACCAATCCTGCTATTATATAATACAAATTGTTCATAGCAACATTTTGATTCCTCCTGTTATAATAACTACACTAAAAATAAAACCTAACCACGTATTACTGATTACCTTTAGCAACAGCGCCCCCAAAATTCCTCCAACAACAAATCCCAGCCCAATAGGAATCGATTCCAGCCAAAGCATATTACCTTTAATAATGTAAATTATTAAACTCGCAATACTTAATGGTAACATTATAAGTAACGTAGTTGCGTGAGCTTTTTTCTCTGGCAAATGTATTGCTTGAATCAATAGCGGAACACAAATCATACCTCCACCACCGCCCCAAAAACCATTTACAAAACCTATTACTGCACCTGTTATCAACTTTAACAACATACTAGCTTTTTTACGGGTATTTTTTGTGGACAATTTAAAATCAATTGTATATTCACTACAAGCAAAATTAGAGTTAAAACTTCTTTCAATATTAACCTTTTTCATATTTAATAGTTTCCAAATTATTGAAAATTTTTCTTAAAAAACATATTCTGTTGCATTTTTTTCAAAGACCTACACATACTAGCTAAAAATTGGAATATTTTTCCATTTTTGAAATTTATGGAAAAGATGGCAAAATCCTAGTAAATTAGATAAAAACGCTTGAATAGATACGAAAAATGTTATATAATCATTTAGTACTAAAATAAAAAAGGTGAACAATATATGTTAAACTCGATTAAAACAAATAGCAAAAAATTTATATGTTGTTTAATATTGTCTCTTGCAATGTTGGTTTCTGCATTTGCAGGAATACATTTTGATAAACAATCTAAAGTATTAGCTTCCGTTAATAATCACATTATAGAAGATGTCACTTCATCTGATTTCGGAACAGGATACAATTTCAACACAACAACATCTTCAAAACCAAATGAACAAGTATCTGGATGGACTATAATATCCAATTCTAGCACAAATGAGAATATTGTAAAAGGTGTTGTTAATGTTGAATCAGAAACTTCTTTTGATGTTGGTCACTGTGGAACTAGTAGACCATTTATGCCAATTGAAGACAAAGATACTTCTGAAAACCCTGCTTATTACAAGAACTTAATGATTAATTCTCCTGAAGGCTCTGGAAGATTGGGATACGAGAAAAATTCGGCTCTTTCTCTTAAAGCAAATAGTTTTTATAGAATAAGTGTTCTTTTGTATACAGAAAAGGCTAGTGATAGTAATAATGCCACTACTGATACAACTGCTTCTATTTATTTGACAGGATTACTTAACGAAAAAGATAGCGATTATTCTCAACACAAATTTGAGGCAATTTCAACCAAAGGTCAATGGGTAGAATATGTCTATTTCATTGAAACAAACGAAGAAAAAAGCGTTAAACTTCAACTTTGGCTAGGAAGTAAAGGAGTTAACGGAACTGGCGGAGCAGATTCTGAAGGAGCCGTATTCTTCAACGAAGTTAAAGTTCTACGTTATAGCGAAGATGCTTATGCTCAACAAATTTCAGGTATTCAAGACACAGATGGCGATAATGTTAACATAATCGACCTTACTCCATCACAAACACCAGCAATTCCTTTCATTACAAATAAGGATTTTGAAACAGGTTCTTTGAATGGTTGGACAAGAATTTCAAAAAGTAATTATGAAAATGATGCTCAATTATTTGATAATGTAGACGTTAACACATATTCAATAGTTAATGAAGACCTTACAATTACCCCTCCTGGATCAAATTGCTCTGCTAATAACCAAATGGCATTATTCTTATACAACAGATCGGACGATTATCAAGCAGTTGAGAGTACTCCTTTTACAATTGAAAGACACACTTATTACAAACTAAGTTTTTGGGCAAAGAGCGATTGTAATGTGGGTTCTGGCGCAACAGTCAAATTAGTAGATAAATCAGAAGAAAACCCTATTGATAGTGCATCTTTAACACTTGCTACAAAATTCACTAAAGGATCTAATAAGTTTAGAAACGACTGGACTCAATATTCATTCTATATTTATGGACCTTCGAGTGACGCAAAAGAAGCAACTATTCAAGTATGGCTTGGAACAGAAAGTTCAAAAACTTCTGGATATGTATTTGTAGACGATTTCTCTATCGAAAAAATCAATTATGATACTTATTCAAACAATTCTTCATCAACAAATTGTACTTCATTCAACCTAAACAACAGTGAAGATAAGTACACTATTGTTAATGGCAATTTTGACAAAACAAAGAACTCAGAATCAGGTACTGTTTACCCTGCAACACCTAGTGGTTGGACTATCAATGGCGACAACAACACCACTACTCTTAGCGGTATTGTTAATACCTCTGAAACAGCATTTGATACAAGCAAATTTGGTACAAACCCTGGTAAACTTATTTACGAAGACTCATTGGACAACAATGTTCTTATGATCGGTAGTAAAAACCAAACAAACAACCAAACATTCACTAGCGAGAACGTTACACTTAGTGCTAATAGTTATTACAAATTCTCTTGTTATGTAATGACTAACTATATCAAAAATGACCACACTTCAGATAACAATGGTGCTAAAATTAGCATTACAAGCTCTACTAATGTTATTTATGAATATTATAATATTTTATTTGATGATAATAATTGGCACAAAATTGAAGTAAAAATCAAAACTGGTTCAAATCAAGAAACAGCTAATATAAACCTAAGCTTGAACGGACTTGCTGGTTTTGTATTCTTTGACAAAGTTGAATTAAGAACAATAAGTTCTGAAGAAATTTTCAACGACACTACATTTGATTCACCTACTACACAATATGTAGATTTAAGTTATGAAAACTTTGACAATAGAACATTTAACAAAAATATATTAACTAAAAATGGTATTGACAAGGCAAATAACTGGACACTAAACACCAATGAAGAAAGTGTTTCTTATGGTATTATTAAAGCAGATAATATTTTCATTTCTGAAGATATCCCTGCATCAATTTCTGGAAACACTAATTATCTATATTTTAATTCTGCACACGACACTTACAACTACTTCACTAGCAACGAATCATTCACTTTTGATAGCGCAACTTATTATAAAATATCTGTAAATGTTTTAACTAGATTCATTAAAGAAGATGACAAGGTAGATTATGGTGCATCAATTGCCCTTGCAGAATCAAAAGATATTCTTCTAAAAGGTATTAATACTAATGGGGTTTGGGAAACATATTCTATTTACGTCAATTTAAACGAAGCACTTACTAGCAAAATTGCTCTAGGTCTAGGTTACACAGATGAACAAACTAGCGGAGAAGTTTTGTTCGATAATCTAAAAATTACAAAAATAGAATCTGAAGAAATCTACAAAGAAGAGATTTCTGAAATAAATCCTAACAAGTTAAATACTATCGCAACATTTATCAACTACACAGCTCCATCTGATGCCCCTGCAGACGAATCAGAGCCTTGGGAAAACAACTTCGACTGGTTGTTGGTTCCAAGTATAATTACTGCACTTGCTATCATCATTTCAGTTGTTGGATTCTATGTAAGAAAAATTAACTTTAACAGAAAACCAAAAATCAAAACAAATTATGACAGAAGAAAAACTCTTGACAAAGATATTGATAGAAGAGAAAAAATTGCTCTTAGAAAGCAAATTATTGAGGAATTAAACGCTGAACTCAAGGCTATTGATAACGAAATTAATGACTTCAATAAACTAGCAGAAGAACACTTGGCAGAACTAAAAGCTCAAATTGTTGCAGAACAAGAAGAACTTAAAAAACAAAAGCTTGATATCGAAATCAAAAAGAAAGAAGCAACTTCAAAAAGAGAAAAAGATCTCAAAGAATCCCCTGAACTTGTTTCTAATACAAAAGCTGAAAAAGAATATAACAATATAATTGCAAAACTTGACAAACAAGAACTTGCTATTCAGAAAAAGATTAACGAAAAAGATATCAAGATAGAGAACGCTAAAGTTGCTAATAAAGATAAGATATCAAAATATCTTGAGAGACAAGAATATATCAGAACTCAGATTGCAAAAATTGAAGCTGAAATTGAAGAAATTGCAAAACAAGAAGAACAAATTTGGGCAGAATATAAAGCTGCAAAAGCCGATGCAAAACGTAGAAAAGCCGAATACAAAGCTCAAATCAAATCTGAAAAAGAACAAGCAAAAAAGAAAACTTCAACAAAAACAACCAAGCAATCTAATTCTAAATCTGAATAATAAATAGAAAGACTTAATCAAAAGATTAAGTCTTTTTTTTAAATTAATAATATTTGCCCTACAAATATTTTATTACTTGTAAGTCCATTTTTTTGTATTATATCATCTTCCAAAACCCCATAAGTCTTTGCAATCTTCTCAAGTGTATCTAAAGGTTTCACACTGTACCTAAAGCCCTGTGGTTTTGATAGCACCGCCATTTCTCCTTGAATTATAGAACTATCGGCAAAAGGCTCTAACCCTGACGCATAAACATCTAGAACCCCTTCTCCATCTCTAATTTTTCTAAGATAAACACAATTATAATTCTTTACCAATGTAATCTCATCTGTGTTGTTATTTAAGTCAATATATTGAAAGTGCCAATCACTATCCAAATTAATATTTGAGACATTATCAATCGTAAGCCCATAATCCATTGCAATTTTTTTCAGGTTGTCACCTTTATTTATAATGCATATTTCTTTCATTATCACCTCAATATCTATATAATCACAATTTTTAATTTTATATAATAGCATATTCAATACTTTTTCAAAATATATTAAATTGTATACAAAATAATGATTATTATCAAAATTTTGAATTAAATTAGGGCTAAATCACCAAGGAGGTGCAACATCAAAAAAATTATAAAAGCAATGCTTACATTAACTATGTTCAGTGTTTTAACAAGATGTTTGGGATTTCTATATAAGATATATCTTAGCAGAGTAATGTCAACAATGGAACTCGGTGTTTATAATTTAACATTATCCATTTATATGGTTGTAATAACACTGGTTGGTTCTAGTATACCTCTTACTATCTCCAAAATTGCCACAACAAATAAAACAAAAAACAAAGAGTTTAACACTAACTATAGTGTAACTTCTTCATTAATTTTAAGCATTGGACTTGCTTTAATTACTTGTTTTTGTATTTTAATTTTGAAGACTCCACTCATCGCAATAATTGGTAATAATCTAGGCTTTCAAATTATAATTTCACTTATACCATCTATAATTTTTACCGCAATTTACTCGCAGATTAGAGGCTATCTTTGGGGATATGAAAACTACTTTGCTGTTAGTATGGTAGAGTTCATTGAACAGATATTACGTATTATATTTTGTATGATTTTTGTTACTTTGAACATTTTTTCTTCCCCTGTGATTGCTGTTGGTACAGCATTAAGTATTGCGTGTGGAATAAGTACTTTGTATGGTATAATTTTGTACCTAAAAAATGGTGGCAAATTCAAATTCAAAAAAGGATACTTCAAAGAAATAATTAGAAGTTCTGCTCCTCTTACAGGAGTCAGATTATTTGGAAGCCTTATCAATCCGACAGTATCTGTATTATTACCAATTCTCCTTACGTCATATGGAATATCAAAAGAAATAGCCCTAAGTGAATTAGGTATAATCACTGGTATGAGTATGCCTCTACTCTCAATTCCTTCGACCATAATAGGTGCACTTTGTATGGTTCTAGTACCTAGAATTAATAGTTCCATTAATAATAATGAGAATTTAAACACACAAATTAGCAATTACATTCAATTTAGCATTATATGTTTATTCATCTTTCTACCTATTTTCATAATTCTCGGTGTTCCTATATGTTCATATGTTTTTGAAAACCTTTCCGCAGGCCTATATTTGTCATTTTCTGCCTGGATTATAATTCCAATGGGTATATCTCAAATCACATCATCAATTTTGAACGCATTAAACCAAGAACAAAAATCTTTTATTTATTATATAATAAGCAGTTTGTTTATGTTAATTGCAATATTTATTCTACCGCAGTTTGTTGGAATCAAGGCAATGACTTATTCAATTGGAATTAGTTCAATAGTTCTTAGTTTATTAAACATAAAAAAGATAAAAAAACTAACAGGTTTCAGCCCAAAAATTATAAATCTTCTAATAGTGCATTTGCTACTCAACTTACCAATAATTTTAATAACTAAATTAACTTATAATTGTTTAAATATTATAATGACACCTTTTTTTGCAATAGCATTTTCTTGTGTTGTGTGTGTGCTTGGTTATATTGCACTTCTATTCTGCTTTAATATTCTCAATTTTAAATCTATGCAATTATTTGTATCCAACTTTATTAAAAATAAAAAAGTAATGGTAGCAAAAACAAAAAATGGAGCGAAATAAACACGCTCCATTTTTTATTATTTCTCAATTTTTGGAAGGATAGTAAGCGAAGAACAAACAACGCCTATCGACAACAACGCAATAAGCGTATTTGTGTCTCCATAACCATTAATGCATAAAAGTAGTACAACCAAAGCCATAACAGTTGAACAAAATCTAAATATAAAATCCAACAACCCGATTATTCTTTTGCTCGTCTTTGGCTTTTGTTCTATTTTAGAAAGAATGTTTTTTTGTTCAGTATCTGAAAGTTTACTTTCCCCACTTTCAATTTGTTTCAGCAAATCCTCTGAAATTTCCAATTTCTCAGCACAATCTTTTATTGACAAGGAATTTTTTGTTCGATATTCTTTTATAATTTCTTCAAATTTATTCATAATAGCCCAATCTTTTATATTTTTTAAAACGCAATAATTATAGCATTAATCAACAATATCTACAAGTATTTAAGTATAGTTTATAATTTTGTAGCAATATCCCAAGCTCGCCAAATAACAGTTCTTAGGTTACCAACTTCAAGAGCATCACCAACAATATGAACTTTCTTAGACTGCTTTGCTATTGGATTTGGATTATAACCAATTGCCAAAATTACATCATCTGCTTTAATTTTCTTCTCGTTTCCATCTTTATCTAGAATAATCACAGCTTTGTCTGTAATTTCTTTACATTTTGACTCAAGATAAACAGGAACTTTGTTTGTAGCAAAATAATCCCTCAAATATGAAGTATTTGCAAGACTTAAATTAGAAACTGCCATAAGGTCATTTTTAGCCTCAATTATAACTGGCTTTTTGCCTTTAAGATGCAAATCATAAGCAACTTCACAACCACTTAATCCTCCGCCTATTACAACTACATTATCACCAACAGTCTTTCCATTGAGATAATCAACAGTTTCAATTGCTCTTTCAATACCTGGCAAGCCAATCTTCTTTGCTTTTGAACCCGTAGCAACAACAATTTCATCTGCCTGAACTTGTTTCAAATCTGTAATTTCAGTATTAAATTTCACTTTTATTTTAAGTGCTTTTATCTGTCTTCTGAACCACTCTATTAGTTCTTTATCTTTTTCTTTGAAATCTGGAGCAGCAGCTGAGATGAATATTCCTCCCAACTTGTCTGATTTCTCATAAATAGTTACATTGTGTCCTCTTAAGGTAAGAATACGTGCTGTTTCCATTCCACCTATTCCACCACCGATTACAGCAATATTTTTCTTTTTCTTGGCTGGTTTATAATCATATTTTCCACCATCCATAGTTTGTGGATTTAATGCACACCTAGCCATATGTGCTGTATCTCCTAGATGTCCAGCATTAGCAACACCTTTATAATGAGACATAACGAAACAAGCATTATGACAACAAATACACGGCATTATGTCTTCTTCCTTGCCTGCTTTCAATTTTGTTACCCAATGACTGTCAACCAAGAATTGTCTCGCAACACCCATTGCATCAATCTCTTTGTTTTTAATTGCATTTGAGGCAACAAGCGGAGTCATTTTTCCAGCACAAACTACAGGAATATCAACAAATTTTTTAATATGTGAACAATCCTCAAGATTGCAATTCTGAGGCATATATACAGGAGGATGAGCCCAATACCAAGCATCATATGTTCCATTATCCGCATTAAGCATATCGTATCCAGCATCTTGCAAATATTTAGCAGCCTTTTCACTTTCTGCCATATCCCTACCAACTTCCTTGTATTTCTCACCAGGAAGAGCACCTTGACAGAATCCTTTTGTTTTGCTTACAACAGAGTACCTAACAGACACAGGATAATCATCACCACATTCAGCCTTGATAGCCTTTACAATTTCAACAGGAAATCTATATCTATTCTCAAAACTTCCACCATAATTATCTTGTCTATGATTTGTATACTTAGTAGTAAATTGATCTAGCAAATATCCTTCGTGAACAGCGTGAACTTCTACACCATCTACGCCAGCTTCTTTGAGCATTTTTGACGTTCTTGCATAAGCATAGATAATGTCTTCAATTTCTTTTAATTTCATTTCTCTACACATTGCATTTTCTGCCCAACGTGAAGGAAGTTCACTTGGAGATGCTGTTAAATACGAAATATTAAAAATTGGTTTTAACAAGGCACCAAGAAACTTGTTTCTTAGCATAGGTACTAGTGCGTTTGGAATTGAAAAAGACCTTCCAAAACCAGCAGTTAATTGAACAAATAACTTTGCACCGGTTTTGTGAAATTCTTCCATGTATTTCTTTAATTTTTTAAACGCACCTTTAGCCTTGTATAGCCATTGTCCACCTATTAAGTTTCTTAGAGGTGCTATACCAGGAATCACTAAACCAACATTGTTTTTTGCTAAATCCATAAAGAAATCAGCTGAATCCTTGTCAAAATGATGAGGCTCCATCCAACCAAATAATGATGTACCACCCATTGGACACAATACAATTCTATTTTTTATTTCAACATTACCAATTTTCCAAGGTGTAAACAAAGGTTCATAATTTTTATTCATTTTTCTCTCCTATAAACAAAACGAGTTTGATAATTAAAAAATACAGACAATAAAAAGTAAGTTATTAATTGTATATTTATATTTTAATATTTTTTAAAAATTAAGTCAAACAAGAGATATTATATTAATTAAATACTCCCCTATATGTATGCAATAAATAAATTTTATTATTTTTAATTTTTTTGTAAAAATTTATTGACATATATCAATTTATTTGATAATATATAAGAGCGTTCAATAATGAAAGCAACAATTAAATATGCTGTGGGGGTATAGCTCAGTTGGCTAGAGCACCTGCCTTGCAAGCAGGGGGTCAAGAGTTCAAGTCTCTTTATCTCCACCACTTAGAGATGTAGCTCAGCAGGTTAGAGCACCACCCTGATAAGGTGGGGGTCGGTGGTTCGAGTCCACTCATCTCTACCATAAATTAACCAGTAATGATACTGGTTTTTTTATTTCCCCCACCTTAGCATTACACCTGTAATGCGTGTTGTTTACAACACATCAGGGTGCTCACCCTGCATCAACGATTGCAAAACTTGCTTTTGCATAAGTTGCGGGGTCGGTGTGTACTCGAGTCCTCGTCACTTCCGTGCCACTCGAGTGTAGCGAGTCCACTCATCTCTACCATAAATTAACCAGTAATTTATACTGGTTTTTTATTTTCCCCACCTTAGCATTACACCTGTAATGCGTGTTGTTTACAACACATCAGGGTGCTCGCCCTGCATCACCGATTGCAAAACTTGCTTTTGCATAAGTGCGGGTTCGGTGTGTACTCGAGTCCTCGTCACTTCTGTGCCACTCGAGTGTTGCGAGTCCACTCATCTTTTTAATCTAATAATGCAAATTTGATAAATAAAGAAAAAAGACATATCAAAGCAATATGTCTTTTTATCTAAAATTTAATGTAAATTTACTATTTGAGTTTTTTCTTCAAAACGTCCAATCTATTAAACAATTCATCTTTTCCAAGTACACAGCAAATAGAATATAAATCTGGTGTATTTGTTTTGCCTGTGAATGCATATCTAACCAAATTACAGAACGCTGACAAATTGCCATTGTATGCTTCAGGGTTAGCCTTATATGCTTTATTATCAGAACAGAATCCGTGTTTATCAGCCATCTTTTTCATTCTGTCAAACCATTCTTCTTTTGTCAACGTTTCTTCAAATAACACAATATAAGTATGCAATATTTTGTATATTAATTCATTGTCAATATTGATCAATTCTTTGAAATTAATATTAAGTTTTGAGAAGTCTTCAAACATATAATTATAATATTCTCTTACCATTGACCATTTGTAGATATCCTTTCTAGGTTTTTCTCCACCTCTTTCAATATCAAAAACATTCATAGAATATTCTGGGTTCTTGGATAATAGTTCTGCAAATTCAGTGTCATATTCTTTTGCCCAAGCAAGTAACTGTTGATACACTTCTTTTGATGAAAGTCTAGATATATAATCTTTTGAAACATCATTAACTTTTACAATATCAAATACAGGATTTCCTGTATTAATTTTTTCTACAGCAAAAGGAAATTCTTTGTAATATTTATTAGGATTTTCTCTACGCCAATCTTCAAAGTCACTATTAAGAAGATTGAGCAAGTATTCTTTGACTGCAACAACTGGGTATCCATCTTGAATATAGAATCTACAATCAGCCTCTGGGTCTTTTCTTTTGCTTAGTTTACGTTTTTTACCCTCTTCTGTTTTGCATATATTTGGAGTATGCAAATAAGGAATCTCATCAAAGCCAAATGCCCTAAACAATTCAATATGACTCGCAACTGATTGGAACCAATCTTCTCCCCTAACTATAACAGTTGTTCCCATAAGTGTATCATCAACAACGTGAGCAAATGCATATACAGGAATGCCATTATTTTTGATAAGGACTATATCTTTACCATTTTCACGAATTTTTCTCTTACCTTTAATCAAGTCGTCAAATTCCATTATTGCATTTGGATTACCCTTTGATAAAAGCCTCAATGCAAAAGGTTTTCCCATTGCAAGATTCTCTTCTATCTCCTCCAATGAGATTTTTCTACAAGGGTCGTGATCAATTGTTGTATTATTGTTTTCTATCTCTTGTTCTCTTTTTGCAACTATATCTTCTTTGTCTTCGCATTTTTCACAGAAACAAGGAAAAGCTCTGCCTTTTGCAACTAAATATTTGGCAAATGTTTGATAAATCTCAAGGCGTTCGCTTTGAACGTATGGACCATATATTCCCTTATCATCGCGATTCCCTCTATACCCCTCATTTGGAACTATATCAAACTTCAAAATAGTATCGTACAATAAGTCTCCAGCATTCTCAATTTCACGTTTTTGATCGGTATCTTCCAATCTTAAATAAAAGACACTAGTTGGTTTTTTGCTAAGCATTTCGTGAGTAACACACTGAAAAAGACCTCCAATATGCAAATATCCTGTCGGACTAGGTGCAAATCTTGTAACAACCGCATCTTTTAACAAATTTCTGCTAGGATATTTTTGGAAATATTTATTAATATTTTTATCTACATTCGGATATAGCATCTCTGCCAGTTTATTATAGTCTAACATTTTCTCTTCCTCTTTTAAATAACAACCTTATTTAATTTTTCCACATACGGCTCAAAAGTATCACTAATAAAGTTTTCTATAATTTTTATTGTTGCTTTTGTAGATGGATTCACAGTATTCAAATAACTTTCGTAATCAATACCATTCATTTGATCAAACTTATATTGGCTTATAGTGTATATATCAAGAGCATTATAATTATACAAATAAGTATTTAATTTCTGCTCAAAAACACTTCTATCATAACACAATTCATTTAATGTCTCTTTGACCTGTTGACCTAATTCTGAGGGATCAGAAAGATTATTCATTATAGTCTCCGAAACTTCTAGTCTTTCATCTAATAGGTCTAATAGATTAAAATCATTCTCCGAACCTACAACAACAGCCATATCACATACGCCATTTCTTCCAACTTGATAATTAAGAGCTTTGATATTTTCAAGATATACAATTCTAGAAACATCAATGTATGCTTTATCAACATAGATTTTGATATTTTCAGCAGTATGAATATCATAATTCTCTATAGCATATTTCAAATTCAAAGCGTGAAAATAATTAATAAAATCAAATGATGCATCTATTACTTTGTTTAATTCAAACGAATATGAAGTAATAGTATATTCCATAATATTCGAAGCACCATTTTTCAAATCCACTCTAAAATCCTGATACTCATCTTTAAAATAGTCCAATGAGTTTTTAAGTGCTTTGACTTTATTATACAAAGAATTAGCCTCGTCTTTATCCATTGAACTGGCTTTTGTATAAAACTTCTCATAGTTATTTTCATAATATTTGAAAATATTAGTAAGAATTTTCTGTTGGTAATCTAGAGCTTTGTATCGTTTTTCCAAATCGTTATTCTGATATTCATTTTCTGTAATAAGATATCTTGCATCATCAGGATAATATATTTTTATTGAGTTTGGCGACGAGGCATCTGCAAAAAATAGATTTTGTGCACCACTTTTATACTCTGTTACCATAGTTTCATATAGGTTTTTCACATCTGTCAAATTTTTATCTTTACCACAACCAAATAATACAGCCACAGCCATCAATGGTAAAATTATTAAACTTAATAATCTTTTCATAATACCCCTCTTTTAAAATCCTAAGACATTCAAAATATTGACAACTGCTTGTTTTGCTTTTTCATACACGGAATTGAGACCTCCGCCATCTGCCATATTATTCTTCTCTTGATTTTTGCTTGAGAATACATAATTCAATGTATCTTTGTAATTATTGTATAGTAGATTATAACTACTCAAGAAATCATATTCAGAATATTCTGAAGTAAAAACATCAACATCATTTTGAACTTCACTAATTTTCTTTTCTACCATATACAAATCATTTGCAAAATCTGGTGCCTGGGTATCTGTTACTGATGATGATTTCAAAAGACTTCTTGCAAAAGCATCGCTCAATGCCATATTCAAATCTACTATGATATTATTAGAATAAATACTAACATCAATATAATCAAGCATACTTAAAACTAACGATGCACCTTTATTTAATGAAGTTCTATAGTCGGCATACAAAGAATTATATCTAGCAAGCAACATATCCATTTGAATTTCTTCGCCTTCTATATAATTCTGATACTTCATCAGTTCATCGATACGACTTTGTAAAGTTTCTAGACTTGAGTTGTAATCTTTAATATTTCGTTTCAAAGCCTTCAATGTTTTACTATTAGCAAAATCTCCCTTGGTGTATGGCAAATAATACTCAATGATATCATCTAAATAACTATCAGTCACAATATATGAATTATAAGTATAAACAACTACTCCACCCTCTCTTTCTCCAACAATTGGAGTGTCGCTTATAAGGTTGGCTCTTACCTCATGAATTTTCTTCTCTGTATCTGTATCATTGCCAATTACTTTTTCTTCATTGCCATTGACATAATTCATACTTCTAAGATCTAACATTTTTTCACGAATACCAAGAGACTCTTTGTAATCAACCATTTCAGATAGATTATTATATGCCTGAACCTCATCTTTCTCTTTGAAGCAAAATGCCCAAACACAAAAACCTGTTACAAGTACTACAGATAAAGCAACAATTATTTTAATCCAGAACTTCACAATATCGCTCCTTTAAATAATAATTAAATATATTTATATATATCTTATAATCACATTAATGTTATCATAGAGAAAAACTTTAGTCAAACAAATAGCAATTTAGTATATTACTTTTTTTAAAAAAAGCCCTTTAGCACTAATAGTTTTCCCTGCTTTGGTTCTATCACAAGAATGAATTATATCTTTTATTTGACATATATCAATCTTGCCCAATCCAACTTCTACCAAAGTTCCCATTATAATTCTAACCATATTATAAAGAAAACCATTACCTGTTATTGATAGAACATAGAGACAATCATCAAGTTTTGTTATTCCTATTTCATATATAGTTCTAACTTTATTTTTCACTTCCGTATTACTCGAACAGAATGCAGAAAAATCCTTCTCCCCTAGAAATTCCTTACAAGCATCACGCATCGCTTGAATATTAACATTATATCCGATATTAGTTGCAAATTTCTCATATACAGGTATTGTGCTTTCGCTTATATAAAAACAATAATTATAAGTTTTTCTTTTTGCAGAATATCTAGCGTGAAAATTCTCATCAACCCTTTCTACTGAAATAATACGTATATCTGAGGGCAACTGACTATTGGCATAACCCTTGACCCTATCTTCAACCAATTCTTTCTGAGTATCAAAATGACATACCTGCTCTATTGCTGAAACACCCGCATCTGTTCTTCCACTAGCAACTATTGATACCCTCTCTCCAACAACCTTTGACAAAACACTTTCTAAACATTCTTGAATTGTTTCTTTATTATTTTGTATTTGAAATCCACAATATTTCGAACCATCATAACTTATTTTAATTAAATATCTCATTTTTACCTTCCGTCATAAGTATTTTAATACAACTAAACAATTAATTCAATCTTTTTAATTGCTTTCAACAAAAATATCCCTCATTCTATGATTTTTATTACTATTTTTTGTTAATCATTTGACTAAAATTAAATAGAAGAATATACTAAAATTAGTTTGTTATAAAAGGAGAAAAATAGTGAAAAAAATAACTATTGACGGAAATACCGCCGCTGCCACCATTGCTTATCAAATGAGTGAAATTGCAGCAATTTATCCAATTACCCCTAGTAGCACTATGGCTGAACTATGTGATAGTTGGGCAAGCGAAAACAAAACAAATATTTTTGGAAACAAAGTAAAGGTTATCGAAATGCAGTCCGAAGGTGGTGCAAGTGGAACTCTTCACGGAAGTTTATGCTCTGGAGCACTTACAACTACATTCACAGCTAGCCAAGGACTCCTTCTTATGATTCCTAATATGTACAAGATTGCCGGAGAACTTACTCCTTGCGTTATGCACGTGAGTGCGAGAGCACTTGCAACCCATGCTCTTTCTATATTTGGCGACCACTCAGACGTTATGAGTGTTAGACAAACTGGTTGGGCTATGCTTTGTTCTTCTAGTGTTCAAGAAGCAATGGATATGGCACTTGTTGCTCACCTAGCAACGCTATCTTCAAGTGTTCCTTTTGTTCATTTCTTCGACGGATTTAGAACAAGTCACGAAATCAATACTATTGAAGAAATAGATATCGAAACAATTAAACACTTAGTTCCTTATGATAAAATAAGAGAATTCAAAGCTCGTGCACTTAACTCAAATAACCCACATCAACAAGGAACTGCTCAAAATCCAGACATTTATTTCCAAAATAGAGAAACTGCAAATGGTTACTACGATAAAACTCCAGCAATAGTTCAAGATTATATGAATAAGGTTGGACAGATCACTGGTAGAAAATATAATATTTTTGATTATTATGGTGACCCTAATGCAGAAAACGTTATAGTTCTTATGGGAAGTGGCGCAACAACTGCTGAAGAAACTGTAAACTATTTAAATAAGAACTTCAATGCTAAAGTTGGTGTTGTAGTAGTTAGATTATACAGACCATTTGCTAGTAAAGCATTTGCTGAAGTTCTTCCAAAAACGGTTAAAAACATTGCAGTTCTTGATAGAACCAAAGAACCAGGAAGTGATGGAGAACCTTTATACAAAGATGTTGTTTGTGCTCTTGCTGAAAACAATTTAGGAAATATCAGCGTTTATGGCGGAAGATACGGACTTGGAAGCAAAGAGTTTACACCAACTATGGTTAATGCTGTATTTGAAAACCTTCAATCAAATACTCCAAAAAACCACTTCACTGTTGGTATTGAAGACGACCTTACTCACACAAGTTTAAAAATAACAAAAAATATTTTCCCTAGTGACGAATCTGTGACCGCCTGCAAATTCTATGGTTTCGGCGGAGACGGAACAGTTAGTGCCAATAAGAGTAGCATCAAAATTATTGGAAACAACACCGACCTTAATGGTCAAGCATACTTTGAATATGACAGCAAAAAGAGCGGAAGCGCAACAATTAGCCACTTGAGATTTGGAAAAAATAAAATTAACGAAAGCTATCTACTTGATAATATCGATTTTGTTGCTGTTCATAAAGAGACATATGTAACAAAATATAACCTTCTTAATTTTGTAAAAGATAACGGAACACTTCTTTTGAATACAGGCTGGAATCTTGAAGATTTGGAAACAATGCTACCAAATAGACTTAAGAAAGAAATCGCTAGCAAACATATCAAATTCTATACAATTGATGCCGATAAAATCGCTGGCGAAATTGGTCTTGGCAACAAAATAAACCTTGTAATGCAATCTGCATTCTTCAAATTAATTAACATAATTCCAATTGACACAGCCGTATCAGAAATGAAAAAATACGCAGAAAAAAGCTATGGTAGCAAAGGTCAAGCAATTCTTGATATGAACTTCAAAGCAATCGATAGCGGTGTTAATAATATTACAGAGGTACACTACCCTGAGTCCTGGAAAGACCTTGTAATTAATGACGAAAACACAATTGTTGGAGAACAAGAGTACTTTGAAAAAATTGTTAAACCTATAACAATGTTAGAGGGCAACAATCTTCCTGTAAGTGCATTTGACCCAAGAGGAATTGTTCCAACAAATACTGCAAAACTAGAAAAGCGTGGTGTTGCAACAGAACTTCCTTGCTGGAATAGCGAAAAATGTATTCAATGTAATATGTGTGCGTTTGTTTGTCCTCACGCAGCAATTAGACCTGTTCTTGTAAAAGAAGAAAATTTAAAAGACGCACCAAAAACACTTCAAACCCCTAATGCAACAGGAGAACAAAACCTCAAATTTATTATGCAGGTAAGTAGCAAAGATTGTACAGGTTGTGGTGTTTGTGCAAGTGTTTGCCCAGCTAAAGAAAAAGCAATTACTATGGTTGAAGCACAAAACTTAATGGAACAAGAACATACTCATTATGAGTATTTAAACTCTATTCCACACGAAAAAAGTGCTATATTCAAGCCTTCAACTGTAAAAGGTAGTCAGTACAATATGCCATACTTTGAATTCAGTGGTGCTTGTGCTGGTTGTGGAGAAACCCCTTACCTAAAAGTTATAAGCCAATTATTCGGTGATAAAATGATTATTGCCAATGCTACTGGTTGTTCTAGTATCTATGGAGGATCTTCCCCTACTTGCCCTTATGTAAAAGATGACAAAGGTCACGGAATTGCTTGGGCAAATAGCCTATTTGAAGACAATGCCGAATTTGGATACGGAATTAGAATGGGTCATAAAGTTCAACAAGAAGTACTAAGACAGAACTTAAATAAAATTTATGACAAAGAATATAATGAAGAATTAAACAATGCAATTGAAGAATACTTGTCTTGCGATAATGTAACTAGACAAAGAGAACTTGCAGAAACCATTACAAGCAATTTGAATTCGATAAATGTTGAAGAAGATATGAAATTAATTAAAGAGGCAATTATCGCTAGCAAAGACAACTTCTCAAATCAATCTGTTTGGATTGTTGGTGGAGATGGCTGGGCTTATGATATTGGATATGGCGGACTTGATCACGTTCTTGCAAGTGGCGAGAATGTTAACATATTAGTTCTTGACACTGAAGTTTATAGTAACACAGGTGGTCAAGCAAGCAAATCAACCCCAATGGGTGCAGTTGCAAAATTTGCTAGTAATGGTAAGAGAACCAACAAGAAAGACCTTGGAATGATAGCTGCACAATACAAAGACGTATATGTTGCAAAAGTTGCTATGGGTGCTAATATGAATCAATTCCTAACAGCAATTCAAGAAGCCGAAAGTTATAACGGAGTATCAATCATTATCGCTTATGCTCCTTGTATCAACCACGGAATCAAAATGCAGAATAGTCAACTTGAACAAAAGAAAGCTGTTGAAAGCGGATATTGGCATTTGTATAGATACAACCCTCTTCTAAAAGAACAAGGCAAAAATCCATTCATTCTAGATAGCAAAGAACCAACACTTGACTATACAGAATTCTTAAAAGGCGAAACTCGTTACAAGAGCTTACTTGCCAAGAATGAAGAACTTGCACTTGAACTATTTGAAGAATCTAAACAAAATGCTCTTGACACATACAATCACTATAAAGCCCTTGCTGAAAAATGTGATTTCTAACAAGAACTAAAAAAGAGACTAGTATGATCTAGCCTCTTTTTTTATAAAAAAATACAAGACAAAATTTCAACAAACTCAGTCTTGTATCTCACATTTGCTTTTTACAAATGTTTAAACTTGTAATGTTGACAGATAATTTCCATTATATGTTCATTACACTATTATATTTTTCATTATTTTTTAAATTATACATTGGTTTTTAATTATTCTTTATTTGCATTTATAACTTTTATAATTTCTTTTGAAATATCCTCAGGGGTAAGTTTGAATTTCTTATAAATATCGTCTGGCGTTGCACTTAGCCCAAATTCATCAACCCCAAAACATTTACCAAACTTTCCTACATATTTATACCAACCACTAGTAGAACCCGCCTCAATCGAAAATACAGACTTAATACTAGGAGGAATGATTCCATCTCTATATTTTTGAGGCTGTTCATCAAAGATATCAACGCAAGGCATACTAACAACACGAATATTATAACCTTTCGATTCTAGTATTTTCTTGACATCAAGAGCCAAACTTAACTCACTACCTGTAGCAATGATAATACCATTTATATTACCATTGTTTTCTTTTGCTACAATATATCCGCCCATCAAAGCATCTTTGATATTACATTCAAACTCAGGCAATTTTTGTCTTGACAAAGCCAAAACAGAAGAACCTTGGTATGACAAGGCAGACACATACGAAGCAACAACTTCTTTCAAATTTGCAGGTCTGAATACATAAGTTTTTGGTATATTTCTAAGTCCCCACAATTGTTCACAAGATTGATGGGTCGCTCCATCTTCGCCTACTGCAATACTATCGTGAGTAAGGACTGTAATCACTTTTTGATTCATAAGTGCTGTTAATCTCAATGCACTTTTTAAATAATCACTAAACACCATAAATGTACTCTGAACGGGAACAAGTCCGCCATATAATGCAATTCCATTTGAAATAGTGCTCATACCAAATTCTCTGATACCGCATTTCAAATTGTTATTTCCAAAGTTATCATTTATAAATCCACTATCTTTTTGAATTGCTTTCGTACTTCCAAAAACATCTGCAGAAGCACAAATAATATTAGCATTTTTGCTAGCTAATGTATTTAATACAAGTCCACCTAGGTCTCTTCCTGACATACTCTCAGATATACCTAAAGTATTCAAACTTGAAAAATCAAATTCATTACTCAAATATTGATTTAACAACTTATAATCACCAGGATAATGCTTGCTATAAGCTTTCAATCTATCTTTAAAACTCTTTTTGATAGCAGTAAATCTTTTTCTTAAAAATACAAAATCTCTTAAAACATCTTTTCCTAAATCAAATGGTTGGGTGCTCACATTTAATTTTTCTCTTAATAAAGCCACATTTTCTTGACCTAAAACAGAACCGTGCGCCTTGTTTGAGTTTTCATAAACGCTTCCAAATCCAATTTTTGTATTTATCTTTATAAAACTAGGTTTTGAAGACATTTTTGCTTTCGATATTGCATTCGATATATCTTCGACATTATTGCCATCTTTCACTTCTATTACATTAAATCCAATGCTTTCGGCATATGCCTTGATATCCATATTCATTACATTCTGAGTACTTGCATCAAGAGTTACATTATTACAATCATATAATACTATAAGTTTATTAAGTCCAAGAGTACCTGCCAAACTAAGAGCCTCAAAAGACACTCCTTCCATCAAACACCCCTCTCCAACAAGTGCATACGTATAATTATCAAAAAGAGTAATGTCAGGCTTATTAAACTTACTAGCCATTAATTTCTGAGCAAGAGCCATACCAACTGCAGTAGAAACACCCTGACCAAGAGGACCTGTGGTCGCATCAACGCCAGGAACAAGTCCATATTCAGGGTGTCCAGGAGTTATACTATCCAATTTTCTAAACGATTTCAAATCATCAAGCGTCAAATCAAAACCAAAAGCGTGAAGAGTTGCATAATATATACTACTTCCGTGTCCAGCAGACATAACAAATCTATCTCTAAATATATTTTTATCATCATCAGGAACTACATTCAAATGCTTTGAATACAAAGCATATAAAATTGGTGCACTGCTCAAAGCAATACCAGGATGTCCAGATTTTGCATTTTCAATCATATCAACAGCAAGAATTCTTAGTGCATTTACATTTTTATTTTCCAAATTCATATTTAATCACCTTTCTAAGAGTAAAACCTCAAAATTTGTTCTATTATACTCGTTTCTAATTGTTCCTCATTCATATTCAAGCAATCAATAGTCAGATCCGATATCTTCCTACAAATGAAATCCCTATCGTTAAAAACAGCCAAATTAAGTTCTTTTTCATTGTCTTGTATATTTTCTCTTTCTAATTCTAACACATATCTATCTTCATTTAATCTTAAATAAATAATAAGACAATTTTCCTGCACAACAGCCAAGGAACTTTCGTTATTTAAACTTGAATATTGAATATTAATTAATGTATTTTCGTATGTTGCCACTCTTTTTATAACTGAACGCTCTTCTTTCAAAATATATTCATGTCCACAAACTTGTTCAACTCGTAACAAATCCATCAATTCAAACTCAAGAATATCTTGAACGTTTGCATAAAACATATCCAATTTTATCGATAATTGCCTGCATATAGTTTCTGTAAGTTGTTTTGTAAGACCAACAATACATATATTTGACTTTGACATATGCCCTCCTTCTGCAACTACTGCAATACAATTAACCAAATATCGCTTTTATTTTCTTTAGTATACTAGATAGTTGCATATTTTTCAATCAATTTTGAAATAATCATCATATTAATTCAAAAACTTTTACAATTGTTTTACAACTTTTACAAAAAACAATTGTAATTTCTTTATTTCAGGACATTTTGAGAATCAATATTTTTTTGAGCATTCTCTTGATATTGTCTATTTTGTATTATAAATCTTCGATTTTTCCTAAACGTATAATAATATGGTTTTAGCATTAATAATAGCAAAACAACAATAGCAATTGAAGAATAAACAAAATAACTTACAAACGAATAATCATCAATATTTTCTATAAAAGAAACATTAATTTTATCACCTAGTTCAAATACAACATTTCCCTTATCTTTTGTGGTATACAAGTTGTTAAACAAATTTGTATCATTTTCTTGGTCGTATTCTAGAACTCTTTGCAGAGTTTTTATAGAAGGATGACCAAATGTATTTTCTCCTACACTTATACAAGCAAATTCAGGAGACGTTGCCTGCAAAAATTGTTTACTTGTGGAATTATAACTACCATGGTGCGCAAATTTCAAAATATCAACATCTAATTCACTACTATACTTTTCTAAAACTACTTGTTCAATTTTTGACGACACATCACCTGTTAACAAAGCAGAAAAACCATTGTATTCAAGTTTTATTATAGGACTATATTCATTTGTTGAATTGAAATGAGTATCAAGAGTTGGAGCAAGCCAGTTTAATTCCGTATTACCCACTTTTAACTGCAAACCCTCTGAATTTACCCTAGTATCTATATTGTGAGTTGATGCATATTCTATAATTTCATCAAAAGTATTATTAGATTCCATAGAAGACAAATCTTCATATGTAGAAATATTAGGAGGTCTAAAAAAGACATCAATATTGAAATTTTTCATCAAACTTAAAACATTCGCACTATGATCGGTATCAATATGAGTCAACACCAAATAATTAATAGTTTTTGTTTTATCTAGTACAAGATTTTCCAAATAATAAGTTAATTTTTGGTTATACTCTTGAGTTCCACTATCTACGAGCATTACCTCTCCATTGTCAAATTTAATGGCAATCGCATCACCTTGTCCAACATCTAAAAAATGAATCTCTGTATTATTATTAAATTCGTAATTCGGATTTAAAAGCAAGAAAACAGATAGTGTTTTATGAAAAAAGTTAGAAAAAAGAATTGCTAAAATAACAATTATATAAATTGTATTAATCACTCTTCTTCCTTGTACAACTTCTTTCATTTTCTCTTTGCTTTAAAACCCCACCAATGTTTCTTAATTTTCTTTCTTTTCAAAAGTTCTTTAATTTGTGGCATCATAGACTTCGTTGCTCGATAACCCTCTTCAATCATTTCAAGCATTCCATCCATTTTTGAAGCACGAAATCTTTTAAGGTCTGGTTTTATAATTAAATCGGAATTTAAATAACCTTTTATGGCATTACTTTTCATCATTATATCAACACTAGCCATAATCAAATCAAAATATTTAGTTGAATCTGTACCATTTCCCCTTGTTGAGTTAATATCAACAGAAATGACAGCATCGCAACCAAGTTTTCTCAAAACATCAGCTGGAATAGTATTCTGCAAACCTCCATCAAAGAGCAACTTATCCTCAAACTCAACCGCGTGAAAAACCGTAGGCACAGCACAACTACCAGCCAAAGCCTTTGAAAGATTACCTTCAGTAATATCTACCTCATTACCCGACTTCATATCAACTGCTACTGCACAAAAAGGTGTTTTCAAATCCTTGATATCAATGTCTCCAACTACTTTTTTCACAATTTCTTCAATAGCATCTGTAGGGCTTGGAACAAGAGGAAGCTTACTTTTTCTAATATCTTTTAATTTTAAATTAGTAGCAATTTCTTGCATTTGGTCACTACTCAAACCATATGCCAACATTGCTCCCATAACAGAACCAATAGATGTTCCCGCTATATAATCAAACGTAATTCCCTCTTCTTCAAAAGCACGAACACAACCAATTAAGGCAAAACCTCTAGCACCACCACCGCCAAAAGCAAGTCCAACTTTTTTAAATTTTTTTAATTTTGGAGCAACTAATATTTCCATAAAATCCTCTATAATTCTAGACTTATTTATACATATTATACACTTATTTTGTATCAACACAAAACATTTTTCATAGTAAGAGATGCAATTGTAATTTAAAAATAAAAACCATCAAAAAAATTATAGACAAATATTTTTAATAATTGTAAACTAACTAAGAGGTGATACTATGTTTATAATTACAAAAAATTGGTATGAAAAATTAAAAAACGTTTTTGACACGCAAGAATATAAAGATTTAGAAAAATGGTTAAATGTAGAATACCAATCTAAAACAATATATCCTGCACCAGAAAAAGTATTTAATGCATTAAATCTAGTCAAATTTGATGAAATAAAAGTTGTAATTATTGGTCAAGACCCATACCACAACCCAAAGCAAGCACACGGACTTTCTTTTTCTGTAGAAGAAGATATAAACATTCCCCCATCTTTGCAAAACATATATAAAGAACTGCATAATGACATAGGCTGTTATATTCCAAATAACGGAAACTTAACAAAATGGGCAAAACAAGGAGTGTTGTTATTAAACAGTGTTTTGACTGTGGAAAAAAACAAACCCAATAGCCACAAAGGCAAAGGTTGGGAAAAAGTTACTACAGAAATAATAAATTTAATAAATAAACGCGAGTCCCCTGTAATATTCTTACTATGGGGAGGAAATGCAAAGTCTCTTGGAAAAAATATTGATACAAATAAACACTACGTACTAACAAGCGTACATCCAAGCCCAATGAGTGCAAATCAAGGTGGATGGTTTGGAAATAATCATTTTAGCAAAACAAATAAAATTTTGAAAGAATTAGGAAAACCTGAAATTGATTGGCAAATAGAAAACAAATAGGAAGAGATCCTTCCTATTTTTTAATTAGGTATTTACAAAAGAATCAAATAATAGTAAAATATATGTAAGTAATTTTGAAAGGAGCAATACTATGAATTTTTTACTAGGAATATTTGTAGATGCCATTTTGCCAATCATTATCATCGCATTAGCAATCACAGCATCAATAATATTATTTAAGTATTTAAGAAAAAATTTTGATAAGCCAATCAACAATGTTCCTACAGCATCTCCTAATGCAAAAGTAAAATTGAAATCACATTATTGCACAGAAGAGGAAATGAGATTTTTAGACGCACTCCACAAAGCACTGCCAAGAGAATGTATTTCATTTCCAAGAGTTGGCGTATCACAATTAATAGAGCCAAAAGATAATATGAATGACTACAAGGCAATAGCAGATAAGTTTGTAGACATTGTTGTATTTCTCAGAAAAGATATGAAACCCATACTAGTGATAGACCTATATCAATCAAGTCCAGTAGCACAACAATTAAAAAAATTTGACGAAAATATTACAAACGTTTTAAAGTCAGCAAAAATACCAATCATACACAAACAACTTCAAGAAGAATACAAAATAGATGAATTAACTATAGAAATACTAAACAATCTAGACTCATCAACATTAACATATTTGAAGACAATATCCATAGGAGCATTTGACAAGAAGTAGTCACTTCTTGTCTTTTTCTTTCATTTATCAACATTATGTATCGATAATATTATTTATAAAATTTAATACTTTTTGAGCAATTTTATTGCAATCACTTTTTGAATTACTTTCAACATACAATCTAATCACAGGTTCAGTTCCACTTGGTCTTAGAACTATTCTACAATTTTCATATTGATTTTTAAGCTCTAATAAATACTTCTTTATACAAATATTATTATCAAAATCTTCACGTAACTTCGAATCAATATTTATATTTTTAATTAAACTAAAATAATAATTAATATCATTAATCTGTTCAATAAACCCTAACCCACATTTGAAATATATTTCCAAGAATAGCAATGAAGATAGCAGAGCATCACAAGAATGATTAAACTCTAATAAACATATATGTCCTGATGGTTCACCACCCAATGACAACTTATTCTCCTTCAACACCTTAATTACATTCTTGTCCCCAACATCACTTCGTAATACATTTATATTTTTCTTCTTTAGTGACTCCACTAACCCTTCATTAGTCATTATAGTTCCAACAATATTCATATTATTAGTTTTCATCGTGTCTTTCATATACAGAGCAAACAAATATATCAAATCATCGCCTGTCAAAACTCTACCATCATTTAATACAATTCTTATCCTATCGCCATCTCCATCAAAAGCAATTCCTAAATTTGCACCATTCTTTTGCACCGCATTTACCAAATTTTCTATATGTTCTGCTCCACAATTGTCATTTATATGGTCACCATTATTTTCACTAGCAATTCTTACAACCTCAATTCCCAGTGATTCATATGTGATTGGAGCAATCAGATAATTAGCTCCATTTGCACAATCTACAACAACTTTTATATCTCTATTTTTTATTGTAGAAAATTTTTCATATAAGAAATTTATATACTGCTCTCTAAGAGTTATATCATATCTAACATGGCCTTTATGCGTAGATTTATGCAAAGATGACAAAAAGCCCTTCTTTTCAATAATATCTTCTATATTTTTACTTAATTTAAAGCCGTTACTATCAAAAATTTTGATACCATTATAACTGGCATCATTATGTGATGCAGTAATCATTATTCCCATACCAAAATTTTGCTTTTCTACAATAAAGCTAATAACAGGTGTAGGAACAATTCCTATAATAGTGACATTCACTCCATAATCAATTATACCTGTTATCAAAGCATACATAATTAGATCTGAACTATTTCTAGTATCCTTTCCTATAAGAACATTCTTAATGTTATTCTCACTACAATATATCCCTATACCCTTACCTATATTATAAGAAAGTTGACTATCAATACCTTTATCAACAATACCCCTTATACCATCAGTCCCAAAAAACATAAAAAACCTCCAACATAATTTTATATGTTGGAGTAATTTTTAATGTTATTATTTTTAATTGATGCAATAAAATCAATATGATTTAGACAAATATTTTATTACTTCAGTTGCAGCAATTGCACCATCGCTACACGCAGTAATTATTTGTCTCAAGGTTTTATATCTCACATCCCCTGCCACAAACACACTATCAATATTGGTATGCATATTTTCATCAGAAACGATATAACCATCTTTACAAGTAATGAAATCTTTATACAAATCTAAATTTGTCTTTCGTCCCAAACAAACAAAAATAGCGTCAGTATTAATTTTTGTTTCCTTCAATGTGTTCATATCCTTTATTGTGATACTTTCAACAAAACCTGTTCCATTTATATCAATAATTTGTGAATTGGAATAAACCTTATGTCTAACAGATTTATATGAGTCTTGATAATCCACAACAATTAGATTATCCGTAAGCCCTTCAAGATATTCAACTGAACTTTTTCCTAACATACCATTAGTAACAACAACTATGTTTTTTTGTTTATAAAGAGCACCATCACAAATTGCACAATAGCTCAAGCCCTTGAACCTATACTCTTCTTCTTTAGGTATATTTAACTTATTTACACTTTGTCCAGATGCTATTATTAATGCTTTGTATTTTATAGAAGTTTTGCCACAATCTATAATCTTTTTGTCATAATCAATTGAGTTTATGTTTAAAAAGTCTATATTTACACCTAAATTCATTACTTGTGTCATTATTTTTTGAATTAGTTCATTTCCAGAAATTTTATTAAAACCAGGATAATTCTCAACTATATCTAGAGTGGCTGTAGTACCACCAAGAACACCATTTTCTATTATCATTACAGACTTATTTGCTCTTGCCAAATACAGCCCAGCAGTAAGTCCTGCAACACCACTGCCAATTACAACACAATCATAAATCATATTATATCTCCTATCACTATCAAGTGTAGCACACAATATTATTTTTTACAAATACTATTTAAATTTTCATTAAAAAAAATAAAAAGCTGACAACTATTATATCAGCTTTTATATTTACACGGAATTAAACTAACTCGATAATTGCCATTTCAGCGTTATCGCCGTTTCTTGTACCCATCTTAATGATTCTAGTGTATCCACCACCGATTCCATTGTCTTCTTTTCTCTTTGCATATTTAGGAGCATAGATATTGAAGATTTTTTCAATCAATGGATGTTTAATATCTTCAGTACGCTTAATGAAATCAGCTTTTGATTCTTTCTCAGCTCTTACTTCTTGAATATCATAAAGTTTGCTCATCATATCTCTTCTAGCAGCCAATTTCTTAGGACCATCGTTAACAACTTCTTTTTGAGACTTAACGCCCTTTGCATCAACAACAGTTTTATTAACCTTAACAACATCTTCATAAGTATTGATAGCTTTAGTAATGATCTTTTCAACATAAGATCTCAATTCTTTAGCTTTTTCTAATGTTGTTTCAATTTTTCCATACCAAAGAAGATTTGTAGCTAGACTACGCAATACAGCAATTCTTTCGTCTGTAGGTCTATTTAATTTTCTCATTATACAAATTCTCCCTTATATTATTCTTCATCGTTTCTTAATGACAAACCAAAGCTTTGAAGTTTTGCAGCAACTTCTTCAAGTGAGCGTTTACCAAGGTTCTTAACCTTAGCAAGGTCACTTTCAGATTTTTTAGTTAAATCTGCAACAGTATTAATACCAGCTCTCTTCAAGCAATTGAAACTTCTAACAGAAAGGTCAATATCTTCTATAGTCATTTCAAGAACTTTTGTTTGTTTGTCTTCTTCTCTGCAAACCAAAATGTCCATTTGCGCCATACTTTCAACAAGATCAACAAATAATCCGATATGGTCTTGGATTAACTTTCCAGAAAGAGAAATTACTTCTCTAGAAGAAAGAGTTCCGTTAGTTTCAACTTCGATAGTCAACTTATCATAGTCGATATTCTGACCAACACGTGTATTTTGAACATAATAGTTTACTTTCTTAACTGGTGTAAATATAGAATCGATTGCGATATATCCGATTGGAGAATCATCTTTTTTGTTAGCGTCAGCAGGAACATATCCTCTACCTCTACCAACAAATACTTCCAATTCAAATTTAGCACCATCATCAAGTGAGCATATATGAAGTTCTGGATTCAAGATTTCTACCAAATCATTTGGTTCAAAATCTGCAGCAGTAACTTCGCCTGCGCCATATTTATTGATTCTAAGAATAGTTGTGAAATCTTTGGAAGTATCAAAACTCTTAACTGCCAAATTCTTGATATTCAATACAATATCAACAACATCTTCCGAAACGCCAGAGATTGTTGAGAATTCGTGTTGAACACCATTAATTTTGATACCAATTGGAGCTGCACCAGGAAGAGCAGACAACAATACTCTTCTTAGACAGTTTCCTAATGTAATACCAAATCCTCTATCTAATGGTTCAACAACGAATCTAGCAAAACATCCGTTATCGGTTTCTTCACAAGTAATTCTAGGCTTTTCAATTTCCATCATAAGAAATTTCCTCACTTTTGAAATTTATTTATTATTTAGAGTACAACTCTATAATTAGATGTTCACGGATATTCAAGTCAATATCATCTCTTTGTGGAAGAGCATTGATCTTGCCTGTTAATTTCTCAGCGTTGAATTCCAACCACTTTGGCATAACGCATTTAACATCTTTCAATTCTTTGAACATAGGAAGTTCTTTCTTATTCTCTTTGATTGCGATAACATCGTCAACTTTAACTTGGTAGCTAGGAATATTAACTGTTCTGCCGTTAACAGTAATATGTCCGTGGTTAACGATTTGTCTACTTTCTTTTCTAGATGCACCGATACCCATTCTATATACAACGTTATCAAGTCTTCTTTCTAGCATAGAAAGCATATTTTCACCGACAATACCAGTTCTTTGGTTGTTAGCAACTTCATAGTAGTGTCTGAATTGTTTTTCAAGCAAGCCATAAGCTTTTTTAACTTTTTGTTTTTCTCTTAATTGTAGACTATATTCTGTAGCCTTCTTTCTAGCTGCGCCGTGAACACCAGGAACATTTGGTCTTCTTTCCATAGCACATTTCTTAGAAGTACATCTTTCGCCTTTAAGGAAAAGTTTACATCCTTCACGACGACAAATTCTACAATCTGCACCTGTATATTTTGCCATACTATATATATTTCTCCTTTAATTATATTCTTCTGCGCTTTGGTGGGCGACAACCGTTATGAGGTATTGGTGATACGTCTTTGATAAGTGTAATATCAAGACCTGCTGTTTGAAGTGCTCTAATAGCAGTTTCTCTACCATTACCTGGACCCTTTACATAAACTTCAACAGATTTAATACCTTGTTCTCTTGCACTCTTACCTGCAATTTCAGAAGCTTGTTGAGCAGCATAAGGTGTACTTTTTCTAGAACCGCTAAGTCCTAGGCTACCAGCACTACTCCAAGCAACTGCGTTACCAGCATTATCTGTAATAGTAATAATTGTATTATTGAAAGAAGCGTTTATGTATGCAGCACCTTTGTCTAAATTCTTAGTTACTTTTTTCTTTTTTGTAACCTTACTTTTTGTAACAGCCATTTACTTTCTCCTTAACAGATTTTACTTATTCTTCTCTTTCTTGGACTTAGAAACAGTTTTCTTAGGACCTTTTCTAGTTCTAGCGTTTTGTTTAGTATTTTGACCACGTACAGGAAGGTTCTTTCTGTGACGAATTCCACGATAACAACCAATTTCTTGTAGTCTTTTGATATTCAAAGAAACTTCTCTTTGAAGGTCACCTTCAACAACACAGTTCTTCTCAATGTAAGTTCTGATTTTTCCAACTTCTTCTTCAGTCAAATCTTTTACACGAGTATCTGGGTTAATTTTAGTTTCTTTCAAAATTTGATTAGCAGTTTGTCTACCAATACCGTAGATATAAGTTAGACCTATTTCTACTCTTTTCTCGTTTGGTAAATCAATTCCAGCAATACGAGCCATTTAATTTCCTCCATAAAAATTTCTATAAAATTAAATAATTTGAAAGTTATCTTTCAATGTGTCCTTGAGACACTCAAAGCATAATTATATGCTTTCGAGAAAGGCTCCAACACTAGTCTTTCTCTATATATAAACGCAAGATAAGAATTTTGCCGCGACTTATCTCACAATTATTTTCAAAGTCTGAACTCAAAATGAGTATTAAAATATAACCATATATTAAATTATATCATAATTATAAATAATTTTCAATACTCTAGACTTGAATTTAGGTCTAAATTAGCCTTGTCTTTGTTTGTGTTTAGGATATTTTGAACAAATAACCATAACTGTGCCATTTCTCTTAATGATTTTGCAACTATCACACATTTTCTTAACTGATGGTCTTACTTTCATAACTTTACTCTCCTAATTTTTGTTTTTTAATCTCCAAATAATTCGACCTTTAGTCAAATCGTAGAGCGACATTTCTACTTTAACTTGGTCACCTACTAAAATTCGAATGTTGTTAAGATGCAATTTACCTGACAAATATGCAGTAATAATAAATCCATTTGATAATTGCACTTTGAAATTTGCATTACGCAATACTTCAACAACAACACCTTCTGTTTCTACAACATCTGTTTTTGACACAAACAACAAGCCTCCTATTTGACTCTAGATTTATTGTAATTATTTAAAAATTTTTTCACAAGTGCGTTATCGGCATTGCTTATATCAAGCTCAACCTTTTCACTTTTGCATAATAAATGTAGATGTTTTTTATTTTTCTTCTTTGGGTTTTCAATGGTTCTGGTATCACCATTAATTAAAAATGCATACTCATTATCTTCATTCAAAATAATAAATATTTCGCCTTTTTCTCTTCCAGCAGTAGCCAAAACCACCGCTCCAGCACTAAAATATTCTTTCATAAATCTCACCTTAAAGTGTTAATATATCAACACCATCATCAGTAATCAAAACTGTATTTTCATAATGTGCTGAAGGCTGTCCGTCTCTTGTTTTGCAGGTCCAACCATCTGATAAAAATACAACATGCCTATCACCCATATTTACCATTGGTTCTATTGCAATAACAGAATTTGTGTTAAGCCTAGGGCCTCCGCCCGCTCTACCATAATTAGGAACTTGAGGATCCTCGTGTAATTCCCTACCAACACCATGACCAACTAGTTCTCTTACGATAGAATATCCATTCTTTTCTACAAAAGTCTGTATTCTGTTGGAGATATCTCCTACATAAGCACCGCTCTTTAAACCTTTTATACCTTCAAAGAAGCTTTGTTCTGTAATTTTTATTAGTCTTTTAACTTTTGAATCAATTTTCCCTACAGGGAATGTTCTAGCAGCATCTCCGTGAAAACCTTTGTATTTGGCTCCAACATCAACACTAATAATATCCCCTTCCTTAAGGATAATCTCTTCACTAGGAATACCGTGAACTATTGTATCATTAACTGATGCACAAATAGTTGCAGGATATCCGCAATAGTTTTTGAAGGAAGGAATCGCTCCTTGAGACTTGATATAATCAAAAGCAATTTTATCAAGTTCTTTTGTAGAAATTCCTACCTTAATACTATTTTCAACAACTTTAAGTGTATCTCTTGTAATCCTACATGCTTCACGCATAAGTTCGATTTCTTCTTGAGATTTTGTCTTAATCATTGTTTTTTGCACCATTGTCTAAAACATTCTTGACAAGAGCATATGTGCTTTCGACATCATCTGCTGCATCAATCTTATTAAAGACACCTTTTTGTTTGAAAAATTCAATAAGTTCTTGTGAAACTGCTTGTTTTTGAAGTCTTACTTTGATAACTTCTGGTTTATCATCATCACGTATATAAACTTCGCCACCACATTTTTCACATTTTCCATCAACCATCCAATCTAAAGATGTTGGTTGACTACATTTGCTACACATTCTTCTACTTGAAAGTCTAGCAATAATTTTTTCTTCACTCAAATCAATCATAAGAGCGATATCAACATCTGTAATAGTTTCCAAAAATTTAGCTTGACTAAGATTTCTTGGGTAACCATCTAGAATAAATCCATTCTTACAATCATCTTGAGCTAGTCTATCTGCGACAAGTTTATTTGTTAATTCCTCAGGAACTAACTCACCATTGTCAATATATGATTTAGCAATTTTGCCAAGTTCAGTATTATTTTTTATATTGGTTCTAAAAATTTCGCCAGTAGAAATATGAGGTAAGCCGAATCTGGCACTAATCAAACCTGCTTGTGTGCCTTTACCACTACCTACTGGTCCTAATAAAATCAATCTCATTTATTTCCTCTTTCATTCTTATTTTAAAAAGCCTTTGTAACTTCTCATAAGCATTTGAGCTTCAAGAGACTTGTCAAATTCAAGGGCTACGCTAACAACGATCAATAATCCAGTAGCACTAAATGCGCCAACTAGAGTACCACCAATTGATTTGAATAACAAACTTGGAATAATCGCAATAATGGATAAGAATATTGCTCCAAATAAGGTTATTCTATTAGAAATCTTCTTTAGATATTCTGCAGTTGGTTTTCCTGGTCTAATACCTGGAATAAATCCACCGTTCTGTTGAATATTCTTTGAGATATCTTCTGGATTGAATGTAACTTGAGTCCAGAAATATGCAAAGAATGTAATAAGTAATCCAACAAGGACAATATATACCCAACTACCAGTTCCTAACCATTTACTATACCATTGATAGAAACTACTTTCTGCAGTATCAACGAAGATACTAATAATTAATTGTGGAAAAGATAGAAGCGACATAGCAAATATTATTGGCATAACGCCAGTAGCATTTACTCTGATAGGAATATATGTGCTTTGACCGCCATACATCTTTCTACCTTTAATTTGTTTTGCATATTGAACAGGAACCTTTCTTTCTGAGCCATCAATCCAAACAATAAAGCCGAATATTAGGATTAATGCTAAGATGAATAGTCCTAATTCTGTAAGGCTACCCATATCACCATTGAAAATATTTGTAAAGTTTGTCAAAAGTGAAGTAGCAGCTGTAGATAAGATACCTACGAAAATAAGCAATGACTGACCATTAGTAATACCTAGTTCAGTAATTTTTTCACCAATCCAATAAGTAAACATTGACCCAGCAATTAGAATTAGAGTAACAATAGCTCCAACCAACCAAGTTGGCAAAGCAAAACCAGAACCTAATGTAGATTCTTTAAGAACGCCTTCAAAACTGATAACAATCGCAACAGCTTGAGCAATAGCAAGAACTAGAGCAGCAATCTTTGTATAGAATGCAATTCTTTTCTTACCCTCATCACCTAGTTTTGAAAGTCTTTCAAGACTAGGAATAGCAATAGTTAAAAGCTGGATAATGATAGACGCACTAATATATGGAGATATACCAAGGGCTAATATTGAGCCATTTTGTAACGCTCCACCACTAATGGAACTAAGTAGTCCCAAGAAACCTTCGTCACTAGAAACCTGTGCTGCAAACGAACTAGCGTCTACACCAGGCACAGGAATCCAACATCCTAGTCTATAAATCAAAACTAGAAGAATTGTTAGAAGGATTTTATTTCTAATTTCTTTTACTTTTAATGCATTGATAAAATTCTTAAACATTATAATACCTCGGCTTTTCCACCAGCCTTAGTGATTTTTTGTATAGCAGTTTCAGAAAATTTAGCTGCCTTAACAGTAAGATTTTTCTCTAAATTTCCATTACCTAATACTTTCAATCCATAAGGGGCAACTTTACTAATTATATTTTTCTCTTTTAGTAATTCAACTGTAACAACAGTATTATCAGCGAAGTTATTTAAATCTTCTACATTGATAACGTTATAAACTTTATCAAAGTTTTTGTTGTTGAAGCCTCTTCTAGGTAGTTTTCTAATAAGTGGCATTTGACCACCCTCGAATCCTGGACGAACACCACCGCCACTACGAGAGTTTTGTCCTTTAGTACCTTTTCCGCTAGTCTTTCCTAGACCAGAACCGATACCTCTTCCCAATCTCTTTGCCTTTGGTGTTGAATTAGGTGCAGGAGCAATTTGATGTAACTTCATAATTTTGCCTCCTAGATTTCCTCTACACGAACAAGGTGTTTGATTTTAAAAATCATACCTCTAACAGCCTGATTATCAGGAAGTTCGTTAGATGAATTTAGTTTGTTTAATCCTAGAGCTGTAACAGTTCTTTTTTGGTCTTTTGAGAATCCAATAGGACTTTTTACAAGAACTACTCTAAGTTTCTTTTCTTTTTTTGCAACTTTTGTAGTGGTTGTTGCTTTATTTGTCTTAGTTTCTGCCATAAAACACCCCTTACAAAATTTCCTCTACAGTTTTTCCACGAAGTGCTGCGATTTCTTCTTTGCTTCTTAATTGCATTAATCCATCAAGAGTAGCTCTAACACAGTTGATTTTGTTTCTTGAACCATAAGTTTTTGCAGTAATATCTTTGATTCCGCAAAGTTCAACAACTGGTCTAACTGAACCACCAGCAATAACTCCTGTACCTTCTTTAGCTGGTAAAAGTTTTACCATAGAAGTACCGAATTTTCCGATAACTTCGTGAGGGATAGTAGTTCCCTCAAGTGGAATGCTAACCATATGCTTCTTAGCACTCATAGTAGCCTTATCAATAGCATTTGGAACTTCAGCAGCCTTACCTGTACCTACTCCAACCTTACCATTCTTATCACCAGCAACTACAAGGGCTGAGAATCTCATATTTCTACCACCCTTAACAACTTTAGTTATACGATTAACGTCAACTAATTTGCTAGCAATTGGATCAACTTCTTTATTGAAAGACTTTTTATCATTATGATTTCTATTGCCACCTTTTCTTTCAAATGGCTTCTTTTCAGTATTTTGTTGCATATAAACACCTCTTAAAACTCAAGACCAGCATCTCTAGCGCCGTCAGCAACTGCCTTAACTCTACCAGTATATTGATATCCAGCTCTGTCAAATACAACAGCCTTGATACCTTTACTCATAGCGTTTTTAGCAATAGTTTGTCCAACAATAAATGCTGCTTCCTGTTTGGTTTTTCCTTCAATAGATTTAGCAATGTTTTTATCCATTGTTGATGCAGATGCTAGTGTAACACCCTTAACATCATCAATAACTTGAGCGTAAATGTTGTTTAGGCTCCTAAAAACATTAAGTCTTGGTCTTTCAGGGGTTCCTGAAATTTTTGCTCTAACACGTTGTGCACGCATTTTTCTATCTTCATTTTTATTAATATTCTTTATCATAACCCTAACCTCTACTTCTTACCGCTCTTAACTTCTTTACGAACGATTACTTCGTCTGTGTAACTGATTCCGTAAGCGTGGTATGGCTCTACAGGCTTAATATCTCTAATTTTAGCTGCAAATTGTCCAACTAACTCTTTGTCGATACCAGCAACTTTGATTGTAGTTTTGTCACAAGAAAGTGTGATACCTGGGATAGCTTTTACAACTACAGGATGAGAGAATCCAATATTCAATAATAAATCTTGACCTTGTTGAGCAAGTTTATAACCAACACCATTAACATTCAAAGACTTTTCAAAACCTTTGCTAACACCTTCAACCATATTAGCAATAAGTTGTCTATAAAGACCATGATAAGCTCTGTATTGAGTCTCTGTGTTGTTATTAAGAACCTTAACAGTAGAACCTTCTACAACAACTTCAATTTTTGGATTAATTTCTCTGCTTAGAGAACCCTTAGGACCGGTAACAGATACAACTGAATTGTTAACTGTAACATTAACACCAGCAGGTATTTCAATAGGATTTCTTCCAATTCTACTCATATCTAATACCTCCTACCATACATAAGCAAGCACTTCGCCACCAACACCTAGTTTACGTGCTTCCCTATCAGTAATAATTCCTTTGTTAGTAGAAATAATTGCAATACCAAGGCCATTGATAACCTTTGGCAATTCTTCTACGCCAGCGTAAATTCTAAGACCTGGTTTAGAAATTCTCTTAAGTCCTTGAATTACTTTGTTATCTTTGAAATCGATAACGATATTTGCATTAATGCCCTCACCTTCAACTTTGTATGAAGCGATATAACCTTCATTCATAAGAAGTTCAGCGATAGCAACTTTTGTTTTAGATACAGGAACGGAAACATTCTTATGCTTAGCATTCAAGGCATTTCTCATTCTTGTTAACATATCTGCGATTGGATCTATAGTCATCTTAATATTTCCTCCTTTTACCAACTTGATTTCTTAACACCAGGAATCTCACCTTTGTAAGCAAGTTCCCTAAAACATACTCTGCAAATTCCATACTTTCTTAGAACAGAATGTGGACGTCCACAAATTTTGCAACGAGTATATTCACGTGTTGAGAATTTTTGAACTTTTTGTTGTTTATTTAATAATGCTTTTCTAGCCATAATTATCTCCTAACCTCCTACTTCTTGAAAGGCATACCTAGTTTTGAAAGAACTAGTCTAGCCTCATCATCAGATTTAGCGGAAGTAACAATTACAATATCCAAGCCACGGATTTTGTCGATTTTTTCATAACTAATTTCTGGGAAAACTAGTTGCTCAGTAAGACCTAGAGCATAGTTTCCTCTACCATCAAAAGACTTTTTAGAAACACCTTGGAAGTCTCTTAGTCTAGGTAGTGCAATAGAGATAAGTTTATCTAAGAATTCGTACATATGGTCGCCTCTAAGAGTAACCTTTGCACCAATCTTCATACCTTCTCTAATCTTGAAGTTAGCAATTGATTTTTTAGCTGTAGTAGTAATAGGTTTTTGACCTGTAATAACAGCCAATTCTTCAACAGCTTTATTGAAAGCTTGAGAATTATCTTTAACATCACCAAGACCACGGCTAACGATAACTTTCTCTAGCTTAGGAACTTGATTAACGTTCTTATAACCCTTTTCTTTCATAATAGCAGGAACTACTTCTTCAAGATAAAGTTTATGTAATCTATTCATTTCTTTAGCCATTGTATTTCCTCCTATTTACTCTCTACTTTTTTAGTAGTTGTTGATTTTTTTGCAGTAGACTTAGTAGCAGTAGCAGATTTGGTAGTTTTCTCTGCAGTTGCTTTTGTAGTCTTAGTTGCAGGTTTTTCTGCTGTAGTCTTGGTAGTAGACTTTTTAGCAGTAGATGCAGTAGACTTAGTCTCTACTTTTTTAGTTTCTTCTTTCTTAGCTACTGGTTTTTTCTCAGCAGTAGTTGTTTTTGTTGTGGTTGCCTTGGTAGTAGTTTTAGTAGCTGTTTTCTTAGTTTCTTTCTTAACAGCTGTATCTAAATTAGCACCACATTTTTTACATTGACGAACTTTCTTTCCATCAACGATTTCATTATTAATTCTTGTAGCCTTATTACAAACAGGACAAACAACTTGAACGTTACTAACGTGAATTTTGCCTTCCTTTTTAATAATGCCACCCTTATCATTGGCACTTCTAGGTTTCTTGTGCTTAGAAATAATGTTAACACCTGCTACTACAACGGAGTTGTCAGTAGGTTGTGCAACAAGCACTTTACCAGTTTTGCCTTTATCTTTACCAGCAATAACAAGAACTGTATCGCCTTTCTTAACATTTAATGACATATTTAATCTCCTTATAATACTTCAGGTGCAAGGGAAATTATTTTCATAAAGCCTTTATCTCTAAGTTCTCTTGCGATTGGTCCAAAGATACGAGTACCTTTTGGCATTTTTTGATTATCAATAATTACAGCGGCATTGTCGTCGAATTTAACGTAAGAACCGTCTGGTCTAGAAACTCCCTTAGAAGTTCTAACGATAACAGCTTTAACAACATCACCCTTCTTAACTGCTCCACCTGGAGTTGCAGTTTTAACAGAAGCAACGATAATGTCACCGATGTTACCACTTCTACGGAATGAGCCACCCAAAATTCTAATACACATAATTCTCTTAGCGCCACTATTGTCGGCTACTTTTAATATTGTTTGAGGTTGTACCATAATTTTTCTCCTTATTTAGCCCTTTCTACGATTCTCACTAATCTAAAGTATTTATCTTTACTTAGTGGACGAGTTTCCATAATTTCTACAATGTCACCGATATTGCACTCGTTTTTCTCATCGTGTGCTTTAAATTTCTTTGTAGTTTTGTATACTTTGCCGTATAGTGGATGTCTTTTATCTGATTCTACAGCAACAGTAATTGTTTTGTCCATTTTGTTACTAACAACAACGCCCATTCTAGTACGTCTGTCATTTCTTTCAACTGTCATATCTTAAATCCTCCTATACGAAATTAGGCATTAGCCTTTTTATTTAATTCTCTTTCAGTCAAAATTGTCTTAATTCTAGCAATATCCTTCTTAACGAAATTTAATTGCATAGGATTAGCAAGTTGTCCAGTAGCATTTGAAAAACGAAGATTGAATAATTCTTGTTTCAATGACTTCAACTTTGACTCAAGTTCTTCGTTAGTCATATCTTTTAAGTTTTTAGCTTTCATTATTCGTTACCACCTTCTTCAGTTTCTTTTTCTTTCATAACGAATTTAGTCTTACAAGGTAATTTGTGACCAGCTAGTCTCATAGCCTCTCTAGCTTGTTCCTCAGATACACCATCAAGTTCGAATAGAACTCTACCTGGCTTAACAACAGCTACCCAGAACTCTGGAGCGCCCTTACCTTTACCCATACGAGTACCGATAGGCTTCTTAGAAACTGGTTTCTGAGGGAATACGTTTATCCAAACTCTTCCGCCTCTTTTTGTGAAACGGTTGATAGCAACTCTGGCAGCTTCAAGTTGATTAGCGGTTAACCAACAAGGTTCTGTTGCAACAAGACCATAAGTACCGTAAGCAATAACGTTACCACGAGTAGCCTTACCTTTCATTCTTCCTCTAAATTGTTTTCTTCTTGTAACTCTTCTAGGCATCATTAACATAGTGCGTCACCTCCAACTTCTGAAGTAGAGTCTGATGTAACTGCCTTTTTGTTTAAGATTTCGCCTTTGCAAATCCAAACTTTAACACCGATTACACCAAATGTAGTATGAGCTTCATAAGTAGCATAATCGATATCAGCTCTGATTGTATGAAGAGGAAGTCTTCCTTCGTGATAGTGTTCGCTTCTAGCGATTTCAGCACCATCAAGTCTACCACTTACCATAATTTTACAACCAGTAGCACCTGCTTTCATAACTCTTTGCATAGCTTGTTTCATAGCTCTTCTGAAGCTAGCTCTCTTCTCAAGTTGAAGAGCGATAGATTCAGCAACCAACTCTGCATCAAGGTCAGGTCTCTTAACTTCTTTAATATTAATGCTAATATTTTTGTTCTTGCTAATTTTAGCAATATCATTCTTTAATTCTTCAACACCAGCACCCTTCATACCAATAACGATACCAGGTTTAGATGTATAAATATCTACGGTTAGACGATTAACAGTTCTTTCAATAATAATCTTTGAAATACCGTTTCCAGCGTGTTTTTTATTAATAAATTTTCTAATCTTATTGTCTTCAATAAGATAATCAGAGAAATCCTTTTTATTAGCAATCCAAGAAGAACTCCATTCTTTATTAACGCCAACTCTTAAACCGTGTGGATTAACTTTTTGTCCCATAATTCTTTTCTTGCTCCTTTACTTTTTTAGAGTGTCTAACACGATTGTGATATGACAATTTCTTTTAATAATTGTATCAACTCCACCTCTTCCTCTAAAAGAAACTCTTTTAAAAGAAGGTGCTTGATTTGCATATGCTTCAGCAACAATTAGTTCGTCCTTGTTAAGACCTTGATTGTTTTCAGCATTAGCCATAGCTGAGCATAAAACTTTCTTAACTACGATTGAAGCAGTGCTAGGAGTAATATCTAGTATAGCACAAGCTTCAACAGCAGATTTGTTCTTGATAATATCAAGTAATCTTTTTGCTTTTGGGGCACCCATTCTAACGTATCTAGCAGTAGCAGTAGGACGAGTGTCTCTATTTTCTAATCTTTTTGCAGATTTTTCTTTCATTCTCTTAGCCATTGTTTATCTCTCCTTACTTCTTTGCCTTGTCACTGCCGTGGCCTCTATAAGTTCTAGTTGGAGCGAATTCACCAAGTTTATGACCAATCATATCAATTGTACAATAAACAGGAATATGTTTCATACCATTGTGAACTGCGATTGTGTGTCCAACGAACTCAGGGTAAATAGTTGAAGATCTACTCCAAGCTTTTAGAACTTGTTTTTTGCCCTCAGCGTTTAATTTCTCTACTCTTTTGAATAACCTTTCTTCAACATAAGGTTTTTTCTTTAATGATCTACTCATACCTTATACACTCCTAATTAGCACGCTTAATAATAAGTTTGCTAGATTGTTTTTTAGTGTTTCTAGTTTTCTTACCAAGAGCAGGTTTACCCCAAGGAGTAAGTGGAGATTTTCTTCCAACAGGACATTTACCTTCACCACCACCGTGTGGGTGATCACAAGGGTTCATAACACTACCACGAACAGTAGGACGAACACCCATATGTCTAGTTCTACCTGCTTTACCGATAGAAACTATTTCGTGTTCAAGATTGCCAACTTGACCAATTGTAGCTTTACAATTAGCAAGAACCAATCTCATCTCGCCAGAAGGTAATTTGATAGTTGCATATTTACCTTCTTTAGCCATAAGTCTTGCTTCCATACCAGCAGACCTAACTATTTGACCACCATTTCCTGGAGTCAATTCAATATTGTGGATAACTGCACCAACCGGCATATCCTTAAGTTCAAGAGCGTTACCAACTTTGATTTCAGCAGTAGCACCGCTCATAACAGTATCACCAACGTTTAATCCAAGAGGAGCAAGGATATATCTCTTTTCACCATCAGCATATGATAGTAATGCGATATAAGCACTTCTGTTTGGATCATATTCGATACCAACAACTTTAGCAGGAATTCCATCTTTGTCTCTTCTAAAGTCGATAATTCTATATTTTACTCTGTTACCACCACCTCTGTGTCTAACAGTAATTCTGCCTTGATTATTTCTACCAGCGTTCTTCTTTTTCTCAACCAAAAGAGATTTTTCAGGAGTCTTTTTGGTAACTTCTTCGAAAGAAGCTGTAGTATAAAATCTTCTTGCAGGAGATGTTGCTTTATATGTTTTAATAGCCATTATAATATCCTCCTAACCTTAATCCTATGATAGACTCTCGAAGAACTCGATTGCTTTACTATCAGCAGTTAAAGTTACATATGCTTTTTTATAATCGCTTCTATAACCTTGAGTCTTTCCTTGTCTTTTTAGTTTTCCATTAACATTTACAGTGTTAACTGACTTAACTTTAACACCAAATATCTCTTCAATAGCCTTCTTAATTTCAGACTTGTTAGCGCTCTTATCAACAACAAATGCATATTTTTTGTTTGCGATTTCAGCGTAAGTCTTTTCACTTAAAATAGGCTTCTTTATAATATCAAATGATCTCATTATGCCTTATAAGCCTCCTCTATTGATTTGATAGCATCTGCTGTTACAATCAATTTGTCGCATTTAACAATATCATAAACGCTTAACAATTCAGAATTTGTAACTTCTACTGCAGAAAGGTTTCCGCTTGCTCTAAGAACATTTTCATTCTCACCCTTAATAACAACAACTGCTGTTTTGTCAATTCCAAGATTTTTAAGAACCTCAACCATTGATTTTGTTTTAGCATCTTTGATATCAAGATTTTCAAGAACAACAAGTTCTTTGTCTGCAAGTTTAGTACTGATTGCACTTCTGAATGCAACTCTCTTTGCTTCTTTGTTAACTTTCTTAGAGAAATCTCTTGGCTTTGGTGCAAAAGCTACACCACCACCTCTCCATTGTGGAGCTTTGGTTGAGCCTTGTCTTGCTCTACCAGTTCCTTTCTGTCTCCATGGTTTCTTAGCATGTCCTCTAACTTCTGATCTAGTTAAAGCACTCTTTGTACCTTGACGGAGATTAGCCAAATGTGCAACAACAACTTGATGAATCAATGCTTCGTTATATTCTTGTTTGAATACTGAATCATTAAGTTTAATAGTGCCACATTCTTGACCTAAAATATTTAGTAATTTTGTGCTTGCCATTATTCTCTATCTCCTTATCCATTTACTTTAACTGCTGACTTAACAGAAACTAGACTACCTTTAGCACCTGGAATAGCACCTTTGATAAGTAGAATATTTCTATCTGCATCAACTTTAACTACTTTTAAATTTTGAACGGTAACTTTTTCATTACCCCATCTACCAGCCATTTTCTTTCCTTTGAAAACTTTTGCAGGGAAAGTATTAGCACCAATAGAACCAACGTGTCTATGTACTGGACCATTACCGTGAGTCATTCTGTGTCTATGGAAATTCCATTTTGCGATAGTACCACTGAAACCGTGACCCTTAGAAGTACCGCAAACGTCAACCATATCGCCTTCTGCGAAGATATCACAAGCAATCTTATCGCCTAGTTTGTATTCACTAGCATTATCCAATTTAAATTCTTTAAGATATTTCTTAGCAGAGATTTCTGCTTTCTTTAGCGTTCCAAGCATAGGTTTGTTTAGAAGTTGTTCTCTAACATCACCGAATGCAAGTTGAACTGCACTATATCCATCGTTCTCAACTGTTTTAATTTGAGAAACGAAACAAGGACCTGCCTCAACAACTGTAACAGGGACAACTAAGCCATTGTTATCGAATATTTGAGTCATACCAAGTTTTTTGCCTAATATTGCTTTTTTCATTGTTAATTAATCCTCCCTATTACTTAAAGTTTAATATTGATGTCTACACCTGCAGGAAGTTCCAACTTCATAAGAGCATCAACTGCCTTTGCTGAAGGACTGTAAATATCAATTAGTCTTTTATGTGTTCTAAGTTCGAACTGCTCACGACTATCTTTGTATTTGTGAGTAGCACGAAGTATTGTAACCACTTCTTTATTTGTAGGAAGTGGAATTGGACCACTAATCTTTGCACCAAACTTAAGAGCAGTATCAACGATTCTCTTACTAGCTACATCAATTAGGTTGTGGTCGAATGCATTTAATTTAATTCTAATTTTTTGTGTTGCCATTAATTTTTCTCCTTTAATTAATTTGCCTAAGAACCTTTCTTATGCATATAGTGAGATAAAGCAAAGAATTACCAAAACCCCTCTTCAGAACTTATATCCATCATTCAAAAGTAGATTTCATATACACATTCTAACACTTTACCGTGTGTTCACTAGCCGTAATCAAAAAAAATATGCAAGTTCTTAGTCGTTTACAATCTATTGCGTAAACACTCCAAAAATGTAAATTATCCCTATAATTCGGCATTTTATCGGGTAACTTTACATCGCACAATATATTACAGCATAGTTATTTTACCTTAAAAATGCCTTAAAGTCAACACTTTTTCGAAAAAAAATTATTTTTTTTAAAATTAAAAATTCTTTTAAAATTTTGTTTAAAAATAATATTAAAAATTTTAAATTTTCTTATATATTTATAATGTTATATATATAATATTATTTATTATGTTTACATATAGATAAAAAAAGGATTCCGACAAATCAGAATCCCCTAATCATTACTTTAGATTTTCGTTAAGTTTCTCAACCATAAGATTTACATCAACCCCGTGAACAGCAGCAGCCTCTTCCAATGTTTCCATTTGGCTCATTGGGCAATGAACACACCCCATACCAAAACCTTTAAGAATAGCCTCAGCATTAGGATTGATTTTCAATGCTTCACCAATAGTTGTTCCCTTATTAACTTTTGCCATAATTGTCTCCTTTATTGTATAACAAATAAATTATATCATATTTGTAAAATATTTCAAATCAATTTAATCGATTACCACAATTTATACAAATTTTAGAATTCGGATTGTTTTGTTTTTTACAAACCCGACATATCAAAAATTGTTGATTGTTTTGGGTTTTTGGCTTATTTTGCATAGTACCCACATTGGACTTATTTTCTGTTGCCAACAACACTTCAATTTTTGGTGTATTAATAGTATTTTTTTCTATCAAAGAATTAACATTAAAGCCCGATACCCGCTGTTGTCTTCGAGACATATATTCATTAACCTTTGGCTGATATTTTTTTGAAAACTTAATAGAATTAAGTGTTATATTCGTAACAAACAAACCAGCCTTATCCAAAGCATCTTGCATAGATTCATTCACAATGCTTTCTGCATATTCTTGATTATTTAGTAGCACTTCAGTTGGTATTTTATTTTTTTGAATAATATAATTTATCTTATTCCCAATAATCAACCCGATATGTTTCTCAATTTTTTTGGTAGTTATTTTCCCCTTTTTGATTACGAGTAGTTTTATCAAAGAACTTGAGTCAATCACCCTAACAGAACATCTTCCTTCCAAACACCCCTTAATCTTTCCCAATTCACCATTTTTCACTTTGAATGGAATATCCGAATAAAAAGAAAATTTTTTAAACTCCGATAAATTAACACAATAAATATCTGCTCGAATCTTTCTATGTGAAGTTCCAAATCCATCTTTTGATTTTATCCTATCAAAGACCTCAGGAAGAGACTCTTTATTGATTTTATACTTTCCCGAAGTAACTATGTCACATAGTCTATTTTTCACAACAATAGCACAAGTATAACCATCTCTAACTAAAATATTTTTATTAAAAAATAAATACTTTTTGTTTTTTAAATAAGAAACAATATGTTCGTCATCTTGACCACCACAATCAATGTTTTTATTAAATATTTCTTTTAGTCTCTTTATTATTCCCATATGATAATTTTAACACATTAAACAATTTATTACAAATTATTGACTAAAGTATTAATCTTTTTCAGCATAAAGAGCAGTATTATTGTAATATACATTAAATATAAATCCCAAATGGAGTAAAGTATGTATACATTATCTGAAATCATATCTTCACCAGTCATAAGCCTATTTGAATGTGAATATCAAGGAACAATAACAAACTTATTATTTGATTCAAAACTAAAAAAATGCAAATACGCTTGCGTTGTAAACGAGTCAGACGGCATAGCAAAAACAATAAAAACAAGTGATTTTTACATAGTTGGCAAAAATTGTACGTTTATAAAAAACGAATCCTATGTCGACCTTAATATTGATAATTCTCCCTACCAAAACAATTGCACAAGTATCATACACTTAAATGTTTTTGATACTGATGGAAATTATTACGGAGTAAGTAAAGACATTAATTTAGACGAAAATTTCAATATTCTAAATATTGTTCTTGACAATGACAAAATTATTTCTGAAAAAGAAATATGCAATATTGGAAAAACAATTATCCTACTCAACAAAAACAACTTTAATTTAAACAAATTTAAACCAAAACAGAAAATAAAAATCAATTCCAACACAAATACAAAAGTTGTTGTATTAAACGAAAAAAAACCATCTACTCTTACACATAAACCAAACAACCCTATTAATAAAATTACCACAGATTCTCGGTTTTTGTTTGGCAGAAAACTTAATAAAACCATAGTTTCTTCTAACGGAGAAATTATTGCAAAATCTGGTTCTATAATAACCAAAAATATTCTTTCCAAAGCAAGCATCTACGGAAAGACACTTGAATTAACTAGATTTAGTAGTTAAAAAAAATATCCAAAATTAATTTGGATATTTTTTATTCATTATTTCTTTAGATTCTTAGCAGAACTCAACAAACTTTGAAGAGATGTCTTTTTCTTAGGAGCCTCTGCTGGTTGTTCTTCTTTCTTTTCTTCCTCTACAGGCTCTTCAACTTTTTCCTCAGTCTCTACTGGAGTTTCTTCTTTCTTTTCTTGTTCTTCTGCATTTTTTGCTAATTCTTCAGCTTTTTGTTGTTTCTCTTCATCTGCTATATTCTGTTGAAGGTTTGAGAATGTTTTGAATGGGTTTGCCTCATTATCTGCAGCAACTCTAGCCCTTTCATTGATTTCTTCAATTTCTTTTGCGTATTCAGAATTAGCTTTATTAACTTCTTTAAGTTTTGCAAGAAGTTCATTTTCCTCTTGTTTCATCTTGTCATCACGTTTGTCAGTTGAAACAATTGCGGCAATTGTATTCTTTTGCTCTTCAATCTTCTCTTCTTGCTCTTCTTCGTACTCTTCAAGTTTACGTTTCTTTTTCTTATCACTAACTCTTTGTCTGAATTCAGGAGTATTGAAGTAATCTCTAACGTTATTGATTGCCTCAATTTCTGCAATTCTAACCTTAATATCTTGTTCAAGCTTAGAGATATATTCTTGTTTTGCCTTAATATCAGCATCTTGGTCAGCAACAAGAAGTGTCATTTTATCAATTTCTTCTTGAAGAATTCTTGCTCTTTCTTCTTTTTCTTTCAAGATTGGTTCTTGTTGAGATTGAAGAGATTTGTTAATTTCACCCCATACTTTATTGGAGTAATTTCTACACTCACTCATCATATTCTCTTCAACTTGAGCCTTCTTTTCTTTGATTTCTGCAGTCAATTGTGCAATATCCTGCTCCATCTCTTGTTGTTGTTTTGTAAAGTTGATTTGAGCATATTCATAGTCTTTTTCAAGTTGTTGTTGTTTTTGTTGCTCTTCGTTATATCTTTTCTTCAAGTAGTTAGCCTCAATCTTTACTGAAGTAGCATTCAATTGTTCATTAATTGATGCCATATTTTCTCTAACTGCTTGAGACTTTCTTTCATAATCCTTGGTAACTTCATCGAATTTCTTCTGATAGTTAAACATTTCTGTTTCTTTAGAATTGATTCTTTCAGTCATTCCACGCTTGAAATTGAAGTATCTTTCACCTTCTGACATTGCTCTATCTAGAAGTAACGCACTCTCAACACCAACTGGTTCGAAATTGAAGTTCTCAAAGTGATTGGCATTCATTTCAGCTTCTTCAGCTTCTTTTTGTTCTTGAAGTGCTCTCTTCTCTAGATATTCTTGAAGTACAGGGATTGCCTCTCTGATTTCTTTCGCATCGAATAATACTTCATAATCAACGAATGAAGGCATAGTTGAACAAGCTTTGTTTAGGTATCTTTCAAACTCGTGAAATTCATAATAAAGGTCAGCATATCGGCTAGATTCCATCAACTTTAGGAAAGTAACGATAAACATACCAATAAATAAATAAACCAATGGGAATAACAAAACTTGGAACCAAACTGTTAATTCAACAGCAGGAGCATCAATACCCTCACCCATATACATAGGATAAGCACAAATAAGATTCGCAAGCACTGTCAAAGCAGAAACCATAATAGTAATAAATAGTACAGTATTAGAAATATTCTTATAAGAACTACTTCTTGTTGGTTGGTCAATACAAGTTACAGAATTAATATATTCGCTAGGCTGTCTATCTCTATTAAGCATATATTCAGTCCAACAATATCTCAAAGTCTTTGGAACTTGTTTGAATTTTTGGTTAACCTCTACAAGATTATCCTCATTTATAAACGGATTTTTCTTAAAGTATCTATTGAATCCAGATACACATCTAAGAAGCCTAGTTTCATAAGTTCTTGAAATAAGTATAATACAAACCACAATACCTATGATAAAAAAAGCAAGTGATACAAAGAATATTGTTTGAAAACCTGAAGTTAAACCTTCTGATGATGCAAATTGTCCAATTTGTGAAAACAAATTCAAAATAGTATCAAACAAATTATTTGCTGCCAACATTTCAAATGCATTTAACATATGTTTCTCCTAATTTCATTTTTCATTATGACTATATTATATCATATACTTTATTATTTATCTAATAAAATGAACACACTTTTAAAAAATTTTAACCAACTTCTATAAGTTTCCCCAATGCAAATGAATACAAATATTTATGATTCACTTTTTTCCCTGTTGCATCAGAAAAAGCCTTGCTATAAAGGTCTAATTGAAGGGAATATTCGGAAATAAGTACTTTTTCAGAAACACCTCTATTTGTTTTAAAATCAATTATACAAACATCATAGGGTTTTTCAACTATTAAATCAATTACGCCCTGCACAATCACCTTAGTATTATTATCGGTAGATTTAACCAATTTATTATAATTTTCGCAAAGTAAAAATTGTTTTTCTCTCCATACTGCAGTAGATTCTTTGATTAAAGGTGCTATAACTTCAATCGCTTTAAGAACATCTTCTTTTCTTATAAATTTCTGAAGAGATTCTTCAATTTTACCTTCCGCCACCAACCTAGATATCAAAGACTCCACTTCTTGCATTGATTCATTATAACAAACTTCTTGCATAACTGTGTGATAAGCTGTTCCAAGTTTCAAAAAATCAATCGAACTATTCCCGTCTTGCTTATCAATCAGTCGTGACGAATAAGATAGATTCTCATAATCCACCTCTTCCCTAAGTATATTTGTAACAGTATTTTTGATTGCAACAGAAGATGTTTCAATATTTGTTGCATAGCATTGCTCCAACTTCTTGACAACACCATCATCAACAGCAGATATAATAATATCATTCTTCTTTTCTTCTTGCAAATCCTCGAAGTCATCTTGAGAATATATTCTAACTTTAGTTACATTTGAACACCCTTCATTTAAGACAAATTCAGATTTGCTCAAAAACAAATCAATATCAGACCTTTCCACCGCCCTTAGAATCATTTCATAATAATTTCTCATTGAATAGATAGGTTTGCGTTTTAGAGTATGCAACTTCTCCAAATTAAACGTACCAATCAAAGACAATTGTTCTTTTGGTCTTGTCATTGCTACATATAGAAGTCTAATTTCTTCATCAATTTCTGATTTTATATTGTTTAATTTACAAGCACTTCTAATAATTGTTTCACTCAATACCCTCTTCGTACTATCTATACTTTTGAGACCAACACCAAATTCTCCATTTATAACAATATCGCTACTATCCTTGTTTAATTGAAACCTCTTTCCTAAGCCTCCTAGAATTACAGCAGGATACTCAAGCCCTTTGCTGTGATGTATTGTACAAATTTCCACAGCATTACCCTCAGTACCAACCCCTTGCAAAACAGATTCCTTTGAAACAAATTCCAAATATTCCAGAAACTTATCAAGACTATATTTATAATTATCATTATCAGCCAGTCTTATAAACTCTATAATATTGCTTTCTCGCTTTGTTCCGTCTTTTTGACACAGGAATTTATTTATAATATCAAACTCAGTTATTACATAATGCAAATAATCCCTAAGCGTCATTGTAAGCAATCTTTTTCTACTATCGTCTACAAATGCAAAAAACTCACTTATTTTTTCACATATGCTTTCGTTTCCTGAGTACGACTTAACACAATTATAAAACTTTTCGTTAATACCAACCCTTCTAATCTCCAATAATTCATCATCAGAAACATTAAACAAATTCTTCAATACTGTAGAAAGAGCAACATCGTCTTGATAATTAGAAATTGTTTTTAAAATATTTATTAAAAGCACAATTTCCATTGATGAGAAGAAATCACTTGTAACAGATGCCTTGATAGGAATCTGCAAACCAATGAGAAGATTTGTTAATTTTTTTACAAAATCCCCTCTCTTTCTAAGTATGATAGCAATATCTCCGTAATCAAAATTTTGACCATTTTCTTTTTTCGTTTGAAGAAGACGCAAAATTTCTTTGGCAATCAACTGCGCCTCCAATTCATCTCTATCATCAAGTTCTTTGCTATCATTAATGATATTTAGTTGCACACTACAATCTTTGTATTCTTTGCAAGATTCAAATCTTGCATCGTTCCTATAATCAATCCCAATAGTTTGAGAAGTTATTATATTATCAAAAACACTATTTGCAAATTCAAGTATATTCCTATCACTTCTATAGTTTTTATTGAAATTGATAAGCTTACCTTGATCTGAATGCGAAAAATCATTATACTTTGACACAAAAATTTTTGGAGAAGATTGCCTAAACGCATATATACTCTGCTTAACATCTCCAATCATATAATAATTATTTCCCGATACCATCTTCAAAAGAATAGCCTCTTGCTTATCATTGATATCTTGATACTCATCAACAAATACATACTTATATTGCTCCATTAGTGCATTGCGTATTTGTTCCGACTCAAGAAGTTTTAGCATCTTTGTTTCCAAATCATTAAAGTCTAAAACATTCTTTTTCTTTTTTAAAGACGAATATTCTTTTTCTAATTCTTCTGTAACTTCCAATAACTTTTCAACATTGTTTCTCGCCTTGAGGATATTATTTACAATATCTTCTAATGTTTCTGCACCAAAATCTTCTTTTATACTTTTAAAGTACTCTGTAAATAACCCATTAAAAAATTCAAGTTCTTCACAAAAAACTTGCTCATCAACATCTGCGTTTTTAGACATTGTTGGCTTGTTTGGAAAGGACGTTTCATTCAATAATTTAATCGCCATTTCGTTTGTTGATGCTGTTGTAAAAGCATTAATAAACTGATACTTCAATTCTAAGAAGTTTTCGTATTTTGCGTAACCACTCGAACTTGCAATCTTTTTAAGTCTCACAATATCTGAAGAAAGAGACAAAAACAATTGTCTGTAATGTTCAAGAATATAATCACAAGCAGAGTTTTGATTGATATCAAGATGATAACTGCCTTGCAAAAACTTCTCTTTCCACGACAAATAATCAACTTTTGCAAGTTTGTACTCGTACATTTGTAGTATCATTTTTTTCAAGCTTACATCATTTCTTTTTGAATTGTAACATTCATACAAGTCAAAAAATGTTTCATCAGAAGAGAAAATGTATTTATTTATAATATTTTTCAGAGCAACATCAAGCAAATACTTTTGTTCTTTGTCTATAAGCAATCCAAAGTCAGGACTCTCTTCAACTTCATAAAAATACTTGACCAAAAGTTTTCTGCATATTGCGTGCAATGTTCCAATCTCAGCATTGTCAAGTTTCTCCAATTGCTCTTTGAGAAAAGCTCCTTTGTCCTGGTCAACCTCAGAAACAAGAGAAGATATTTCATTGTAGAGTCTTAGTCTAATTTCGCTTGCCGCAGCATTTGTATAGGTTACCACCAAAAGAGATGTAACAGGAACCCTCTCTTCAAGTAATATTTTTACTAATTTTTGAATCATTGTAGAAGTCTTTCCTGAACCTGCGGACGCAGAAACAAGAACATTACTACCAGTTGATTCCAAAAACACTTTCTGTTCTTCATTTGGCTCAAACTTTGCCACAACCCTCTCCTAATTCTTTTAATTTTTGAATATTTGCAACATCTTGTACGTGGTTATCGTTATTATTAGCATATCCACACATTGCCTTGAATGAGCAATAGTCACAAGTTCTTTTCCCCGACTCTTCCAATGGGAACGGGGTTATGTCTCCAGTCTTAATTCTTGAAATAGACTTCTTCACCTGTTTCATTGCAAAGTCCAATAGATAATCAAAATCCTCTTTCTCAAGACAAAGATTCTTATAATAGGAAGAACTATACAATTTCCCCGTCGATGTGGTTTTGAGATTCAATGTTTTGCTTTTATAATTCTCTTGTGAAAGATTACAATCAAGACTCAGAATATTTGATTCGTCTCTTAACATAACACCACTGAATCTATATGAATCTTCTTGTCCAAATTTATTTGATATCGGCAAATAAAACGCACCCTTTGCAGACAACTTTTGCTTATCCTCAAAAGCCTTTGCATATACTAATAATTGCAACTTTTTCCCCGACAACACATCGTTGAAATTTTTAAAACTATTGTCACCAGTTTTGTAATCTATTACAACAAAACCATCTTGAGTCGCATCAATTCTATCTATGAATCCTTTGAGATTAACACCATCTACGTTTAGAATTTTGTCAAACTTATACTCACAATACAAAGGCTTGAACGCACTACTTGCTATCTCATCACAAATAGCATCGAGAATCCTATCAAGTTCTTTGAATAATGATTTTACCACATAAACATTCTCAACATTATCCTTTCTATCACAATATTGTTCTTTTCCAAGAACTTGCGTCAAACACTTTGCTCCCAATGTTTGAACTTGCTCCTTATCATAATTCAGAGCAATAATTTTAGGAACAACAAAGCTCAATACTTCGTGCAAGATATTTCCAATATCCACTTGTTTGATTTCATTGTTATTGCTTTCTTCCAGCCTTAGTCCATATTTTACAAAATGCATATATGGGCACTTGTTAAAACATTCTAATTGGCTAACACTAGTATTTCCTGACACAAAAAAATCATTTTTATCCAGCATCTTTTTTTCTGGCAGAGCATTAATTTGAGCTATGAAATTTTTTGTCTTCTCATCTGCAAAGTAATACATAGACGCAATTAATTTTCTATAACTCTCAAACTCATTATAAATATCCCATTGTGTCAAATACTTAATAAGATTATTAGATAAAATCTCCCTGTTAAAATTATTGAAAACAATATTATTACTATCAAGTTCTCTATTATTAAAATCAATAACAGAAAGAAATCCCGAACAATTCTTAGGTTCAATTTTTAAGATTTTTGAAATAGAATTGGTAAAATTATTTGCAAATAATTTACCTTCCATATTATTTAACGGATAAGTTAAAACCAATTCTTTTTCAAACTTAAATATTAATTCAAATAATTTAAACACCTTTCTAGCATTAAGCATTGCAACGGTCGGAGTCAACCTTTTTGCATTTGGAAGTCTTGCCAATTCTTCATCAGTGACTAGTCCATTATCCAATTTTTGTTTAGGCAGTTTTCCATCATTATTTCCAAGTACATACAAATAGTCTTTGTTTGTTATGTAACTAGCATTAAAGTCTGCAATAAACAAAGTGTTACTTGTTATTGGAGGCATACTTATGCTAGTTGACTCAAAATACGCCTTATATATCTCTAGGAATTCAGCAAAATCCATCTCTATATTGCCAAAAACTCCTACAAAATCACGATTAATACTCTCAAATTTATTTGGAACTTGATCAAAGACTCGTTTTTCAACAACAGAAAGACCTTCCCTAAATCCAATACTTCTATTTAAAATATAGTAAAATAATTGCTCCAACTCTTCTATGTAAGTAGACACTTTTCGTTGTGATTTGTTTTCTTTGATTGATTTAATAATAGAAACAAATTCTTTGAGTTCATCAGGCATTTTCTCTACTCTGGATATACACATATCCGACACTGCCCCAATTTTCTGAAGATAAGAATCGTATTCCAATATATCATCTGCAAAACCAAGAAGTGGTGACTTGATTACACTACTAAAGTCTGTATACTTATAATCCCCTTCTATAATCTTACAAATATCAAAAAACAACCTAATTATATAATTATCAATCAAAGACTTGCTCTCATCTATATAAAATGGAATTGTATATTTTGATAGTTCATCAATTAAAAGTGTCTTATAATCTGAAAGCGATGGTAATACGATAGCAAAATCATCAAAGCCAAGACTTTTATCTTTCACTTTGCCATAAATATCCGCGACCACAAATTTGACTTCATCATAAATATTATTGAATGAATCGATAGTAATAGATATGTTTTTATCATCTATCTCTTTAGGAGAATAAGACAAAACCTGTTCTGACAATTTATTAATATTGTCTTTTTTATAAGCTACCAATTTTGTAATTTTATAATCAAGACCGTCACTTTTAAAAAGTTCAATTAAATCATAATAAACCTTGTGATTATATATATTTGAATTTGCAGAATTTTTACCATAAGTACAAGATAAATAAACACCATCGCTAAACTTAGCAAGTTTCAAAATAATCTCATACATAATTCTTGTAAAATCTTCAAATTCTAGAAAATAAAAGATTGTATTTGAAAAAGTATTTTTATCAATTAAATCTGCAAAAACTTTCAATTGATTAAAGCTATCAGTATATTCGTTTTGAAGATATTTTTCATATTCAGTATAGACAAACTTAATATCTTTTTGCTTTAGATTCGCAATAGAAGATGAATCATCTACATATATTTGCTCAGGAGAAACATTACAACTCTTGTAAAAACAAATAGTTTCAAATAAAGAACTAGCAAAACCAATAAAAGATGTGGCTTTTTTGAACGCAACTAGACTATCTCTATTTTGTTCCAATATTCTTTTTACAACAGCCACTCCCGATTGCTTTGAAAGAATCTTTTTGGAAGTTCCTGTTAAATATTTTTTTGAAAGTCTTGAAAGTGATATTACGTTAATATCAAAAAAACACTTCTCTCCCGTTTCGGAAAAAAGTTTTTGTTCTATACTAAACTGACTTCTATCAGGCGCTATTATAATATGATTTTTTGACTTATCTCTATTTTTGAGAAGTGAAAAAATATAATCGTTATTTATCTGATTACTTCTACCTGCAATAATATTTATATCCACAGACTTTCTCCTTGTGGATATTGTAACAAAATACTACTATTTTTTCAACTTTTCTAACCTTTATTATATTTAATTTTTCAATTTTCTTTTTAACAAATTTAATTCATTATTCAATAGTTCTATTTGTCTTAAATACTTTTCTTCCACTCGAACTTCGGTGGATTTTTTGATAAGCTTTATCAATCCACTCATAAGACTCAAAATATCATCGTCAGACACAATATCACAATTACTTGGAAACTTGAGTATTTTGATTTGAAAATAAAATATTCCTTTGCAGAATTTGTTTGGTTTTAATTTCTTCATATTTAATAATTCCCCACTTTCATATAATTAAAACCTCTTTCATATAATCTAATTAATATTATATTACTTTGAAAAGGACTGATTATGAAAAGAAATTTTTTACATTTTTTAAGCCAAGAAAATGCAATTTTAAATATCAATGGGCAAAGTATAGGTATTATTGACCAGCAACTATCACCACAAATCGATATAATTAGCAATACTCAAAGTTTCTTTGTTACATACGAACCTATTAGCGAAAAGCAACAAGCTATGCCTTATACATTTGTTTTAAACACACAAAACACACCTCAAAGCAATAACGAATATATCAAAATTATTCCATTCCCAAACAATCATTACGATATTATAATGAATCCTTTTTATTATTATCAAATATCTCAATCTCAAATATTATTTAATGACACGATTGGAAAATTCTTCATCTCTATCACGTCTGACACAAGTTCACATATAACAATCTATAGCGGAGCATCAATAGTATTCTCCCTCAATACTATTGCATTAATAGATGCCATAGTGAAACAAAAAAAAGATTATCTTATAATTGAAGGAATTATAGATTCAGACACATATCAATTAATTATTATTGATACAAATAATTTTTCAATTGTACATAATAATATTGCCCACTCAGTTGAAGAAGATAATTATCACATCACCTCTTTCAAAAAACTTAACACTATTTGCAAACACGCTGAAATATGTACATTTGAGTTTGATAAAAAACAAAAAGATAAATACTATGTTTACGAAGACAAGTCTATAGACATTAATCCCGCTCTTATACCTCTAGCATTTTTGCAATGTATATCTATTGGAGACGAGGTAAAAGCAATGTCTTTTTTATCCGACAACTTGAGTAATACAAACATAACACAATTACAAGGATATTTCGGAGAGATAAAGGACATATTTATAAATAGGCATAGTATTACTCCACATCGCCAAAACTATACTATCAACTCAACACGAATGAGGAATTATAATTTCATTATTGATAATCAGAAAATTACAGATATTGAGGAAGTGTTTTAAATTCAAACAAAATATTCTTGGATATTTTGCATAATTGGTATATACTAATTAAAAATACAAATTCAAGGAAATCATTGTGGACATATACCAAATAATTGCAATCATAGCAGTAGTAATATTATTATTTATTATCGTTGTGCTTACTAGTAGAACTAGGATTATAAAGACTTATAATAAATATATGAAGATAGACAATTATCATAACCTAACAGGAGAACAACTAGCATATGTTGCCAAGAAGTTCTTAGACTTACCAAACCTGAAATTTGCATTAACAAAACAAAAACTCGGCGACGCATATATTCCTAGTCAAAATGTAATGTTAATCAGCGAAGAGGTTTGCAAAACCGCATCTCTGGCATCTCTGACAATTGTGTCTCACGAGTTTGGACACGCTCTTCAACACAAACAAAATAACGTTCTATTTTATATAACTATGCTACTTGGGAAAATTACAAGAATCACAAATAGATTTATTACCCCACTTTTAATTGTCGGAACTGCTTTGTTTGCTTTTCAATACCCTGCACTAGAATCAGGTTACACAATTTTGATAATTGCTGGTTGTTTATTTTTAGCACACGTATTTCATAAAATAATCACTATTCCACTTGAATATGATGCTAGCAGAAAAGCACTTAAATTTTTAAAAGAAAACAATTTGCTTTCCAGCAAAGAATTAAAGCGTGCAAAAAAGCTACTTGGAATTGCTGCACAAACCTACATTGCAGGACTTCTTGATAACATATTTATCTTTAATATAAAAAGGAAAAAATAATGTATTTTAATTATTATATGATGGGAATTATTGTTCTTCCCGGTATATTGCTGGCAATATACGCTCAATCAAAAGTGAATTTAACCTTTCACAAATATAGCAATATAGGATCGCATTTTGGTAAAACAGCTAGCGAAATTGCAAGATTATTTCTTGACCAAGCGGGCTTATATCATATTCAAGTTGTTAGAACAAGAGGCAGTTTGACCGACCATTATAATCATAGAAAAAATATAATTGCACTTAGCGAAGATGTCTATGATAGCACATCGATTTCTGCAATTGGCGTTGCTTGCCATGAGGTTGGCCACGCCCTTCAATACAAATCAAACTATATTCCAATTAAATTTAGAAATGTTATTATTCCTGTATGTAATTTTGCAAACAATTTATTATGGATAACAATTGTCCTAGGAGTACTTTTCTACTATACAAATTTAGGAAATATATTTTTATGGATTGGAATATCTGTATTTGTTCTATCGGTTCTTTTGAACCTTGTTACCCTACCCGTTGAATACAACGCTAGTAGAAGAGCAGTAATCCTACTTTCAAAAAGTGAAATATTCAACCCAGAAGAAATTTCTGCTACAAAAGAAGTCTTGAATTCCGCTGCCCTTACCTATGTTGCAAGTTTCATTATTTCAGTATTAAACCTACTTAGACTTTTGATAGTTTTATTTGGAAACAGAAGAAATGATTAAAAAAATTATAAGGCAAAATATTCTGCCTTATAATTTTTTAAGGTTCTATATTTGTTATACAAACACCCGCATTCTTTCCATTCATAACACTTATCCCATTTGCCTTGCAAAGTCCATCTTTATTAAACAAACACTCTGCACCACACTCTATCGACATACTTCTATTATGTCTAAACGGGTGAATATCTGGTGCAGTTTCAAACATATCTCTGCTAATATCCTGTCTTTGCTCCTCAACTATTTTATTAGACTTTTCAAAAGTAGCACATTCACAATTTCTAGCTACCTTTATCCCCTTACTAATACAAGCACATCTATCATTATACTTACAATCCATTTTTTTGCATTTCAAATCCATATTATTCACCTCTATAATATTTTTGTACAATTTACAATCAAAATATTCATACTTAATCGATTATAATTACAATAACTAAATAGTTGACAAAATAAATATAAAATCTTAAAATATAGAAAAAATAAAGGGAGCATACATATGAAAGTAGTTTTACTCAAAGACCTCAAAGGCAAAGGAAAGAAAGGAGATATAATCAACATTTCAGATGGTTATGCACTCAACTTTCTAATACCTCAGGGAATCGCAAAGGCTGGAACTTCTTCAAATCTTAATGAAGCTAATCAAGCCAAAGAAGCCAAGGCTTATCACGATGAGCAGACACGCCTTCAAGCAGTAGATATGAAAGGCAAAATTGAAAACATTCAACTAAAGCTTAAAGTCAAATGTGGAGCAACAGGCAAAGTATTTGGTTCAATTACAAATAAAGAAATATCTGATGAATTAACCAAACAAGGATTAAATATTGACAAGAAAAAAATTGAAACATCTGTAATAAAGACCACAGGAAACTTTGACATAAAAGTTAGGCTTCACCCTACAGTTGTTGCAAACCTAAAAGTTGAAATCATAGCAGAATAAGAATCTTTTCTAAGATTCTTTTTTCTTGTCAATCAAAAAAAATGAACCACTCAATATGGTTCATTTTTTTAACTAAATGGATAAACTCTAATTACTTAAGTTCTACAGTAGCGCCAGCTTCTTTCAACTTAGCTTCGATTTCTTTTGCTTCTTCAGCAGGAACGTTTTCTTTTAGGTTCTTTGGAGCTCCATCAACAAGAGCTTTTGCCTCACCAAGACCAAGACCAGTAAGTTCTTTAACAATCTTGATAACTGCAATTTTATTAGCACCAGCGTCTTTAAGAACTACTGTGAATTCGCTCTTCTCTTCAGCTGCAGCAGCAGGAGCACCAGCAGCGCCCATAACAGCAACAGGAGCAGCAGCACTAACACCAAATTCTTCCTCTAACATTTTTACTAGTTCACTTACTTCCATAACAGAAAGTTTCTTAATTTCTTCAACAAATGATTTTAAATCAGCCATTTTAATTTCTCCTTAAATTTTTATTTTTATTTATTTTAATTTTGCTTCTCAGCGATAGCATTTAATGCTCTAGCAAAAGCTGCAACTGGAGCATTAAGAGTTCCAAGCAACATAGCAACAAGAACATCTTTAGAAGGTATCTTAGACAATTCTTCAACTTGTGCTTGATTCATAATTTTGCCATTAACAATTCCGAACTTTACAGCCATTTTGTCAAGGTCTTTTGCGTGCTTGCAGAATACTCTAGCAGGAGCAACTTCATCTTCAGAATAAGCAATAGCAGTAGTACCTTCGAACATTTTTGGATCATAGTCAGTATAACCAAGATCGTTAAGTGCTCTAACAAGAAGTCTGTTCTTGAAAACTTTGTATTTTACATTGTTCTCTCTGAACTCTTTTCTCATTGAAGTATCTTCTGCAACTGTAATTCCACGATAATCTACGAAAATCATAGATTTAGCTTCTTTCAACTCAGCTTTGATATTCTCAACAAGTTCTTTCTTTAATTCTAAATTAGCGCTCAAAATATTGTCCTCCATTAGTTATTTGAAAACAAAACACCTTATGCCCTAATAGTAGCATAAGGTGACCAAATTCATAATCAACTAATTCACTACCTCGGCAAGTGCTTTCGCGTTATGACAAATGTCTCTTGCTGTCTTAGGTGCATCAATATTCTATTTTCGTTTGTTATTATATATTATTTAATCTGCTTTGTCAATACTTTTTTGACATTTATTCTATCTTTTCTAATAACTTTATATACCAAATACAATTTCGTATTTTAGTTGTCGATTTCAACAAATTCATCATATGTAATTACTTTGTCAAATGCCTTCTTGTCTGTAATTTTGATAATTCTATTACATACAGTTTGCATAAGTTCTTGGTCGTGTGATGTAAGAAGAAGATTTCCTTTGTAATTTATAAGTCCTTTGTTTAGAGCAGTAATACTTTCAAGATCCAAGTGGTTTGTTGGTTCATCAAATATAAGCAAGTTTCCAGATGTTAACATCATCTTAGCAAGCATACATCTAACCTTCTCCCCTCCACTTATAACTTTTGCCTTTTTCATTCCCTCTTCTCCCGAGAATAACATTCTTCCCAACCAAGAACGAACGAATGTTTGTTCCTTTTCTTTTGAGAATTGAGCAAGCCAATCTACAAGAGACAAATCACATCCATCAAAGAAAGAATTGAAGTTTTGAGGAAGATAAGAATATGTTATTGTTTTTCCCCACTTTATGCTACCTGTATAATCTTTATCTTCACCTGCAAGTATATTAAATAGTGCACTAAGAGTTGTCGTCTTATCACTTACAAAACCAATCTTATCGCCTTTGTTTACAGTAAAAGAAACATTTTCAAAAACACCTTTTTTAGTTAAATTCTCAACAATTAAAATATCGTTACCCGCTTCTCTTTCCATAGCAAAATTGATGTATGGATATTTTCTATTACTTGGCTTAATATCGTTAAGAGTAAGTTTTTCAAGTTCTTTCTTTCTGCTAGTTGCCTGTCTACTTTTACTTGCATTAGCAGAGAACCTAGCAATAAACTCTTGCAATTCTTTTGCCCTAGCTTCCATCTTTTTATTCTCTTCTTTTTGTTGACGAAGAAGCAATTGGCTTGTCTCATACCAGAAATCGTAGTTTCCTAGATATATATTGATTTTACCATAGTCTACATCGCAAATATGAGTACAAACATTGTTTAAAAAGTGTCTATTGTGCGAAACTATTATAAGAATATTTTCAAAATTAATAAGATAATCCTCAAGCCATTTAACCGTTTTTATATCAAGGTTATTTGTAGGCTCGTCAAGTATCAAGATATCAGGATTTCCAAATAGCGCTTGAGCAAGAAGAACTTTTACCTTAATAGGCGCATCAAGAGTTCCCATCATTGCATAATGCAAAGATGGATCTACACCAATTCCATTTAGAAGTGTACTAGCATCACTCTCTGCTTCCCAACCACCAAGTTCTGCAAATTCGCCCTCAAGTTCAGCTGCTCGCATTCCGTCTTCTTCTGTGAAATCAGGTTTAGCATACAACTCATCTTTTAATTTCATTATCTCTATAAGTCTTTTATGTCCTTGAAGAACCGTATCCATTACTGTGTAATCGTTAAAAGCTTCTTGGTTCTGATTAAGAACAGACATTCTCTCCCCTGGAGACACGACAACCTCGCCCTTTTGTGGTTGTAATGCGCCAGAAAGAACTTTTAGGAATGTAGACTTTCCTGCACCATTAGCACCAATTACACCATAGCAATTACCTTTTGTAAACTTCAAATTAACTTCATCAAATAATTTATTACTACCGAATTGCACACAAACATTATTTACTTGAATCATAAAAACCACCTTTACAAGAAAAAAACAATTCATTCAAGAAATTGTTCCTTTTATTATTTATAGTTTACCGAAACAATGTAAAATTGTCAAGACAAAGCCCGATATATCGGATTTTTTATTAAATTAACTTAATACTTCATTGATTATCATAAATTTTTGTGTTATACTAAATATAGAGTTTATGATTGCATTATTAATAATAAACATATATTTTTTAATTATGCAGTTACAACTTAAATTAAAATAAAAATAAATTAAGGAACAAAAATCAATGAACCAAGCACAGAAAACAACACAAGAAAATAGAGATTTGGCACAAAGAATATATACTAAATTTCCATCTTTTAAAACAAACAAAGATGGTTTAGTAAACATTTACTCCTTTATCAATGCTATAGAAGAATTACGTCATAATACAGTTATGTATGTAGCAAAAAAGGAATTACACGATTGCTTAATAAAAGATTCTAAATTATATGACATATTATTAAACCTTCATAAACAATGGTCAGCAAACCATCATATCGATACAAAAATTAGCTTTGAACTGGGCCGACAATTGTATGATGATCCTACAGAGGCAAAATTTGGAGATGAACATCATTTGGTTATAGACCAGACTAACCCTAAAGCACAACAATTTGAAAAAGAATTGACTCAAACTCTAAATTTCGCAATTGACATTAATAAAAACCCAGAAATCGCTCAAATTGTAAAAAACTCAATTGAAAAAGAGTATCAAAGACAACGTCGCATTGAAGAGGCGGACACTATTAGCGAAAATAGCAGATTTGGCGGTCAAAATTAATAACACAAGAATATCTGAATTCCTCAGATATTCTTTTTTTGACTACAAAACCCCTAAACAAAGGCATAAAACAAAATTTTTAAATACCTATTGAAATTTAAAGAAAAATATGTTATACTAAGCATATATTCAAAGGGGGATTGGTATGAATATGAAAACACAAAAAGAGAAAAATTTAGAAATTATTAATGAATATAATAAAAATAGAAAACCAAATACATCTGTTTTTGCTAGAGTTCCAGATATTGTAAAATATGCTGAGAGACAAAATGCAGTATATTCACTGCTTGAAAATGGAAACCCTATTAATTTTGAAGATGTACATTTATTAAGTACAGAAGTTAAATACCCTACTAAAAAAGTTTACGATAAGAAAACAAACAAACTAATTATGCAACCTGTTGATCAATCAAAACTTTTAGGATTCCTTTCTTCTATTATTGAGACTAATACAACAGAAGGTTCTGCACCAGAATATGTTCTATATCCAGAGACACCTGTTTACAAACAATTAAATCAACTTCTACATGCATTTAAAGCAGAACCAGTAGTTCAAAGTTCTCGTTTTATGAAAGAAGACAAACTTGTTCACGCTGCTAGACTTGGAGATATCGCTGGTCAAGCAGACCCTACTCTTATTATGGTAGAATCAGGAAGTTCAGAGCACAAAATGCTAACTGCACTACTTGAAAAAACAATTTCAAGTTGTCCATCTATTAAGATTGACTATAAAAAAAGAGATACTTTGAATAATGAAGAAAATACAAATGAAGAACTTGATGACAATTACGAAACAATTTTAGAAATTGTTAAAGGCCATTAAGATACAAAGTACATCAATTTTGATGTACTTTTTTATTTTTATAACCGCAACTCTCTGTATAAATATTCATAATCTAAAATTACTTTGTCTACTTAACTTTAAACTATTTGAGTATTTAAACACAAAGAAATATTAATTTAAACAAATATAAAATGTATTTTCATAAAGTTTGCCACATAATGATACATTTTTTAGCAAAATATAGTAATTTTTTAATAACCCCTATTGTAATTTAAATTTTAATATGATATAATATAAATATTAAAAACAAAGGGGATTGGAAAAATGAAAAATAATGTACAAAAATATTTAGAGAATAAAAACACTAAAGACAATGCACTTTTTATGGGAGACCCAAACGATATTGCTAGAGCATCACTAGAAGACGCATATGCAAAACTAGCAGCAGGAAAGAAAATTAGTCGTACTCAAGTTCCTCAATTAAGAATTCCTGTAAAGCCAGACAATGTCTTTGTTCCAAAGACTACACTTAAAGGCGAAATTTATGGTTTTACTATCGACAAAGCAGCCTACTTGGAATTTTTAACTCAAACACTAATTGCTACAGTAAACCCAGAAAGCAATTATTCACAAAGAGTATATAAAGGAACACAATTTTACAAAGAATGTATGACTCTTAAAAAGGCTTTAACTGAAGGTCCTGCATATCTTGAACCAAATGGAGAAGTTTTCGGAACTCATATTAGAACAAAAGGAGGATTTTCTAATGCTCCTATAGCATTATCAAAAGAAGATCCTATGTACGCTCAATATGTTAATGTTCTAACAAAGATTGAAGAGTTTGCAATTGATCCAGAAGTCAACAATATCACAAACCCACAACAAGATTTTGCTGAAATGTACAAAGAAATTCTAGATGAAATGAGAACCAATTAAAAAGTAAAGACACATTTTACAATGTGTCTTTTTTATTTTTATAACCCCAAGATTGTTTGTTTTTACAAACAAAAAAACGACAATAAATGTCGTTTTTTTTAGTATTGAACTCTAATTCCAGGACCCATTGTGCTAGAAACAGAAACAGATTTGATATAAGTTCCTTTTGCAGCTGCTGGTTTAGCTTTGATCAAAGCTTCCATAACAGTTGTCAAGTTCTCATTTAATTTTTCAGCACCGAAAGAAACTTTACCGATCATAACGTGAACAATATTGTTCTTGTCAAGTCTGTACTCAACTTTACCAGCTTTAATTTCAGCAATTGCTTTTGCTAAATCTGTAGTAACAGTTCCGCTCTTTGGATTTGGCATAAGACCCTTTGGACCAAGAACCTTAGCAATTCTACCAATAACAGGCATCATATCTGGTGTTGTTACACAGACATCGAATCCAAACCAGTTCTGAGACATAATCTTTGTAACCATATCTTCAGCACCTACGAAATCTGCTCCTGCTTTAGTTGCGATATCAGCATTATCACCTTTTGCGAATACCAAAATCTTCTTTGTTTTACCAGTTCCATGAGGAAGTACAACAACTCCTCTAACTTGTTGATCAGCGTTTCTTCCGTCAACGCCAAGTTTTACGTGAAGTTCAACTGTTTCGTCAAACTTTGCACTTGCAGTTTTTACTGCAAGATCTAGAGCTTCTGCAACAGAATATTGAGTAGACTTGTCTACCAATTTTGCAGCCTCTGTGTATCTCTTACCTTTCTTCATAATTTTCTTCTCCTTGTGGTTTTAATGAATAAATTAAAAGATTTTTTATTCTCCCACTTAATCAATAACTGTAACACCCATACTTCTGCAAGTACCCTCGATCATACTCATAGCTGTATCAAGGTTAGCTGCATTAAGGTCAGGCATTTTTAGTTCTGCAATTTCTTTAATTTGTGCTTTTGTAATTTTAGCAACTTTAGTCTTAATTGAATTTGCAGATCCACTCTCGATTCCACAAGCTTTCTTAATTAGAACAGCTGCTGGTGGAGTCTTAAGCACGAATGTAAATGATCTATCAGCATAGATAGTAACAACAACTGGAATAATAAGTCCTGCTTTGTCTGCAGTCTTCTCATTGAAGTCTTTTGTGAAAGATGGAATATTAATTCCATAAGGTCCCAACGAACTTCCTACTGGTGGAGCTGCTGTAGCCTTTCCTGCTGGTAATTGCAATTTTACAACTGCGGTAATCTTTTTCTCTGCCATTTTTATCCTCCTGCCAATCATTTGGCAATGTGGTCTAAGTGAAATGCATTACTATAGATTTACATTTCTCCCACTATATTTTAAATAGACAAGTCTATATAAAATCAAATTAATCAAATTTTCTAACTTGGTCAAGATTCAAATCAACTGGAGTATCTCTTCCAAACATCTCAACCATAACTTTACATTTAAGGTTCTCTTTATCAACTGAGATAACTGTTCCAACAAAGCCATTTAATGCTCCGTCAAGAACCTCAACCTTATCATTCTCTGCAATAGATACATCAACAACGGTATTTTTCTCAAGTCTCATTTTTCTAATTTCTTCTTCTGTAAGATGAAGAGGACGACCCTTAGGTCCAACGAAACCTGTAATGCCACGAGTACGAGTAACGGCGTGCCAAATATCGTCACCATAAATCATCTTTACCATAATATAACCTGGCATAACTTTTCTGGAAACTATTTTTTGTTTGCCGTTTTTCTCTTCAACAACATCTTCCATAGGAATAACAATGTCAAAAATTCTTTCTTGCAAATTATATTTTTCTTTTACAATTTCTAGATTCTCTTTTGCAACATTTTCATATCCTGAGAAAGTATGCAACACATACCATTTAGCATTCTCAATTGCTTCATCTACTTTAACTTCTGTAGTATCGTCAATTAAATTTTCCTTTGTAGAAGTAGTCTGTACAGCATCAATGGCTTGTTCACTAATACTTGCTTCCTGAACTTCTTCTACAGGATTCTCAATTTGCTCAACAGCTACAGAATCCAACATTTCTTCGTTTTCCATCGAAACGCTCTCCTTGTTCAAATTTTATGGTAATAACAAATCATAAACTAAACTAAATAATTTGTCTACACCAAAAAGCAAGAGTGTACATATAGCCACTACAGCAATAACAACCAAAGTATTCTTAACAACCTTTCCAAAAGATGGTTTAGATACCTTTTTAAGTTCACTCATTACTTCAGAAGCTTTTTTCTTTAGGCTTTTCTTTTCTTTCTTTTGTTTGTTTTTAGCCTTATCTTTTCCACTGGCTTTAGTATTCTTCACATCAGTTTTCTCTTGAGAGGTCTTCTTCGATTCTTTCTTTGAAGATTTCTTTTCAACTGAAGCTTGCTCAACATCTGGTTGAATAACTTCTACTTCTTCGCTAGTAGTCTGTACCTTCTTTTTTGCCATATTTCATTAATCCTTCTAAATAATAAATTATTTGGTCTCTTTATGAACTGTATGCTTTTTGCAGAATTTGCAGTATTTTTTTACTTCAATTCTATCTGGATCATTTTTCTTGTTTTTCTGACTGTCGTAGTTTCTTTGTTTACATTCAGTACAAGCAATAATAATATTATCTCTCATATTTATCTCCTTGCAATTAGTCTTAGCCTATTAATTTTAACATAGGTAAGTAATATTGTCAATGCGTATTTGCACAATAAAAAATAGAGCCTTTGCAACTCCACTATCTTTATGCTATAAATAATATACTATATAATATCAAAAAAATCAAGTCTTTTATTGAATTTTTTAAAGTATTTCCTAAAAAAATTTTTTTATTCTTGTTTTGTCATTAATAAGAACATCATTCTATTAAATTCTAGTTTTTATTTAATCGACAAAATGGAATATTGAAATGAAAAATCTATTTCTCATATAAAAAGAAAAGAGATGAAGAATAGTCCTTCATCTCTTTATAGAATCATCATCTTTCCATTTCGTCCATTTGCATTTCACGCATTTGCTGTTCTCTTGCGAGTTGTTCACGTGTTTTTGCATTCATAATATCCATTTGTTTATCTTTCCTCTCTCGTTCTCTTGCAAGAACACTATAAACAGAATCCGACCTAGTTGTTCCTTGATAATTATCTTCCATTACAGAAGCTTCTTTGAATTTTTCTAGTCGTTTTATTCTATCTTTTAGTGAAGTAACGGCAATTTCCCCCTCTGCTTCAGGAGTATCAATAGCCTGACTTCTAGACGTATCAACCACTTTGCTAGATGTTTGAGGCTGGCTCGTTTGATGATTGTCTTTAAACACACTATAAAACGACTCTTGAGCAACAGATTCTCTAGGTTGTTGTGTTTGTTCAGGTTCTTTTTTCTTGTCAAGCATATCTTTTATATACTCGCTCTCTTTGCTCATTTTTTGTTCCTGTGTTGAGTTTTGAGATGTCTGTTGTGATTCTTCTTTTTTCTGCTGTGGCTGTTCAGATTCTTTTGTTTTTGGTGATTTGACAGCATTTACTATTTGTTCAACACTAGATTTACTTTCATACACTTGCTCTTCTTCGTGAGCATTTTTCTCATCAAGAAGTTCTTCAACTTTCTCCCTATCAGACTTCTCAAGCATATTAAGAGCCTTAGATTCATACCTATCATTTAACTTGTTTACACTATCAACAAAAGTCTCTAAAGAAGCGGAAATTTCTTTGTTATATGCTTGTTCTTGTTGTTCAAATTCTGGTTTCGTTCCAGAAACTTCCTCTATACATTTATCTAATAATTCATTAAGAGTTTTGTAATTTTTCTCTTGAAGAAAGACATTCTCAATAAGACTATGTTGCTTATTAAAATTATCTAAAATGGTTCTAGCAAAAGCACTATCTAATTTTGTTAAAGCTGAAATTCTAGCAGTAAAATACTTACCATACGCATCTAAAAACTTTTCATCTAAAAGTTTATCGAGAAGCAATGAATATTGTTTTTTTGCAAGAATAAAACTATCTTCATTTTCCAAATCATCAATTAATTTTCTCTCTCGTCCCTCATCATCAGAATCATCATCTTCATCAAGAGATATATTAAACTTGGAATATGTTGCCTCTATAAAATTATCAACTTCTTCATTAAAATCTTCAAGTTTTGTTTTGATTGTATTTTGTAGATATCCATTAATTTTCTCTACATCTTCAAGCAAAAACAATGTAGCGGACGCACTTTTTCCATTATGAGTTTTTGAATCAAACAATAATTCAAAAACCAATTCTCCATAACCAAGAAGATTTCCAACGCAGAATACAGAATTTCCAAAAGACGTTTTCTTAACTTTATCGAGTTTAACTAGTTCTTCTACAATTTGAGATGCAATAGTATAATTACCGTCATCATCATAAGTGCCAAGAAGATTATTCTTGATAACATCAATTTTCTCAGTCACAAAGTTGTCTTGAGTTATTTTTCTTGTTAACTTTCCATTCTTAGGCATACAGCACCCCACATATATTTTCAATAAAATAATAAAAACTTTCAAAATATATTAATTATTTACAAATTAATTATAACATAGACCTTGAAAAATGAAAAATAAAATATATAAAAAAAGAAACTAAATTGCTTTAGTTTCTTTTTAGTTAAAATTACTCAATAATAGCACTAACTACGCCTGAGCCAACTGTTCTACCACCCTCACGGATAGCGAAACGAAGTCCTTGCTCGATAGCAATAGGAGTAATAAGTTTGATAGTCATTCTAACGTTATCACCAGGCATTACCATTTCAACTCCCTCTGGAAGTTCGATAGTACCAGTAACGTCAGTAGTTCTGAAGTAGAATTGTGGTCTGTAACCATTGAAGAATGGAGTATGACGACCACCCTCTTCTTTCTTTAGAACGTAAACTTCAGCTGTGAAGTGAGTATGAGGAGCGATAGTAGCAGGTTTACAAAGAACTTGACCTCTTTCGATTTCATTTCTTTGAACGCCTCTTAGAAGCAATCCTACGTTATCACCAGCTTGAGCTTGGTCAAGCATCTTACGGAACATTTCTACACCAGTAATAACTGTAGAAAGTTTTGAACCCATACCAACGATTTCAACTGTATCACCAACTTTAACAGTACCTCTTTCTACTCTACCTGTAGCAACTGTACCACGACCAGTGATTGTGAATACGTCTTCAACTGGCATAAGGAATGGTTTGTCAGTTTCTCTTTCTGGCTCTGGAATATAAGAGTCAAGAGCTTCCATAAGTTCGTTAATTGGAGCACAAGCAGGATCATCTACTTTACCCTCTTTAGCAGCTTCAAGAGCTTTAAGAGCAGAACCCTTAATAATTGGAGTTTTGTCTCCTGGGAAACCGTACTCAGTTAGAAGATCTCTGATTTCCATTTCAACAAGTTCAAGAAGTTCAGGATCGTTAACTTGGTCAGTTTTGTTCATAAATACAACAATGTATGGAACACCAACTTGTCTAGCAAGAAGAATGTGTTCTCTTGTTTGAGGCATTGGACCATCTGTAGATGCAACTACAAGGATAGCTCCGTCCATTTGTGCAGCACCAGTAATCATATTCTTAACATAGTCTGCGTGTCCTGGACAGTCAACGTGAGCATAGTGTCTCTTTTCTGATTCGTATTCTACGTGAGAAGTATTGATTGTAATACCTCTTTGTCTCTCTTCTGGAGCTTTATCAATAGCACCGTAGTCCATTGCAAGGGCTTTTCCTTGAGCAGCAAGTGTCATTGTAATAGCAGCAGTAAGAGTAGTTTTGCCGTGGTCAACGTGGCCAATAGTACCAACGTTAACGTGAGGCTTGGTTCTTTCATATTTAGCTTTAGCCATTTTTTATTATCCTCCTAAAAATTTTATACTTTAAGCCTTTTTATCCCCGATAACTTTATCGGAAATGTTTTTTGGAACCTCCAAATAATGAGAGAATTCCATACTGAAAGTTCCACGACCTTGAGTAAGTCCACGAAGATCTGTTGCATAACCGAACATTTCTCCAAGTGGAATTTCTGCGTGAATAACTTGAGTACCGTTACGCAAATCTGTGCCACTTAGCACTCCACGACGACGAGTAATATTACCCATAACATCGCCTAGATAATCATCAGGTGTCTCTACTTCGACCTTCATAATAGGTTCAAGAAGGACTGGATCTGCCTTTCTTGCACCTTCTTTGAATGCCATAGAACCTGCAATCTTATATGCCATTTCTGATGAGTCTACATCGTGATAAGAACCATCAAAAAGCGTAACCATAAAGTCTACGGTTTCAAATCCAGCAATAACACCATTTTGTTTTGCCTCTTGAATACCGTTGTCGATAGCTGGAATGTATTCCTTAGGAATAGCACCACCAACAATCTTATTCTCGAATTTATAACCTTCGCCTGGTTGTAATGGAGTAAGTTTAACCCAACAATGACCGTATTGTCCACGACCACCAGATTGTTTAATATACTTACCTTCAACTTCAACTTCTTTTCTAATAGTTTCTCTGTAAGCAACTTGAGGAGCACCAACGTTACAATCAACTTTGAATTCTCTCTTAAGTCTATCTACTATAATTTCAAGGTGAAGCTCACCCATACCAGCAATAATTGTTTGACCAGTTTCTTGGTCTGTATAAGTTTTGAATGTAGGATCTTCTTCTGCAAGTTTTACAAGAGCGATAATCATCTTCTCTTGGTCTTGTTTTGTTTTAGGTTCAATAGCAACTCTAATAACAGGTTCTGGGAAATCCATACTTTCAAGAATAATTGGCTTGTTTTCTGCACAAAGTGTATCACCAGTAGTTGTATCTTTTAGACCTACGATAGCGATAATTTCACCAGCATAAGCCTCATTAATTTCTTCACGGTGATTAGCGTGCATACGGATAAGACGTCCAATTCTTTCTTTTCTATCCTTACAAGTATTATATACATAGCTACCAGCAGATAATACTCCAGAATATATACGGAAGAATGTAAGTCTTCCAACATAAGGGTCTGACATAATCTTGAATGCAAGACCTGCAAAAGGTTCTTCATCAGAACTATGTCTTTCTTCTTCAATATCAGTATTTGGTTTTTTACCTTTGATTGCTTCGATGTCTGTAGGTGCTGGCATATAGTCAACAATAGCATCTAACAATTTTTGAATACCTTTGTTTTTGAAAGATGTTCCACAAACTACAGGATTGATTTTTCCTGCAATAGTACCTTTTCTGATACCACGCTTGATTTCTTCAATTGTAAGCTCTCCAGTTTCAAAGAACTTCTCCATAAGTTCGTCATCTTGTTCAGCAGCAGTTTCTACAAGTTTTTCTCTAAAAGATTCTGCCTTTGCTCTATATTCTTCAGGAATTTCAACAACCTCAAAATCTTGTCCCTTATCATCGTGATAAAGAGTAGCATTCATCTCAACAAGGTCGATAATTCCTCTAAATTCATCAGCTTCTCCAATTGGAAGTTGAATTGGAACAGCATTAGAATTAAGTCTTTTTCTCATACTTTCAACAACTTTCTCAAAGTTAGCGTCGTTGATATCCATCTTATTAACATAAGCCATTCTTGGAACGTTATATTTATCAGCAAGTCTCCAGTTTGTTTCACTTTGAGCCTCAACGCCTGCTCTTGCACTAAATACAGCAACAGCACCATCAAGAACTTTCAAACTTCTATTAACCTCAACTGTGAAGTCAACGTGTCCAGGAGTGTCAATAATGTTAATTTGATGATTTTTCCACATACAAGTAGTAGCAGCACTAGTAATAGTAATACCTCTTTCTTGTTCTTGAGCCATCCAGTCCATAGTAGCTTCGCCCTCGTGAACCTCGCCCAATTTGTGAGTTTTTCCTGTAAAGAAAAGTATTCTTTCAGTAGTTGTAGTCTTACCAGCGTCAATGTGAGCCATAATACCTACGTTTCTTAGTTGCTCTAATGGAGTTTTTCTAGACATAATATATCTCCTTCAAATTACCAACGATAATGTGCGAAAGCTTTGTTACTTTCTGCCATCTTATGAGTATCGTCTTTCTTCTTGTATGCTCCACCTGTACTATTGTAAGCATCAATAATTTCATTAGCAAGTTTCTCTTCCATGCTCTTTTCGTTTCTTTTTCTAGCGTAAGTTACTAACCATCTAATAGCAAGAGTTTGTTGTCTTACTGGGCTAATTTCAATTGGAACTTGATAGTTACTTCCACCTACTCTTCTAGCCTTGGTCTCAAGCAATGGCTTAAGATTTTCAAGTGCTTGAAGGAAGTATTTATCAGGTTCTACGCTTAATTTTTCTTTGATAATATCAAATGCACCATACACAATACCTTCTGCGATTGCCTTCTTACCATCAAGCATAACTTGGTTAACAAGCTTTGTTACAACCTTGCTATTATAGATAAAATCAGGCAATACGTCTCTTTTGCGTACACCAGCTCTTCTTGGCATAATTTTTCTCCTTCTATATTTTTCGAATGTAAGAGTCCTAATTACAGACTCAATTATTTATTATTTACCTTTTTTAGCACCATATTTACTACGCGCTTGTTTTCTTTTTGCAACGCCTGCAGTATCAAGTGTTCCTCTGATTACATGATAACGAACACCTGGTAAGTCTCTAACTCTTCCGCCACGGATAAGAACAACACTGTGTTCTTGAAGGTTGTGACCCTCACCTGGGATATATACTGTACCTTCTTGACCGTTTGAAAGTTTTACTCTACAAATTTTTCTAAGCGCCGAGTTTGGCTTCTTAGGAGAAGTAGTAGTAACACTTAGACAAACACCTCTTTTTTGAGGGTTCTCGGACAAAATAGGAGTCTTAGACTTCTCTGCAACTTGCTTTCTACCTTGTTTAACTAATTGCGAAATTGTTGGCATTTTATCCTCCTAAAATTTGAGCAAGTTCGAAGTTCAACCCAAAATCAAACTTGCAAATAATTCCCACTTAGCACAAATGAAATAAATCAGTATTCTAGCGTGGGCTGTTTCTGACGACAAACTTCACACCAATTGCAGTCAATCAAAAACTACTAAACGAACACACTTTCGTTCAGTATACTATAATACGCTATTAAGTTTACCAAATAAAAACACCCGTGTCAACATTTTTTCTCAAATTTAAGAGTTATTTTAATATGAAATATTAATTAATTTTGGAAAATAATTATCCATTGTTATCATTAGGCAAAATTTTGTAAAACAAATCTTATATTTACACAAAAAGCACGTACAAATTATTTTGTACGTGCTCAACCATTCTTATAAACAATTAGTCACCAGTAACCACTTTTTCAACCACTTTATGAACTGTTGTATCTGATTTCTGACCGCAATATTTACAATACTCAGAATATTTTTCACTTGCTTCAAAAGTATGTCTATGTCCTGTCATATTAGCATATAAATCTACCCAATTGATTGCATAACACAATGTAATACCAACTATAATTATAACAATACCAATAGCACAACCTATAAGTCTACCCATAAGTTCTTTTCTCTTATTTGCATCTTCAGCCTTAGCATACATTACACCTAAATATACCATATATACAGCAAGCACAGCACCCAAAGCAATCATTATAGGACCAACAATTGATTCCATTACCATAGTTAAACCATTTGCAAATTCAGCAAATGATGTTATTGCCTCTGTTTCCAATAATTCTTCATCTTTAACAGTTCCAGTTGTTGAAAGACTAACAGAATTAACAAAAAATTGAGAAACTTGCATTGCCATAGAAGACAAAAGTCCTCCCATCTGCATCAACTTAAACATATTTCCTCCCGTTTAATAATACTTTCTTTTATTCTACCCCCCCCACATAAAAAAGTCAAGTAATATTAACAAGGTTTCAAAACCAACTAAAAAAAGATATTGACTATTCAACAATGACGTCAATATCTTAATTAATAATAAATGTTAGACAGCTTTATTTTTATCATTTAAAGTAGATTCAATTAAAACACAAAGTTCTTTTGGATGTGTTTCTACTACCACATCAAACGCACTTGGTTCTGGAATCTCACAATCAAAAGCAAATGCACATTCCAAATAAGAATCTAACATTTCCCTTGCTTTTCTATGTGCATCTTCTACAGTTTCGCCATCGGTAACAAGACCCAAATCAAACATTGCAATTATATAAACTTTGTCTTCTTCATCATAAAACAGCACTGCTGGATAAGTATATTTCTTCATAACACCACTCATTTTTCTACATATTTATTAAATTTTATCACAAATTTATCGTATTGTAAAATTAATATTAACTAGTTTTAACAACTTTTTATTTCTCTAAATATGTAATTGGAAGACTATACACACTATCTAGTCGCTTACGATTAAACAATTTATATTTTTTGCAAGCAGACTCAAATAATATATATACTCTATTATTTTCAATAACAACTTCTTCACTCATTGACGGAATTTCAATTGACTTAATCAGAGAGTTATTGTCTAAATACCATAACGGAATTGTATTTTGTGCCCATACCAACTTACCTTGAGATGGCTCATTCAAAATATCTTTATAGTAGTATATGTGAGAATTTGCTAGGCCATACGAAGTAGATAAAACAAAATTTCCCGAAGAGGTAACCGCAATACCTTGTGCTAGGTTTCTAACAGAAATAGCTTTCTGCGGAAATTCAATAGCTACACCAGCAACATTCTTCTCATCAATATCAAAGCCATAAATCATAGCCCTATTTGTCTCACCTGAAGTTGTTTGTACGTGATGCGATGTGTCGGTGAGATAATTGTCGTCTCTATAAAACTCTCCTACCCACAACATATTATCATATGTAAATACAAAATCAGCATTGTTATATGTATCAAATACATATCTAACATCTATAGCATAACCGGACTCTTCCATATTCATAATATCACTTAGCAAAAATTTAAAAGCATAGCCCTTGCCATCGCTTTCTTTCGAAACAGTCCAAAGAGTACTTCCGCTAGATGCAACTCCACCTGCGTGTATAGACAAATCCAAATCGTTATATCTAAGAGTAAACCACTTGTCAACATTCTTAGTTTCTGCGTCAATTACATAATACCTAGATGGTGAACCATCAGACATATAACCACAAATCAAATATTTATTATACCCTTCAATTTTTGTAAATCCTTGAGGTACAAACTTTGAATCTAGTCCTGGTATAGAAAACTCTTCTGTTGCATTATTAAAGAAGTCCCTATTCCAAGGCCAAAAAAAATAAACACCTAGAAATACAAGTATAAGAGTTAATAAAACTGACACAATACTAATTGCAATTTTTAATCCCAATTTCATATACATCTCCCTATCATTTTCTCAATCCTAACATATTTTGTGTTTTTTAACAACTTAAATTGTACTAATAAAGAAAAAAGGTACTATAAAAGTACCTAAAATATTAATTATTATTAAATTTCAGCAACCATTTCTGAAGAATTGCAAACAGCAGTTTCAGACACTTTGCCTTCACAAGCTACCAAACCATCATTTTGAAGTTTATTTTCAAGGCGTTTAAGTCTTTTCATCATTTTCTCATCAAGAACCTGAACAAGTCTTCCATCAACCTTTTTATAAGCAGTGCCGTCTCTTGCGATAATGTTTCCGCCAGAAGTATTTCCATTTTGTGCATTCCAAGTGCGAACTGTATTGTTAATTCTGCCCTTATACATCTTTTCATAAATTGTTTGGTCCATAACATTTCTCCTTTGAAATAATTATTTCCCCAATAAAAGCTTTCACTTTTCCCACACAATCTTAGTGAGATTTTTTTAGTTCCACCTACTCTCAATAAGATTATCAATTAACACTAATATTATATATCATTTTTTCATCATTGTAAATACCAAATTACAAAATTTTTTAATTTTTTAAAAAGAAAAAATCATAAACAAAAATACGTATTTAAATGCCAAAATAAAAGATAAAGGAACAAAATCGAAAATGATTTTGTTCCCTCTTATATCGAAAACTAAATTTCTTCTACATCATCGAAAAGCTTGCTTGTATCGTCGTCCATATCCATAACAACTCTACTCTCTTCTCTTGTATCCTTAAATTGCAAATCCTTAATTGTATAGAAACCAGTTCCAGCTGGAATTTGTTTACCAACCATAAGGTTTTCTTTAAGAGAAACAAGGTTATCAACCTTACCTTTAACAGATGCATCTGTAAGAACCCTTGAAGTTTCTTGGAATGATGCAGCAGCAAGGAATGATGGATTTGAAAGTGCAGCTTTTGTTATACCTTGAACAAGACGTTTAGCTGTTGCAGGAACTCCACCTTCAGAAACTATTCTATCGTTTTCTGCTTCAAACTTGAAGTGGTCAACAATATCACCAATAAGCATATCTGTATCTCCACTATCTTCAACTTTAACGTTTCTAAGCATTTGACGAATAATAATTTCAACGTGTTTTGTATTAAGTTCAACACCTTGAGAAGAGTATGTTGCAAGAACTTCGTTAAGTAAATAATTCTGAACTTCGTTAACGCCTCTTGTTCTCAAGAAGTCATTTGGATAAATTGAACCTTCTGTAAGAACAGATCCAGCCTCAACCATATCACCGTTCTTAACTTTAAGAACAACACCATAAGGAATAATATATTTTCCATCACCGTCTGGATTTTTAACGATAACTTCATAATATTTTCCACCATCTTTGTTTTGAGAAGCCATTTCTTTTAGAACAACTTTTCCTGCTACTTCAGAAACTGTTGCAACACCCTTTGGTTTTCTTGCTTCAAATATTTCTGCAACTCTAGGAAGACCTTGGGTGATATCGGCAGCATTCGCAACACCACCTGTGTGGAATGTTCTCATTGTAAGCTGTGTACCTGGTTCACCGATAGATTGTGCAGCAATGATACCAACTGGTTCACCAAGAGGAACAATCTTATTATTAGACATATTCTTACCATAACACTTAGCACAAATACCGTGTTTAGCTCTACAAGTAAGAGCAGTTCTAATATTAACTTTCTCAACCCCTGCTTCAACGACAGCATTTGCCATCTCAGATGTTACCATTGTGTCTGCAGGAATAATAACTTTTTTAGTTTTTGGATCAAGAACATCTTCTACTGTATAACGACCGATAATTCTTTGTTGTAATGAACAAACTGGAGTACCGTCTTTTACAATAGCTGAAACATACATACCTTTAGTTTTCTCACCATTCTCGTGGAAACAATCTTCTTGAGCAATGATAACTTCTTGAGCAACTGCCTCAAGTCTTCTAGTCAAGTAACCAGAGTCGGCAGTCTTAAGAACTTTATCGGCAAGACCTTTTCTACCACCACGTGATGAAATGAAATATTCAAGAGGAGTAAGACCCAAACGGAAATTTGATTTAACTGGAATATCAACCTTACGACCAGAAGTATTAGCCATAATACCACGCATTCCACAAAGCTGAAGAACCTGACCTGCGTTACCACGGGCTCCAGACTCAGCCATCATTCTAACTGGGTTTAGAACATCCATTTGTTTAATAACGATACTTTCAAGTTTCTTTGTTACATCTTTCCAAAGTTTGATATTTTTATCAAGTTTTTCGTTCTCAGTAATGAATCCACGCTTATAGAATTTTTCATTCTCAGCGATTTGTTTTTCAACTTCACCAACAAGAGTTTTCTTGTCTTCTGGAATTTGCATATCAAATACGTTAATTGTAATTGCACCAATTGTTGAATATTTATATCCAATTTCCTTGATATGGTCAAGCATCTTAACAGTTTCAGTTGTTCCTAAAGCATTGAAACACTGACGAATGATAAGGTCTAATTTCTTCTTTGTTACCAAGAAATCAATCTCATATTTACCAGCATTATCTGGATTTGTTCTATCGATAAATCCAATGTTCTGTGGAATGTTTTTATTGAAAATAATTTTTCCCACAGTTGTATCAATTCTTCTTAGAACTTTCTTTCCATCGATTTCCACTTCTCTTCTTACTTGAATTGGAGATTGAAGTTCGACGATTTTTGTTTGGTATGCCATCATTGCTTCGTCTTCAGAATTGAAGTATTTTCCAGCACCTTTGGCATTTTCTTTTACGATTGTTAGATAGTATGAACCAAGAACCATATCCTGAGTTGGTGTTACGATTGGACAACTATCTGCAGGCTTAAGTACGTTATTACTAGAAAGCATAAGAATTCTAGCCTCAGCACAAGCCTCTGGGCTAAGAGGAACGTGAACAGACATTTGGTCTCCGTCGAAGTCTGCGTTGAATCCACCACACACAAGTGGGTGAAGTCTGATTGCTCTACCTTCAATAAGCACAGGCTCGAAAGCTTGAATACTAAGTCTATGAAGAGAAGGAGCACGGTTAAGAAGAACTGGGTGGTCCTTGATAACTTCTTCAAGCAAATCCCAAACAACTGGTTTTTGTTTCTCAATTACTCTTTTTGCAGTTTTAAAGTTTAATGAAAGATTTCTTTCAACAAGTTTTCTCATAATGAAAGGCTTGAATAATTCAAGTGCCATTTCTTTTGGAAGTCCACATTGATACATTTTAAGTTCTGGACCAACAACGATAACAGAACGACCAGAATAGTCTACACGTTTTCCAAGTAAGTTCTGTCTAAATCTACCAGGTTTACCCTTCAAAGATGCAGTAAGAGACTTAAGTTCTCTTTGCTTTGGTCCTTGAACAGCCTTACCCTTCTTACCATTCTCGATAAGAGCATCAACGGCTTCTTGAAGCATTCTCTTTTCATTTCTAACAATAACTTCTGGAGCTCCAATAGAAATAAATTTCTTAAGTCTATTGTTTCTATTAATGATTCTTCTATACAAATCATTAACATCACTAGTAGCAAATCTTCCGCCATCTAATTGAATCATAGGACGAATATCTGGTGGGATTACTGGAATAACGTCCATAACCATCCACTCAGGTCTATTGCCACTCATACGGAAAGACTCAACAACTTCAAGTCTTTTTGATTTAATTTTCTTTTGACCTCTTGGAGCTTTTGCGATTTGCTCTTTAAGGTTTTGAGATTCTTTCTCAAGGTCAATCTCAGCAAGCAATTCTTTGATAGCTTCGCCACCCATACCTGCTCTAAAGCTTCCATAACCATACTTTTCAATAGCATCTCTGTATTCAGCATCAGAGATTACTTGCATTTTTTGGAAGCCAGTTGAACCTGGATCAAGAACAATATAACTTACATAATATACAACTTTGTCAAGTTGTCTTGTGTTTAAGTTTAGAAGTACACCGATTCTAGATGGAGTGCTTTGAAGGAACCAAATGTGAGCAACAGGAGTAGCAAGTTCAATATGTCCCATTCTTTCTCTTCTAACGCTACTTTTGGTTACTTCAACACCACACTTATCACATATAACGCCTTTATGACGAATTCTTTTATATTTTCCACAATGGCATTCCCAGTTTTTCTTAGGTCCGAAGATTCTTTCGCAAAGAAGACCTGAAGTCTCTGGCTTGTGTGTACGATAGTTGATTGTTTCACTTTTTGTAACTTCGCCGTGACTCCATTCTCTAATTTTTTCTGGAGATGCTATACCTATTTTAATAGATGAAAGGTTATTTAATTCAAACATTATTTTCTCCTTTATTCTTCGTCTAAGTCATCAAATAATACTGACTCATCAAAGATATTATCAAAATCTTCATCGCTTTCAAGATCTTCTTCCAAAGACTTCTCAATATCCATTGTATTGTCAAAGTCAAGTTCAATATCCTTAACTTCTTCTCTAGGCTTAGTTGCCTCAGCAAATGTTTCAATAGTATCAGCGTTAAGATCGCTAAGTACAAATTCTTTGCCTTGGTCATTAAGCATTTGAACATCAAGACCAAGACCTTGTAATTCTTTGATAAGAACCTTGAATGATTCTGGCATACCAGGTTCTGGAAGAGGAAGTCCCTCAACAATTGCCTTGTATGCAGCAAGTCTACCTTCTGTATCGTCAGACTTGATAGTCATCATTTCTTGTAGAAGTTTTGTAGCACCATAAGCCTCAAGTGCCCAAACTTCCATTTCTCCGAATCTCTGTCCACCAAACATAGCCTTACCACCAAGAGGTTGTTGAGTAACGTATGCATATGGACCAGTTGAACGAGCGTGCATTTTATCATTAACCATGTGTTCAAGTTTAATATAATACATATATCCAACTGTTACAGGGTTTTCAAATGGCTCACCTGTTCTACCATCATATAGTTGAATTTTTCCGTTCTCTGGGAAGTTGTTTTCAACTAGAAGTTCTCTAATATCGTTTTCTTTAACACCATCAAATACTGGTGTAGCAATCTTGATTCCAAGAGCCTTTGCAACAAGCCCTAAGTGAACTTCAAGCACCTGTCCTACGTTCATACGAGAAGGAATACCTAGTGGATTAAGAACGATATCAATTGGCTGTCCATTAGCCATAAATGGCATATCTTCAACTGGAAGAATACGAGAAACGATACCTTTGTTTCCGTGACGTCCAGCCATTTTGTCTCCGACGCTAATCTTACGTTTCTGAGCAATTGTTACTCTAACCATTTGATTAACACCAGTTTCTAGTTCGTCTTTATTCTTTCTTGAGAATACTTGAATATCAACAACTACACCACTAATTCCGTGAGGAACTCTCAAAGATGTATCTTTGACATCTCTTGCTTTCTCTCCGAATATAGCTCTCAAAAGTCTTTCTTCTGGAGTTGGTTCTGTTTCACCCTTTGGAGTAACCTTACCTACAAGGATATCACCTGGTTTAACTTCTGCGCCAACTCTGATAATTCCGTTTTCATCAAGATTTTTAAGAACATCTTCACCAAGGTTTGGAATATCTCTTGTAAATTCTTCATCTCCAAGCTTGGTTGTTCTACATTTTACTTCTTCCTCTTTAAGAGTAATAGAAGTATAAACGTCTTCTTTTACAAGTCTTTCACTAAGAAGAATAGCGTCCTCGTAGTTGTATCCTTCCCAGTTCATAAATGCTATTAGCATATTTTTACCAAGAGCAAGCTCTCCACCATTGGTACTATATCCGTCAACAAGAGTTTCACCCTTTTTAACCTTTTGACCTTTTTTAACAATTGGTTTTTGGTTAATACAGCTTTCTTGGTTTGTTTTTACGAACTTAGTAAGTTCATATCTTTCAACAGTTCCGTCGTCAAGAGTAACTTCAACTCTATTAGCGTCAACATAAGTAACAGTTCCGTTATTTTTTGCAACAATAATTGCACAGTTATCAAGAGCAATCTTATGTTCCATACCTGTTGCAACAATTGGAGCCTCAGTTCTAATTAGAGGCACTGCCTGACGTTGCATGTTCGCACCCATCAGAGCTCTGGCTGTATCGTCATTCTCTAGGAATGGGATAAGTGAAGTTGGAACAGAAATAAGTTGTCTAGGAGCTACGTCCATATAATCAACCATTTCTTTGTCTACTTCAAGAACTGTATCTTTATATCTACAAATAATTCTATCATTAACAAATGAACCATCAGCATTAAGAGGCTCAACAGCTTGAGCGATATAACAATTCTCATCTTCATCAGCCATTAAATAAACTGTTTCGTTTGTAACAATACCCTTTTCTTTGTTAACAACTCTGTAAGCAGTTTCAATGAAACCATACTCGTTAATTCTAGCAAAACTTGAAAGAGAGTTGATAAGACCAATGTTTCCACCTTCTGGTGTTTCGATAACACAGATTCTACCATAGTGACTATGGTGAATATCTCTGACTTCGTCAGTAGCTCTATCTTTCTTGATACCACCAGGACCAACTGCTGATAGTCTTCTCTTCTGAGCAAGAGAACTAAGTGGGTTCATCTCGTCCATAAGCTGACTCAATTGGTGACTAGCAAGGAAATCTTTGAATGCACGATTGATAGGTCTTGCATTAACAACTTGCGAAGGACTAATATCATTCAAATCGTGAGACTGAAGAGTTTCTTTCACAGCATTAGAAAGCTTGTTCATTCCACTTCTGAATGCATCTTGAAGAAGTTCTCCTGCACCCTTGATTCTACGATTGCATAGGTGGTCAATATTATCAACATCGCCAATTCCTACGTTCAAATCTAAGAAATAACTAATATTTGCAAGAATATCATCAATAGTAAGAGTACTTCCTACTAGATTTTCTGCATTAGCTCTAATAGCCTCAATTCTTTCTTCTTTTGTTTTGTATTCTTTAAGAATATCAGCAAGAACTGGATAATAAACATATTGAGTAATTCCAAGTTCTTTCTCATTACATTTGATAACTTCACTTAGTTTAACTCTATTATTTCCATACATCTTGTGTTTCTTGCCATCAACAAGAACCCAAACAGAATTGATTCCAAGATGTTGAATTTCATATGCTTTCTCTTTTGAAATAATTTCTCCAGCAGGAACAATAACAGTCTTCTTGTCCTTGATATCTTCAGCAGCTGTAAGACCTACTAAACGATTTGCAAGAGCAAGTTTCTTGTCAACCTTGAATCTACCAACTTCTCCAATATTATAGAATTGTGTACTAAAGAATTGAGAGAAGATGAATTGTTTTGTAGCTTCCGCACTAGGAATTTCGCTTGGACGAGTCTTTCTAGAAAGTTCTATCAAAGCATCGTGTTGAGTCTCATATGGATCTTTGTCGAGAGTTGCACGCATAATTGCGTTGTCTCCAAAAGTCTCTAATATATCTTCTCTTGTTAGACCAAAACACTTTAGGAATATACCAAGAGACAACTTTCCGCCCTTGTCAAGACAAACTCTCAATTGATCTGGTTCTTTCTCTTTCTGCTCGATTTCCAACCAACTACCACGTTTTGGATTAAGAGTACTAGCAAAAATCTCTCTACCAGTTTTGTCAATCTTCTTTGAGAAATAAACAGATGGACTTCTAACAATTTGAGAAACAATAACTCTTTCGATACCATTGAAAATAAAAGTACCCGCCTCTGTCATAAAAGGAACATCGCCAAGATAAACTTCTTGTTCAATAGCCTCACCAGTTTCTTTGATAACAAGTCTAACATTTACTCTAAGAGCTACACTATAATGACTACCCTTTCTCTTTGTTTCAGCCTTGGATAATTTTGGTCTGTCTTCAATTGTGTAGTCTAAAAAATAGACCTCTGCCTTGCCTGCATAGTCTGTTATAGGTGAAAATTCTTTCAAGGCTTCCCCTATACCATCTTTTATAAATTTGTAATAGGAGTCCTTCTGGATTTCCAATAGATATGGCATCTCTGCTTCTTTTGACTTTCCGAATGTATAACGGATATTATTGCCGTACTTAATCTTTTTGATATCTGCTGTATTTAACATTAAGATACTCTCCCTTGAAAAAATTTAAAAATTTCTATTAAGTTGTAAAATATGCTAAAATCGTTTGCCAAAAACAAAATTTTTAATTATATTAAAGACATAAACGATGTAGCATAATTGATTGTTTACGCACTTATAAACAATACCTTGCACCTAAGAGTTTAACACAAGAAACACACGGTGTCAATTCTTTTTTTGCAATTTTTTGAAAGAATTGTTGTTTTTTGTTTGACAAATTAATTAAAATATTTTATTTATATACAATCTAAAAGGCACATCTATTGGGTTTAAGATGTGTCTTTTTTACTTTATTTTCAGATTTTTTAATATTTTATATAAATTTTAAAATGTACTTTGATACTTAATTTCAAGATTGAAAAAAAGTGAAATATAATTTTTACTCATCAAATATTTTATCATATGATTAAATATAACTGCACAATTAAATGATTTTTTGCTTGAATCAATATCAATAAGTACCCTATTGAAAAATAAAAACGACAAAAGTGAAGGGACGATTATTTTCGCCTCTTCTACTTTTATCGTTCGTTTTTCGCTTTTACATAATTTTTTTATCTTACAGATAACTATAGAACAATGTATAAGGTCTTGCATCTATTTTGCCAGATGCATAGCTTAGTTTCATATAAGAACCCGTCCATGTTCCTGTTACATCAAGATTACTTTGATCTACAAAGTGATACTTACCTGTCTCAGTATCATAATAAGTAAACATTAGAATATGACCTGTTGTCTTTCCATCAACGGTACCATAATACCAAATTACATCGCCTGGTTTCAATTGCTCATATGCCTTGTCGGTCATTGTTGTCGATCTACTGCGACTTGGATAAGGATTGACTATTTTATTAATAGTTGAATAAACAAGACTTATGAATCCACAACAATCTGTTCGCCAAGCTTTGCCATTATTGATATTATCAAGAACAGCATCTCTATTCCATATATACCTCTTACCCGTCCAATAGTATGTCCAAGCATAACTATCATTCTTTGCTGCAGAAACATTGTATCCATTCTTATAATTGCCGTTTTTTCCATCAACATCATAATTCATTGCTAAATCTGCAAATGAATTTGTACCAACATTATAATAATTCAAACTATTACTATATTCTGATGAAATAGTATCTGGCCATACATATCTATGAATTGCATAGGTATATTTATAGTTTTTAGATTTTTCAGGACTCTTGAAATCAAGAGCATTTTTAAGAACGGTCAATCTATTTTCGTCATCTAGAGCTGTACCATAAATATATTCATAAGAATCTAATGCCTTATTATATATCTCTAGTGATTTTCCAGACAAATCAACTTCATCGTCTGGCGTCTCCTCAATAATAGGTTGTCCACCATGTATCAAATACAAGTCTTGTCCCGGAACTTTAAATACAAATGGATAAGTTCTATTAAACTCATAGAAAGCAGTCTTATCAAAAATATTATGTTCTTGAACATGTCCTGCATTAATATCGACTTCATATTGAGCTTTTGCTTTTGCCCCTTCACCATCAAACGATGTAAGAATAAAATCGCTTGTTGATGCAACTTTTGCATCTCCAACTTGATTGTTCAGCCCTGTAGTCAAATCATCTGTATTATAACCTAAACGTAGAATATATGCAGTATATGTATTATACGTTAGACTATTATAATCAAATAGTTCGTGACCTGATGACTTTTTGATATTGATTTCTGGTTTTGAACCACACACATAAGAATATGATCCGCCTGATACAAATGTATTATATTCTACCCCTAATACAAATGAATAATCTGTTTTATATGGAGCAGACTTTGAAATAGTTCCTCTTTCTATTTCATTTCCATTTGCATCTCTTTCAATATAGTCTGACTTAAAGTTATAGTGATATTCAGTCTTTGCATAATCAAATTTTGAATAATAAGTTTCTTCTTCATCAACATCTATAAACATTTCAAAAGCATTTGGATTATATGTGTCATATGCGCCGTTGAACGTTATATTGTTCATTTTCAATGAATTTGCTGTAAATGTCAATTGGGTTTCAGACATTTTTCCTGCAAAACCACCAGCATATTTATATGCACTTACATAAATGTGATTTAGTGCTAAAGAACTATTGATTTCTGAAACACTACTATACACGCAACCATATGCACCACCTGCATAATAGCCCTTAACTAAAGAAGTAGAATTTGCAATACCACCACAATAAGTATAATAACCATTAGCATTCTCAAATGATGGTATTGTTGCAGTTGCACCAATTAAACCACCAGCATATGTTAACCCATAATCAGATAAATCTTCTGCATCAAATTCTGAAGAAATCTCTGCTATCACATCAGCAAAAACATAATTACACCCATATACTTTAATATCCTGTCCCCAATTGGCACCAATAAGACCTCCAGCATATGCATCATACAAAGTATAATCAATTTCCGATGTATCTGTGCTATCATTCTCATCATCAACTAATGTATATTCAACTTCCGATGTCGACCATACAGGCAATCTTGCATCTTGCAAACCAATCTGTACGTATGAGATTGTTACAGTATTTGCAACGTTCTCCCCAATCAATCCACCAGATGCACAATAAGACTCAATCTTTCCACAAACATTAATTTTGTTAAGAGATATAGTTGTTGGATCGTATGCAATAATTCTTCCAATTACACCTCCAGCACTAGCCTTTGCTGTAATGTTTGCATCGGCACCATTGATTATATTGGAAAAAGACATACTAAAGTTTAGAGACTCACAATATCCAATTACTCCTCCAGCAGAACCACTATTGGCAGAGCAATCAATATTACCATAGTTTGTAAAATTGTTGATTGTAAGTACGTAGTTACTTATTTGTTCTGAAGTAAGATCGGAATATGTTTCGACCGAACCAAATAATCCTCCGGCACCATTATCCAGCCCATCAGTAACTTCTTGATACTCAGTTAAAATATTAGCTTTGTTCAATACTGACGAAGTCTCGGAGCAAGAATATTGGTATAGACCCCTAACAATTCCAGCAACACCACCAGAATACATTATAGATTTCACTTCAAACGATGAGCCACCAATAACGACATCACCAGAAATTTTCAAAGAAATTTGTCCATCGGAAATCGACGAACTTGTCTCTTCAACAGTTCTCTTACCAACCAATTGACCAAACAAACCACCTGCAGAAGTTGTTCCACTAATTTCTACATTGTTTCCATCGAATTCTATATTTTCAAGAAGTGTGTGACCTGGAGTATTTTTGCTGAATGATCCTACCAAACCACCTGCAACTGGTCCAATAACTTTAAAACTTGAATTAATAGATGAATCTGATTGTATACCACTAAATTCAACGGGCATACTATCAGAAGCAATTGCTCCAAACAATCCACCAGCAGCTCTGAAGCTAGCTTTTGTATTAATTGAGACCCCAGCTCCATTTCCACAATTTCTTACAAATAAATTTGCAATTAATGAATTTGAAATATAACCCATAATACCGCCAACATCTAGCGAATTAGAATAAATATTTCCAAAATTATAGCAATTTTCAAATAAAACATTTGGTTTTAAATCTTGTCCCTCTTCTTTATTAAATCTTCCAACAATTCCACAAAGTGCAGTAACAGCACCTTCAGAATAATTTTCTTTTAATAATTTTATCTCAGCATTATTTGACAAATTCAAGAATGCGATATTAGAGTGATTTACAATCATATCGGCAACTATTCCTCCAACAATTGGAGCATCGAGCAATACCTTACCAGATTGCAAAGTTTGTGATGGGTCTATATAATAATATTTATTATTATATAGGTCACTATCATCTTTATTCAGTTTATTGGTTTGCCCTATCTTATAGTTCTCAACTGTATATATATGTCCTTCAAACTCAACTTCTCGCTCATTATCAATCAATCCAAACAAACCACCTGCATACTCATTAGATTTGAATGTTGCATTAGGAATATTATATTCGGATCTATACATATAAGGAGCTATTGTTGACAATGTGATTTTGGCATTCTCAACATTTCCTACACGACCAATGAATCCACCTACAGATTTATCTGCTGTAAGATTTCCTTCACTTTGACAACTATCAAAAACAATCGTTGTTACTGTTATATTACTATTTAGAGAATTCAATGACCCTAGTAATCCGCCAGCTATACTTTCAGGCTCATTGTCTCCTGTTGTTATGCCTGAGTATGACGTAATATCTGAACTTGCATTAATAGTAGAAATAAATTCAATATTATGAAGTAGATATGTAGTTTCGTTATACACAACATAATCGCCAATTCCTTCATAGATAATCTGTTTTCTTGTTTTCTCTATCTCATATCGTCTAACAAGGTTTTTTTCATACTCAGCTGCTTGAGATATTTTGGTATACATATACTGATAATTATTTGAAGAAATAATTCCTGCAACACTATTAAATCCATAAATTTTACCCGTGTTAAAGTTATTTTGGAATACAATAGATTCAATATTTATATGCTCTCCAATGATTCCCGCTGAGTGTTCAGATTTTTCAGAACCAACAGTCGCATGATTTTGTAAAAATTTTAGTTGTACATCACTTGTAGAGATATATGCACCATTTGCAAAACCTGCAGTCGAAACCCTACCAATTACACCTCCAGTTACCCTACCTAATATAACTGGCTGTTGAAGATCTTCAGTTTCCTCTGTTTCGTCCGTATTTTCAGAACCCTCTTCAGTGTCAACAACTTCTTCAATTGGAAGAATTTCTTCTTCTGTGTTTTCAATCGTATAAGGGTTTGTTCCTGAATAAAGATTTGCAATTTGATAAATCCAATCAGGAACATCATTTGAATATGTTGAGGCAAGAAGTGTGTCTTCATCAGAAAGTGTTGCTACCGCTGAAACTGGATCGACATATTTCCCAGCCTCAATTATACCAATTACACCACCAGCAGTTGGAATAGATACATATTGTGTATTAACATCTACTCCAGCTGTAATATTACCAGTGTTCCAGATAAGATATTCATCTTCAATACCATTATTAGCTTCTAAAATTACATTTGCACCAATATATGCAAATACACCACCGGCCAATTCAAAGGCTGTAATATCTCCAGAGTTTTTAACCCCAAACACGCTATTATTTTTTGTAACATTGATTGTCAAAGTAGCCCCATTTGCATTAATGAAATCAGCTGAACCGATTACGCCACCAACAACAAGTGGAACATATACTAGTTTACTTGCAGGTTGCTCAAAATAGACATCGTTCAAATCAATTAATTTTCCAGCATTTTCAACATTGCTAAGATTTATTGTGTAATCTCCAATAACTTCTCCACTGGAAATATAGTGCGCAGTTCCAATAATTCCACCCATATATTCAACATTAGCATATACCACATCTATATCAACTACCACATTTTCTATATTATGTGTAATATCTTCTGTCTTAGTTGAAACAGCAGGAACGGCACTTGCAATAAGTCCGCCAAAGAATGTATTGTAATCACGATTGGCAATATCAATATATTGCACATTATCAATGTTTGTCATTGGCGTTTGTGATGAAATGTCAATATTTCTAATAGATATATTGCCATTCACATAACCAATCAAACCATACAAGTTATAAGTCTTATCTGAATTACTACTTAAAGTAAAGTAAGGAGCAGATATCGAAATACTAGACTTTATAGTATTTCCATCATCATCTGTACTATCAATGCCCTGAATATCCAAATTATTAATAGGATAATAATATGTTCCTAACGAACTTAGCGTATTCTGATAAATATTTGTACTTGCATTAACAATATTTCCCTTGATTTTAATAAGAATATTTTTAGGATTTTTTGGACTATCCTTGTCATATCTCTTATTAACAGCAGAATAAATATATGCGTACAATTTGTCTTGATTAAAGGATTTCTCCTTTTCGATATCAATTTCAAGAGAATAATTTCCAGAATTATTTTCAAGAGTAGCACTTCTAATCTTGATATCATCAATAAACTTCAATGTAATAACTTCTGACTTGGTTGTATCAGATTGTGTAACCTGTTCCACCTTCAAATCCCACAATCCAGATTCGGTCAAAATCTGTTTTGTTTCGCTCATAAGTGGTTTTTGAGATGGTTGTGTATATTCTCCATTTACATATGTTGCATTAGTTCCTGACAAAGAATATAATACTGTCGCATTAAACTCTTGATGTGTAGGAACATCTGACTTTTTCATATTAAATGCATAAGCCATATTCAAGAATGTATCATAATTATATGGTTGTTCATTATTTAGGTATCTTACATTAATTGTAGTTTCTTCTTCCGCTACTACCACCGCATCAGAGTCTACAGAATTATTAAAGAACCAATACTTATTACTAGACCAATTATATGCTTTTTCTGAATTTAGCAAATACTGAGCAGTTCCTATAATAAAGCTATAATTATTGCCACTAGAGTCCCTACACAAATCTGTAGATACCTCATTGAGGTTATATCCTCTAGCAAATCCAACTATACCGCCAATCTCTGGCATATTATAACCTGTAATATTGCCGTCAGCATCTTTTATAGCATACTCGGTTTTTATTGTTTCAACATCGAAAACAGTTAAAATTTTGACATCAATATTGTCAATTACATAATTTGTAGATTGAGTGCCATCATACAAATTTTCAGCATATGCTACAGCACCACCACCTAGTACAAGATCTTTGTTATTATAATTTAACTTATGATCATTTGTATGTGCTATACCATAAAGTCTAAAGTTGTCAATCTCTACTTTGGCATTTTTTACATTACTATTTTTGATTGCTCCAGCAATTCCACCTACAAAGTTTGAACCAATTAGATTGCCTTTGAAGGTATATGTTTCATTATTTTCACAATCTATTGTTGAATATGAGAGATGTCCAACAAGTCCACCTATAAATATATCTGATTTCTGTGCAGTAAAGTACTCGGAACCTTCCTCACTATTTTGTCCAGCATAGAACGAACCAATAGTAATTACTTCCGAACCAATAGATATACTTGCAGAGTCATTAATATTAGTATATAGTGCCTCGCCTGCAATACCACCTACATATGAGAATCCATTGACAGATGCGAAATTATAAACATTTTCTAACGTAGAAACACCCTTTTCTTTCAATGATTGTCCTTGACCAATACTACCAACAATACCACCTACAAACATCATATATTTGTTTGGCTTTATGTCTCCATTGATTGATGCGTAATTTTTGATATTTTTCAAATGTGCAGCATTTAATCTACCAACAACACCACCAACATATCTAGTGGTAAGAGCAGATATAGAACTATCCTCTACAACAATGTCTCCAATAGCTACTACGTTTCCGTTTTTGCCATTTGCTACATATCCAAATGCACCACCAATGTTTCCAAAGGCATCGGTAAATAGTTGCGAATCTAAAGCATATTCATTTGCAACTTGTCCCATTTCCTCTGGAGAAAGTGATTCTTGAATTTTAACATTTTTAATAGTAATATTTAGATTATCCATTTCTTGTTGATAATAAGAATTGACATAACCCGCTATACCACCAAGATAGCCCATTCCAGAAATTATTAGAGGATCTTCCTCGGATAGTCCAGAAATAGTAATCTTGTTATTTCTTTCTTCATCATCAGTGGTAACACTCAATAGACCATTTACTCTACCTACAATTCCACCAATATTATTATCCAATCTAACACTTGAAGTATTCTCAAATATTACGTTTGAAAGATTTATACCAACATCAGAATTTATAAATAACTCTAAGTTATCCGCCATTCCAATAATTCCACCAACAGCCCCGCCAAATGATGCATTTTGAATTAGTGGTGTCTCATTAGCACTTATCAATCTAACTTTGTTCGAATCAAGATTGGCACCAGATATTTTTGCTTCTCGTGCATAACCTACAATTGAACCAATTTTTGCAATTTTGTTTTCGCTAGCAATAATAACTGAATTATTTTTAATTGAGTCATCTGCTACAACATCGTTTGAAACTGTTGCATTATCAATTATAATTGAACCATTTGAATAACCTACAATTCCGCCAATATATTGACCATCAATTGTTGTTAAGTCTGAAGTATTCAGAGCATTATCAATTTTTAAAATTATACCCTTTCCTTCTATTTGTGCAACAATACCACCAACATTACCTTTAGCATCAGTGATTCTTCCATAGTTTGATAAACCTTCGGCAGTTACCAAAACTCTTGTCTCACCATTTAGTATTGCTGATTTTTCGCTTGTAATAAAACCAATAATACCAGAAATATATTGACTAGCACCATTTTCAGAACCTTTGACAGTACCATAGTTAGTTAATGTACCAAGAGATACTGCTTGTGTTGCTCTTAGAGAATATGTACTTGCGGAAACAACACCATTCACTTCAACAGCACCAAATATTCCACCTACAAAGTTTCCCGTTCCTTGAACATCTAAATAGTTTGTTATAATGGCTGTATTAGTAATATCTTTTGCGTATCCAGCAATAGCTCCAACGTAATTGCCCTTACCAAATATATGAGAACCTTCGTTTTCTGTAGTTTCGTCACATCTTAGAACAACTTCTCCAGAAATTGTTGAACCATTCATATAACCAAATAATCCAACATAATCTTTTTGCAACCCTTCTACACTAAAGTCATTGTTTTTGTAATATCCATTTGTTGTAAAGTTGATAAGCTCAACTAAAGATCCATCACCAAATTGGACATTTCCTTTGAATGCGTATGCAGGACTATAGCCAATAGGTTGCCACAATTTCTTTTGGAAATCGATTTTTCCACCAACTCCCACAATTTTGATTGTGTCTCCTGCAAAAGAGTTCTTGCCTGTATTAACTTGTTCGGCAATCCAAGCCAATTCATCGGCATTTCTAATTACATATGTTGTTGAATTATTCTCTTTGATAGTATCGTTTACTTCTTCTCCAGACCAAACATTTGCCTGCATTAGAAGTACTGGGTAGTTATTGTTTTTCTGAGAAACTCTACTCCAAATATACGACCAGTCATCAAACAATTCGTTATTGGCCTCACTCAACGAGCTATGAGTAATTTCCATAAGCGAATTTTCATCATAAACAGAATTTGTAGATTCTGAAATCACATAAGTTTTTCTATAACTAATACCATCTGCATTATTGATATTAGTAAACTGCAATCCAAGAAGTGAAGAATAACACTCGTCAAATTCAACACTAGCGAATGGTGAACTAAAGTTTACAAATGCAGAAGCAACTGCACCACTTATACAAGACAGGTTCATTGTACCATCTGCTCTACTATTACGTACACCAGCAACAAGATCTCCCTCATCGCCACGACTCACGTAACAATCAATTAGCCTAATTGCTTCTTGATTTAATAAGCCAACAAAACCTCCGGCATAAGTTGCACCTATAACAGCAGAACTATTATAACATTGCTCAATTGTTGCTTTGCCTTTGATTTCTCCGACAAAACCACCTGCTACACCATCAGTTGATGTAACATCACCAGTATTAAATGAACCGCGAAGAACAAGTTTACTATTCTCATCAACAAGACCAACAAAGCCTCCGGCATAAGACTTTCCTACAATATCTATCTTGTTATAAGAATGTGTAATGTTAAGCTCGGCGTTAATAACTTCGCCAACCATTCCACCAACACTTATTCCTCTATCAATTAAACACTTACTCTCTTCGGTATAAACAATTTCACTTGAGATAATCTCTGTTGATACTTTATTGCCTTTGATAAGTTTGCCAATAAAGCCACCAACAACAGCATTATCTTCTGTTTGCATAGTATGCAATAAATTAACATCTGTAAGTTTTATACCAATTAAGCTTGTCGAACCTTGTTGAATAGCAACAAGTCCACCCATACTACCATTGGTAGTTATAATATTTACATTGTTAAGTTTTGCTTTTGTATATTCCGTTGCAGTAGAAATACCAAATAAACCCGCTTCAGAATTTGTTATAATTAATAAGTTTTTTATAGTATGATTATTTCCTGTAAATGAGCCATTGAAATAATTTCTACCCATATATTCAAGAATTGGCGCACCACCAATAGGCGTAAATAATTTATACTGCATATCAATATCTGATGCCAATTCTATTCTACTAGACAAATGTTGTCCGTGATTAATAAGGTAAGAAGCATAAGCAAGACCTAAAGCAGATTTTACTGTAAGAGAATTTTCTCCAATAATAATATCGTTTTCAGTTGCAATATTTCCATATTTATTGAAATAGTTGCTCCAAACATAATCGGCATACTCTGTTTGTGATGTACTATACAAATCAATGTCTTCGAAATACCAATCTTTGCCTATCTCTTGTTTCAATTCCCATCTGAGGAACATTCTTCCATTTTTGATAGTTGGAAGAATCAACCAATTGTTATAAAAGTCATAATCTTCAGCAAAATTATTAATATCTTGTGCTTTTTGAAGATCTGCAACAAACGCATCTCCCAAATGATTGTAATACACAAAATTATCTTCATCTACTGAATAAATATAGCTATCTAAAATTGAAACTGTACCAAATAAATTTTTGCTTGAATCAAATTCTGCATCTTTGAATACACCAAGTTTTATTTGTCCATTTCCATTAGATACAATGGAATGTCCCGAACTGGCTACATTAGGATATATAACCAGTCCGTTATTTGTTCCATATACAACGGCACCAGAACCCATTGTTTTTATAACAGGATGAATGTCAATGCCATTATTAATTCCAATATAGCCACCTGTTGTAGCTAAATTATTGATAACCGTACTAGATACTTTACCATTATTTGTAGCAATAATAGTATTTGTAGCATTAGAAACAGCAATTCCGTATACTCTAGAATCAGCATCAATATTACTAAATAAACTAATGCCATTTCTTAGAGTATTTATAAAGTAAATATCGTTATTGTTTGTTGCAATCGCTGTCATTCCACTGCAATCGCCTGTAACAATATACGATTTCCCCGCTGTTACTCCAGAAGCGAGAGTTGTCACAGTTTCTGGAGTAAGTTTTGGGTCAATATAACTTTCATTACTTAACCAAGATAATCTTGGGAAAGCATTTATTGCTAATGTCCAAATCGAAGAAACTTCGCCTGTCGTCTTCTCAAAATTGATACCATCAGGAATATTATTTGTATCTTCATCTAGATATAGCATTTCTGCAACACTAAGGCCTTGTCCAATTGAATTATGTTCAATCATAAACTCAGCAAGATAATATACGCTTGTCAACTCAACCATATTTTCAATATCGCTACCATCACTGGTTTCGGCCATTCCAATGATACCAGCAATTTGAGAGGCTTCATTTTCACACTTGTTTGCAATAATATTTGAAATAGAATATACATTATGCATTTGAACATTATTATCCGTATTCAAAGCATTTGCTTCAAACATTCCAACGATACCACCAAGAGCATTGTAATTACTTACATTAGTCTTGCTACTTGCTTGAATATAAGTTTCATAATTTGCATTGAAGTTATGGTCATATGTATATATTGTATTTGAAGAGTAACTATCTTCAATATTCAAATAATTATAACCATATCCAATTAATCCACCTAGGTTTGCATTATCTTGAATATAAGTTGAACCTTTGGCTGTAATCAGTTTTATATATCCCGATGCAAAACTTTGAGATATTTTTGATGGCGAAAGCAAGGTTGCAAAACCTGCGATACCACCAATATTTACATTTGAACCTGATGTTTGAGCAAGCCCAACTACTATATTTGAATTATAGCCAGACCTAAATAAACTTCCACCACTCATTTTTCCTATCAATCCACCAATATTAAGAATGGTTGATTCTCCAATATTCACAGGGGCGGTCGTATTGATTTCAGTTAAACTCAACATACCAATTGCAGAGCCACTATTCATTTTTCCAATAGTTCCACCGATATTGATATTAAGTTTATCAGATTCTGATACAGTCCAAGATAGTGTTGTTGAACTTTGAATTGAATTAATATTTTCTCTACAAGAGATAACAGAACCAATCAACGAACCAACGTTAATATCTCCACTAGCAACTGTATTTTCCAAGTTTATCTGTGTATTTGAATGAGTAAATGTTAGTGTTTTAATATTATTTACAATATCGTTCAATGTTATATAGCCATTTGAATTGCCACCCATTTCTCCAATTGTTCCACCAACACTCAAGTTACCTTTGTTGGCAAATATCGAACTAGCATATACCCCATTATTCACAAATTTTATATACGAATCAATCGTACTATTTATATCAAGAATGTCAATATTTTCAATTGCAAATGTATTATTAACAGCTACACCTTCCAAACTACCAAATGCACCACCAACTGCAATAGTTTCAAAATTTGCAAATCCTGAATCTTTTGCAGAAATCTCCATATCAATTATAGGATCAGAAATGGTCATATTTTTTAGTGTTGTACTAGGTGCTCCGACAGAAGACGAATTAATAAGTTTTCCTATAATTCCGCCTACTGCCATTGTCGAATAATCACCTTGAATATAATCAAGTGATACTGTAATAATTGGGTTTTCAACATTAATAGAATATGATGGTGAATTTGAACTCAACGAAGCGTATCCAAATATTGAACCAACATACATATTAATGCATCGATCCGATGTTACTTCACCCGTTATATTGATAGAAGGATTGATAATATCAATTGTCTCAGGGTCTCCTAAAGCAAATGTTGTAATACCAGAATCTTCTGTGTCGGCTTTAATAACAATCGAATCAGCATAGCCTCCTAAACCACCAACATAACCAGCAGAAACAGGTTGAGACGTTCCCCCAACAACAATTTGTGAGTCATTAATAAATTCTAAATCAACATTATTGATAGTTGTTGCTGAGGTTCCTTTATTGAATGAATAGCCAAATAATGTACCAATTGCAGTAGTTGAACCACTATCGGTTGGGGCAATTAAGTTTGATGAAACAACCAAATTGAATTCTTTGAACGTTGCACCTTTGACTGCTCCAAATATTCCAGTATAATTACTAATTGGAGCACGACTACCAGAACTATCCTGACCTACATAAATAGTATAAGGATAACCAGCTGTAGACTTCTTCTCTGGGTTACTCATTAGAGTACCTGTAAAAGGATTTCCAAGAGAAGCAAGTGAAGAATACTCAGATGCTGTAATGAAAATATCATTATCTAAATAATACTTTCTATTTGGATATAAATTGATTTGTTTCAAATCTTCGTAATCTTTTACAAGAACGATAGAGTCGTCTATTCTAGATTCGTGAGTTGGTAGCACGAAATTATCTGCCCTAGCATTCGACTTATTGACAGCAACACCTGCCCAAATAGATGATGACCATACATTCTCAGGATAAATTTTTTGTGCAGAAACTGCGGTTGATATAATTGTATCAGATGCAATATCATAAGGTTTGAATACAAAATCACTATGTAATTGTGCATCAATGTCTGCACTAGATGCATTTGCTTGATTTAGAAGAGATGTGAATACACCCTTTTTAGCAGATTCTTCATCATAGAATCTATTAATCAATTCATATAGAGTTCTTGTAGAAGAATATTGTCTCATTCTAGAGAAATATGAACTTGATTTTACATTATAAGAATACTCTCCATCAACACCTGTTTCTTCTTTTGCATAAGAAACGATTGCGCCACTATACATCGCCATTGTTCCAAATTGTTTAACTTTGGTCAATGTATTATTGTCGGTATCTACTTCTACAATTATATTATTGACATCTTTGTAGAAATAATTTTTTATAGAATCGGAAGGAATATTATTCTTGTCATAAATAGTCTTTCCTTCTCCATTTAGGATTGAACCATTTGAAGACACTGTAGGAGTCACACTCATTGACCAAGTAGAATCGGAATTTCCTATCTCTGGTAACAATACAAAGAAGCTTTTCATTGACTCTTTGTTTGCACTAGAATCATAATTATCTATACTATCAAATGTATATGTAGTAATAGTATACATATTTTCTTGAAGCATTCTCTTATAATATGCGTCTACACCAATTTCAGCATCTACATAATTGTATCCAATAATTGAACCAATGGTTGCTTCACTTGCATCGTTGTTGATATATTGTCTTCTTGTATTCAAACTAGACTTGTTCCAAAGGTTAAGTCCTACAATTCCTTGCATTGTAAGTTTTGCAGTATTTGGACCTCTGAAATTATCATAATTTTCGATATACAATCCAACAACTTCTTCAGCTCCTTGCGGAATTGTTGTACTATAATAAGAAGTATTAAGACCAATAATTCCACCAATAGCTTTGAACGAATAAACGTCTGCAGTTGTATATACTGCTGTTAATTGTCCGCCAATATTTGCACCAATTACACCACCGGCATATAGTGAATTGATGTTATTAACATTGACTTTATTGTATGAGTTGGTTATTGTTCCTTCTTTATTAAGTCCAACGATACCACCTATAAAGTGAGCATTTGAACCAAAGAACTTTGTACTACCTACACTTGCATATCTATCAGAATCGTTATCAAAAGAAGACTTTGTATAAATATGAGTTTTCTCAGCTTTTGCTGTAAGCAAAGTAGAATCAATAGAATCTTGAGTTGATTTCAAGTTACTTACAGAACTTCTATGGATTTCGCCATTATTCTGTCCAGCAAGACCACCTGCTACTCTTGACGCTTTGATAACTGAGTTCTGATCAACATATACTTTGTTTGAAGAAATTACAGAGTCATTACCAACATATCCAACTATACCACCAACAATTTCTCCAAATAATGTTGTGTTACTACCCTCAAATACAAGATTTCGTATTGAACTAATCTCATTTGATGTAACAACATCTACAATATTTTCAACCTTTTTGGAAACATCAATTATACCAACAAGTCCCCCAGCATAAGAAACTTTGTTAATATTAGAAATTAAATCACCATTAGCATCAAGTTCTTTGTTTATCAATGATTCATACACATTGAACTTAGATGTAATATTTAATTTCTTCTTGACATCGAATGTATTGTATGAAGTAAAGTTCGAAGCAGTAACAGAAATTGTGCTAGTAAGATTTACAAGAGTGCTTTGACCAGTAACTCTACCTGCTATAGCCCCTACGGCATTTAGGCCATAAACTTTTGCACTGCTACCGGAAATATTAATATTATAAATCATACTATCAACAACTTGACCAGCTACAACACCTACGAAATTCACACCTGAACCATAAACTTCGCTTACTTCAATATCAATGTTTTTAACAACAGCCCCATCAATAAGTTTTGCAAACATACCTACTGAAGTTACCTTTTTGAGTTCTCCGTTATCGGAATACTTCTCAATTTCTTGATATTTGCTATCTTCAGATTGTTGTTTATTAATTGCATTATTACCAATACTTGTATTAGCATTTATACTTAAGTTGGAAATCTTCATTCCATTACCATCAAGATTTCCAGAGAACATAATATTATAAGTCTCAGCATTAAGAACATTACTTCCAAATGTGATATCTGTAATAAGTCTTAAGTACTTATCAGATTTATAATTTAGTTCTGCTATATTATTTCCATCTGTATCTATTTGGTTAATGAAAATATTAAAGTCGCTTGCATTCTTGACTAAATATGGATTAAGAATACTTGCACCATATTCAATGCTTACACTATTGCCATCTTCACTCTTATCATTCTTTTCTAGAATAGAGAAATATTCATAGTTATTGTCTGACTGAGGAAGTTTTGTTGTTTCTGATAACTCGATGAATTTAATATCGAAATAACTCATATTTTTGAATGAATTACTTGAGATAATAGATTCAATAATCATATTTGTTATTCTAGATTTTAAATTTGCATCAGTATCGACAAGTTCAAATCCTTCTTTTTCCAAATATATATCAACCTTAATATATTGATACAATAATTTTTCAAAATCAGATTCTTTTATATCGCTAAACTTATAATCTTTATAAATATCATTATAGCTATTAAGAGTTGTAACAATTTCAGACTTGCTAATAGCTGTAGCAATGGTAGAATCCAAATTGTTATTAACGGCATTAATTAAATTCACACCATTACACTCAATAATTGTTGGTTGAATATTATCTCTTGAGAAATTATAAGTAATATCAGAATAGTCAAGCAAGATATTAGCATATACACTTTCCACTATTTTCGAAGTACTATCTGAAACATAATACTTAAGACTCATAGTATTTAAGTTCGCAGAAACTAGTTGAGGTGTACCAAATGTATAATAGCTATCTTGGAAATAAACACTTGAATTTGTTAATATGTTTGGATAGAACCAAACAGCACCAACAGTTTTCTTTATTGCATCTTCTTTGTTTAAGATATCATCATAATTCGGAGCAAATGCAAATGTTTCGAAAGTATTGTAACTACTCAATTTACTAATCGAAATTGCTGTAGCCTTTTGTTTTTCTTGATCGGAAATAGTGATGATGTCTTTGTTTTTCTCGCCCTCAGTTTCAAAGTCTGAAGAAATAGCCTTCAAGAAATAAGCATTAGTAATATCTCCACTATCTCTTGCAACACCATTTGTTAAATCTTCCATTGCAATAAATGGATAGTTGTTATCTTTGTCATATACTCCACTTGCTAGAGTATAAACATTATTGATTATTCCGCTATTTTCAAATACAAATCCGACTGAGTATGAGCCTCTTACAAGCAAGTTTGCATAACTATCTTGAATAGAACCAGAGTTTTTGAATACGAATCCAGAACTATTTCCACCAATAGAAATTGCTCCTGTATTTTTAAGTCTTATACCAAGGTTATCATATCCAACGCCTACAAAGTTCTCTAAATCAGTAATTCCGGTTAAATTTTTAGGATATTGAGAAGTGCTACTTGCATAACTATAAGCAATTCTTCCTGCATTTTCGAATACAAATGCAGATGACCCTGCTTCATAACCAGAGGCTGACGATACTTGAGATACTATATTTCCACCCTTGAAATAACTTGAAGCAATAATCGCATTCTCTTTATTTTCGGCAACAAATCCAGCAACACGATTCAAACCAAATATACTTATGTTATTAATATTAGAATTTGATATGTATCCTTCGTTTACACCAACCAAGCCACCAATGTTATGTTTTGCACTTGTGGTTACAGAACCATAATCTAAAGCTATTTTTGTCAAATATCTTTGAACAGATTCTTTTTGATTGTTTTCATTTATAAAGTAAGATTTATTGATTGTTTCACCAATTTGATATTCTGAAATCAATCCCCTTTGTGCTAACATTTCATTTCTTTCATTGCGATGAGAATTAGCATTGTTTGTTACTTTTACATTAGTTACAATTCCTTTGTTAACACCTGCTAACAAACCAAATGTAACTTGTGAATAATTAGCAACATCAATTGACAAATCGGCATTCTTAAATTCATCTAATCCAGTTGTAGGATTCTTGATAATTGCATCGTCTGAAATAATCGACTCATCATTCTTGACTTCAAGAATTAAGTTTTTGATTGTTGTTTTTTCAGATATTTCTGAGAACAATCCAAGAGTTAATTGTCTATTAGTAGATTCTTCATTGTTTGAATCTGAAGTAATCGTAGTATTATAGAAATTCTTGATTGTAATTACATATCCATTACCATCTAACGACGCTATTGGAGTATTGAGAGGTGCCCAGTCTGAAACAGTTATATCACTAAGAAGGATATAATATCCACCCTCTTCCATATTTCTAAGTTCTTTTTCTGTATAGATAGGTTCTGGATTTTCTTCGTTTGAAAGTCTTGTGAATTGCAATCCAAATCTACAATATGGATCAAATACAAAGTCTGAAGTAGTAATTGATGGATTGACTCTTACACCACCCTCGGCTTTGGCAGTATATTCAATCTTAACAGATGCCTGCAAAATACTACTTGGATTCTTTGCATTATTTTTAATAGTCAAATATTCGCCATTAGCAGAAATTTGGAAGTCAGAATACTTTTCTCCAGCAACAAGAGGAACTAGTATATCGCCTGAAATTACTGAGAATGTACCTGCACTTGCTTTGGATAATTCATCTTCTAATTTGCTAATTTTAGATGAAATTACGCCATCGTGATTGGCATCAAATTCTTCATCATAAGAAGCTTTTAGAATAACCCTTAGATCATAAGGTTGATTGTATATACCAACAAATTTTCCAATTGACTCATCTACATACTTAACTGAAATTCCATCAATTGTATATAAAGCAAGTCTTACAACAACAGTATCAGTTGCAGTATAAGTCACACCATTAACATTCAATACAACTTTTGCAGTTATTGAAATATCTTTTCCAATATAATCTGTATATGAATCCCCTAATTCTGCAAGTGTTTTGATTGTAAGTTGAGCTTTTGTAGAATCAATCCAAATAGGTTCAATTGAGTTTAATACTTTTTCAACTCCACCAACAATATCTGTTGATAACTCCCAATTTACTTGATTCTTGGAAGTAACGCCAATATCAAGTGTTTGACCAAATGCAACAACACCATTTTTTGCACCATTGATATTAAGTCTTACACTAGGAGATTGAGCAACGGTAATATCAATAGTCTTACTATCTATTTCTTTTCCATCAAGATATGCCCTATAGGTAATTGTGAACTTTGGAGAAGTATCGGTATTGATTGAAGGAACCAATGTTCTTATATATAATTTTCCATTATATGCAAAGTGCTCTGTTCCAGAGTTGTCTACAAATACATTGCTCAATTTTGAAACACGAATAGTTCTACCATTATTCAATACTTCTCTATAATCAGTTTCTGCTTTGTAATATCCATCAAAGATATTAAAGTTCGAATCTTGATATACAGCTACCAATTGCTCAAGAGAAATATAATATGTACCATTGTATAAACTTGATTCAAATTCTACATAATCAACACTAGCAAAGTTTGGAACCAAATTTAATTCTAGAAGTCCTGCGTGTCCCGACACCAATGTATTTGATTGATAATAATCGTTTCTTTCGTATTCTGTTTGACCATCAATATACTCATCTACAGCAGAATAATGACGTAGCATTGAGTCGTTGATATCTTGTTTATTAATAATTAATTCGCTAGTTGCTATTTTTACATTTTTCATATAATCAACAACAGCATAACTAATATTATAAATTTTTGCCAAATCACTATCGTATAGATAATGTTCTGGAATACTGAAAGCAAGTTCATATTTAATTTCTTTCACATCAATGAAATTGCCCGATGCGTCTACTGCACCATTTTCGTCTAGTATTAGTTCTCTTGATACTACGTCAAGTTGAATTTTGTCAAAATAATAACTAGCACCTTCTTCAAGTACAATTCCAGAGAATGTAGTTGAATCAGACATTGAAGTAATGGTAGTCTTTAGAATCTCTTCTACTTTTGTAATATCATTATATAAAGTAACCGAAGTATTACCTTTTACATTAAAGTACAATTCACTATCCTCTTTGTCTGTATCAACGCTAATAAACATTGTAGCAGTATTTAGAGGAGAAATAGTTTGTGTTTTTGTAGAGGTAATTCCATAAGTTCCTTTGATTACATCAAGAACCAATAATTTAGCAATGCTATTATTGATATATCCTGTCGGAACATCTGTTCCATCAATATTTTCAGTAATATAATCTATAGCATTTTTTGCTTTTGTGAAATCATACAAGAAAGTGATTTCACTATTATTAATAATATATGGAACTGCAAGAAGTTTGATATCATCTTGTTCTTCAATACCTATTATATCAAGTTGAGTTGAACTATCAACATATAGAGCGTAAGTATCCCCTAGACCAAATTTTGAATCAAAATACATTCTTTGGAATTCTTGATTATTAATCTTAATTCCTTCAAACGAAAAGTCTAGATTTGCATCATAAAGTATTGTATCACTTCCATTAACAAGGAAATATCTAATTCCATAATTGTCGCTAGTCTTTAACTTTAAGATTGCTTTGTCTTTCATATAGTTTTCTAGCATTTCGTTTTCAAGATCAAGCGAACCATTGAATTTTGAGAAGAATGTAGTTGTGATATCTTCATTCATAACAACACTTAGATTATTATAATCCACTTCAGTGTTGAAACTTGTGTCAGTATACATACCAAATGTGTTAATTGCATTAATGATATTCAAAGTAAATGACGAACGACTTTCTTTGCTTGGATTATAAGGAGAATAAATTTCAAATGTAACAGAACCAATTCCCTTGGCAACTACATAAACCTCGTCATCAATAATTTCAATTTCGGCTATTGAACTATTTGGCTCAATGACAATCATACCATTTTGAAGATATGGAGGAATAATCGCGATATTGATAATATCTGAAAGTTTGTATCTATTCATTTGATCAATTCTTGCATTGATAAATTTGCTATAATTTCTATCAATAGAAGAATATTTTCCATCTAAGTTTAGATCTATAACCTTGACAGTCTCACCATCAATAATCTCACTCTTCCAAGGCATTGTTTTATAATTACTAGAACTAGCATCGGCATAATCAAGTTCATAATAATATATAGTCGTTTTTCCTGTTGTAATTGTTGATGTTGTATCAAGTATTTGTTCAACAACACTTAGCCAAACATTATTATAATCAATTTTATCATTTATAGCATTTGGGTTTCCAACTATAATTGCTCTAGGCGGAATATTAATAATCAAATTAACAAATTTTTCGGATTTTTCTATGTAATAATCTTGTCTTGCAAAACCAATAGGATAACCAATATTTAATTGACTATTGTAGTATTTCAAATAACGTCCATTAGTATAATCAACTACACCATTTGCAATATTGAATCCGTTTGCTGTTCCAAGAGTACTATCATCACCTTGATAGGTGTAAACTTGTTTTAATTCTGAAGCAACCGTATTGCCTTGATCATCAATTGTTATTGAAGTTGGATTTTCGCTACCAAGAGTAGCATTTGTTTGTCCCCAAGAATAAGTATTTCCATCTACTAGAACGGAAGAAATCAATGAACTAGAATAATAAACTCTTGAAATCGCTGTGTAATTAGCTCCAATTGTTTGTTTCTCTACACCAAATAAACTTAGAACATAGTTAATATTATAAGTAGCACCAAGAACAACCAAAGATGTCGAAGTTGTAGTTGAACCAATTCCCAAATAATCATCTGTAATTTCAGAAATTGTACCAAGTGCAATATTTTGTTTTTCACTACTACCATTATCTTTAATTATAGATACCGCAAGACCAATATTCAAACCTTTTTGTCCCATATAGAAACTATTATAAGTTACTAAATTAGCAATTTTTAGGTTTCCACTATCAATCTCTTGTCTAGCGCTATTATATATAATTCTTAATTTTGCATTAGTTCCCGCACCTTCAATTATTACAGGATTAACAACTTTTCTTTGTTCTCCAGAACTAGCATAACTATCTAATACTCCAGTTGAACCATCGTTATTTATAAGTTTAATTAGCGAGTAGCTATTTACAATATTACCAAATTTGTATTGAACACTATCAAATACATTGCTTACTATTGTATTATTTATCAAATCTCCGAAGTTCAAATTTGTGATTTCTTGAGTCGGCCAAGTTGAATCAGACTCACCTGTTCCTGCTGGCATATACAAATAATCTTGAGAAATACTCAACAAATAATTAATTGTAGCGCCTGCATTACTAGTGTAAGTATTGATATTATCAGCATTACCAACAAAACTTCCTGCATTAGCTTTTGTACCAGATATGTTCATTAATTTTCCAGAAGTTGTAGTATTATAAATACTTACTATTCCTTCGGCATACCCTAATACACCACCAAAATATAAATTATTTTGAGCAGAAAGAGCAATGTTTGTACTTACATAACTTGAAGAGATTAAAGCATTGCTAGCATTACCTATAAAGCTAGACACATATTGCAATTGTGAAGACTTAGCGATTACAATATCGCCATAATAATCTCCTTTGATATTCGTTGTGTCGTAAGTTTTTGAAATTTCGGCATTTGTTTCAAAATAACTTGCAACTGAATTGTATGCAATATTTGATGCAAATTTTATATTTTCAGTAGAAATCTCTTTTAGAGGATCTCCAAAATATTTTCCAATCAATCCACCAACATTGTTTGTAGCATAAATTGATGTATTGAAATAAGAGTAAATATCTGAGAAATTCAAGAACTGAACTTTGTTTGAATAAATATTTCCACTTGATTTCTGGAATCCTGCAGACAAACTCTCGCTACCATTAACGTGATAACCAATTAGTCCACCAACATTATTTTTTGCAATAATATTTGGTAATACAACGTTATTGGAAACTCTGTTCATATTTTTTCCAACAACACCACCAACGTTATCTTTACCAGATATATAAGCTCTAACAGCAAGCCCATTAATCACACCAGAATTATCATTGCCAACCAAATCGGAAGCATTAATCCCTGCAACACCACCAATTATAGTATTGTCGTGAATTGATAATTCATTTGCAGTCTCATAAGCATTATATCTTGGATTTATAATAGTTACAACGTCAAAGCCTTCAAGCCCTGACGATACAACAAATGAGTTGATATTAGAATCAAGTGCATCAACGTCTTTGGAAATAATTCCTGTATTAACACCTGCTACACCACCTACTCTTGTGTTCTTTGTTGAAATTGTTGAAGTGTCTTGAATATTGATTGTAGTATATACTTGAGTCGCATCAATAATGCCTGTATTATATCCAACAGCTCCACCTATATTTGTATTAAGTGCAAATACTGAATAAGAACCATAATAAGAAATGCCTTTTGAAACGCTAGATCTTCTTATGCTTTCTAACAATGATCCATTGATTTGTGAACCAATTGAAGAATCGTTAACAACACAATCTTCTATACGACCTGCATTATAACCAGCAATAGCTCCAACATACTCATTCAAAGTAAATCCATTAGCTGTAACAATACTTCCGTATCCAATAATATTAATGGTATGACCACTGATAGTAAGATTGTCTACTCGTCCAGAAGTGCCAATATAACCAAACAATCCGTAATAACTATTACCAATATCTTTGCTTGCAGTATCGTTATGGTGATCTACATTGATGTTTAGATTATAAATTCCGAAGTATCTATATACATTTTCAGAAAGTTCATATCTTCCTGATAGTGTACCAGTGAATGGTAATGATTCACTACCAATAGGCTCCCAATTTGAAATAGATGACAAATTGATATCTTTGACAAGCACATAATTAGCAGATAATGAATCTTCATCTTTACCAATTAGTTTAAGCTCTTCAACAGAATCTATCTCAAAAGGAACTCTTTTTCCATTAGCTACACGAAGTGTTATTTCAGTAAATCTTGAATAAAACTCTTGGTAATTTTGAAGATTTGCAAGAACTTCTGCATTTGGTTTTAATGTACCGCTTTTTGCAGCAATAATGATTTTATACACAGGATTATCTTGATAAGCTTCAGAGGTCTTCGTGTATGTAAGAACAATTGTACCTTTTTCTGTTACTTTGCAATCAATATCTGTTGGACAAATAATATCAATTTCTTTATTAAGCAAATCTGCATTTGGATCTACAGCTTCAAGTTCATAACCAAATTCAACTACATTACCCGATACATAAGAGCCTTTTGATTCGGTCATATCTCTAATATCAAGAGTAATTCTATTATTGAATAATTCAGGAACAATGTTTGAAACCCCTGTTGCCTCTTTTACTATAACATCAATTGGAAGTGTTAATGTATGTACAACTTCCTCGCCTTCAGCCGTTATAAATCTCTGAGACAAACTAGCATAAACAATGAAATTTCTAATAGGGTTATCTGCTTGGTTTGTAGGTATAGATAATTTTACCTTGTTTTGCTTAGTTTCAATTTTATTCTCTGTAGCATCAATAATAATCTTGCTATGAGAGAGTATTCCGTTACCAAATTGATATTCATACCATAGTAGATTTCCCTCATCTTTGTCTGTATACTTTGAATTGTTATTTTGTCCAGCACTCCAAGTCAAATTATAATCAATAGTCGGATTTATTGGATTGATATTGATTTCTAAAGATTTATAACCATACAATTCTTCATAAGCATAACCTTTATTATCAGTCACAAACTTTTCATCTAAATCTTCCAAAGAATATACAACAACTGAATTGACATTAGATGAAATAGACTTAACTATTGTCTGCGTGAATACCTTAATTTTGATGTATACAGTTTTGCCTTCCGCTTCGCTATCAAATTTAAATTCCAACTCAATAGGAGTATCAGAATATGCCTTTACATAAATTTGATTTTGAGAAATTTCAACAATTTGTTTATTTGATGAAATTGGTGTTCTAACATTTAATATACCAGCTAGTGATGTTAGCTTTTGTGCAATCAAAGCATTTTCGTCACCAGTCTTTTGTTCTACTCCAAGCAAATAATGGAAATTATATGTTTCACCAACAATCAAACTTGTTCTATATGATACAAGGTTTGCATCATTAATCTCAGATGGAGAAGAAGGTAAAACATTTGCTCCAAACAAATAAACATCTTTACAACCATTACAATCATAATCTTTGCAACTATCAAGATGTGTGCCATATAAGTCAGGATCATAAGAACCCATATCGCCCTTATATTGATCGAAACTAAACTTCTCAAAGTTGGTTAATTGAATCTTTAATGCAGAAGGATCACTCAAACTATAATAAATTGTAAAGTTAGAAACAAGCTCCACCCCATTCTCTGTCTTAACAAATATTCTTGTTCTTCCAACATTATTGAATATTGTCATAATCCAATCATTTTCTAATTCGCTAAACTCAACTTTGGCGTATGTATTGAATGAACCATTCTCAAGAGAAACGCTAACTTTTGAATAATCATTTGTTTCGCCATCTTCAAGTTTTGGAAGTCCAGACGCTGTCAATATTCCATCGTTAAATAATTTAATTCTTCTATTAACAGCAGTAATATCAGGACTAAATGTTGTCTGCTCTAGAGCAACTTGCTGAGTTGGTATTGCAAGAGTTGTATTCTCATTGATGTATGAAAGTTTGATAGTTCTATTCACATAATCTGGGAAGTTAACACTTGAAATTGTGATAAATGGTTCGCCATTCAACTCTTCTGTCTTTTTTAGTTTGAGAATATTTCCAGAATAACAAGTCGCTATCGATTCACCATTAATAGAAATCTCTGCATTGTCTCTGTAGATATTAATTCCTGCGCTACTGGTAATAATCAAAGGTTGATTCTTAAGTGCTCCACCATTTCCCCATACGGCTACTTTGATAAATACGCCTGTGCCATTATTGTAAAGAACAATATCATTGTCTTGGAATCCTAAGTCTTCATTCTTCAAACTATCCAAATCAGCATTAGGTTCGAATACCCTAATTTCGCTTGGCATAACAACTGTTTGAACATTCATCTCAATGACTACTGGACTATAAACACCTTCATATCCATAGTAATCAATTATGAAACGAACCTTGTATTCTCCTACCGAACCTCTTTGTGAGAATTTGAATGCATCATCAGATCGTAATCTTACACCTGAAATCAACGTGCTATCTACAAACCCTTCGTTGATTTTTCCAGAAGAAGATACAGAAAGCATTTTCAACTTGCCATTCTCATCAAGTGTTGCATATTTTCCATCAGCAACAAGATTCTCAACGTATACAGAATATAGTCTTCTTGAAATTATTTCTCCACCAACTTCAGGACCGCCATTGATAGAATAACTCATTGTCCTTTCGCTAAGTGGTTGATAAAGACCTACATCAGGATCCGTATTTCCATCAAGAGACATTCTTAATTGCAAATCGGCTTCATGGAATTCGTTGTAGTCATTAGTATTGACAACTAATGTTAGAGCATTTCTAACAGAATCAAACGCTTTGAAAGATTTGCTCTCATCTTCTATATTAGGAAGATTGATTTGTCCAATAGATACAAGATTCTCATCAATGCCATCTAAGACAATAATCAAAACCTTTTTGATAACATTGGAACCAAGACTACCAGGATAGTTTGATGTAATCTTCAATTCAAACGAAGTAAGTATATCAAGGCTATTGTCTACAAAGATTACTCCTGGATGTGCTTTGAAATATGTATTTACCTGTTCTACTGCTTGAATTGTAAGGTCTGATGTAGCAGTAGCTTCATAAGTCACGCCCTTCTGAGTTGTATTAGAAGGAATGTAATTGATAAACTTGGAATATTCATCTAGCTTGATTTCTTGTCCTCTAATAATAGGAATTGTAGTTTCAGAAACTCGAATATCTCTAAGAGGAATAACAACATTAATTTTGTAATCAAGACTCTTGTTTCCTTCTTCAGTTTGAAAATGGATAACTGTGCTATCATTAGCAGTTGTACCATCTACAACGTTAACACTGAAAACAAACATTGTCTCGCCACTGAACTTGTTGTAATCTGATTGTCTAACAGTTATAAGCCCCATATCAATAGGAGTTGCTATAACCGCTTTCAACACATCATCATCAACACCAGTTACACTAACTTTAACCGTAAATGTATTTTCATTGTCAGTACTAGAATAAGTAAAGGTAGCCTCATTCTCCTTGTCAACACCATCTTGGTTTTTATCAATAGTAATACCCGATGTAGATACTACACTTATCTTCATTGACTTATACTTGTTTGAATCCCCACAAGCAAAAAGAGATATCGAAGATACCAATAACAAAATCATTAAAGTTAATATTTTTTTCCAAGTTCTCATAACAATTCCCTATACTCTTATATTTTGGAATTTAGATAATTTTATTATTATATAATAATAAAAAAATAATCCATCTATTCAATTATATTAAATATCGCATATCTAGTCAAACAAAAACAACAATTAAACCATAATTGCTACAACAAATTTTAATATAAAAAGCAACAAAAAACAAAAAAAAGAAAAGAGTGAAAATCCCCACTCTTTTCTCGTTTTTTTGATTTTGCATAGCAAAATTTAATATCTATTATCGCCAGCACAATAAGTTCCACCAAACACACTAATAGCTGTATGGTCACATCTATTGTTATACATAAACTCTGCATAGCTATTAGTAATATAGTTATAACTTCCAATTGTTGTGCTTAGAGTCACCGCCCCAAGTGTACAATTGGCCATATATGAACCTGTTGCATTTGCCGTAACAAGACCAGTTATATACAACGCATTTGATCCTTGAACAGTAATCTGATCAGCACCAAAACCATCAATTATACCATAATTGCTTACAATTGGCCCGAAATAATATGCAGAATTATTTCCGATCTTTCGAATCAATACATTAGTAATAGAAAGTCTTGAAATTAAGCCATTATTTGTCTCAACAAATGAATGAGTCAATTGTGTTTTTTCGTTTGATTTGATAAAGTCTATAGTGATATTTTGCTCAGTAGACACACTATTGATTCCAACTAATGCCGATTCTGTAGTAAGAATCAATGAGTTACTTATAAGTGTTGCATCAACAGACAAAATATGACTATCTGACGATTTGCTAGCGTCATTTGTTAAAACAACAATTGTGCCCTTTGGAATGACTCCGTTAGATAGGCTATTAACATATTCAATGAAAGCCTCTCCGTTGCATATTCTAACAACATTGTATTTCAATTGTTCAGTGCTATAGAATTCATATTTATAACTTAGTTCATACTCTGAATTTGCCCTAATCTTCTCACCCTGTCCATTAAGTATGAAATTATTAGAACCATCAAGTAGATATCCATCTGGGTATTTTCCTTTCTGAGACTCTATAGATGCCTGAATTTTTGCTTTCAAATCTGCAACATCTTTTATAGCCTCTACCGATGAATTCTCATCTGCCTTGAAGAACAACTTTATAGTCATACTACCAGCAATATCTTTAAATCCTTGAATTTGAACATGGCTATTCTCATCATACCAAACAGTTTTTCTTTCAAGAAGTTTCTTAGGAAGTTTTTCATCATACGAATTTTCATATTTTCCTTTGCAATTACTAACATTTTCTCTATCAAAAGGTCCTTTGTCAACATTATCCGTTAACATTGCAGAAGGAACATAATAAGTAGAATTTTCAATAATTGCATTCTCATTATTACTAAATGCAAGACCATACAATACTGTTATATAACTAGAATTTTCGGTATATCCGTAACTAGCAGAATAACAATCACTTATTACTCCATTATTTGCATAAACCAAACCATACAAAACATTTTCATCTGGATTAGTTGATTGACACACAAACTTAACAGCAGATGCCGAAGAATATATTCTGCCATTATTTGTATTTGCTAGTTGATATTTATTTTCATTCAATCCATAAATATAGCAGTTTGTAATAAGTCCAACGTTTGTTTCAGTCAAAGCAATTTTTGACGAAGTATTTTGCCCTGCATTAATATATAGATTTGAAATTACACCATTATTTGTTTTTACAAAATGGTTAAGAGCTCCAGGTGTACCAAATTTGATAGATACTTTGCCTGTTTTTATACTTCTACCGGATATGTATTGATCTGCATTAAGTGTTCCGATAGTACTCAATGTAACTTCTCCATCTTTGTCTGCATCATCAGACAAAGCTATAAACTTGTAATTTGTTGCAAGTGTAGAACCATTGGTATATTCAAACAAATCAAACTTTGTAGCTCCACTACCTGACGAATGCCTTGTAATATATCCACTCAATTTCTCTGGAATAATTAATTGAATATTTCCTATATCCTCTAAGGTTAGTCCCGTATCAATATAATCTTTTTCAGACTCAAGGGTAATATTCTTCTTAAATTCTTTGTCATATCTAATCAAATCAAAAATTGGCGAATATTCGGATACAGTTTTAAACAAGTCACCAAAAGCAAATGTTTCAAAACACGTATCCATCTTGTAATTATTTCCAACAAATTCTTGAGCATACATAACATTCGTACAGTCACTAGTAACACTTCCATCTGTAATCGCAGATGTCACACCACTTTGTAACTTTGGCAATTATACATATGAATATCCTTCAGTTGCATCGAATACTCCTGCATTATAGCCCAAAATGCCTGAAATATACATAGTTTTAAAGTCATTGCCACTATTATTATTTATTTCTGTAATTGCGACAAAATTATTAAGTTCTAATCTTTGTGCAGATCCTCCAACTAAACCTCCTATTCCTACCAAAACAGGACTTGTTTCTGAATGTACTGCAATATTTTTTAAGTCGATTGTGCCCGCACCAATAGTATTCTCAATTGACACACCACCTTCCGCAAATCCTAATACACTACCAATATATGTATTTGCAGATGTGTATACCGTATTATATTGAATATTACCATTGGAATCTTTTACAGGATTTCCTTTTTCATCAAAAACCTGTGTAGATTTTTGAATACCCGTCTGAGTATTCTCGATAGTTAACTCACCATCAAAGAATGTATTTTGCATCAAGTTATTTGAGTTAGTAGAAGCTCCAACAATACCACCAACCGCCAAATTAAGGGTTTGTATTCCAGTAGTATCAATTTTTGAATAACTTCCAACAACACCATTACTACCAACTGCAGAATAACCCTTGTCATAACCAATAATAGATGCAACATTGACAGCATTAATTGTAGCTGTAGCAGAAGAAGTTACCACCACACCAGAATCTGAAGAAGCAATATAATCATTTACCTTTGAACCAGATGACTGTCCAATGACATTTGCAATATTTACTTTCTCAATACTATAATTTGCCTGATATTCAATATTTATCTTTTTGTTTTCAATCTGTTGTTCTACAACATTACCAACAATATTAGAATTTTTAGCATAACCAAACATACCGCCAATATTTCGAGTGTATGCCTTGATTATTTTGTCACCATCAACTTCATTCGACTCATTGTCAACTATTGATATTGTTCCCAAATCCATAGCACTAATATGGAATTTACTATTATTCAATGCACCAGCAACACCACCAAAGTTCATTGTTTCTGCCGAATTGGTAAAGAGTGTACCATTTACAGCAATATCAACAGCACAAGAATCAAATGTTGTTGAGTTCATTTGTCCAGCAAATATACCAAAGTTTTCTATTTTTTCGTTTTCAATTATAACAACTCCTAGAACACTAATATCAAACTCAGAATTAATCAATGTTGAATTATTGATAGAACCAAATAACACGCCAACATTTTTTGCTTTAAACACCTTATCTGTTAACTTACAATCAGCTATAAACGATGAATCCAAAGCTATTGTAAATTTACAATCATTGATATATACGCTCTCGAGAGTATTGGCAAGAATACCATAACTCTCCATATCAATTTTTGCATTAGTGAAATCAGTTTTGTTAACCTGAATATCAAAATCTATACTTTGTAACAATGCACCTGTGAACATATTGAATATTGTTGCAACACTCGAACCATCGTTAAGAGTAATTGTGATTTTTGGTTTTTGTATTCCTTCTTGCGACTCATCAGTATCAACACCAACAAACGATGCTTTAACCCCACCAAAATACTCAATATATTTTGAAGTTGATGAGATATCCAAAGAAATATTTTTGTTTATTCTGAACACTTGACCTGCCACACCATTCATAAATGCGTGACTCAAAGACTCTGCAGAATCTATATTTTGAACAGCCTTGTCAATATCTGTTGAATATGTTGGAAGCAAGTCCTCCACATCCCAAATATTAATAGTATTTCCGTCAGCATTTACGGCTGCAGATATTACAAATTGACCAGAATCTCCACTTGCTGTTTTGAATCTATCCCCTACATTATATCCAGATGTAAATATATTTCTTGTAGTAATACTATTAACACCATCAATTTTGTATGCACTACCCAAAATTTGTTCTACATATTCTTGAGCAGTAAATGTTTGTGCATATGAGAATCTATCCAAATAATCTGAATTATTTGTAGTTGTTGTTTTCATTTCATAAACATTCAATCTATCCTCATCAACACCATTTGTGGCAGAATATGCAATTCTATAACTATAAGACTTAAGTGAAGTTTCTCCACTATCAGAAATATCTATTAGTTGTTTGAAATAATCGTCATATCTTTTGCCACTTTCGATAGAACCTTCAGAAGAATCAATAACACCCAATGTTGTACTAAATACATTCTTGGTTGCTGAAGAATACAAATCTGTTAGTATATCTTGATTTGCAAATACTTGATAATTTGGAGTTGAAACATCTCCATCATAAAATTTGTTGTATCCACTCTTTAACAAAGCCTTTCCAATAACAGAACCAATATAGTATTTGTTGTGAGTATTTCTATATCTTGTCTCTGCGTCTGTAACACTTAAAAGTACTTTAGTTGTGTCATTTTCAGTTTTTGTAATATCTTCCTTGAATTGAATTTGTGCATTTCCAACTTCTGGAAGTTTGAAATAATAATTATAGTACGCTTCCCCATTGGAATAAAGGAATTTGGTATTATTATACAAACGAATTGTTACCTCATTTCTAAAGTTCAATTCAGACGAATCATTCCAATTTGCTAGAGAAACAACATTGTCCATAAATAATCTATTTGTTATTTGATTTGAACCATAATCATTTACTTGGAATCCAATAATACCACCAATTATATCTTGAGCAAAAACGGTTCCTGTATGATATACAAAACCAAGATAGTTATTTCCTCTCGAATATCCAACTATTCCACCAGCAACGAAAGCCAATTCTTTTGTTACATTAATTTTTGCATAACTATCTATAATTACACCATTTTCACTATATCCAGCAATACCGCCAATAGAAACAGTATAGAATGTACCCTGATCAGAATCCAAGTCAAACAAGAAATAATCACCATTTGTTGTTTTGTTGCCAACAATTGTACTATCATATTCTGCTTGTTCTTCATCGCTATAGGCAATAGTACATTGCTCCAATATTCCGTGGTGTTCACCAACAATTCCACCACTATTATTTGATGCCTTCAACAATTGTCCTTGTGATACTATGAACTTTGAATTTTTAATTAGAGTATTCTCACCAATGTATCCAAACAATCCTCCTGCATTCTCAGCAGTAGAAATATAGATTTCCCCTTGAACTACAATATTGTTAATAGTAGATTCATCGGTTTTTGTTCTATAGTTCTCATACGCCGATTGCTCCATTGTAACTTCCCTATTGTAGTTATTTGCCACAATAACGCCTGCTACACCGCCAACGTAAGAAACTTTGTTCTCATACCCCTTGCCTTGCTCTACACCATTTAATCCTGTAATTAATGTCTTTTTATTACTAGAATCGTACAACGAGTTAAATGAATACCCATTCTCACTTTGCACACCATCTTCTAGCAATGAGAAACTATTCAAGAAGTATTCTGACATATCTTCACTCATTGCAGTAATACTTCCGCCTAAGCTATTATGAACAGCGGCAATATGAACGTCTTTGATATCAACGTCATTAATAGTTAATGGAGAACCATTTGTAGAATAAACGAGTCCTGCAAGACCACCAACCATATATGCTGCGAAAATATTATTATTTCCGCCATCAATATCAACATTGACAATATTTGCATTAACAATTGTTCCTGCTAGTATTCCTGCCCTTTCTGTCTTATCACCGCCACTACTATACGACGCAACAGAAATATTTAAGTTCTTGACTACAGCATTTGAAGATGTATTCTCGTGACCAATTTGCGCAAACAAGCCAAAGTTCTTGAGTCCGTTTGTATCGGTTTCGATATTAAGGTTTGTAAATGACATTCCGTTTCCATCTAATACACCACAGAACGAAATCATATATAGATAAGTTTTGTTATACACATTTGCAGTTGATTCATCAGTGAAATCCAAATTATTTACAATTCTTACAAATCTAGTAGAATCCTCACCAGACCTATAACCAAATGCCATATTATATGGATTTCCATCATAAGAATATGAATTATCTATAATATATTTAGCAAAGTTTTCTGCTTTTTCAACAATCAAAGGATTTTGTTTTGTTCCTAAGTATGCTCTATTATCATACTCATAATCATACCTTACTCCAGTCTGACCATCAACATCTCTTTGAATATTAGTTAATTTTCTGAACGAAATTGTATCAGTAAGGGTTGTTGCAAGTTTTGGCATTCCGCCTTCTTCAACACTCCAAATTCCACCCTCAGTTTTTCCAAATACGAATGAGAAACCTTTCCAAGTAATTGTTTGATCAAAAGGATTAGTTTTGCTATCTATTGCAACAGCCTTTTCATTAATATTTGCAAACTCACCATTTTCTGTGTTGATTGTATAATAACAATTATTGTATGTTCCTTCGTTTTGAACTACATCATCAATAATACCTGTAAATTGACCGGTTGTCGAAGTAATTTTAGCAAGTGTGGTTACATAAGAATTTGATACAACTGCTGCAGATGTATTCTTGAACACAAATCCACCCAAGAACGAACTTAATGTTTGAAGACTTGCATTTACGTACGAATTTTCTATTTTTGCATTATTTTCATATACAAGTCCACCAACACATCCCGTACTTTCAATTCTAAATTCATCATCATAAGCCTTGCCATCAGCATTGAATTTGACAGATTCAACAAAAGTACTAGTCATCAATCCCGATTTATTATATGTTACAAGACCTGCTGTCGCTGAATTTTCAACCTTAGGATATGGATTATATACACCCATACCTTTATTATAAACATTACTGATTGTTCCTTCGTTAGTACAAGCAATTCCGCCTATATTTGTTCCTCCAGCAAGCACGAATGGATAAATACGAGTTTCTTGTAATTCATCATATTCGTTATTTTGCTCGCCACTCTTGTCTGAAACATTTACATTTGTAATATAGTATTCGCCATTATCTTCGTTGGAAATATTGACACCAACAAATGAATTTGTAATTGCTCCAGTAACAGAATTCACACCAACAATTCCGCCAATATTGGATACATACAAATTATCACCTTCAAACCCTAAAGTAGTTTGTATATGCAAATACTTGTTTGTGCTAACCGATTTGTCAGACGTATCTTTTGTAGAAATAATTTTTGCATTTGTAATTGCTCCATTATTTTTACCTGCAAGAATACCGAAGTTTACACCATTTGAATAACCCAAATCAACGCCTTCCGTCTTATAAACATAAGAATTTTTCGTAGACGCTTTCATATATGAAATATTATCAGACATTTTCAATTCACTAATAAGCAAATCAGAAACATCAATAGTAATATTTTTTAATAATGTATTTTCACTGATTTCTGAGAAAATACCTACATTTTGATTTGTTTTTCCCCTAAAGCCAGACAAATCAAAACTTTGAATTTTAATCACATAACCATTACCATCAAGAGAACTAAATAGTGCTTTTTGAGGTACCCAATTAACAAGAGTTATATCGTTAAGAAGAATATAATTACCATCAACACCACAATACTTTAACAACTGAGCTTGATCCTCAATTGGAGTTGGGTGATCATATGTAGAGTTATCCTTTACAACAATTTGTAGGTTTTTGATTATTGTATATACAACTTTAGCATTGTTACCAATTGAGAACTTTCCATCTTCGTAACAATAATCAACATCCAACTGGATTCGTGTAGAATCTCCAATAGCAGAACCTTTGACCTCATAGAAGAAATATTTGATATTATCTACTTGTTTCACATCTTGAGAAAGAGTTATGCCATCATACACGCCATTTGACATCTTCTCATAAATAGGTTGATTGTCATCATCTACACCTACTCTATAATATAGATGATTTGCATCATACGAGTAAGTTACGTTTTCAACGTTTCCGTCAACTACTTTGTTAGCAGTTACAGCAGTTCCAGCCATTCCATACTGAGCAGCAATAACCGCACCCATCAAGCCATTCTTTGTATCTTCAACGTATAATGACTTAACATAATCTGCAATCTCAACACTATCACCAATAACAACATCTTTGATTTTAATCATTGGCGACTCTTCTGACGAAGTATCAAGTCTAGAAGATGCACCGTGAGGAATTACAATAACACCATCTACAGCTCCAGCAAATAAAACATCTTCAACCTCAAAGTCTACAGTATCGAAAAGTAACTCACAAGTAGTCTTTTCAACAACACCCATAATAATGTCTGTAGCTGTAAAAGTAATACTAAATTCAGAACCGACTGCTGTCGCTACATCTTGACACAAATAATATGTCTTTTTGTTTTGACTATCTTTTAAATCATCTATATCTATGTAATTTACTTTTTGTCCGGTCTCATCTGCAATGTATACATAATCAATAGTTTTATCCGAATTCTGAGTTGGTTGACCATTTAAGATTTCGGTTATTCTAAACTGAATATCCTGGGCAAGATTTTTGTTATATGTTATATTCAATGCCTTTCTAACACCTTTGCCCATAATGGTTTTTTGTTCGCCATCAAGGGTAACTTTGATATCAGGCAATTCTGCAATAGTAAGTTGACAGTCATAATAAACATCTTGCTTAACAACCTTATTTGAACTATCTACCATATATGAATTGATTGTCATATTAAGTGTTGATAAACTAATACCTTTCTCTACGTATACTTTTACAAAATATGTATTATTAAAATAGTTTTCTGTACTATAGTTAATACTTTGTTTTGCAAGTCTTAAGCCGTAGACATTATCTGTATCAATAATATCATAGGATACAACCTCAGAATATCCCAATATATTATCAGACGCTTCAAGACCTGCAATAACTGCCTCTAATTGAGTCAATGTTACATAATCTTTGTACTGCTTATTGAGAGTAATTGTTATATAACTGCTATTATTAAATTCTTCATCAAGTGTAATTTTAAGAAGTCCTGCTCTACCCGGTACAACGAACGAACTTTCATTCTCTTCTGGATATTCAATATCTGTTCCATTGTTTGTCAATGCATTTTCGCCACTTGTATAGAAATTAACGAAAATTTCTTCAATTGTTTTTGGAACAATTTTTACAACAATGGCAGAAGACTTCGTTGAATTTGTTTCGGCAACAAACTGAACATTGAATGAAGTTGTATTCAAGTCAAACATATTAGCGTGCCTTCTGTAATATTCGCCATCAAAGCTAACAACTCCATCTATAGAAATCTTATATGTATTTAGTCGTGACTGAGCATCTATATTTGTTTTAGTAATATATATATTATCAAATATTATATTAATAAGCGCATAATCAAATTCATAAGTGATATTACTACACTCGTAAATACCATTGTCAGCATCTATAACATCACATATAAATTCTTTGCCTCTTAGAGATAATCTAGACGAATATTTGTTTCCATTAATCTTTACATAAATGTCTTCAAGAATTGTAATTTTTGCAGTACCATTGTTTAAATCTTCTATTAAAATATTGGCTGTTTCTAGAATCACACCGAATGGAACGGTATTGAGAGCATCAATCTCAACGACCGTTTTTGTTACTTCCATTCCTCTCGCTCTAGCCCTTACTTCAAATGAATAAACCTTCTGCAAATCGTCTAATACAAACACATTATTGTCAAATTCGTATTCGACACCTGAATCTACTACTGAAGTATAAGTATCTTCATACTCATTATCATCAAGTAATAAATATGGAGTAATTGCAAATTTTACATATCCATGAGAAATGCCTGAAAGTTGGAAATCCCTTGAATCTATTTGGATAATGTTGTTGTAAGCAACTTCACTATCATAAATGAATTCTTGGTCACCAATTTTGAACACACCATTTTGTCTAGCAGGTTCAAGAACGTTTCCGTCGCCATCTACAACCGCACTCTTAGTAGCGTCAAGTAGCTCTATAATTATTCCAAAATGAGAATTTGCAATGTACTTACTACCATACACACCATTAACAAGTTTCTTATCATTTAATCCCAATATTGTGTATTTAGTTTTCTCATCAATGAATATATCATATAAAGTTTCGTTATTTACCATTGAATCTGTATTCGAATCTTCTAATATTGTTACTTTATTAGACCCCTCGTTATCCATAACAACATTAAAGTCATCAAGACCATCGACAACTACAATCGATATAGTTGTTTTTACTGACTTTGACACATAGCTTCTAATTGTAAGTGTTGCAAGGCCTGGTGCAACAGGATAAACTCTATTTCCAACAATTTTAATAACCTGTCCATTTGAGCCCTCAATGTATTCTAGTCTATCTCCTGCCCCACCTTTTAGTATAGAAGAATACACAGAGTCATCACCAAGTGCGCCATTTAATTTTAAATGGAAGTGAGGTACAGGCTCATTTGTGATTGACATTTGATAGAAATTCGAATCATTTTGACCAGTAAGTGATCTTTTCAAATACATCAATACTTGAACATATGTGACCTCTTCATTTGAGTCATTAAGTTTTGTATAAGATATATTATATAAATCATCTTTTGGATTAATAGTAACACTAATGGATTCTGGAACAATGTCATACATTGCAACACCATCTTTAAGAATCAACGGATAAGCAATATTGATTTGAGACTCTCCAGTTCCAATAGTTATAGTATTGAAATCTGAATGAATAAACCAATCAAATGAATTAATGCTTGCTGTTCCACTAGTAATATTAAAGCCCTTTTCATTGAAGACATTCTCAACAGTTGTGATAGTTGATGTGTCATAAATATACTGATATCCGGCATTTGCAACATAAGTTTTATCGCTATTTACAACCGCATAAGATTGAGTAACTCCACTTATATTATATTTTCCATCATTATACTTAGCACCATCTATTGTCCACATTCCATCAGCAACATCATTTTGAACATCTACCAATTTAAATGAATCAACATAAATTCCTGAATTTGCTTGAGTTTCTTTAAATGAATGATTGATTAAATAACCAATACCATAAGAATTCGAGATATTAATAGTTTTTGAATTATCAAGAAGTCCAACAATCATACCTTTGTTCATAACATCACTAGCAATTATATCTGCATCAAAGTATGATTTGTAAATTGTTACACCGCTAATATTTTTTCCAACAAGACCTCCAACAACGCCCGAATTTGCAAGAATATATATATTTCCACGATAAGAATTAATCTTCTCATCAGAAATTTTGGCATTGTAGAAGTTTCTAATATAACTATAAGAAATTGTTCCTCCAGCATTTTCAAGACCAACAAGACCTCCAAACAACACTTGAGAACTTACTGCCGATACAAACACATTTGCTTTCTGTGTCCAAGAATAACCTTCACCTATATCAACAAAATGCATTGATACATTGTTCAAAGCATATCCTTGAGTATCATTGGTTGAACCAAGAACTCCACCTATGATTAAGTCGTCACCATTGTCAATATTTTCATTTATGTTCACAACTATTTTAGGACTAACAACTATTGAATTCAATTCGACCGTACCATTAGCCAATACTGAACCCACAACTCCACCAATTGTTGCTCTTACTGTAGAAGTAATTAATGACACAACCTCAGAGTCTAATATTCTTGAATTGTTGATTGTTCCAACCAATCCACCAATTATATTATTCGAAACAGAACTTATCTCGGTTTCGCCAACATTATTTTTTCCAGCAATATCAATTGATACATTTGCGTTTTCTGGACTAATAGATATACCTGCCTTATATTTACCTGGCACTCCACTAATTATAGTATTATTTGTTGCATAACCAATCATTCCACCAACAGAAATATCAGCATTTCCATCGTTTCTAATCACATTAATATTTCCAGCAACAGAACAATTATAAATTTTTGCCCCAGCACTCTTTCCAACCAACAAGCCCACATTAACATTTGGTACAGACTCGTCAATATTAACAACTACATTGAAACCTTCTATGGTAATATTGCTAAATAATGCGTAATCGTCTACATAATCAAATAATCCAAAATGTACATCTTGTGCGTTTCCTGTAATGTTTTTATTTACATTGAGATTATAAATTGTGTTGTAGGTTACAATTTCTTGATTATTCTTAACAAACGAATGTGCTCCACTAAGAGAGAAAGTTTTCAACTTATCTTTAGCATTATCTTTTGACACAACAAGTCCAAGGACTTCCGATTCGTGACCAGACAAATTCAAATCTCTTGTCAAGACATAATGGAAATAATTTCCAGAATTAACGTCAGATACCAATTCTTTGTAATCTGTTACGTTTCTTATTTCGAAAGGACTATTTTCAGAACCATCTGCCGTTGTGATTCTAAACGACCTTAGCAAATTCGTAGAACTGCTATACAAATCGTACACATCATAATTATTAACTTTTTTTGCTGTCGAAATATTATCTTTTGTTGTCACAACAACGTTCATTGTCTTATTTATATTAGACACTGATGCATCTGGAGTAACTATAATGCGCCCACTATTTTTTGTAGTACTTGCTTTAATAGAAATATCATAAACAGACTTTTGATATTCTAAGAGTTCCTGTTTACCATTGATAGTCTCATAATAACCTATAAACAAATCTTTGTTAACTGCCAAGTCATTATCAATTGTATATTCAATTACATAATTTTCTTTATCAATTGTAGAATTTCTGGACTCAAAATACACACCATCTTCTTCTACGTCTAGACTAATTTCTCCAACTCTTTCTGCAAAGAAGGAACTGATTTTTACAGAATTTATGTTTTGAAGTTTATCAAATTGATTGATGTAAATATTAATTACAAATTCAATCTTGTTTCTATAGATGATATTTCTTAGTGCAGAATTGATTTGATCTGTACTGGTTGCGTCACCATATTTTTGCAACCATCCCAATAGTGTCTCATCACTATCATCAGCTATTAATCTATTGTTCACAATACATACGCATTGCTCATTTTTTGCATCAACTTCAAATAAGTCTCTATAATAAACATATCTAGGCTCCACAGACGCATCTGTTGATGAGAAATAAATTGGATTACCATTTTCATCTACAATCTTTTCATTCAACTGAGTCTCATAATCAAACATTAATTCTACAGGAGACCAATTACCTTCTGACACTGTATTCCATTCAGCACCTAGATCATTTCTATTTGGAAGGAATGTAGACATTATGGTATGCATTGAAAGATCTTTACTATAATGTCCAAGAGAACGTTCTAGATACATATCAACAGCTTTTGGAGATGTAACCTCTACACCTTCTAGCGGTTCATAAATAAACAAATTAATAGTATGCTCTTTAACAAAATAGTCTTTTACATATCTACCACTCTCATCCATCGTTTCATATGGTGCAACATAAGATATATCAACCTTGATTGGTTGCATTTTCTCAGTGATTTCAGAGAATGTAGTTATAATTCCTTTACTATAAGAAGCATAATATGGATTACTAATTCGAACGGTCACCCTGTCGGTAATATCATATTTAACAATTTCTTTTCCCGAATCGGTATTTTTAATTCTATAGTCATAGAACGAAATTGCTTGTTTGTTGTTTATGATTGTATATAAATATTTAACAGACGAATAAGAATAATCTGAAAGATTTGTTTCGTTTTCATAATAAGATGCCAACGTATATAGTGTTGATTGTTTTCTATGATCAATCTTTTGAACACCAGTTGGATCTACAGTAGTATAGTACAAGAATCCTGAACTATACTGATCAACATCACAACCTAGTTCTGGAGATTCTTCACCACCTTCCCCTGCAGTTGTATAAGAATAAATAGTTGGAATATATGTGCCTACCTCTACAGAATTAACAAGTCCATTTGTTGTCTGAATTGTAACATTAGTTGTACCAACCTCAGCATCTTTTAAAGGTTTTACATATAGACTAACAACATCGTTTTCTACATCGTAATAATCATAGACTTTGATCAAATTCTCATTATAGGTAATGCTACTTATACATTTTTCGTAAGATTGACCAACAGGCAAATCCCATAATTTAAAGCCGTCAAGATTTTCGTCAGCAACACCACTATAACAATATGCCTCGTTGTCTAGATTCAAATCATACCTATTTCTATCAAAGGCAATTTTTTCAACACCATTTTCAAAGGTAACATTGATTGGGAATTTCAACAAAGAATTTGTGAAGTACTTTGCTTTGATCTCGCTAGAGTAACTACTATGTGCCATCGAATAGGTTATTCCAACATAGAACGAAATAGACTCATCTGGAATTGCTTGCAAATTATGCTTTAAAAAGAATGTATCTTGATTATTAAAGTTTGTATAATTCGAGTACTCCTGATCATCTTTTGAGGAATATACAACATCAGAACTATCAAAATAAGCAAGAGTTCCTTCAACGCCCGTTCCACTCTTACGCAAAACAACTTCATTTGCATATTGCTTATTAGCCTCATCAAGCATTACAAAGAACTTGAATGGACCATTAACCGAAATGGCAAACTTTGCACCAAAAACACTTCTTGGATATGTATTATACACAACGGCATTATAACCAGCCTCATCGACAACGTCGGAATCATTGACAACAACGCTTAATGGCTTTTTGTTGATAGTAATTGAAGAAGGTATACTCATAACCTCAAAATTTACAACAACTTCCCTATCAAATTTTCCAGGATAATCTTTGTGCTCTATTATAAAGTTCTGAGTATATTTTCCCGCCGAAAGCGACTGAACATTGAACAAACTTCCCGTTCCAATCATTGAGATATTAACAGGGTCATCTTTTTGAGGAGCTTCATTATCAGCAATAACAACACGATAGTCATTAGCCAAACTAGAAGGAACACCATCAATTGCTACACCCTTCAAAGAGAAACTAAGGTCTCTTTTTGTAAAATATGACAATTCGTCAGAAGTGAGAGTCCCTCCCTTGTAATCGTTATCAATCAAAACAACATTATAATCACCATTCGTATCAGTATTGAGAGTAACCATTTGATTTGTGTCTTTCAAATTCATCAATAGATCAACAGATTCAATACCCGGAACTACTTCGATATCCAAATACTTGTGACTAATGCTAGGATTCTCACTAACAGCCTTAATTGTTACACAATCATAACTAACAACCCCACCACCAACAAGGGTTTCCTCAACAACCTGAGGATAAATCGCAGGAATTTTTTGCCCCAAATCATCAAGAGCATATTCTCCACTATCGGTCATAAAATATGGATAAACCTTAAGAACCTGTCTGCCATAGTTGTCCACCACAACATCAGCATACTTATAGTATTTATAAGGCTCAAAATCCGATTCAAAAGTATAAGAGCCATTTTTATCTGTAATTATATATTCTCCATCACCAGTCGACAATTTTGGCACAACTACAGAATACGTCATTGCCTTTTGGGTGGTATTAACAGGACTATAGTCTACAAGACCATCAAGTTCATCAAGAACAACTTCATAGCCTTGAGCAATAGCATCTAATCTTTCAGACTTTAATGAGAAAGAATTCAACATAAGCCCGATATTGAAGTCTATCGCCTGAGTTTTGTTTCCCTCCATAGTCTTCAGAACCAGCGTAAATTTACCTGTTGACAAATGAGACAAAGGTTGAGCAGTAACTCTAGTAACACCGTTTCCCTTGTATTCAAGAACAGGTTGAGTAAGATAACCTTCCCAACCACTTACAAGCACTGAAGGATACTCTTTTATACCAGAAATTTTAACCTCAAAATCAACCATTGCGTCAGAATAATCATAAGAAATATTCTCACCCAAACCCGATTGTTTGATCAACAACTCCTGTACGCCTTCTATATTAGATGTAAACTGCATCTTTGCATAAGGATCGGAAGAACACCCCAATACCCCAAACAAAGAGATTATCATCATACATAATATTGCTAAAGTCAACTTTTTTCTCATTTTCCATTCTCCATCAAATTTCAGCAAATTAATCTATTCTTAGTATTTTACAAAAAAAATAAAATATCAAAAGAATATATATAAATATATATACTAAATACATTTTAAAGAGTTTGTCGAAAAAAGTCAAACAAATACACACACCAAAAGCAACTTTTTAAATAAATTTCAAATATTAAAAAAACATTGCGAACAAAGAGTCAATGTGCTAAAATATACGTAATAAAACACCTAGGAGAACCAATGAAAAGAATATTAAGTCAAATGCGAAGAGCAATCGACGAATACAAACTTATAGAAGACGGAGACAAAATTGCTGTAGGCATATCTGGAGGCAAAGACAGCCTAGTTTTACTAAAAGCACTTGCTATGTATAAACGCTTTTCTCCGCAAAAATTTGAGCTCGTCGCAATAACCATAGATATGTTTGCCGGAAAATCAGATTTCTCCGAAATAAAGGCATTATGTGAAGAATTAGATGTCAATTATCACATCGTAAATTCAGACATTTATCAGATAGTTTTTGAAGAAAGAAAAGAATCAAACCCCTGTAGTCTTTGTGCAAAACTTAGAAGAGGAATGTTAAACACTACTGCAATTGAACTAGGCTGTAACAAATTAGCTCTAGGACATACTTCGGACGACGTTATTCACACATTTTTATTGAGCTTATTCTACGAAGGCAGGCTTAGTTCCTTCCTTCCAAAATTATATATGGATAGAACAGGAATGACTGTAATTCGCCCACTCGTCCTTACCGACGAACACGATATTTTAGCAGTATCAAAACACCTACCCGTAAAGAAAAGCAATTGCCCAGCTGACAAACAAACCAAAAGAGAATATACCAAAGACCTGATCAAACACATTCAGAAAGAAATTCCATTTGCAAAAGATAGAATTTTTTCTGCAATAACACACCCAGAAAGATACAATCTTTTCGACAAAGCATATCAAGACAAGTCATTTTGGAATAAAAAATAAAAAAGCACCTTTAAAAGGTGTTTTTTTCAACTTTGAATAGTACCTTGTTTTAACGACCTGAGTCTAAAATACTTCAATCTTGTAGCACAACCACCACGAATATGTTTCTCAGCAAAGTTCCTCCTCAACAATCCACAAACTTGATAATATAAAAATTTGTTAGTTGTTCTTAATTTTTTTGATAAATCATTATGAACCGTGCTTTTACTTACGCCAAATACTTCAGCGCATTTTCTGATTGTAGAACAATTATCAATTATAAAAATAGCAAATTGCTCTTCTCTCTTTCTCATCACATCTCCTTAAATCTTCATATAAGAAAATATGACAAGTTTCTACACTTTATGCAGAAAACAAACAAAAACCTTCAAACTTTAACAAAAGTATGAAGGTTTTTTAATTACTTATCTTTTTTTGCTTTGCTATCAATTAATTTTACAATATCACCAACAGTTTTTAGCTCAACACTTTCTTCGTCAGTAACAGTAATATTAAATTCATCTTCAAGAACCATTAACATTTCTACAACATCCAACGAATCGGCTCCCAAATCCTCAATTACTCTACTTTTTAAATCTACACTTTCTGGAGCAATATTTAATTGCTCAGACAACAATTTTTTTACTTTTTCAAAAGACATAATCTTGATCTCCCTAATATTTATAAAATACTAGTATATTTTAACATTCAAATCAAAAAGTGTAAAGCAAATCAAACTATTTTGTTTCAATATTCAAATAAGATGCAGGATCAATCTTTTTACCATTATCTGTTAATGAGAAATGTAAATGTGCACCAGCGTCCGCTTCAGATGTTGACGTAGTCGAAATAGTCCCCACTTGCTGACCTCTATTTACAGAATCACCAACCTTTACATTCAAATTCTCATCTAAAGACCCGTAAGTACTAACCAATCCATTCTCGTGTTCTACAACAACAACTTGTCCCTCTAAAACATTAGAGTAAACATCTTTTACAACACCATCTAAAATAGAATAAACTTTAGATCCTGATGCAGCAGTAAAATCTATACCATTATGAGTCTCCCATTGTTTTAGCGTTGCATTATACATCAACTCATCACCATAGTAACCTTTATAAATCGATGCATTCAAAACAGGAAGATAAGGTGATACAGTTGTATTAACAGGTGTCGAATCTTCAACAATAGGCGTATCTTTTGAACCAGAAACACCCACAATAATTAATGTAAGTACAACAGCAAAAACTAAAGCGCCAAGCAAAAAATAATAACCATACTTTTTAAATATATTTTTCATCCTTTGTGCAAATGTAATATTTTCCATAAAAACCTCCATCGTGTTTTAATAATTGACAATCTAAAATATTTTATACATTTTTTTAAAAAGATTTTTTTATCAACGGATAACCAACAATACACACATCTTCACACACCATTATTTGTATATTAATTTTTTTATAGTTAACACAAACGGAATTTTTCAAATTAGAAGTATACCCCTCAAGAACAATCCTATCATCAACAAAAAAACTATCAACAATATCAATAGACAAAACATCAATCAATGGCAACAAATCCCTACTACTTAAAGATACACAAACACAATCCTCATAATACTCAAAATCCGACTCAGCACAAATTTTTGTAATGTTATTTTCAAACTCTTTTTCATTACCAAACATAAACATAAATATTATAAATAAAAAATAGAACAATATTATAATCCTTTTCATACACACCTCTTGACTGACATTTTCTGTCATGTTGTTATATGTTTTTGTCATTTCTTAATTTATAAAAGCCATATTCTTAATAAAACAAGGAGAAACATAAAAGTTTATGAAACATATAAAATTAATAACTTTTATAATATTTTTTGTGTTAACAATCACACAACTTAGTTTTACAAGTCAAACATTTTACTCAAACAAAACAACACCGTCACTTCAAATTATTAGCATCGACACACTATCACAAAATCAAAGCCAACAACAAAAAACAAGTAATTCAAAAAAACAACATAATTTAACTCCCCAGCAATTCAAATCACTTCTTCAAGAACTATACAAAAATAATTATGTACTAACAAGTCTTAAAGATTATCTCGACACCATCACACACCAAGAACACACTGTAAATACAGACAAAAAACCACTTGTCTTAATTATTGAAAACGTATCCTACAACAAATCTAGCTTTACCGAAACAACAGTTGATAAACTCATACTAGATAGAAATAATGAATTTGCAACATACTCAAAACGACTATCTATTCAAGACAGAATTTCAAAGGACCTTGACGCAATTCCAATTTTAGAAAGCTTCATACAAACACACCCTGACTTTTCTCACAATAACGCAAAGGCAGTTTTAGGTATTTGTGGTAATATTGATATTTTAGGATATTGCACCGACCCCAAGAACTCTTCTTCGAAAAACAACATCAAACGCCTTCAAGAAATTATTACAACACTAAAAGCAAGAGGATACACATTCTGTTCTAATACATATTCTTACGACAACTTGAATCTTATTGACGATATAACACTAGCAAAAAATTTATCACTTTGGAAATCAATCGTCACACCAATTGTTGGACACTCCAACATTCTATCTTTTCCTTTTGGAGAAAAACCAAACAACGAATCAAAAATTAAACTACTTGAAGAATCAACATTTAACGTTTTTATTTCCAACTCAAACAAACCTACAAACATTGTTGTTGAAGGCAATACTTATCTTACAAAAAGACACATAGATAATTCTTCATTAACCAATACCCCCGATATATTTTTAGATTTGTTTAACCCTAGCAACATTGTGAATTAATACTAAAAAAAAGAGTATCTTTTATGATACCCTCTTTTTTGATATAAATATCTTAGATAACAACAATTCAATTAAGTATATGACAACAACCATATAAAATTCGACAAATCTACTCAGAATCAATCCCCAAACAACATACCCTGAGCAGTATAATGTTTCAAATATTAACAAATACATTAATTCATATATCAACACACTACCACACCAATCAAAGCACGTGTTGATACTTTTAAACACAACATAACTAAGCAATACAGATATAATTATTTTTCCACCACCAAAATTCAGCAATGAAATTGAGAAATATATTACCAAACACTCGATTACATCTGAAACAAAACATTTAATTATCCCAAACCAAAGAGCTCGTTTGTTTCTTTTCAAACTAGAAGAATACAAGTACAGCTTATCTATTGTATTTCTAAAACACAACTCATAGTCTTTTATCAGCCTTAGACTATACAGAATCTTAATTATTTTTGCACAAAATTCAATAATCTTTTCCCTATGTTTATTAAATAATAAATATGGCAACATTGAAACAAAGTTAAATATGTAAGCCACGATTGAAACAATATATATCCACAATGGAACCATATTTATAAAAAACGCCCCAAACGCAACAAGTCCAACAAACATATACATTAATCTAAAGATTTTAGCACTAATTTTTTCAGCAAACGTTATTTCCATTGAAATAGAGTCTGCAACACTCGACTCACACAACCTAGACATTTTTACAGCTTCAGCATTATTAAAACCAATTGTACAATGATTAAAAAAATCTGATCTAATATTTGAAGACAGTATTGCAAAATATTTTTTTTGCTTCGTTCTTTTTACCAAAACCAAATAATCAAAAAATGATTTTACAAAATACCCGACTGCTCCCATCAAAATAATTAATAACAATAAATTCTCATTTATGGAGTTCAATACATCTGAAAACAATGCGTTACCGCTACGATTTCCCACAAAAATCCAACTGAGCGCGAGCGATATTATATCTATAAACAATATGACAAATATTACAAACAAACTTTTTGAAGTTTGCAAAACACTTGCTTTATGTCCAAGATATTGAAAATAACTATTCTCATTTTCTTTATAATTTACTTCATTACTCATATTTAATTTTATAACCTCAAAACGCAAGTTCAATATTATTTATTATATATTAATCAAATATTAAAAACAATATTTATTCAACAAATAATAATTTTCTCTGCATAACCAACATATATTTCATTTTTTTATCATATAAATTTTCACAAGGAGAATTATATGGAAAAATCATCAACAAATCCCGAATTGAGCAAATCAACCGAGAACCTAACATTAACAAATCGAAAAAACTTAAAACTTGAAGGCATAAACGAAATCGTAAGCACAAGCGAAACTTTTCTTTCGGTAAAACTCAAAGACACTATTCTTTGTATCTCAGGGCAAAATATATCAATTACAAAACTAGATGTAAATACAGGAATTTTAGAGGCTGATGGAATATTTGAATCAATAAAATACGGAAAACAAGGGAATTTTTTAAAAAGGATCTTTAAATGATAATCAGCAACTTCCTTCAATTTAAAGACTTTTTTCTAATGTTAGGCATTGGAATTTTATTTGGAATTATATACGATTTACTCAGTACCCTTCCTAACATATTTCAAAAATTGTGGATTAGAATACTAATAGATTTTATTTTTTCCATTCTATATTGTTTAGGATTCATTATACTTATAAATTTCATAAATCTAGGTGAATTTAGATGGTATTTGATTGTTGGATATATTTTAGGAACAATCATTGAACAAATAACTTTAGGAAATTTGTTTGCCAAAGGTGTCAAATATTTGTATAATAAACTAGTAGTTTGTATGAAAAAATTTAAAAGCACTCGAATTGGAAGGTTTTTGTTAAAATAATGAGAAACAATCTAAAAACAGTTAAAATTATCACAATAATAACGTGTATTATAATGTTTGTATGCATTATTCTTTTAACATTTCAATTCATAAAAATCGCCAACCTTAATGAAAAAGAAGAACATTTGTCCTCTTACAGAGAGCAGTTAGTTCAAGAAATCAACAATTACAACACTTCCAATGATTACTACACCAACAACCGCACAGAATATTTGGAAAATTATGCTAGAGAGTCTCTTGGTTGGGGACAAAAAGACGATACTTGGTACTCAAGTAAGCCTACAAATTCATAAATTTTAACATTATTTTAATTAATTTTAAAAATTTGTTGACAATCAATATATATATATGGTATAATTTTTTCGTTATCGACGTATATATATTATATCGCGGGGAGGAGCAGTTCGGTCGCTCGTCGGGCTCATAACCCGAAGGTCGTGTGGTTCAAATCCCACCCCCGCTACCACTCAGAAGTTCCTAAACGAACTTCTTTTTTTTCGCTTTATGGGATTTCAAAAGTCTTTGACTTTTATGACCTTGTCATAGAACCACACTTCGTTCTGTAGTCGGGTCCCCTTGTTCCTCTCAGAACTTTCCCGACAATTGACGGAACGTTGTTCCTTAATACAAATCCCACCCCCGCTACCACTCAGAAGTTTCTAAATGAACTTCTTTTTTTCGCTTTGTGGGATTTCAAAAGTCTTTGACTTTTATGACTTTGTCATAGAACCACACTTCGTTCTGTAGTCGGGTCCCCTTGTTCCTCTCAGAACTTTCCCGACAATTGACGGAACGCTGTTCCTTAATACAAATCCCACCCCCGCTACCACTCAGAAGTTCCTAAACGAACTTCTTTTTTTTCGCTTTATGGGATTTCAAAAGTCTTTGACTTTTATGACCTCTCTGCAATTTTATATTTTTTACAAAAAACCCTTGACAAGTGTTTACAATTTATTGTAATATATTTAAGTAATCTTTGGCGGCGTAGCTTAGTTGGCTATAGCATTCGGTTCATACCCGAAAGGTCGTAGGTTCGAGTCCCACCGCCGCTACCAAAACAGACACGTTTTCGTGTCTTTTTTTCGCTTGGGACTCTTTTGACATTCTGTCAAACAAGAGATTTCATCTCTTTGAACCTACGACGTCGTATGTAGTCTTTACTTACTTTATATACAACTCCAGCTTTTCTTCTTCATATTTTTTACTATCAACAATCTTGTCTTTATCAATGCCGACAATTAACGTCGTTTCACTCCTTAATGCGAGTCCCACCGCCGCTACCAAAACAGACACGTTTTCGTGTCTTTTTTTTCGCTTGGGACTCTTTTGACATTCTGTCAAACAAGAGATTTCATCTCTTTAAACCTACGACATCGTATGTTGTCTTTACTTACTTTATATACAACTCCAGCTTTTTTTCTTCATATTTTTTCTATCAACAATCTTGTCTTTATCAATGCCGACAATTAACGCTTTTCTTTTTTATACCAACGCCCCTACCCACCTAAATATGCCCTATTTTCTTATGTTTTTTACATTTTATCGACAAAAAGAGTAGACCAACGTCTACTCTTTTAATTTGGTAGTCCCAAGGGGAATCGAACCCCTGTTACCGCCGTGAAAGGGCGATGTCTTAACCGCTTGACCATGGGACCACGCTTATTTTGAACAAGGTTAGTATAAATGAAAAACTATCACTTGTCAACACTTTTTTGATAAAAAATTATTTTTTTCATTCTTTATGTGTTTTGTTATCAACCTCTTAAATTCTCAACATTAGTACTTACTTACCACTTTGTAATGAATATCTTTTTGTTATATATATAAAATATAAATAAAAGTTATTTTAAATTATATACATAAATTCGTTTGGTTGTTTTGTAAGATTGTGCTAGAATTATTTTGTAGAAATTTGTAAAATATTACTTTGAAATTTACAACATTTGAAAAATGGAGAAATACAAATGGATTATAGAAAGAAAAAATGGAATAACAAACTAAAGAAATTTTTTATTAGCACCGCTCTTGGCGTTGTTACTTTTTTAATTGCAATTCTTGTTGTTCCTATGATACAAGTAAATGCTGCAAATCTAATTGCCACAAGAACAGATTTGGCAAATAACAACATTCACTTTGTTGCAGCAAAGACGAAAGCAAGAACCGCTGACGAATTACAAGTCGTTCAATACAAAAATAAAAATGGTTCTTTGTATTCTGGTTATGCCTATGCTTATAATAGCAACCGAACTATTAACTATTACGACGCAAAAACAGGCTCGCTTTCAACTTCTAATAGTGACGTAAATACTGCAATTGCAACAGGCACTTCCCTTCAAGGAGCTACTACATATACCAAAATTGATACAGAAGCAGAAGGTCAATATCTAACAGAGGACTTTATACCTGCTAATGCGGAATATTTTGATAATGTAGAAGGAAACAAGGAGAAAATATTTGGCAATGAAGTTGGCAATAATGACTTTGTTTTATTAAACAATTACAATAGTCATCTTTCAAATCCAGACAACAACACCTCATCATATAATACCTACAATGTAGAAAACTTCTATCTTGCTTTTGGTGCACCTTTTAATTCTGACGGTGAAAATACATTGCTTAATAGTGTTGTAGTTACAGCAAGATTGCTAACAACAACATTAGAAAACAATCAACTTGTAAGCACTACTCATAACCTTGTATTGAATCCATCATCTACTTCAGATATTCCGACCTCTAAAGATGGACACAAAGCACGTTATTGGTCTCAATTCTTTGATCTTAACACACTTACAGCTATCGACGATCAAAAGAATTTCTATAATGTTGATAATCCTCAGGGAAAATACGAATTCAAGTTTGAATTCATCACCTACAACAAAGACCTATCAACAAACGCTCAAACAGAATTCAATTATTCTTTCTATCTTCTTGATGGCTCTGAATATACAAAATATCCAACTATTTATAATGCAGATATTCTTAACAATCTCAAAGACGGATCTACAAACGAATATTTCTATAACTTCACCAAAGAAAATCCATACATAGAGTATGATCCAACCAAATTTAATTTGAGTTATACAAGAGTAAATAACAAATCTCTTGACAATATTTCTCACACAATCACATCTTATTATTCAGATGAATCCTACACTATGACTCAATCAGGTTCTGAAGGTATAAAGTTTACAAAAGGAGTTCTTAAATATTACCAAGGCTCTGCAGAATTCAAAAGAGTTTATATCTTAACCAACTACAATTCTGCAAAATCTATTGTAGAAACTTCGTATTTATCTGCAAATTCAGCACAAATACCAAACCTACAATTCTCATCAAATACATATGCAGAATTTGAGAATCACCTAGCACTAGAGAATTTAACATTTGAATACAAAACAACAATGGTTCTAGACGATTCTACTGCTGGAACATATGTTATCAATACGTATAAGACAGAGAAATATGCAGAACATTCTTTAACAAGTGATTTTGATACATTCGACATTTCTCAAATTGGTGCTAGAATCGATTCTTATACTTTCAAAGTAACAAAAAATATCGACAATTCAATTAAGGTTACCACTGAAGACTCTGATAGTAATGTTGTTAATTTTGGAACATATACCGATACAGACAATTTGTTAAATCTTGATGTTCAAAATGGAGTAATTGTTGATCTATCCGACTTTTCAATAGAAACCACAATTGACCAACAAAACCCTTCTCAGTCAAAATATACATTGTCTTCTACTGGAAATGATGAAACAACAAAAACTTATACTTTGACAAAACTTTATTACGTAACCGAATCTATTGACAACGGAAATGAAATTCAAGTTACATATAAAGAAACACAAAAAGATATTTCTTTGACTATTGATTCTGGTGCCAAAGTATATGAAATATCAGACCCAGTTAACAACAATATCAAAATTCAATATGTAGTTGAAGAAAAGACTGCAACAGATGGTAATTCAACTTATCTTGAAATTACTTCAATCAAATTGATTAATACAGCAAATATTTCTGTAAGCAATCTTTCTAGTATTAGCAATATGAAACTTCTTAAGGAAGTTCTCAATATTGAAAACTATCAATTATCCCCTGTATATTCTTATCAATTGAAGTTTGACCAACTAGGAATCTATAATTTCTCATATTCTTATGTTTGCCCTACTCACGAAGGTGTTGAGCACAGCAAAGTATTTGTTTCAAATGCACTTAATGATTCATTGCAACAAAAGCCTTCTAATAGTACAAACTTTACAACGCCTACCGATTTTGCAATCAATCCTGACACGACAACAACCCCTGCAGGATTCACAGACATCAAAACCAATGAACCTGTATACATTGTTGTATCTGCACCTATCGGCTCTGGAACTATCACAGTGAACGGCGTACAATATCAATATGCAAATGGATCAAATCAACTTTCAGTTGCCGGATCTAATATCACATTAGGCTCAACAGTTGCTAATGTAACTGTTGGTGGAGCAAGCCTATCCGCTACATATTCGATCAAAACCATTGCTGGGCAAAATCACTTAAATATCGCCTACAACATAGGATCGGTTAATATTAGTGAGAAAGAAATTACTAATAGTTACAAGCTAAAAGACAAAGATGGTTATCGCATCGAAACCGAAACCATTACAAAATATGTCTATACATTAACAACATCTTCCGCAACGATTGGAAACGGCGAAAATGCAAAAGATATTGTAAATGCATTAAAGATTCTTGAAAGCTATACAGATAGCACTGTTTACACAACTACTACCAGCACAAAACAAACAAATCCTGGCAAAGACACTTTGCACATCTATGGATCAATTGCATATTTCAACAAATCACCAATCATTCCAACAGATAGTTCTTATGCAAAACTTGAGCAGGTTTCAGACAAGAACAATCAAGGATTTATTTCCGATGTAACACAACAATATTTTGCTCAATATGTGAATGTTGCTTCAAATGCAAAACCTGCAAATTACGACTACAATAACATTGACTATACAAATTTCAAAGGCAAAATTGCAACTCTAAGAAACAAAAACAATATCATTATAACAGACGTTACTCCAGTACTATGGAACAACTTCTCTACCCTTTCATATAATGGTAAAATTTCTCAATCTTATATATATAGATATACAAAATACAAGTTTGATAATGATGGCAATATTATTCCTGGCTCTGCTTGTCAAACATCTACATTTGGAAAAGATGTATATTGTCAATTTGATGGTTTGTATGAAGTTGTAATATTCTACACCTATGAAAACCTTCCAAGCGAAGTTCAACAAAGTGACAACAAAGTTATTGATTATACTGATTTACTATACTACCAAGTATTCACATTTATAATCGATAATAGTTCGCCAGAACTTAATGTTCTAGTTGATTCAATTGACGAAAACGGTAATAATATTGTTGATAATGATACTATTTATATTGACAAAGACGGATTACACTCAAAGGACTTAGGCGTTGTGTATGAAAATCTAGGACTTGCCAATTACACAAACAGAAATGTTAGATTAATGTGGAAAGTTCCTACATATTTCCAAAACGATATATTTATAGAAGTTAACAGAAAAAATTATTCTTCTGAAGACTCTGGATATAATTTCAATGGAATCTTCAAATATTCTGAAAAAACAATTACAGGTAATGCATCTAGTACTCTAGTTGACTCATTTATCACAATGGGAAAACTACTAAATAAAGATGGTAAATACTATTATTATTTGGATATCAAAGATTCAGTGGCTGTAGAAGACGGCTTGATTGATAGCGTAATTAATGGAAAGTATAAAATCACACTACACTATGGCGCAAGCGGAAAATCTACATTTACAGAAGAATTCACAATTGATAAACAAGAAATAGATGGACTTTCTATTCTTCCTATTGTTAAGACTGATAATGGTAATTACGTTGTAAATACAGCGTTGCCTTTTGACACACTAAATTCTAGTAGCAAACAAAATACTCAGCTTATTAATCGAGACTTCACATTCAGATTCAATAAGAAAGATAGCTCAGCAAGCATATTTGTGTATTATGACAAAATTTCTCTTGCAAGTTATGAAGAATACGATAGAATTATCAATTCTAGTAACAACACAATGGGTATTACAACCAAATCTTATATTAATGGCAACAATATCACAATTGGTACTCAATACAATTATGCTTATACCCATTATAATTATGAAAATATGGTTAATAACGAAAACGTTATTACATCAAACTCTAGTTGTATCTACCTATTTAGATTGAAAGATGAAGCAGGAAACGAATGTAGATATGTTATATTCTACGACAAAACCGACCCTCGCTTCCTAACCGCACCAGAACCAAGGTCTTCAAACCGAGTAGTCAATTCTACCACACGTGCAATTTGGGGAGATTACAAAGCAATCAAAATATTGTCTGACGCCGAGTCTGAGAACAACAATGATGCTTTGACAGGATTTATAGCCGACCCTAGCAAAGGTGGATATGTTACTATCAATAATTCTGCAAAAGTTTATAAAGATATAAAAGTTGCCGATGAATATCTCAATACTGCAGATAATATTGCAACTACTCTTTCTAAGGGAGACAAAGTACATATTCTTTCTTGGGACGAAGATTCAGAATACACTCAAATCACTTACACTCTACCTAATACAACTACTATTACTGGATATATCAATACTAAATATATTCAAGCATCTGGAAAAGTTACAAACTATACCTCTGAACAAATTTCTACCCTACCACTTGTTCTAGGATATATGAATTCTAATCCATTGCTATTTAAGAATATAAAAATTGAAGCGATTGTAGAGAATGGCGTTACTAACTATTATGCATTGATTCCAATTAGTGACATCACAATCGAAGACAATCAATATGGATCTGAGGCAAAAAATACTACTAACGAAAATCTAACTGAATATTATTTCTTCCCTACCGATCCAAAGAATTCCGATAACACAATCACACTTCCTGTATATAACGCAGATGGTTCTATCAATTCCCAAGCTGGAGATAAAACATATACAATTAGTGGCACACCTACATATTTATCAGCTACTGACTTTGATGGCACTTCTAAAAATAGATATGTAAACTTGACTTATACATATCAAATTGGAGAGCCAACTACCACAGCAACAAAATCAATAGCTGGAGCATTTGGTGAAGGTGTATTCATTTATAATGTAAAAGATGCTACAGGAAATATTTCATCTGGACTGATTTGGATGAATCTAGATAGAACAGAAACAATGGGTCTTGGTACATTTAATTATTCAGACAATGTTGATTATGCTCAAACATTTATAAATTCCGATGTTCCTGGCACATATGCAGCATCTAACTTCTATGTTTCTTCTATCCCTGCTGATGAAACAAATGGAATCCCTACTTATTCCGTAACTTACAAACACTTTGAATATAATGCTGAATTCTATAGTGAGTTATTTGGCAATAATAATTTATCAATTTCAAATATTTCTCTAAAAGTAGATGGCAATGCTCAGTTTATGATCATAAGTTTGAGCAATGAAACACAGTTGACCATTCAACTGAAAGACGCTGATGGTAATGACTACCCTAGACATAGTTATCCATACGATTTGCAAGGTTCATCAGAGAAAGATGTTTACGAAGGCGGATTTACTACAAAAACAGAAATAGATTCAGAAAACAATTCTATTGAAAGAAAATACAGTTTGACTCTAAACGCGACTACCGACATCAACAAAAAGCAAATTGTTTCTGAAGAAGGTCTGTATATTGTAAAAAGAGAATATGATGCAACATTATTTAATGACGATGATTATGCCGAATCATTAAAGAATGATAAGCGTATCGTATATAGAGTTTTCTATATTGATAGAAGCGGAATTATTAATATTGATACATCAAATAGTGTTGCAAACAAACTTTATGAAGTTGGTACTAGTATAGGATTCACGCTTGGTGCTGATTATAACGACGAAAAATACAAAAAGGTAATTGATGCAAAATCAATTCAAAACAACCAAACAGAAAATCCAGAATCTACAACAAGTAATGCATCTTATAATAGCTATGATTTGTTCTCAACAAACAAAGTTCTTGTAGAATTCACTAGAAGTTTTGATAAACACGACTTTAACAAAAAGTTTGCAAATACAAACTTCCAACAAATATTCAAAGATAAGCTACCAAACGACACAACAAAGTCTACATTAAGTACAGCTTTGACAAATTATTTGTTTAACGAAAGATTCTATGAAGATACTGTTTATAAATTAGATATGAGTATGAAAGCCAATGGTGCAGAAGTTATCAACGAACAAAATGACTTCTATACAACAGATACTACATACTTCACTACAAAAACAGGATCTAAACCAACTACTCTCAATACAAACAAATACTGGTTCTTCTATGACACGTCTAGTAATTACTATATCGGATTTACCGATTTAGCGGGTTATTATGAGTTTGACTCAGACGGAAAATTATCAAATAAAAACGCGAATCCAAACACATTAAATATTAGTTTTGATATTTCTCACGACGCACCTGTAGGACAATTCTACGGAAAATATTATGCAAGAGAGAATTATGATGAAGACACATCAGAACTTGGTACTGGAAAAAGTATACCTCAATACAAATATGAAATTGATGGCAAGATTGAACAATCTTACGGATTACTTACTGAATATATGAATGGTCAGTTGGATCCACTATCATCAACTTCAAAGAATTCCACTTTAGATAAGAATGGAAATTATGTTCAGTTATACTCTACCAATAACGAAACATTAATCTTTACATTTGCAAAAACTAATGACACCAACAAAGCTCAGATTGACCCTAATAATATCAAAATTTACAAAGGTCAAGACAACTCTGCTGCTCACCTAATATTTAATATTGAAGAAGGAAATATAATTGACACTACTGGCAATATTAAACTAAGTAGAACTCGTCAAGGTCAAGCATTCTTTAGAAATGTAATTGACAACACAATTTATTATGCAATTGTTATATTTGATAATAACTTGGATGAAATTCTAAGTGAAAAAGAGAAAACCCAAACAGAGTACGGCAATTATAGATTGCTTACTGCAGAACAGAATAACGATTTTGAAAACTATTATATTCATATTCAATATGTTGGAGACGAAGACAATTACGCAGCAAATGACGATAATAGCAACGAAATTTCATTCTATGACACAACTTATGAAATCACAATCGACAGAATCAAACCTACATACAACCTTACAAAACTTATGACTCTTGATAAATATGTATATGTAGATGATTCTACAAAATCTCAGAAATTATCATACTCTAATTATAATTCTGTATTTGAAAACTATGCTAAGTTCTATAATTACAAACTTGATGAATCAATGAATTATTATAGAAGCGACTTTGAGAAATATTTCTTCGCACTTGATTGTAGAGAAGAATCTTCATTTGTATTTGAACACGTTTCAGAACTAGACAATGCAAATAATGGCTCAATTTATCTAAGAAAAGTAAACAAAGATACTTATAAGTTCTCTGTAACTCCAGATGACTACAAAGCATATTACACTACCGAATATCTAAGTGGTCACCCACAGTTTACTCCAAGTACTGCAAAAATACTTACACAAAAAGATACCATTGGCATTTCTGCTGACGACACAAACCCTAACTATTATAAACTTTCTTTCGGTTACGATAATGACAATGAAATCAATGATGGACTATTATATGCTAGCAACCTATTAGATGCTGGAATCTTCGAAGAAAATTCGTATTATGAAATTATAGAAGAAGACGAAGCTGGAAACTATCGTGTATATGCTGTTTATATCCCACAACAACAATCAAATGAAATTACTTATACATTCAAAAAGAACAGTCAAGCATCTTCTCTAACAGAACATAAAATAAACTTTGATAGTAATTCCACTCCTTATAAAACTGCTAGCGGTATGGAATTACAATTTACAAATATCAAATTCAAAGATAATTTCTTAAGAGCAAATCTAACATTTACAACAAACAAGTTCACTCACCTAATTGATATTATCCTAAATCCAAACACTAGTGATGCAAATACTTTCGAAGTATATGTTATCAATAGAACGACCGGTCAAAATTTATGGACATTATCTGGATTATCAAAAGACAAAGTAACAAATGGCAGTGAACAATATACAAATACCGATTTGTTCATTCAAGCAATCAACGATACCCTTGATTATTATTATGAAAAAATAAATAATAGTTCTGATTCATATTATTCAGAATTCGGATACACCGTTCAAATTAATATTATCGACAGAATTGGTGTTAAGGTTATCAACATGCAACGTTTATATGATTATGAAATAACATATAATGTCGCAGGAAGTATTTTAATTCCAAAATTCATTCCGAATACTTCAAACTTCACTATCAGATTATCTGGCAAGAAAGGTTCTACATACATCACTTCATTGGTTGTAGAAAAATTCAATAAAAAGTTTGATTCTATTACTGCAGATGATAGCAATCCTTCGAAAACTATCATTACTCCAATATATGACGAAACAGACTATATCTATAATCGTGGTGTTTATAGATTCACAATTACAGATAACTTTGAACGAAAACAAACTTATTTCTATGAATATGGAATCAGTGCTTCACAAACTGGTGGATCGCTAAAATTCAGTGGTCCTACCGCAGTTCAACCCGATGGATATACCTATTCATCAAACCCAATAGAATATACATTTGATAATAGTGTTTATAATGTGTATATCAAATTTACAGGAAAAATACCTGATGAAATCATTGAAAATGAATACACTTATATTGATAATGTAATATATATTAGCAGTAATAACCCAACTAACGAATCGCTTGCACCTTATGGTATTTCAACAATTACTTCTGGAAATCAAACCACCATTAAATTTGCAAAAGTTGACGAATCTATTAACCTTTCGAAATATCATATAAAAACGATACTAGCAAGCACTTCTACCAACTATACTTGGGACAAAGAAAAGACCGATAATAATGTCGTAGTTCACAACAAACAAATTGCACTTTATTCTGCTATTCAATACTTAAATATCAAAAACTTAAGCGGAACCCCTCTTCTTGATACAAAAGAAGGTAAAGATTCTGCACACTTAAACCTTACAGAAGACTTTGAGCTTGTGGCTATGTGGCCAGAAAATCAACCATCATCTGAAAGACTAGATTTCAACGCAAGAATTATTCTAACTAGATCAAAGACTCCAACTGAAGTTCATTCAGGAATTATAATTTCCGAACCAGGCGACTACTCTGCATACATTATTAATGATCTTGGAATGAAGAGCAAAGAAATTACATTTACTCGTGGCGAAGGCGAAATTTCAATGTATTCAATTTATGCTGTTGATTCGAAAAATAGTACCGAGAAGACCCTCACACCATCTTCTCTAGTAAGTACAATTTCCGAAGGAATAGAAAATTCTGATACAAAGATACTATTCACCTATTACACTACGGACAATTATTTCAATTATAAAATCAACGGTACAGAAATACTTACAAAAGATAATATTGACTTATACTCTGTTGATCCAAATATTTCAAGCATAATATCAATCAATACTTCAGCAAACAAGTATATTGATGTCAGAGTTAATAGTAATCTAAGTATAAAAACCGAAATTTCTGAAATTGGCAAAACAGATTCTTTTGGATATCCATATATTCAATATATAATTTATTCGAAAACAAAAACTGAAAAATTATATACTTATAGATTCGTTCGAATAGTATTTGTTCCTGAAAAAGAATCTACACTTACAGATGTTACAGTAAATAATGCTGGAGAAAATACAAATCTAGCAACAACTTCTGTTATTAATACCACTTCTCCAAGTGTATTTGTCAAATTCAATCCATTGAATGTACTATCACAAAGATCATATGTTCCAGTGGGAGATACTCTATATGTTGAAAGATATTACAACGGAGAACTTATTGAAACAAAACCAATCAATATCTCTTCAATAAGTGATTCTTCAACATACTACAGTATAACTCTTGAAAATGTTGGTTTGCACGAGTTTATTATTAGAGATTTGGCAGGAAGGATTCACAAATTCCCTAACCTTGGTGAATCTAATGCAACTTCTAATAAATTAAGAATTTATTTGATTAATCAAATTCTATATAAAGTTAATAATAACAATCCAATTCAAAACCAAATATTTAACGAACCAGTTAATGTAGAGATTGTTTACTCACTACCAGGTCTAACAACTCTATATAACGCAAGATTGTCAAATATTACTGTTACAAAGAATGGACAAGAATATCAAGTTAATGCAAATTCGGAAGGCAAATTCACAATTTCAGAACCTGGATATTATTCAATCAAATTCAATACAACAACATCTATTACAAATACAGTAGCGACACCTATCAATTCGATTTTCAACTTTACTATCGTTGATAGTTCAATTGCTACTAGAACATTTAGTCTATCAAAGGGTACTAATTTTACAATAGAAAAAATCATCAAAATTATAGACGATGAAAGATATGACATAACTACTGAATATCCTGCAATACTCAAAGCAAATGCACAAGAAAATGGTTATGACGCATCTAATCTTCTCATTTATCTATCACACAAAGAGCAAGGAAAGAGTACTTTCGAAATCTCACTTAAATATTACGAACCAATATCTATGAGTTACAAATCATTTACATTCAAAGTTTGGATTAATGATGAAACCCCTAACATCATTTCTTCTATTCCAGAAGGAACTTCAACAAAGAGTGTTATTGAAATAAACTATAATGCCGGTCTAATATATAGTCAGATTGGAAAAGGATATATTACTCTTAACGATGTAATAATTGCAGAAATTAATGAAAATAGTGAGTCTGTTGTTGACACAATTCAATTAACAACAAAGGGTGAATATTGGATGAGAATCTACTCAGAGAACGGCAACCTGATTAGTTCATATAAATTCACAAAGAGCGAACCTGTCAACAATGTAGCAAAAATAATTATAATATGCGTCGCAATAGGTATTGCAGTATTAGTAATTCTATTCTTCTTGCTAAGAAGAAAAGGAAAATACAGATAAAAAGAAAAATTCCCTTATTACAGGGAATTTTCTTTTTTTGCATAGTATTAGAAATAAAAAATCTTTGAATCGTTCTTGATTCAAAGACTTTTCTTTATCTTCCAAAATATGGTGGTTTTATAGACTTCAACTCATCTGTTACTTTATTAAATAATGGCAAGAATTCCAATTCTATTATTTCTCTCAAATCTCTTGTTGTTCCATTACTATCCACACAAACTACACTACAATACAATTTGGAATCCAAACTCTTTGTCATATATAATATCTCTGCAATTTTATTAATAGCTTTTGGATTCTGTTTGGTCAAATCATAACTTTCAGCAAATGAAAGATTATATTGTCTAAATAATTCACAAAAGTTATATATCAGGATAACACTATTTTTTCCGCACTCGACTTGTCTTTTTACATTCTCAAGTATGAGGTCTACAATATCTACAACTTCGGTAGCAGACTTATTAAATGGTATATTGATAACCCTCATCTTTCCGTGTGATTTATACAATTCCTCAGGTCTAGCTTTTATATTAATCACAGTAACATCAACACCATTTTCATCAACTAAATCATAGCCAAACCCAACAGCATCTTTCAATGTCATCTTTTGAATATAATGGCGTTCTCCTCTTGCAAACTCATAATTAAACTTATCAAAATAATAATTCTCACCCTTTCCGTGATATGCCATTTCATCAAAGTTTATGCTACGTCTTGAAACCTTTTGTCCATCTACTCCTGTAATTTCAAAAAGTACTTTTGGCTTATTGCCCATTATTTTCTTAGCATTTCCAACAATATATTGACCTTTCAAAAGATTCTTTTCTCTAACAGTAACCGCAGCCAAATACGAATCATCATCACTAGGTAGAAAATCTTTTTGAATAATACCATAACCACTTTGATGTATATTTAAATACCCCTCTACACTAACAACATCATCATCGATATATTCGCTAGAATTCTGGTTAAGGCTAAACGTAAAATCAATATCTTCAGGAGAATACTGAGCGTAAGGAGTATCACTACTAGAAACCACTTGCTTTCTTTTCATTATAAAAGTATTAGAATGTTCTTTTGCATTGGTTTTCTTTGACGAATCTCTTTTCTTTGATTCGGGTTTCATTAATGATTCAAGAAGAGTTGTATTATCAGACAAAAGCAACTCAAAAAAATCAACTTCTTTTGATTTTTTGACCAAGCTTCTTTTTCTATCAAAGAACTCATCTTCATTTCCAACAATCTCCACAACCTTATCTATAAGCTCGTCTTTTTTCATAGTTGTAGGGCTAGAAACTCCTAACTTTCTTGCAAAATCTCTTAATTCGTGAATTCTCAAATTTTCAATATATTCTAAATCGTAATTTTCCATACAAGTATCCTCTTATTTTGGTATTCTTAAAATACAAATTGTCGATTTTTGTCGATTTCATATTTAGTATACCTAAAATAAACCAAATTGTAAATTGCTTTTCAAAATTAATCAAAATATTATAAAAAAAGAAGAAGAACATTATTCCTCTTCTTTGCTCATTTCATCGTTATCTTTTTCAATTCGAGAATGTCTTATAAATTCTGGATGTCTGGTTGCAAGAATTCTTGATGGATACAAGCTAACATCTGCTATATAACATTTATCAATTACTTGTCCAATTTTTAGATATTTTTTCTTTATTCCTAAGTAATTATATGGAACACTAAGAAGTAATCCATCTTTTGTTCTAAGAGACGCATTATTTTCACCAATACCTACAATATATCCGCCTTCAAATTCATATCCTATATTGTCTTTTGCCCACAATGCAGATAGCATAGAATTATACTCTTGCTCTGCCCTTTGAGAATTCCTTTCTCTAAAATTAAGATTATCACAATATGACTCAATCTTATTTTTATTAAACATCAAATTACCATTCATAATTAAATTTAACATTTGAGATTGATTGATAAGATCTGAACCTCTTCTAATTGGCGATGTTGTATGACAATATGCCGAATGTGTAATATCACCATCAAACGATAGACCATTTGACGAACCCGACTTTTTGAAATAATTCATTCTTGAATTATCTATTGATTCTTGAAACTTGATATCTTTTAAAAACTTTTGACTAAAAATATTAAACCTATGCGGAAGTACTGCAAGCCCAGTATGTCCTAGATTTGTAACACCATAATAGGCTTGTTTCATCTCTTTCAAAATAGTAGAAACAATATATTCTTCAATTCGTTTTCCTTTCACAGAATTAATAATTTTCTGCAAATCATTGCTGTTTGGATTTTTGGGCAATTGTATTCCAAATTGAGCAAGTTTTCCCTTTATTGTTGGATAATTTTCAAATTGAATAGTATCATGATTTCTATATACGGCTGGGATTTTCAATCGTTCTGTTACTTCTCCCCAAATTTCATTAGCAAGAACCGCAGTCTCTTCAATTACACTTGTAAACATTTCATTGTGAGACTTGGTGTATTTAATAATCTTCTTTCCCGATTCGTCAAGCTTAAAATCAAGTTCAGGAGTTGATATATCAAAAGCACCTCTTTTCATTCTTGATTCATACAAATTTGATGCAACCTCATACAATGTTTCAAGCGAATCCATAACATCTTTGCATTCATCAACTTTTGCAGAATGATCAATATCATCGCCTTCTACATTCTCGCCAAAATATAGATAATCCGCTTCTTTGTAAGTAAGTCTATGCCTACTTCGAATGACTGCAGGCTCTATTGTGTAGTTATTGAGAGAACCATCTGGATTGATATTGGCAGTTGTACACATTACCAATCTATCAACACCTTCGTTCAAAGAACAAATACCATTTGATAATTCTTCCATAAACATTGGGTCTACCATATTTCCAAGATAAGATGAAATACCAAGTTTCATAGCATTTTCAAACATAGCTGAATCTGGACGCACATAATGCCCTACATTTGCAATAGCAACTCGTAGAGTAATTGTTCCATCTTCATTCTTTTCTGCAAAGACAGCATCGTCAAAGTCTTTGGCAGAGTCTGGATCAATAGTTATAAAAGAAACATCTCTCAAATCTGTATAACCAATTGTATCTTTCGGTCTTACAGTTTTTGGCAACGCAGAAATTTCATATTTAACTTTGTTTGGAACTACTTCAAATAATCCGTGTGCACGCGCTATTGCATTTCCTTCTGGTATCGGATCTCCACAAGGTCCATATACTTCCAACAACTGCCAAAAGTCATCACTCGTTTTTTGTGTTGCACATTTCTCAAACACACAGATATTCCCAGAATTTGCGATTTCTTTGATTTCTTTAGTTTGAGGAATGCTATGCAAATCCCCTTTTCTTCCCTTAAAATAGCAATATTTGCCATCGGAAACAACAAATCCAATCGCTCTTTCTTTTCTTCTTTCTCCCATAACCAATCCCCCATATTTTTAATTAGTATATCATAACAAAATTCCGCTTTCAAGACCCTTTTTTAAATTTCGTTATATAATATTTAATTATCAAATCAAGAATAACACTTGAATTGACTCGGAAAATGTTATATAATAAACAATATGACATTTTGTTTGGATTGGAGGTAATATGAAATCAATCTATACATACTACAAAGAAAGGCTTATAGAAATCAGCGGAAAAAACCGAAGCCTTTATCTTAAAAACTTTAATAAAAAGAACGGCTATGATGTCGGTAAAATTTTGTATGAAGACAAATTAAAAGCCGAAATGTTTCTAAAAAACTTGTGGGAAGGAAAATCTACACCCTTTACACTTATTGGTAAAGAAACCAAAGAAGATATCCTAAAAGCGAATAATTTCAAAAACATTATTGAAAATATCGAGAACCTTTCAGACAAAGACAAACAAAAGAAAGAACGACAATTAAGAGAACAAAGTAAAAAAATAATTCAATCAGAAATTCAAAACATAAAGGTTTTCAAAAGAGAAATCGAAGAAATTGAAAGAGAAACAGGTAGATACGAACTATTCTTATGTTATCCATTCGTATATGGCTCTACCAAAAATTATACTTTCAAAGCCCCACTTCTTATGTTTCCTATTATTGTAGATATTACAAACGATAGTACTGTTACTTTATCTCTAAAAACTGGTGAAAATGTACAACTAAACAAAGCTTTGATGCTAGCAATTGCAGATAGTAATAAGCTAAATCTTGAAGGAATGGATATGGAATTTGATGTATTAAAATCAAAATTTCAGGACATTCAAAGTCTACTTCAATATCTTAGAGGCTTTGGAATTAGATTATCTTATTCACAAAGAAAGAATGTTTTCCCTTTCAAACATTATGCGGAACCAACCACATCAGATGACCTAGAAGTAAAAAACATTTGTATATTATCTAGATGTAGCCTTGCCAATTCTATATATGCAGACTACTCCGCTCTTGAGAAAAAATTTTTAAGCAATGATTCTATAAACGAATTATTAAACACAAAAACAATCAAAAGAAAAGAATCAAAAAACAGTAATCTTTATCTTATCAATAATGTAGACTATGCCCAACAACAAGTTGTTAAAAGTGTAAACGACACTGGAAATATGGTAATTTACGGCCCTCCAGGAACCGGAAAGTCTCAAACAATTGTGAACATAATTAGTGACGCTCTAGCAAAAAACAAAAAGGTTCTTGTTGTTTCACAGAAGAAAGCAGCTCTTGAAGTAATATTCAATAGACTTGCGACCCTTAACGACAAGGCAATGTTTTTAACAGATGCAGAAAAAGAAAGAAGAGCATTCTACTCTCGATGCTACACAAGACACGAATATGTTCAGCAAAAACAAATTAATCAATTACTTACGAAAGAATTTGAAGAGCTCAAAGAACAACAAGACAAAGAAATTGAAAATCTAAAAGAAATATCCTCTACTCTTACTCAAGAAACATCTTTTGGAATCTCTTTGCAAGAAATGTACTACAACTCATACAAAATCGGAAAAAATTCTCAAGAACATCTTATCTACCAATTAATGCAAAAAGACCCAAAATTAATGGCGTTGAATTATCAACAGTTGCAAAATGCTTTAAGTTTACTTCAAGAAAAAAACAAAGTGGAAATATATCATAACTTTGTTGAAAGCAAAAACAAAAACCCTTTCATCGACCAATTCAAAGACGATCTAAGTGTTCACGCAATTTCTGAAGCACAAGCAAAATTAAGCAAATTGTCAGCAACAAGAAATGCTCTATTTGATATTTCGAAATACAAATACTCAAGACAAGTACTAACATACTACAACGAAATCAAGACAAACAAGAATGTAAAACCTCTTGTTAAAATGATTTCAAAGTTCGAACACCCACAAACAGATAGACTATTATTTACAAGCAAAATACTTTTCCCAATGTATCCTTTTGCAAAGCACAAAATGAACAATAAAGAAAAAGACGTAAAAGCCAGTCTTCATCAAACAATCATTGCAATTGATGAATATCTAGAAGATTACGCATTTTTGAAAGATATTTTGACACACGATGGATACTTATTGGCAACAGATGGCATTTTAAACGGAAATAACAACATTTTAAAAATGCTACAAAACGCAATAAATAATTACATAAATTTCCGTGACGCAAGTGCAGTTCTTAAAAATATGAGTGAAGAGCAAAAGATTGTTCTTAACTTTGCTTTTAAAAACTCAACTACTTATTCAAAGTATTTGCTAATTCTCAACAAACTACTCCCTATAAGAATTTATCACGAGATAGTTAAAATTGAAGACTCAAACAAAGAACAATTATCCAAAATGGTTGACTTTGAAAATATACGTTCAAAAATAGTTAATATCAAAAAACAAATGAATCAAGTAAGCAAACAAATTGCTGAATTGGGTTTTGTTGAAGACTATCAAAAATTATTTATCAAAAACACAAAAGATAACAAAGACTATATTTATCAAATCAGCAAAAAACAAAATTACTGGCCTATTAGAAAAATTATGGACGTATACGGAGAATACCTATTTAAACTATTCCCTTGTTGGCTCCTATCTCCAGAAAATGTATCAACCATACTACCTCTTAAGAAAGATTTGTTTGACCTAGTTCTATTTGACGAAGCATCACAGGTATTCATCGAAAACACTATTCCTTCTATTTATAGAGGTGCAAAAATTGTAGTTGCTGGTGACGCAAAACAATTAAGACCAACAACAACATTTATGAAAAGATATATGGGTGCAAACGTAGACGAAGACCTAGACTTCTCTACTCAAGCAGCGCTTGAAGTTGAAAGTTTGCTTGACCTTGCAGTTTCTAGATACAATAGCACTAATATTACATACCACTATCGAAGCAAAACACAAGAACTTATAGATTTTTCAAACAAAGCATTCTACGAAGGTAAGCTTCAAATAGCACCAAATATCTCCAATAACATCAGACAAAAACCTATCGAAAGAATTCTAACAAATGGTATTTGGGAAAGTGGTCGAAATCTTGCTGAGGCAAAGAAAATTGTAGAACTTACAAAAACACTTCTAAAAACCAGAAAAAATAATGAAACTATTGGAATTATTACATTCAATGCCGAACAAGAAAATTGTATAGAAGACCTTATGGATAAACAATGTGCAATTGATGAAGAATTTAGAAACTTGTTCTTGAAAGAAAAGAATAGAGTTGAAAATGGCGAAGATGTTAGTTTGTTTATAAAAAACCTTGAGAATATCCAAGGTGACGAAAGAGACATTATTATATTCTCTATTGGATATTCAAAAAACTATTTAGGCAAAGTAAACTCCCTATTCGGCTCACTATCTATGGAAGGCGGAGAAAACAGACTTAACGTTGCAATCACTAGAGCCAAACAAAAAATATATGTAATCACCAGCATTGAGCCTGAAGAATTGAAGGTCGAAACCTCAAAGTATCTAGGCCCAAAACTACTAAGAAGTTATCTTACATACGCAAGAGCAGTATCTGACGGAAATAGCGAAGAAGTAAAAACAATTCTTGATAGTTTCAACGAAAACACTCTAGAGGCACCAAAGATTTCAACTATACTTCCTATAGAAGAGCAAATTGCCAACCATCTTTCAAAACTTGGCTACAAAACCAAAATCAACCTTGGAAATTCTGGAGTTAAAATCTCAGTAGCAGTATACGATAGAAAGAAAGACAAATACTTACTTGGAATTGAAACCGACCAAACAGTCATACGTAGTTCCTCTTCAGTTCTCGAAAGAGACGTATTCAGAAATGAATTCCTAAAGTCACGAGGCTGGAAAATATTCCGAGTTTGGAGCAGAGACTGGTGGCACAACCCAAAACAAGTAATGACATCAATCATCAAAGAAATTGAGAAACAAATTAAAATTCTGTATTCTTCAAATCAGAATAAGCAAACAAAAAAGAAGTAATTAGATTACTTCTTTTTTTTACTATTATGCAAAGCCCCACAAAACCTCGATATATAGTCATTTTTTAAACATATAGCCACATTTAGCATAGCAATGTATTTAATATTTTCCCACACGTTCTTTGTGTAGATTGTTGTCAGAATCTGTGGTAAGATACTTCATAAATACACCTTGCACAACCGCCTCACCACGTGGTATAGAAACAGTTTTTTCACTCTCGTTCTGAATCTTAATCCACATATGCCCTTCATTGTTCTTGTTATTATAATAATCGGCATCAATTACTGCAACCTGATTACACAAGCGAATATTATACTTGAACCCAGTACCACTCCTAACAATCAAGAACAATACTTCGTCTTCCTCAAACCTAGCCTTTAGTCCTGTTGGCAATTTTTTAATTTCGTTAGGAGCAATTTCCAAATCTTCCAATAGAAAAATATCATATCCCGCAGTTGAAGATGAACCTCGACTAGGTAATTGATATGCCTTATACAAATCTTCATCATCTTTTACATCTTTCTTAAATTGCTCAAAACTAATTTTCTCAAAATCTCTCATATCACTTCCTCCAAATTCATTCTACTTTTTTAACTAACAATCTTTCAATTTACAAACATCTACCCACTTAATGAAATTAGAGCACTTTTCAAGTTCTTCGATTGTTAACTCTATTGCACTATTACTACTTCCACAAGCAGGAAAGACAGTGTCAAATCTTTTTAACGATTCATCTAGATACACATTTACCCCGTCATTGATTGCAAATGGACAAACACCGCCTACGCTATGCCCTATCAAATCTACAACCTCTTCGAATGTGAGCATTTTTGCCTTAGTCTCAAATTCAGCCTTAAACTTAGAATTATCTATCTTAACATCTCCTGCTGTTACAATCAAGATCGCCTTTCCTCCGACTGAAAAAGACAATGTTTTTGCAATCCTACAAGGCTCACAATTCAAAGCAATTGCAGCTAGTTCTACCGTCGCGCTCGACACATCAAACTCTTGAATTCTATTCTCTAGTCCATAATTTTTTAAATACTCTCTTACTCTACCTATTGACATATTTTGCCTCATTGCCTATTTTATATAAAAATATTATCACATTAAAAAATTTTATCAAAGGCATTTTGCCTCAATTAATTTATTTCTTAATTCTATCTACTGCATAAGTTAAATAATCGTTAAAATAAAAAATTTTCGCACACAAAACTCGCTAGAAGTTGTTAAAAAAAAGCATTTATGATAAAATATTTGTATATTTATCAATATAATTTACATTAATAAATAATATATTTTTTTATGGAGATACACTATGAATAATACCGATTGGGACTTTACGCTTGCCAACTATGATGCTGTATGGTCTTTAGTTGTACAATTAGGCCTTTTGCTTTTATTTTTAATGTTAGGAAATATCCTACGTAGAAAAATTCCTTTATTTAGAAATTGTTTAATTCCTTCTGCACTTCTTGGCGGAGGTCTTCTACTTGTTACAGATATAATATGTTCACAATTTGGATTTACACTTGTGGACAATCGAATTATGCAAGTAGTTACATATCACTGCCTAGCCATAGGCTTTGCCGCAATGTCTCTAAAAACCGAGAAAAGCACACACAAAACCAAGAAAAGTCAAGTCGTAGAATTTGGAGCTCTTCAAGGCGGTACATATATGCTACAAGCGTTTGTAGGACTAGGAATCACAATAATAATATTCCTACTAACCCAATACGGAGACAAAATAATTTCATATATTTGCGGACTCATATTACCACTAGCGTTTGGACAAGGCCCTGGAAACGCACTTAGTTGGGACATTAACTTCACAAATACCCCTGCAACTATGTTTGCTGGAAATGGTAGTTTTGGATTATCTCTAGCATCAATTGGATTCGTTGTTGCATCTGTATTTGGTGTAATATACATAAACATTCACAAGAAGAAAGGTAATCTTTCTGTTCGTACAGCGAAAGCAACAGAAAAATTTATAGACCAAACAAACCCTACAGGCTCTGAAATTCCCGACAATGAATCTGTTGACAAATTCACAATTCAAGCAGGATTTGTAGCACTTGCATACGCACTTTCTTTTGGATTTATGGTACTCCTTGGAATTATTTCAGACTTTACCAATAGCATCGCTTGGGGATTCAACTTCCTATGGGCTTCACTTGCAGCAATGCTCATAAAGTTCGTTGTAACAAAACTAAGAAAAAAGAATATTATGCACCGCCAATATATTAACAACTATCAAATGGATAGAATTTCTGGCTTTGCATTCGATCTTATGATTGTTGCTGGTGTTGCTGCCATTGAAATTAACGATATAAAAAGATACCTACTCCCAATTATCATTCTTAGCCTTGTAGGAACTCTAGTTACATATATTTACGTTCGCCTTGTTGCAAAACAATGTTTCAAAGGCTTTGAACACGAATTCTTCCTTATGAGTTTTGGCACTTTTACAGGAACTGCGTCTAATGGAATGATTCTTATGAAAGAAATTGACCCGAGCCTAAAAACACCAACTTCTAGTCTTTATATACTATCCAACTTCCCTGCTATGATAATGATTGCACCACTCCTCCTACTACTAAACTTTGCTTGCCAATCACTTACAAACGCAATCATTGCCTGTGCAATTTTCTTTGTTCTATGGTTTGTCTACACATTCTATTTGTTCCGTAGAAAGATTTTCAAAAAACGTTACAAAGACAACCCTGCACCAGTTTGGTCAGACGAAGAGCCTTCAGACACTCCAACAATAGAAACCGAAACCCAACAAGAACCTGTTGACAATGAGTAGTCTTATTAGAGAAAATCCTCTTCTAATTAATATCACAACTTCGTTAAATATTATACAAACCAAAACAACACCCCGAACACAAACGCGTTCGGGGTGTTTTCTACATTGCGTACACAAACCAAATAAAAAACTTACTAGGATATTTCCTAATAGGTTTTAATAATTAAATTAGTAGTGAATTCTAATTATTTTGAAACTCAAAATTAACATAAATTTGTAAATTACCTTTAATTTCGTTGCTTGAATTTTGTATTGTAATAGTCAAAGTTGTTGGACTGCTTTCATCATCAACAGAAACAATACCTTGAGATAAAGCATCTGCAAATGAAATATAATTCATACCTAAATCAAACGTTAATGAACTTGTTAGAAGGTTAGCATAAGTTGTTGAATCGATAGCAATTTCAAGTTTTAGTCCTTCATTAATGTTGTCAAAATAGTCTTCTAATAATACAAAAGGAGCACTACCCTCTGCAATTTGAGTTCCTTCCAATGTTTTTACAACAAATTCTTGTTGCTCATGATTATAACGAAGTGTAGTTTCTACACCATACCACATATTTGATAGTTTAATATCAGACCAATCAAAGTTTATATTCACATCTTCAAATGTTGTAATCGAGACTGTGGTTGAGTCTTTTTTAAAGGTTTGATATTCATATAAATAGTTATTTCCAAAACGGCAACCACCAGCCAAATCTAAAACACGAGGATCACCATCTGTATGAGTGTAATTAGGCGTTACTACAAACTTTAAGATTGCACCACTTTTAACTTCAAATGAAAAACCTTCATAAACTTTTGCTTTAAATTCATTTAGTCCAATATTTTCAAATACATCACGACCAACAGGAAACTCATCATCTTCATAGTAAAGAGAAAATTTAGCATCTGCTAATATAGTTTTTGCTGGCAAATCTTCCGGAAATTCAGGTTTTGCTTGGTCAAAAAACTCAACATTTGATTCTGATAATGTAATAGTTTGAGTTCTTTTTGCAGGAGCTCCATCAAAAGTAATCCATAGTTCTTTACTTAATGATTCGGTTACTACAAATGAATAAATCCAACTATCTTGTGGACTTTCTGTATAAGCTTCTTCGGGTTCTATATCTTCACCATTATAACCATCTGCTTTGATAGTAACATCATTGATTTCGTATCCCCGCTCAAGAGTAACAAGCAAAACAAGTTTCTTTCCTTTTTCAACCTCAAATTTTTTGACTTCCAATCCAAGATCGTCACCAATATGAGTGCCTATTGTATAATTTTCTATACCAGTCGCATCAACAAGACGAATTTCTTTCACTCCATCTTGAAGTTCAGTTTGTATACTATTTTTGAATGTGTTAATGTTAACATTAAAATTTTTGTCGCCATCTCCACCACAAGCAGTTAGCATAAATGCACAAGGCAAAATTAGGCATATTGCCAATAAAAAAGTTAATATTTTCTTTTTCATAAAACCTCCTATCTACATATATATTTAATGTTATACTTTTAGTATAGCACAAAGGAATCAAAATCGTTGTAATTTTTTATTAACTTTTTTAATATTTAGACAAAAATAAAAAAACACCCAAACTTTAATTCAATTTGAGTGTCTGAAGATTAAATTTCTATAAACTTTTTTCATCTTCTGAATTTATATTCCTTGGCAACCAATGTTCTTGTCCAATGCTTTTATTAAATTATATAATGTCTAATTTCTGCATTATTAAAATTTTTGCGGTATACCATATCTTGATTGTAATTAATTTTTTTATTTGTGAGAATATTTTCTATACAAGTTGCTGGAGTGTCGTGAGAAACAATTAATATATTTTCATATGTGCAATTATCTTTAATGTACTTAACAAAATCTTCTATTCTATTGTGAACAGCTTTCCAGCTTTCCATATTATAACCATCAAGTCTGTGTTCTTGTGCGAATGATTCATTGGTCGTTAACGACGACTTTAATCTTCTTGTAAAGATTCCTTCATCAATTTCAATTAATCTTTCGTCCTTGATGATTTTTACGTTATGGTATTTGTTTATTATATTTGCTGTTTGCATAGTTCTCATAAGAGGAGATGAGTAAATAATATCAAAACTAATATTTTTACAATCTATAGAGCATTTTTCAACTAAATCTATGCCTTGTTTGCTCAATCTGTTATTAGAACGCCCTTGAAATATTCCTTTTTCGTTCCAAATAGTTGTCCCGTGACGCATAACATATATATTCATTTTTATCTCCAATAGTTTAAGTCTGTATTATTATAGCAAATTAGCGGATTTAAACAAAAGAGATTTAAGTATCGTTTTTGTATTATTGATTAAAAATATGAAATGTATTTTAAATAAAATTAAATTATTTCAATAGTTTTTATATGAAATAATTATAGCGAGTTATAATATTCGCTTAGTAAAACAACAAATCTTCTTCAATCTGCTGAAAAGTTTTTGCCTTTTTAAAATATTCTTTTCGTTTATCAATATAATTAGATTGAGGAAATTTGTTTATCATAAAATTCAAAAAACTATTTGTCAAATTTTCATTTTCAACTATCTGAGGGTCATATTTATCAAGTGCAATTTTTATTTCAAAAGGATTAATAAAAAGATTAAAGCTATCGTAAGTTAAATGTGATTTTACTCCGATAGATAAAATAATATTATGATATAAATCTTTATCCCTTCCAAATGCATCTCGTCTAGTTGTATACTTGGTGTTAAGTTTTACAAATTCGCTTGTTGTATTTTCATATCCCTTAAAAGTTTTAATAACTTCTGCTATAGGTTCTTTTAATACATTAAAAAGTTCTTCATCACTCACTGTTCTTAAATCAAAACCAGCATCAGGCATTTTATATTTTATCATATTAAATAACTCCTTAAACAATTAAATTATAGCATATGTATAATATTTTTCAATATCTTTATTTAAATTTAACCAATAAAAAAGAAGTGGGGAGTCCCACTTGCTTTATGGGTTTGGGGAGCGATTCAAAATGCATCTCGGGGTGTGTTCAACTGAACCACCAAAAACCGCCTATTTCATTGGTGTTTTTAGAGTTGAAATTGCAATTTTGAATCAGCTCCTTATCCTGCTCACAAAAAATTATACTTTTATAATGTTTGACTTTGAGTTTCTTCAATAAGTTTTTCTCTTTCTTTACACATTTCTAAAAGAATTTTTTTCTTTTCTATATCAGCTATTTGCTCTTGAATAAATTTTTCTATCATTTCGCTTACTGCACATCCATTTACCATACTTTTGTATATTTCAGACTCTTTACCAAAATGAGCATAAATTAATCCTATTTCATTTATTCCATAAATACATTGTCCAGGTTTGATTTCTCCAGGTTTGATTGTTCTTTTAAATTTTTCTTTTATCATTCCAATAGTTCCCCCTATCAAATTTTTAATATTATAATAGTAATTATTAAATCTGTCAAGATTTATTTTTTTATCTCTAGCAAAGGTCATTAGAAAAAAAGTTAATTTTCTGTTAGAAATTTTGTTAGACATCATCTGTTAGTGTTAAAAACCTCTTATGTGAATGTTGATTAATTAATAGTGAAGAATGAAAAATGAAGAATTAGAAAAAATATAAAACCAACCACAATTTTTCACTCTTCATTTTTAGTTCTTAACTCTAAAATAATCCGAAAACATAGTGAAAAATGAAAAACGAAAAATTAAAATGAAAAGTACAAACAAAAAAATCCGACCTTGCAGTTCGGATTATTTTAGTTTGGCGGAGCGGAAGTTACGTAAAACGAATTAAAAATCTTTTAAAATTTATTAGCATTATTATCAATATAAAAAATTAGTGCATATATAATTAATGATGATGTATTTAAGGAGATGCATATGAACCCATTTAAAGAAAAACCCATAAATTTGTCAAGTTGTTTTAGAAATTGGAAACAACTCTATCCAAAGCCATATAATAAAGATCAAATCGATCCTTATACTAAGGCAAGAATTATACTTATGAATGGTACAGAATTTGAAGCTAATTGGTTTTCACATAACTTTGCCCGTCACACAACAAATAATGATCTTCGTAGAGAACTTGCATTTACTCGTTCAATTGAAAAACAACAACAAATTAGATTGTCTCTACTTAAACCATCTAACGAAAGTATTTTAGAGCATACAATTAGTTACGAACAACTTGCAGTGGATCTAACTGCTGAACTTGCTCAAAGAGAAAGTGATTGTTATGTGAAAAAAGCACTGGACTTTGCTTTACTTGAAGATTTTGACCATTTGTATCGTTATTCTAATCTACTGGAGATAGAACAAGGCATAAAGTCAGAAAAATTGGTTGGGAAATATACTGAAATAATGCCTGCAAGACCGACAATCGCACATCATAGATTTAATGTAGATAATGTCAAAAGACCATTGTTTTCAAAACAATTAGACAAACAATCTGTATTAAATACAATGATTATAACCGCAGCAGAACAACAAACAATGAATTACTACATGAATGTTACAAATTTAGTAAAAAGTGATCTTGCAAGAAAACTTTATATGGAAATAGCGCAAGTGGAAGAAGAACATGTTACCCAATATGAATCGCTTATGGATTCTGGTGCAACGTGGCTTGAAATGTTATTGTGGCATGAATATACTGAATGTTATTTATATTGGTCATGCTTTTTAACAGAGACTGATCCTTATGTTAAATCAATATGGGAAGAGCATCTTAAAATGGAAATTGCTCATCTTCACAAGGCAAGTGAATTGCTTGAAAAATATGAAAATAAAAAATGGCAAGAGGTTATACCAGATGGAGATTTTCCAGAGCCAATATCTTTGCATGAAAATATAGAATATGTAAGAAATGTTCTAACTAATACAGTTCAATTTACAGGTAACTTTGAAGAATATATTAATATTAACAAATTGCCAAAAGATGCAAACTTCTTTAAGTATCAAAATATCATTAATCCTACACCAGAAATAGTTCCATCACATATTGTTATAGACACTCATATTAAAGATTATGGTCATGATTATAGATATGAAGTTGCTCCAAATCCTATTGAGCAATTGCGTAATAGAAGTTGCGATAACACATGCGTCGGCATAGTACCCAATGAAGCCAAAAGCACTGACTTTTCATGTAATACATTTAGTTATAATAATTTGTCTAAAAATCAATTGTTTAAATACTAAGGGACCTGAAATAACACGAACTCAACGAGTTCGTGTTATTTGTCTATTATCTTTAAGTATTATATCATAATATTTTTAAATTTTATAACAAAAAATCCACCCGAACCATAATTGATACGGATGGACAAGATTGTGGCGGAGAGTTAGGGATTCGTCAATGTGCTGAAAGCATATTTGTCGGAGTGGCACGAAGTGACACACACGACCACCACGGCGACCTTGAAAACAAAAAAGTGAGGTATCACCCACTTACTTTGTCGGGATGGTGGTAATGGTATTCTAACAATCACAAATATACTTGTATATACTTTTAAAATATGTTACCATATACTTATGGAAGAGTTATATCATTATTTTAATAATTATAGTGTCACTAAAATAAATGATTCAAACATTAATGAAGTGTTTGAGCTTTGTAAACACAATAATAAATATTACACATATTTACAAGAAACTGCAACATTAGATGGCGTAAAAAACATTATTAGTGAGCTCCCGCCACATACAACTCTAGATAATAAACACTTTGTAGGGTTTTATAAAGATAATAAATTAGTTGCGATCCTTGATTTAATAGATGGATACCCAAATAAAAAGACTGCTTTCATAGGCCTTTTTATGGTTGATATAAATTTACAACGATTGGGTGTTGGTAAAAATATTATTAGTGAATTAATAAAATTTTTAAAAAGTAAAAAATTTATTTATTGTGATTTAGGTGTAATAGAGACCAATACCGAAGCTATCTCTTTTTGGAACAAACTAGGTTTTAAAAATACAGGTAAAATATATAACCATGAAAAATATAATGTAATTATGATGAGTAATAAATTATAAAATGCAGCAGATAAATTCTGTTGCATTTTAATTTTTTGTTACTTTATTAATAAATTCAATATTTGGTTGGGACAATAAACCCAGCAACCCCTTTAATGCAAAAATAGAAAAATCGCACTCCAACAATACTGTTAGAATGCGATTGCTCTTGGCGGAGAGTTAGGGGTTCGTCAATGTGCTGAAAGCATATTTGTCGGAGTGACACGAAGTGACACACACGACCACCTTCCCAGGAAGCTCTCACTTCAACGGTTTGTCTCGAACTCCCTATCAATTTTAATTACCCTATCCCTATAATCTTTCCTTACCTATTGTATTCTCTTCTCGTTTTTCTCGTAAACCCCACGACCGCCACGGCGACCTTGAAAACAAAAAAGTGAGGTATCCCCCACTTACTTTGGCGGAGAGTTAGGGATTCGAACCCCAGGAAGCTCTCACTTCAACGGTTTTCAAGACCGCCGCTTTCGACCGCTCAGCCAACTCTCCATATTTTATTTAATTGTCTTTTTAACGAGCGGTCGAAACAAGTTTCGTCCATAGCCCGTCAGGTTTGCTAGACATTGGCTAACATCCACAGGATGTTACCTCCATAGCCCGTCAGGCTTGCCCATCAAGGAAATGTTCACTGAACATTTCTTCCGCTCAGCCAACTCTCCATATTTTATTTAATTGCCCTTTTTCAAAGACAATGTTAGTATACATTATTTTTTTTATCTTTGCAAGTATTTTTTATAATTTATTTTATTATTTCATCTTTTGAATTTATTTATTAATTATGCCCTTGATGTAAAATTGTTATTATATTTATAAATTTTGCTTATTCTAAATATTATGCATACATTTTAAAAACCCCTTTATTTTTGTTTTTTTAGAAGATTAAAAAAGTTCCTAGTTTTTTCAACTAGAAACTTTTTTATCTTTAATAATCTTCTTAGCTTTTTCGTTCATTGTATATGATTCTTTGTCATAATCATAAAAATCTATTATAGTATTATCATAAATTTCTTGTGCCTTTTGCATCAAAAGTTCACAATTCTCTTTTTGAGACAAATCCGATTGAGGATATATTGGTTTGCAAATATTAAGTGTTACCCTCAGTTTTCTCCCGTTTTTCTTCTTTTTTCTAAAGCAGATAATAATCGGAATTACAGGGACATTGTTTTTGCTAGCATAATAAAATGCGCCTTTCTTCAATGGTCTAGATTGTTCGTATCCAAGCCACAATGCCTGTTCTGGATAAAAGTGCACAAATCCCCCATCGTTTAATATTTCAGATATGTATTGAGCAAATTTCTTTGATTCGCCCAAAGTATTGGCAAGAGGGATAAACCCTCCCGCTTTCAATGTTGCACCAAAAAATCCTTTTTTGAAATTATGCGGTGCCCCTGTAATATAAAAATTCTTCTTCTGCATCAAGGCTTGCATATTCCACAAACAATCCAAATAATGCACGTGGTTACTAATTGTAATACCAGAACGTACGCCTTTTAGGTTTTTCTTACCCTTGATTCTAATATGAAAACCTATATAATTAACTAGAGGTCCGCACAATCTAATTATACTTTTTACAACTCTTCTATATACTCTACCAATCAAAGTCTTTTTCTTTACTTTATCTATATCCACTTTTTCTTCTGCAGAATTTAGATTCATTGGCGTAGTATAGGTATCAAATTTGCTTTCCTTTGCCAAATCATATAGGAGATTTGTATAATCATCTTTTGAAACAAAAGACTCTTGTCTATTTGACTCGTCATAAATTAGCTTGGCAACTTCTTCACCGCCATTTTTAAACTTATCAATCTTTCTTGTGTTTTCTGCATAGATATGAAGTTCGCTCGGATTATCTATCCAAGCCTCAATTTGAGCTCGAATTTTATTTGGTTTATATATAGCTTTTCCAACACCCAATTCATCAATAAAAAGCCTAGTTGTAGCCTTTTCTATTGGGTGTGCATAATAGTCTACCAAGACAGGAGTTCCCATAAACACCGAGTCTAATATAGCATTTGGACCAGCTTTGGTTATGAATACATCTGAAGCACAATAATATTCATAAATTGTTTTTGTAAAAGGCAAAACAATCAACTCAATATTTTTCTTTACCTTACCAGTAATATTAAGATTATTATAATAATTATAAAGTTTCTCGTTTTTGCCTGCAAGCATAATAAGAGTCATCTCTTTGTCCGATTTCAATAGTTCATCGGTCACCTTCTTACTCTTTCCACAAGCATAGGCGCCATCGGCCACAATGACACAAAACTTATCTTTGGCAATACCAAGTTTTTCTCTATACCCCTCTTTCCCCAAGTTTGCATTAACAATCTCATCTCTAGCGGTATAAAACACTTGTTTTACAACTGCAGGATTGAATTTTCTCTTTCCAATCGCCTCATAATAAGCAGATTCATTGTTCACAACAAACAAGTGTTCTCTATTATCCCACCACGTATGCACATTATTATCTGGATTATATGTTACAACTTTTACATTCTTATTTACCCTACGCTTATACTCAAGCGCAGCATAAGTCATATAATAGTGAGTGCTTACAATTATATCTGGTTTTCTTTTTTCAAAAGCTTTTAGAGTATGATTTACATATTTTCTAAAAATAGTTCTATGAAGAAGACGCATCGTTTTTACTCCGCCAATTATCTTCATAATAAAGAAAACGAAATTCCCAAAACCTTTTATTTTATTTGTATTTTTTGTTTGACTAATAATAAAGTTCTCCCAAGTCTTTAGAACTCTATCTTTGTCTTCTTGCATAATATATGAATCTATAATTTCAAACTTATCACCATATAAAGTTCTAAAGTTATCGGATATAGACTTTATTGAAGTTATATGCCCCATACCCGATTCCATAAAAGTCATCAAAATTCTTTTTTTATCCATAATATCACCTATAATAATATTATATCAACTTTTTGTAAAATCACAAATTAATTAATAATATTTTGTCATTTCGGGATTATCAACTCTATCTTATTTTTATCTTACAATTGTATTTTATTCATAAAATCAACCCTTACAATTATTAACTTACATTAACCTTTTAAGAACATAGCACTCGTCTAATAAAATTTTTAAATAAATATCCCCCAGTTCAACTGGGGGATATTTATTGTTATATCGAGTTGTTAATTTATTTGAATGTTTTAACTTTTAATTATAATAATTTATTGTTATTTTAAAAACGAAATATATAATTTTTCCCTTTTCAATTGTGTTTTGTTTATAACTTATATAAAACCTGGACTCAAGATGTTTTTGTATTTTATAGACCTTAATTTTCACAAAATAATAATTGATTATTGAAAAAACATTACTTACTATCTAATTATGTGATATAATAATATTAATTTTAAATCAATCTGAAATTTTATAAAAGGAGTAAATATGGATTTAGTTGATGACAATGTTATTTGCCCTACAAATACACATTTATCGCCGGAACCAGAAATTTGCAAAGTAAAAATTGACGAAAAATACAAATTTGTTAAAAAGGGATTTTTTTATAACATATTATATTTCTTTTGCTATACTTTAACATTTTTGATATTCTTTCCAATTACTTGGCTTTGTTATGGAGTAAGAGTAAAAGGTAGAAAAAATCTAAGAAAAGTAAAAAATGCAGTATTTATTTCAAATCACGTTTTGCCTTTTGATACTTTTGCAACAACTACACACGCAATACTTTTCAAGCACCCATATTTTATTTCTAATCATCGACCATTCAAAATGCCTGTTATTAGACATTGTGTTAGATACTTACGAGCAGTTCCCCTTGCGCCAACACCTTCTACCACTCGAAACTTTCTAAGAGATGTAGATGGTGCACTCAAAAATGGAAAAAGTATTCTAATATATCCTGAAGGCGCAATGTGGGATTATTATCCAAAAATCCGTCCATTTATGCCTGGTGCTTTTAGATTCTCAATAAAAAACAACGTACCAATAGTACCAATAGTTATCACTTTTAGAAAAGCGTGTTGGTTATATAGAATTTTGGGAAGAAAAAAACCATTTGCAACAATTAATATACTTGAACCAATCACTATTAGCAAAGACATTCCTCAGAAACAAAAAGAACAAGAATTAGAACTTCTTTGTTATAATACAATGACTGAATATTTCAATGCAAATAACCAAATTTCATACTTTTCAAAACCTGTTCAAACAATATTAAAACCACAAAACGAAACAGAGAAAGAGTAAATTCCACAAAGAACACAATCCCATTTATGAACTTTAAAACAAAAAAATCCACCAATAAATTGGTGGATTTTTGTTTAACTAAAATATAATTTCAAAAATTATTTATCAGTTTTTTTGTCTTTTTTCTTTTTGTTTTTGCTTGAGAAAACCTTTAACAAATTATCATTTTCAAGGTCAATTTTGGTATTTTCTTCTCTAACCTTTTCTTCTCTTGATTGTAATCTTTCTTTGATTACAGGCATTGTAACATTGTCTTTTCTTTCTCTAATTTCAAGTTGATTATACGGAATTGAGATATTGTTACGTTTGAATTCGTTAAACACATTCTCCATAACATAATAATAAACATCCCAATAATCTTCTCCATCTACCCAACAATTAGCAGCAAATTTAATACTACTTGCTTCAAGAGTTTTCAATCTACAGAAAACCTTCTTTTGATCATTTATAATAACCTTTCCATTGCTTTCCATTACTTCAGTGATTACTTTCTTTACAAGTTCTACATCGCTCTCATAAGCAACTTCAAACGAGAAATCCACTCTTCTAATAGGTTTTGCACCATAGTTAGTAACAGGGTTATTAAGAAAATCTGAGTTTGGTAGAGTTACTTTCTTATTGTCTGTTGTAATAAGAGTTGTAAACAAGAAGTTGATATCTTCAATACTTCCTTCAACGCCAGATACAGCAACATAATCCCCTTTCTTGAACATATGCATTGTAACAACTACAATACCATTTGCAACGTTTGTGATAAGGTTTTGAAGTGCCATACCTACAGCAAGAACAAGAGCACTAATTGTTGTTAGCAATCCTGTTATAGAAATTCCAATCATACTTAATAGAATTAAAATAAATATTAAATACAAACAGAATTTAACAATGTGAAAAAGAAAGCTTTGAGTAACTTTTTCCATTTTTGTTTTTGCCATTAGTTTCTTAACGATATTAAGCAAAATCTTCACCACAATCATTCCGATGAACAATACGGCAACAAATAATACTATATCCCAGAAATTATTGGTAAAAAAATCTTTTATACTAGTCCAAATTTGATTCCAGTTCATTATTTCTCTCCTTAAATTTTTTATACTTATATTATACAAAAAAATACAAAAATTTCAATATAAATAGAACACATTTATAAAAATTTTTCTAATTTCATCAACACTAATTTTCTTTACTAACACGTTCAAATATACTATAATTTAAATATGGAAAATAGAAAAATTAAAAAAGAAAAAACAACTCAAAATTATACTTTAATAACAGGTGCTACAGGCGGACTTGGTCGAGCTTTTTGCAAAGAGCTGATTGGAAAAAATAATTTGATACTCACTGGCACAAGTGACGAAAAATTGAATAAACTCAAAGCCGAATTGCAAGCAATAGACGATAGCAAAGAAATTATCTGTATTTCGTGCGACCTATCTTCTCATCAAGATAGATTAAACCTACTCAATAAATTAGCAGAAGACAAATACACAATTGATTTTCTTATAAACAATGCAGGATTTATCACTGAAGGAAGTATTGAATACGCCGAAATGGATACAATTTTGAAATGTATTCAAGTCAATTGTGAAGGAACAATACATCTTACAAAGTCATTGATTGATACTCGTGACAAAAATCAAGAAATGCGAATAATCTGTATTACAAGTATGGCATCAAACTACCCTATGCCTTATATGGCAATCTATTCTGCAACAAAAAGTCTGCTAAAGAACTTTATGATTTCTCTTAGAGAAGAATACAAATCCCAGAATGTCAAGGTTCTAATTGTAGAACCAGGAGCAATTGCAACATCAGACGATATGAAACTTGCAATCGAGGCACAAGGCCTAAAAGGCAAAATGTCGAGCACAAGCCCTGAAGTAATTGCAAAAAAATCTATAAAAAAATCCATAAAACACAAAAACAGATACATTCCTGGGTTCTTTAATAAAGTAACATTATTTGTTAGCAACCTGGCACCAACAAAACTCAAAACAAAAGCTATTAGCAAAATGTGGAGAAAATCCCAAAAGAAACGTAATATAAAATAATAAATATCCACCAGCCAAGCTGGTGGATATTTATTGATCTATATCTAATGTATTTTTATTAAAAAGCGAATCTGCGAAAAATTCTTCTATTGATAAACCAAATCCATCTGCAATTTTTGCAATAGTTGTTAATTTGATATCTTGATTTCTTTCATCAATTATATTTTTTAATGTTTGCTCTGGCATAACTATCTTTTTGCAAAGTGCATATCTTGTCATATTATGTTTTATAAGTAAATTGCTAATTCTTAATGCGACAGCTCTCTGTAATTTCATAGTATTTCTCCTTTTCTTATAGTTTATCTCTAACTATTTTGAAAAATACTCAATTACAGAGTGGTAAAAATTAAAAAATATGTTATAATAACTTTGAAAATTACAGGATACTATTAAAAAGTCAATAAAATTACAATTTGGCAACCTGTAATTGAGGAGTTGTTATGAATATTAAAGTGTGTTCATTCTTCGGTCATAGAAAAACTGAAATAACCGAAGAACTTAAACAACGAGTAAAAGAAATTATTGAAGATTTGATTGTTAACCACAATGTGTTAATATTCTTGTTTGGTAGCCGAAGTGATTTTGACTACCTTTGTCATTTAGTGGTTACTGAACTAAAAGAAAAATATCCAAACATAAAAAGAATTGCCTACACTTGCAGAAGTGAAACTTGCACTTTGGAAAGCGAACGAGCACATTGGGAAGAAGTTTATAGTCATTTTAGAAAAGAAAAAGTTACACTACTTGGTGTTGAGGAAGAAGTTGAACACAAAACAAAATACACATCAGGTCGTGCTAGTTATGTGGAAAGAAATCAAGCAATGATAAACGATAGCGATTATTGTATATTTTACTATGATGAGAACTACCAACCCGATTTGTGAGATTGGATTAGAGGGTGAATGTGCTACACCAATTACTCTTACTGCAGATGATGGCTCTACAATTCAAAAAAGACTTGATGAAGTTTTTGTTGATAACACAACAATTGTGACTACACTACTATACACAGTTATATAATAAATAATTAAAAACCTATTAGAGAAATCTAGTAGGTTTTTATTTAATAAAATTTTTTGAAAAAATTGTGAAAAAATGAAACATTTCTAAAATGTTTATGCTATACTAAAAATATCATATAGAATATATGTAAATTTAAAGGAGGGTTTTATGAAAAAATTAAAAACTTTAATTTGCTTTGCGGTTTTTGCTATTGCGATGCTATTTAGCGGTTTTGCAATTTCGCCGATGACGGCAAATGCAGCGGCGTATCCCCCTGACCCCACAGAAATACCTGCCGAAACAATATATGTTGGTGCTGTTGCATTGAATGCGGGTCAGTATGTAAAGAACGGCGAAACAACAGCAACTACAGGTGAACCTGCGGAAGATGAGAGTGGTTTTGCTTGGTATACTGAAGACGGAACGCTTGTTCTTGTAGACTACACTTATCAAGGAAAAGGCTACGAATATTCAAGCGGAAAGTATGCTCTTATTTATTCTACTGGTACGCTATACGTTACTGGTGGTGGCGAAAACACCCTAAAGCAAACGCAAAGCGACGATATGGGTATTTACTCGGTAGGTGCGCTTACAATCGCTCCTATGGGGACTCTTAAGGTTGAAAGTAACAACGACAGTTGTCTATATTCGAATAATGAAATTACTTTTACTAGATATCTTGGGACGGTTAATCTTAAATCCACGGGCAATGCCTTTGCTATTGTTTCTTACGATAACGACGGAGATGCGGTAGACGAAGAAGCAATTATAGTAAACGGCGGAGATATTTACGTAGAAACTTTCTATCCTATCACCGACCTTACCATCAATTATGGTGCTCTTGAGGTATCAAGTTCTCAGTATCCGTTATCTGAAGTACCTGATATTAGTAACTACAATGGTGGCTACACGTTAACCGTCAGTGAAAATATAGATGGATCAAATCCTACAACCTATAATCAAGACACCATTACAACCTTTGATATCGATAAGATTACCGATTATAAGTATCTTAGATTTGCACCACCTGCAAAAACGGCGATAAACAGCGTTGCTGTTTCAGATATAGATTTACCTGAAATCGGCGAAAGCTTTGTATATCCCGACGAAACCGCTTTAACTTACGGCGGAGAGTATATC
>JAFTKS010000013.1 GCA_017453125.1 Clostridia bacterium
CAAAACAATCAGAAGCAGAATTGAGAGACTTAATAAGCTTAATACTATGGAGAAAGTTGGAGAATTCAATCTTCTTCCAAAGAAAGAAGTTATTCGTCTAAAGGCTGAGAGAGACAAATTGGAAAAGAATCTTGGCGGAATCAAGGATATGACTAAACTTCCTGATGTTCTATTTGTAGTAGATACTAAGAAAGAGCATATCGCTGTTAAAGAAGCAAAAACTCTTGGCATTCCTGTAGTTGCTCTTCTTGATACAAACTGTGATCCTGAGCCAATTGATTATGTTATTCCTGGTAACGATGACGCTATTAGAGCAGTATCTTTGATTGCTGGTGCTATGGCAAATGCTGTTATCGAGGCTAAAGAAGGCGTTGCTCCTGTAACTGAAGAGACTTCTGAAGAGGCAAGTGAAGTTGCTACAGAAGAAGTTGTTGCAGAAGTAGAGACTGAGACTCAAGAATAATTAAATAAAATTCTATTTTTAAGGAGCGAAATTATGTTTACAACTGAAGATATTGTAAAACTAAGAAAAAGAACTAACGCTGGTATGATGGACTGTAAAAATGCTTTGACAGAGACTAATGGTGATCTTGACAAAGCTACTGAATGGCTAAGAGAGAAAGGTATTGCTAAGGCTGCTAAGAAGGCTGATAGAATTGCTGCTGAAGGTCTTGTATATTCATATATTCATATGGGTGGAAAGATTGGTGTTCTAGTAGAAGTTAACTGCGAAACAGACTTTGTTTCTCGTAGTGACAACTTTGTTGCACTTTGCAAAGACATCGCTCTTCATATTGCTGCTGCTAAACCTTTGTATGTTGAGCAAGCAGAAGTTCCTGCTGATGTTCTTAATCACGAGAAAGAGATCCTTAAGGCTCAAGCTCTTAATGAAGGAAAGCCTGAGGCTATCGTTGACAAGATGATTGAAGGTAGAGTAAAGAAATTCTACGAAGAAGTTTGTCTTCTTGACCAACCATTCGTAAAAGATCCTTCAAAAACAATCAGAGATATTGTTAATGAGGCTGTTCTTACTATTGGTGAGAAGATTGCTATTAGAAGATTCACTCGTTATGAAATGGGTGAAGGTCTAGAAAAGAGATCTGATAACTTTGCAGAAGAAGTTATGGGGCAAATGAAGAAAGACTAATTTTATAATTAATTGAAGGTGAGTGCTTTTGCTCACCTTTTTTATTTGTTTTGAAAAAAATACTATTTTTTTTGATTTTTAACAACAAAATTATTTGCCTAAGGGGTTAGTTTTATAGTAAAATAGGGTAGAATTTTAAAGTAGGATGGTAATTATGTACTCAGAAGAAATTGATATGTATTTAGAAGAATATAATGAGGATTTGAAGAAAGCTATGGATCATCACAAAGATGAATTACTTCAAATTAGAGCTGGACGTGCAAATCCAAAAATTATTGAGAGAATTGTTGTTGATTATTACGGAACTATGACTCCAATTAATCAAATGGCAACTATATCTGTACCAGAAGCTAGAATGATACTTGTATCTCTTTGGGATCAGTCTATGCTTAAGACTGTAGCTAAGGCTATTGAAGCTGCAAATTTGGGTCTTAATCCTAGTGATGACGGAAAGGTTATCAGACTTGTTTTCCCTCAACTTACTGAAGAAAGAAGAAAAGAGTTAGCAAAAGAAGTTAGCAAAATGACTGAGTCTGCTAAGGTTGTATGTAGAAATGCTAGACGTGATGTTCTTGATGTATTCAAGAAGATGAAGAAAGACAGTGCTATTACCGAAGACGAAATGGCTAGACTTGAGAAAGATGTTCAAAAATCTTTAGACGATGCTATTGCATTGATTGACAAAAATAGCGATGCAAAAGAAAAAGAAATAATGGAAGTTTAAAAAGAAGGTTTTTATGAAAAAAAGACTAATTACTGGCACAATAATCCTTCTTGTTGAGGCGTTATTTTTGTTTACTGTGAGATACACTCCATATGCTTTTGACCTATTTATAGGCGTTCTTGCAGTTATGGGTTGTGTTGAAGTTACTAGAGTTCTTGAAAGAAAGAAATTGTATACTAGTATAATTTTTGTTGGATCTTTTCCTGCAATTTTGTATATAGCAATGTCAATTGGACTAATCCAAAAGCGTCCTTGGCATTATTTCCTACTATATTTTATTGTAATTTTAATTGCTTTGTTTGTTATTAATTTCTTGGTTACTATAATTTTCAAGAAACTTACCTTTAAAGAAAAAAGCAAATACGAAATTCTTGAAATGTCGGATTCGAAATATGCTTTTACAAAATGTATGAATTCGTCATTTGTTATGGTGTATCCAGCTCTTTTGTTTGCAAGTTTCTTTGTAATGACGCACTTTTTTGACTTTGCGTTTGTAGATGGTTCTACTCTTGCAGATTCAAATTTGGTTGTATTATTTTTCTTGATTTATACTTTTGTTGTAACTATTGTTACAGACAGTATGGCTTATGTTGTTGGCTCGACTATGAAGGGACCAAAATTATGTCCTATTATTAGTCCTAACAAAACTATCAGTGGTGCTGTTGGTGGACTTGTTTTTGGTATGCTTGGTGGACTTTTGACATATTATTTATTTACATTGAATAGTGTATTTAAAGTAATGATGACTACTCTTGGCATTCAATGGTGGTACTTTATAATTATTGGTACTATAGTTTCTATTATTGGTCAAGCTGGAGATATTGTTGCTTCTGCTCTAAAGAGAAGTGCAAGAGTCAAAGATTATGGTACTATTTTCCCTGGACACGGTGGTGTTATGGACAGGGTTGATGGACTTATTTTCAATGCGCTTGCTGTTGTTATTAGTATGTTTATAATTTTGTAATGGAGTGATTAATGGTTATTTTGTATATTTTGCTAGCGGTACTTATACTTATGTTTATGATTATGATTCACGAATTGGGTCATTATCTTGCTGGCAAAATTTTAAAGTTCAAAATTGAAGAATTTTCTATTGGAATGGGCCCCGCTATATTTTCAAAAAAAATGAAATCTGGCGAAATTTTTAGCCTTAGATGGATTCCTCTAGGTGGATATTGTGCTTTCAAAGGTGAAGACGAAGAAGAGGAAGATGAAGAGGGAAAAGTAGTCGAGGGGACTTTTAATTCTTATGCTTGTTGGAAAAGAATAATTGTTCTTATTGCGGGGGCATTATTTAATTTTGTTTCGGGGATTATATTTGTATTCGTTCTACTTTTGTCTGTTGGTTCAGGAATTGTTAAAATTAATGACGTTGTTGCAACTAACGAGAATAAAAATTTATTATTTAAGAATGATATAATTCTTGAAGTAGATGGTGTTGAACCAACATTTCTTAATGGTGGAATTGTAGGGTTAATGGCTGACAAAGATGTTGGCGAAGAAATAGTTTTGACAATTAATAGAGATGGAGAAATTGTCGATGTTGTTGTTAAAAAATATCAGCAATATCAACTTGATGAAGAAGGTAATGAAGTTCTTGATGACGATGGAAATCCTATTGTTATTGGAAAAGTTCTTGGAATCCAGACTGAGTATGTAAAATTGCGTTTCGGAGAGGCCATTTTAAAATGTGTTCCTTATACATTCAAAATGGCTTGGGAATGTCTTGTAATTCTAGGTCAATTGGTAACAGGACAAATTGGTCTTGAGAGTGTTGGAGGACCTATAACAACTGTTCAAACAATTGTTACAACAACTCAAGCAAGTATGAAGAATTTATTACTTCTTTTCCCATTGCTTGCTGTTAACTTGGCTGTATTTAATATTTTGCCAATTCCTGCACTTGATGGGGCACGAGTAGTATTTGTATTAATTGAATGGATTTTCAAAAAACCTGTTCCTAGAGATATTGAGGCCAAAATTCATAGTGTTGGTCTAATGGTTTTGTTTGGACTGGTAATAGTAATTGACTTATTACATCTATTTTTGTTCTAATGAAAAGGGAATTTTATGAAACTACTAGATTATATTAACGAAAAAACAAACGACGCTTACAAGGATTTTAAACTTGTAAGTGTCATTTTTGATGAGAATACATTAGAGTGTACATTCAAGTTCTTATATAAAGAATCAATGCCCGAGGACGCAAAGGCTACACTAACTTCACTTATTAAGACTTACATTAATCAAGACTCTGTAAATGTTGTTGTTAAATGTAAGAGGGCGTATATTGATTGTGATTTGGTACGAGATGTTATTTTTAATTTCATTATTCGCAACTTTAATAGTATCGGAATTGATTTTACAAAAGATAGGATAGAGGTTTCGATTTCAGATTTTATATCTGTCAAAATTAAATGTACGCATTTTCAATATGAATACATAACCAATAATGGCATTGAAAAAGAAATTATTTCTTATGCAAATGGCTTTTTCTTCGAGCAATTCGAGTTGAGTATTAGTCAGGACATTTTAGAAAAAGAAGAAGTTGATATAATCCCTGTGATTAATGTGGATTTATCTGAAACAAAAGAGACTTCGTTAAAATATAATAAGGTTGCAAATATTAATAATTTTATTGGTGAAGTTAACGGAAATCCAATTCAAATTTCATCAATTAAGTCGTCACTAGAAGGTGTTGAGGCTGTTGGTACTATCAAGTTTTTACAAGAAAAGTCATTTGAAAGTAAGAGAAAAGATAAAGAAGGAAATACAATTATAAAAACTTTCTATAGTTTTGGACTTGTTGACAAAACAGGAAGAATTAATTGTGTGTATTTTCCAACTAAAGCTGATTTAATCAAAATACAATCTTTGCAAGAAGGTGCGGTTGTGATTGTTGGTGGAGATGTTGAAGAGTTTAATGATAGGCTTAGTTTCAAAGTAAAGTCGATTGCATATTGTGAAATGGTTGATGATGTTGAGTCAGAAGAAGTTGAAGTTGAAAAACAATCGGTTAATGAAAACTATGTTTTTGTAAAACCAGAGCCATTTGTAGAAATGTTTCAAGATAATTTATTTATAGAAAAGCAAGAAATTGGCAAATATTTGATGGAAAATGATGTTGTTGTTTTTGATATAGAAACTACAGGACTTGAGGCTACTCGTTGCGAAATACTTGAAATTGGTGCAGTAAAAATTCATCAGGGAAAAATTACTGAAACATTCGAGACTTTAATTAAACCCGATTCAGAAATACCTCAAGAAATTACAGACTTGACTGGTATTACAGAAGAAATGGTTGTTGATGCGCCAAATATTAAACAAGTTATGCCCGATTTTTATAAATTTTGTTATGGGGCTACAATTATGGCTTATAATATTGATTTTGACTATAAATTTATAAATATTTGGGGCAAAAAGCAGGGATATATCTTTGACAATAAGCAAATTGACGTGCTTTATATGGCAAGGGCCTTTGTCCCTGGACTTAAGAATTTTAAGTTGTCTACTGTTTGTAAAAAACTAGGGGTTTCCCTCGAAAATGCTCATAGAGCGGTACACGACGCAATGGCTACAGCCGAAGTTGTGATAAAATTGAACACAAATCTAGATTAAATTTCAATAAATTATTAAATAAAGCCTTGATTTTAGATATTTTATGTGATATTATATTATTAGTTTAACTAGATTATTAGAGTGGACTTGCAAGTTCACTCTTAAATTTTGTAAAAGGATTTTTGTGATGGCTGAAAGAGTTGTTGATAAAGCATTAAAAATAATAAAGCCTATTGTTGAAGATTTGGGTTATGTTTTTGTGGACCTTGAATACAAGAAAGAATTTTCTGGATATGTTCTTGCTCTTACAATTGATAAACCTGAAGGTGTGAATATAAATGATTGTGAGAGAGTTTCAAGAGCACTTGATGAGCCCCTTGATGTTGCAGATGTAACAAATGGAGCGCCTTATAATTTTAATGTATCATCTTATGGTCTTGATAGGCAATTTAAAACCGACTATGACTTTAATAAACATATTGGTCAAGTTGTAGATATCAAATTTTACGCACCTATGAATGGTTGCAAAGAATGGACGGGTACGTTATTAGCATTTGATGATAAGACTATTTCGGTTGAATATAATAAGAACAATCAAACTATTGAAAGAAAATTGATCGCGAGCATTTGTGCTCATATAGAATTTTAGGAGGAATTATGGTTAATAAGGATTTTTTTCAAGCATTAAAGGATTTAGAAGAACAAAAGGGAATTAATAGTCAGTATTTTATTGAGTCATTAGAATCTGCACTTACTTCCGCTTATAAGAAGAATTTTGGTGAGGCAAAAAGTGCTTACGTAAAATTGAATCCTGAGAAAAACACTATTAAGATTTATTCGTATAAAACTGTTGTTGCTGAAGTTCTTGATAGCGACAAAGAAATTAGTCTTGCTGAAGCTAGACTTATAAAGAAGAGTTATAAAATTGGAGACACTGTTCAACAAGAGGAAACACCAAAGAACTTCGGACGTATTGCTGCACAAACAGCTAAACAAGTTGTTATGCAAAGACTTAGAGAGGCTGAGAGAAGTAAGGTTATGGACGAGGTTAATACTAAGCAAGATGAACTTGTTACTGGAATCATAAGAAGAATCGAGGGTGACAATGTTTATGTTGATTTGGGTATTACTCAAGTTGATGGTGTACTTGCTGCAAAAGACCAAATTCCTGGTGAGAAATATAAGATTAATGATAGAATCAAGGTTGTTGTAAAAACTGTTAAAGAGGGTTTCAATGCTCCTTATGTACAACTATCAAGAAGTAGTGCAAGTTTCGTAAGAAAATTGTTTGAGCTTGAAGTTCCTGAAATAGCATCTGGCGAAATAGTGATTAAGAACATTGTTAGAGAGGCTGGATATAGAACAAAAATGTCTGTATATAGTCATAACAAAACTCTTGATTGCATTGGTGCTTGTGTTGGAAACAAGGGTATGAGAGTTAATGAAATTGTTAATGAACTTGGTGGTGAAAAGATTGATATAATTCCTTATTCTGAAGATGCTGGAGAATATATCGTTGGAGCGCTTAGTCCTGCTACTGTTTTGTATATTCATACTAATGTTGAGGACAAAACATCTCTTGCTGTTGTTCCTGATGACAAGTTGAGTCTTGCAATTGGTAAATCTGGTCAAAATGTTAGATTGGCTGCAAAACTTACTGGTTGGAAGATTGATGTTAAGGCAAAGAGTGCAGTTCCTTCTTTGAATTTAGATGATGAAACTAAAGAAACTGAAACATTTGATAATCTATTTGATGGCGAAGATGCCTTCGGAGATTTGAATTAAGGTGATATTATGTTGAATAAGAAAGTTCCTTTGCGAATGTGTATTGCTTGTAAAGAGAGCAAGCCAAAAAAAGAACTTGTAAGAATTGTTAAGAACGAAGAGACTTTCGTTCTTGACAAAACTGGAAAATTAAATGGTCGTGGTGCATATATTTGTAATAATTCCGACTGCTTAGAGAAGTTGTGTAAGCAGAAGATTTTGAACAAGGCTTACAAACAAAATGTTGACCCTTCTGTTTATGAAAAAATTAAGGAGCAATTCTTTGAAAATTGATAAAATAAAAACTTATTTGGGGTTTTCTATTAAGAGTGGAAAAGTTATATTTGGTGTAGACAAACTCTTAGAAACGAAAAAAGTCCCAAAACTTGTAGTCATTTGTTCTTCACAAAACGAAAAAGTTGTAAACAAAGTTATTCGTTTTTGTGACAGTAATGAAGTAAAATATATAATTCTTCCATCAGAAATTCTATTAGGGGATTTGATTGGAAGAAATAATTGCAAAATTCTAGGTATATGTGATATTAGTCTTGCTACTGCTATTACAAATGAATTTCAAATGGAAAATAACTAAACATCTTTTAGAGAGGTAAAACATTGAAAAGTCAAGAAAATACTAAACAAAAATCTGTCTCTTTTGACAATCTAAAAAAATTAAATGCAATCTGGGGCGGAAATGAACTTAATAGCATTGTTGCAAGAATTTCAAAGTCTAGAACTGCTTTGGAAACTTTTTGTAAGAATTTAAAAAATAAAGAAGTTGAGTTGAAAAAGCAAGCATCTAAACAAGTAGTTGAAGAGAAAGTTGTTCAATCAAAACCTGTTGTGCAATCTGTTGAGACTACTGTAAAAACTTCTGATTCAAATGTTTCTAAAGTTGCCAAGGCTGAGAGCTCAACTCAATCTTTTGATAGACCTCAGAAAAAGAATTTTGATCAAAAGCCAAATAAAGATGGTCTTGTATTCAATAAAGTTCAATCAAAAGATAGATTTAATAAAACTGATAATCGTCAAAAACCTCAAGATGGTAAGCCTCAATTTGAAAAGAAAGCTTTTGTTCCAAGAGATAATAATGGGTTTAAACCAAAAAATAATTCTAAACCTGAAATTGCTGAAACTATTATAACAAAGCCTGAGCGTAATTTTGGTAATAAGAACAAAACTAAGACTTATGATACTGATAAGAAAGAACTTAGCAAAAAGACCAAAATGAAGATGGGTTATATAGATATTGATGATAACTATATGGACGATGGCGAGGAAAGAATGGGAAGAGTAAGAACCAAGGCTAAAAAGCAAAAGGTTCAAGTTGTTCCTGAAAAGATTGTTATTGAAAAGGCTGTTATTGATACAGAAAATCTAACTGTCAAGATTCTTTCTGAGAAAATTGGAAAGCCTGCTGTTGATATTATCAAGAAATTTATGATGCTTGGTATGATGCCAAATATCAATAGTGTTATTGACTTTGCAACAGCTGAACTTGTTGCTCAAGAATTTGGTGTTACTCTTGAACAAAAAATTTCTAAAAATTATGAAGAAACACTTCTTGAAATGTTTGAAAAACAATCTAATTCTACAGAAGTTAGACCTCCAGTTGTTACAGTAATGGGTCACGTTGACCACGGTAAGACTTCTCTTCTTGATGCTATTAGAAATACTAATGTTATTGAAGGCGAGGCTGGTGGAATTACACAACACATCGGTGCGTATACCGTTGATTGCAATGGTCAATCTATTACATTTATTGATACTCCTGGACACGCTGCATTTACTGCAATTAGAGCAAGAGGTGCAAAACTAACAGACGTTGCCGTTCTTGTTGTTGCTGCTGATGATGGTATAATGCCACAAACTGTAGAGGCAATTAACCATATCAAATCTGCTAATTGTCCTATGATTGTTGCAATTAATAAAATTGATAAACCTGAGGCTAATATTGATAGAGTTAAGCAACAATTAACTGAATATGATGTTCTTCCTGAAGAATGGGGCGGAGATGTTATTTGTGTACCTATTTCTGCTAAACAAAATCAGAACATTGACAAACTTCTTGAGTCTATTCTTCTTGTTTCTGAAATGCTTGAACTTAAGGCTGATAGTACTCAAGATGCAAGTGGAACAATTATTGAAAGTAAAGTTGATAAAGGCAGAGGTATAATGGCAACTGTTCTTATTAAGAATGGTACTCTTAAAGTTGGTGACTTTATTGTTAGTGGTATTGCTTCTGGTAGAATTAGAGCTATGATTGATTACAAAGGAAATAGTGTCAAAGTTGCTCCTCCAAGTATGCCTGTATCTATTCTTGGATTCAATGCAGTTCCAGAGGCTGGTGATATGGCTTATGTTGTTGATGAGAAAATGGCTCGTAATATTGTTGAAGAAAGAACAAGCAGACTTCAAATGGAGAAGATTGAACAAAATAATGGTATTACTCTTGAAGACTTCTTGCAACAATCCGCTGATAGTGAAGTTAAAGTGTTGAAGTTAATTATAAAAGCTGACGTTAAGGGTTCTTGTGAGGCTCTCAAAATGACACTTGAAAAGATTCATAATGATGAGGCAAAAGTTCAAGTTATCCATTCTGGTGTTGGTGGAATCAATGAAAGTGATGTTATCTTGGCTAATGCTAGTAAAGCTATTTTGATTGGTTTTAATGTAAAACCTGAAGCAAAAGCTAAACAAATTGCTGAGAGAGAAAAGATTGAAATCGGTCTTTATAAAGTAATCTATGATGCAGTTGATGATATTACAAACAAAATCAATGGAATGCAAGCACCTAAGTTTGAGGAAGTTATTGTTGGTCACGCTGAAGTGCGTCAAATATTTAAAATTAGTAGTATTGGTCATATTGCTGGTTCTTATGTTCTTGATGGTGTTATCAATAGAGATAGCAAAGTTAGACTACTAAGAAATGGTAATGTAATTATTGATACTCCAATTGATACTCTACAACATCAAAAAGATCAAGTTAAGACTGTTAAGATGGGTTATGAGTGTGGTATTAAGTTGAAGGGCTTTAATGATATTGAAGTTGGCGATATTATAGAGGCTTATGAAATGAAACAAATTTAGGAGAATGGAAAATGAGCGAAAGAATCTTGAGAGTTAATAGTGAAATTCAGAAGGCTATTAGTGCAATTATTTCAAATGAACTAAAGAATCCTGCTATCAAGGGACTTATAACTGTAACAAAAGTTGATACAACAACAGATTTGGATCAATCGAAAATCTATTTATCAATTTTTGAAGAAGAAACTCGAGAAGAAGTATTGAATGCTATTAAGCATTCGGCGGGGTTTATTAGAAGAGAACTTGCAAGAATGGTTGATTTGAGAAAAGTTCCATTCCTTACATTCTTTTTAGATGATAGTTATGATTATGGACAAAAGATAGAAGAAACTATTAATAAAATCAATCAAGACAGAAAATGATAATAAAAAATAGTAACTTTTGTGGTTACTATTTTTATTTAAGGAGATATATGTTAGGATTTCTAAATGTATACAAGCCATCTGATATGACAAGTAGTGCTGTTGTTCAGAAGTTGAAGAAGAAATTTCATATTGACAAAATTGGACATATGGGTACTCTTGACCCTATGGCGTGTGGTGTTTTGCCTATTGCAATTGGTAAGGCAACGAGACTTTTTGATTTTTCTTTGAACAAAACTAAAAAATATATTGCTATATTTGATTTTAGTTATACAACAGATTCACTTGATGCGACTGGTTCTATTATTCAAAAAACCGATAAGGTGATAACTAGTCGAGATGTATTAAATATAATTCCTAATTGTGTTGGTAATGTAAGTCAAGTTCCTCCTAACTTTAGTGCTAAAAATGTTAATGGGAAGAGGGCATATACTCTTGCTAGACAAGGTATTGAGTTTGAATTAAAGCCCAAAGATGTGCAAATTTATGATATTAAACTTCTCGAACAGGTGTCCGTAACTCAATTTAAATTTGAGATTACTTGCAGTTCGGGGACATATATTCGTTCGATTGCAAGAGATATGGCTACAAGTTTAGGAGTTGTTGGTTGTATGATTTTTCTTGAAAGGGTAGAAACGGGTGAGTTTTCCAAGGATTCTTCTACTGAATTAGAATCTATTCTTTGTAGTGATTCTTTGTCTAATTTCTTAATTTCTCCGACACAAGCGTTTTCAAATGTTCCTGTTTGTAATATTAACAAAGAACAATTTGAAGATTTAATTAATGGTAAAAAATTCTCATTTTCAAGATTTAATACACCGACTTTTATTGTTTATGCAAGTAAATTAGTTGGACTAGCTAAAGAAAATGTAGATTATTTATCGTTATCTGCATTTCTATATGAGGAGGAATAATTATGGTAAGATTTGGACCTGCTGGTAATTGTAAGACTTTTTATGATGAGGGGCATAAAAGAACAATCGAAGCGCCAAAATGGTTGAAAGAAAATAATTTGGATTTGTATGAATACTCTTTTGGAAAAGGTTTTACTCTTCCAGATGATACTGCTGTTGCAATTGGCGAGGAGATGAAAAAATATGGTATTGAGGTATCTGTTCACGCACCTTATTATATTAACTTTGCAACTCCTACCGATGAAATGGCAGAAAAAAGTTATGGGTATGTACTTGAGTCATTGAGAAAATTGAGGTTGTTGGGTGGAAATAGATTGGTAGTTCATCCTGCATCTCAAGGTAAGGCTACAAGAGAAGAAGCTGTTGCTTTATGCAAAAAGAGACTTAAAATTCTAAAAGATAAAATTATAGAGAATGGCTATACAGATATGTACATTTGTTTGGAGACTATGGGTAAGTCTGCTCAAATTGGTACATATGAGGAGATTTTGGATTTTTGTACAATATACGATAGGTTTATTCCAACATTTGACTTTGGTCATATTAACGCTTTAACTCAGGGTACATTAAAGACAAAAGAGGATTATGAAAAAATAATCAATAGAAGTATCGAAGTTATTGGTGAGGAAAGGACAAAGATTTGTCATATCCATTTTAGTAAAATTGAATTTTCAGCCAAGGGTGAGGTTAAACATTTAACGCTTGAAGATCAAATATATGGGCCAAACTTTGAGCCATTAGCTGAAGTATTGAAAAAGTATGATATGCAGAGTTCCGTTATTTGTGAATCGAAAGAATTTATGGCTAGAGATGCTAAGTTATTAAAATCAATCTATTTTTCAAATAATTAAAATATTGTGTTTATTTTTGTTGTATTTTATAGAATGTGTAAATTAAATTTTCACATTCTTTTTTTTATAGTCTTAATTACAAAACTCAATTAATATTATCATAAAAAGTAATATTTGGAGAAGTTTATGTTAGATGAAATTTTGCCTGCAAAAATTGCCAATGCCTTGGACTCGATTTCATATAATAAAATTTGTGAATTGAGGTTGCGAAATGATAGTCCCATAGTTGTAGATTGCCTTGGTAAGCGATATTTTCTAGGAGAAGATTCTCTTCTTGAATCCAATGAAAATGCATTGATATTAGGAAAGGGTGTGCTTTCAAGCATTGTTCAGAAATTATCTAATAATTCTCTTTATTCGATAAATGATCAATTGATTGATGGGTATATATCTTACTTAGGTGGTGTGCGTGTTGGTGTTTGTGGTGAAGTGGTTTCTGTTGATGGTGTTTTGAAAACAATAAAAAATATTTCTTCTTTGAATTTTAGATTTCCGCACTATATAAAAAATTGTAGTTTGGATTTGTTTTCATACATATATGCTAATGGGGGATTTAAGAGTACATTAATTGCATCTCCTCCTGGTGTTGGTAAAACTACATACTTAAGAGATATAATTTATCAATTATCTAAAGATGATAAATTATACAATATACTTGTTGTTGACGAGAGGCAAGAACTTACATCTATTTATAATAAAGAATCTATTATCAAGTTTGATAATGTTGATGTGTATTCAAATTGTAGCAAAAAGTTTGCTTTTAATAATGGTATTAGGAGTATGAAACCAGATATCATTATAACCGACGAAATAAATATAGAAAAAGATATTGAAGATATAGAAAATGCACTTACTTCAGGTGTTGTAGTATTTGCAAGTATTCACGCTAGTTCAGTGGCTGACTTAAAGAATAAAACTGGATTCAAAGAAATACTTTCAAAAAAGCTGTTTGAAAGGTTCGTTTTTCTAAGTAATGAAGGTGGTGTATGTCATATTGCTGGCGTTTATAATCAAAACTTACAATTTATAGGTGTTTGATGAAAATATTTCTTTTGTTTCTTTTATTTTTGTTCTTTATTTGCGTTGCTATTTGTGTATGGTTTTTATATTATATAAGATTTTTGTTGTACAAAGATATGGTTTATATATCTAAATATTTAAAAAACAATATTTCATTCAATAAAAAAGATATAAAAACATTATTAAGTGAAACATCAAAAAATATTTCAATTTTTACAAGAAATCTAGTCTTTGACGAAAATCGTAATGTCTTTTATTTTAAAAAGTCCGATATTGAGTATGTTAATGAATTTTTTGATAGTCTTGGAAAGGGAGATGTTTCTTGGGAACGAAATAATATTGATTTCTATCTTAATACGTTTGAAGATATGAAACAAGAAAGTTGTGATAGTTTACATAAAAACGGGGTTGTGTATTTTAAATTGATTTTGGGTTTAGGTCTTGCCTTGTGCGTTATGTTAATTTAATAGGGGTAAATATGGATATTGATATTATTTTTAAGATAGCAGGAATTGGAATATTGACATCTGTTATAAATCAAATATTGAAAATTTCAGGCAAAGAAGAAATATCTACTTTTGTAACTCTTGCTGGCATTGTTCTTGTACTATTCAGTGTTTTGGGAATGATTAGTGATTTGTTTACAACTGTTAAAACTTTATTTTCAATTTATTAGGGTGAATTATGGAGTTGATTAAAGTTCTGATTATTGGTATTGTTGTATCTATAATTGCTATGTTTCTAAAGTCTATCAAACCTGAATACTCTCTTCTTTGTGTTATTGTTGGAAGTATTATTATTATACTTTGTATGCTTAACTCTTTAACTACTGTATTTTCTTTTTTTGAGAATGTTATTGAAAAAACGGGAATAAGTTATGATTTGTTTTTGACAATGCTAAAGATTATTGGTATTGGCTATCTTGTAGAATTTTCTGCTAATGTTTGTCGTGATAGTGGTAATTCTTCAATAGCTGATAAGGTAATATTGGCTGGAAAGCTTATGATTTTTATAATAAGTTTACCAATAATAAATAATTTATTTAATATGGTTTTGGATTTGGTTAAATGAAATTTAAAAAATTTACTTTATATAAAAGAAATAAGTTGTTCTATATCAGTATTTTGTTTGTTTTAGTATTTGTACTGATGTTGTCTTCAACTATTGTTTATGCTGAAAATCAAGATTCGGAGGCCATTTATAAAGAATTAAATCATAATATTGAAAATATAATTTCAGGAATTGATTTTAGTGGGTTAAATGATATAGTTTCTGAACTTGATGATTTTAATTTGTTTAGAAATGGGGTTTTGGATAAATTAAAAAATATTTTATCTGGTCAATACTTCAATGATTATGGTTCATTGTTTTCATCTATATTTTCATTATTAATTGTTGACATTAAGGAATTTTTGCCTTTTTTGTTTACAATATTAGCAATTGGAATATTATCAAATTTGCTCTCTGAATTTAAATCAGGAGAATCATCAAGTGACATTGTTCATTATAGTTGTTTGTCGGTTATGATTCTTTCTGTATTGTTTGTTTTCAAAGATGTTTTACTTGTTACGAGCAATACACTTGAGTTAATTTTGAAGCAAATGCAAATTATTTTTCCTATACTAATTACTCTTCTTGCATCAATTGGATCTTTTACTACAATTTCGATATATAATCCCTTGGTTGCAGTACTTACTACTATTGTTAGTTTTGTGTTTGAAAAGTTACTGTATCCAATGTTTATTGCAATGTTTCTTTTCACGATAATTGGTAATCTAACAAATACTATAAAACTTGATAAAATTCAAGGATTTGTAACAAGTTCTTTTAAGTGGATTGTTGGTATTGTTTTCACTTTGTTTACGGGTTTTTTGTCTATTCAGGGAATTAGTGCAGGAAAATTTGACAGTGTGAGTATAAAAGCAACTAAATTTGCTGTCAAAAGTTATATCCCGATAATTGGTTCATATTTATCTGATGGTATGGATTTTCTTGTTTTGGGTTCTGTACTTGTAAAAAATTCTATAGGATTAGTTGGTGTATTAATATTATTTTTTAGTATAATTTCTCCTATTGTTTCTATTTTAGTTTTGAAGTTGGGATTGCAGTTGGTTTCTGGAGTTCTTGAAATGTCTGGTAGTTCAAAAATGAGTTCGTTTCTGTCTAATTGTTCAAAAATATTGATTTATCCAATTGTTCTTATTTTAGGTGTGGCTTTTATGTATGTTATAACAATTTCATTAATTATGTGTACGGCAAATATCTTTTAGAGGTGTTTTGTTTTGAATTGGTTATTAAGTGTTGTTGGTATTGTGTTTTTGGGTATTCTTTTTGATATGATTTTTCCTAATGGAAAAATTAATTCTCTTTGTAGAAGTTTATTTGGGTTGTTTGCAATGTTTGTTTTGATATCGCCAATTTTGCATATTGATATGAATATTTTTGAAGGTAGTGATTTTGTAGACGGGAAATTGATTGATAGTATTAATTCTGCCAGAGATGAAAGCTTTATTATTAAGATTAATGAACATTTAAAATCGAAGGGATTTGATGGTGTTGTTGTCGAAATTGATAGTAAAATTGATAATGATGAATATCAAATAGAAAATATTTACGTTGATATTACAAATTTGGTTCTACTTCAAAATAATCAGAATATAAATACATATGAAGTCATAGCAGTAGAAATAAATAAATTAACTAATGTAGACTTGGAAAGGATTGTTGTTTATGGTTAATAATGTGGTAGCCTGCGATAATGATAATAGAAAAAAAGAAAGCAAATTCAATATTTTAAAATTAATCAGTAAGAAGAATTTTAAAATTGTTTTTCTTGTCGGAATAGCGATTTTATGTGGGATATTTGTTATCGCTATTGGGGCAAAAGAACAAGAAAATGTTGAAGTTGTGTCTTCAAATACATATTATAGGACAACCCTTGAGTACTGTCAGCAATTGGAAAATAAACTTACCAGTGTTTTGTCAAGTATAAAGGGTGCAGGTAACATAAGTGTAATGATTTCGGTTGATGGTAGTCCTGAGCTTGTATATGCTGAAGATGTAGATAAAAAGGTTAGTTCGAATGCTAGTGGAACTACAACAACATCGAATTCATCTAGTCCAATTATTATTAATATTGATGGCAATTCTAATGCACTTGTATTAACTGAAAATTTGCCGAAAGTAAAGGGGGTGATTGTTGTTTCTAGTGGTGCAAGTGATATAGGTGTAAAATTAGATATTTTGAATGCTGTTTCTACTTTGCTCGATATTTCAACAGAAAAAGTTAGTGTATTGAAAGGAATATAAAGGAGATTTGATATGAAAGAAAAGATTGTAAAAGAAAAGAAAGTTAAAACTAGAAAAAAATTATCATCAAAAGCTAAAAAAATTATTATTCTTAGTTGTTTCTGTATGCTTCTGTTGGTTACTGGCGGTGTTAATATATTAATTAATAGTAAAGTTTCTCAAGAAGCTAGTGCGAATGTTTCAAGTACCGCCAATTTCTTCAGTAATTATAGAACAGATAGATCAGATACTAGAAATCAAGAGATTTTGTATCTAGATGCAATTATTGCTAGCGAGGCAACTTCCGCTGAGGCAAAAGCTAATGCTGAGGCTGAAAGGCTTGAATTAATTACCAAGATGGAAATGGTAATGACTATCGAAAATTTGATTATGGCAAAAGGATTTACTGATGTTGCCGTATCTGCTAGTAGTGGTAATATTAGTGTTATGGTAGAAACGTCTGGACTTACAAGTGCAGAAGTTGCTCAAATAGTTGATGTTGTATTAAATAATTCAGACTATTCTATTGATAATATTAAGATTATTGAGGTTTAAAATTTTTCCTTGTTTTTGAATAAATGAGCAAAAATAGTAATCATTTTTATAAAAAATATATTATAAAATAGTGATTTATTATATTTTAACTAATTGCAAAATTTCATCGGTTGTGTTATATTAATATAAGTAATGCGAATTTTAATTGTATTCGATTATTTAATTATTAATAAAAGGTATTGATGTTATGATGTTTGAAAACAAAGGGAACATAAAGAAACAAACAAAAGGTAGCGTAACTTATGGTAGTGATATCGTTTTGTCTGTTATTAACCTTGCCACAAAAGAAATTGCCGGTGTTAGTAGTATTGTGACTAAATTTGGTTCTGCATTAAAAAGATGGTTTAGTAACAATTATTATGATGGTGTAAAAGTTTCATATGTTAAAAATGCAATGAATGTAGATGTATACATAAATGTTTGTTTTGGATATAATGTAACAGAAGTTGCTTTTAGAGTACAAGAGAATATTAAGAATAGTTTGTCTGGAATGATTGACATTAAGATTAGCAAAATTAACGTTCACGTTTTGGGAGTGGAATTTCCAAAAGATGAACCTATTTAAAATGACCCTTGTAACCTCAAGGGTTTTTTGCAATAGATTTAGGAGTGTTTTATGAGTAGGAAAAAAAGTAGAGAGTATGCCTTTAGATTGGTTTTTGAAAGATTTTTTCACGAACCAGATGTTGATTTTGCATTTCAAGATGAAGAATTAGTTCTTGATGATTCTGACAAGGAATTTGCAAACAGTTTAATTGGCGGGATAAATGAAAAGTTTGATGATATTCAAGAAATTATCAAACGTAATATTGTAGGATATGAAATAGATAGACTATACAAAGTTGATTTGGCAATACTTATGGTTGCTGTTTACGAATTGAAGTTTATGAATGAAAATCCGCCAGTTGTTATAAATGAGGCGGTTGAGTTGTCCAAAAAATATTCAACTGACAAAAGTTTTAGTTTTGTAAATGGAGTTCTAGCAAATGTTTTGAAAGATGAGAGATAATTATATCTCCGTTTCACAACTTAATAGTTATATCAAAGGTATATTTGATGCCGAAGTTATGCTTCAAAATATTTCTGTATTTGGAGAAGTGAGTAGTTATAGTATATCTGGAGGCAATGCTTATTTTAATTTAAAAGATGAGTTTGGAATGCTTTCTTGTGTATTATTCGGTGCTAATAGATATGAGGCTCCAAATGTTGGAGATATGGTGCTTGTGTCTGGAAGTATGAATTATTACGCAAAAGGCGGTAAACTTTCTTTCAATGCGTATTCAATTGTTCCTTATGGTAAGGGGCTTTTGTATGAGAAATTTTTAAAATTAAAGGCAGAACTTGAAAATCGTGGATATTTTGATGTAGACAGAAAAAAGCCAATTCCTCAGAAGGTTAAGCGAATTGGTGTTGTGTCTAGTGAAACTGGTGCAGTTATACGAGATATTATTGATGTGACACATAGGCGAAATGATTCTATTGATATTGTCTTGTATCCTGTTAAGGTTCAAGGATTGGGTGCCGAAAGAGAGATTGCGACAGGTATTGATTTTTTCTCTAATTATGACAATGTTGATGTTGTAATTGTTGCAAGAGGCGGTGGTAGTATGGAAGACCTGGAACCGTTCAATACTGAGATTGTTGCCAATGCAGTTTATAATTGCAAAAAACCGCTTGTCTCTGCGGTTGGTCACGAAACCGATTTTACAATTATTGATTTTGTTTCTGATTTGCGTGCGCCGACGCCGTCTGCGGCTGCTGAACTTGTTGCTTGGGACAAGTCGTTGGAGGTTGAAAATATATATTCGTCAATTAGGTTTATGCAAAGTATTGTAGAATCGAATATTAATGATTGCTTTAAAAACATTTTATCTTGTATGAATCGAATTGGTGTATGTGTTTTAAATAATATTACAGTTGCAGAATCTCAAATTAATTCAAAAATTATGGCTCTTGATAAAGTTAATACATTGCTTGTATCTAAAGAATCTATTATTAATAATCTAATAACAAAAATAGAGGCGTATAATCCGTCTAAGATTCTAAATATGGGTTATTCAAAGGTTATTAAGAATGGAAAAGTAATTAAGACTATCTCAGATATAAAGTCGGGAGATGATATAAATATATCAATGGTAGATGGTGTAGTTTCTGCTATTGTAAAATGAGGTTATTATGAGTTTAGAGGAAAAACTAAAAGAAATAGATGAAATATGTATAAAATTAGAAAATGCTGATTTGGGTCTTGATGAAGGTGTTGCTTTGTATGAAAAAGGCACAAAGATTGCAAAAGAGTGTTTGAAAGAGTTGAATGAAGTAAAGGGAAAAGTTAACGTTATAAAAAAGGAAATCGATTCTTATAAAGAAGAGGATTTTGATTAGGAGAAAATTATGAAATTATCAAATATGTTTTTTAAAACATTTAGAGAAGATCCTGCCAATGCAGAAATTAATAGTCATAAGTTACTTGTAAGAGCTGGATATATCAAACAACTAGGTAATGGTATTTTTACATATCTTCCTATGGGACTTAAGGTTCTTGAGAAGATAAAGAATATTATTAGAGAAGAAATGAATGCTAAGGGTGCAATAGAATTACAAATGCCAATTCTTCTTCCTCAGGAAATATATGCCAATAGAATTCAGACTTTTGGTAATACAATGTACAAATTGCAGGATAGCACTGGTAAAGACTATTGCTTGGGTCCTACTCACGAAGAACCTTTCACATTTCTTGTAAAAGAGAGTATTAATAGTTATAAACAATTGCCTATTACTTTGTATCAAATTCAAAATAAGTATAGAGACGAAATAAGAGCAAGGTTTGGTCTTCAAAGAGCAAAAGAGTTCATTATGAAAGACGCTTATTCCTATGATACATCTGTTGAGAACCTAGATAAGTCTTTTGGGAAAATGAAAGATGCTTATACAAATATCTTTACAAGACTTGGTCTTGATTTTGTTCCAGTTGAGGCTGACAATGGTGTGATGGGTGGTGCTGGTTCTATTGAGTTTATGGTCAAGGCAGATATCGGTGAAGATGAAATTATAGTATGTGATTGTGGTTATGGTGCTAATACTGAGAAGGCAGAATGTGTATTTGAGCAAGTAGATAATTCTTCGGTTGAAAGAAAGGAAAAAGAACTTGTACATACCCCAAATACAAAGACTATTGAAGAGTTGACAGAATTTCTTCAAGTATCTAAGGATAATTTTCTGAAAGCGGTTGTTTATTCTACAGACAAAGGTGTTGCAGTTGCTTTGGTTCGTGGAGATAGAGATGTTGAAGAAGTTAAACTTCAAAATAATCTTGGTGCTATTTCGATGGAAATGGCAACTCCAGAGCAAATTATCTCTATTGGTTCTGTTGCAGGATTCGTAGGTGCGTTGAACTTAAAGGACTGTATTGTTGTTGCAGATAATGATGTAAAAAATATGGTTAACTTTGTGATAGGTGCAAATAAGCAAGATTATCATTATGTAAATGCTAATTTGGAAGATTTGAACATTAATTATTTTGCAGACATCAAGAAGATGAGGGCTGGAGATAAGTGTCCTCGATGTGGTGGTATTGTAAGAACTGTAAGAGGAATTGAGGTTGGTCATATCTTTAAATTGGGAACTAGATACTCAAAAGCTCTTGAATGTAAATACCTTGATGAGAATGGCAAAGAACAATATATGATTATGGGTTGCTATGGTATTGGTGTAAGTAGAACGTTTAGTGCTTTGGTTGAACAGAATTGCGATGAGAAAGGAATTGTATGGCCAGAGATAGTTGCTCCATACAAGATTGAAATTGTTGTTGCAAACAATAAAGACGAGTTGCAGAAGTCTGTGGCAAATGATCTATACGAAAAACTAATTGATTCAAAAGATGAAATTTTGCTTGATGATAGAAATGAAAGCTTTGGTGTAAAACTTAATGATGCAGAATTGATTGGTGTTCCTTATATTGTAATTGTTGGAAGGGGAGCCAAAGATGGAGTTGTTGAGTTTATAAAAAGATCAACACTTGAAAAAGTTGAAGTTGCAATTGATGATTTGGTTACAAAATTCAAAAATATGTAATATAAATTATAAGTCTACATTTTTGTAGACTTTTTTTGTGTGATGGCAATTTTTATTTAATTTATTTGAATTTGATATTCACAACTATAAATTTATTTCAAATTTTGATTTGAAATATCATAAATAAATTTTTTCTTTTAGAATGGTTGGTGGTTGATATTTATGCAAAAATTATGCATAAAACTGGTTTTTTGATTCCAAAAGTAGGGGGAATGTCTTAAAAAATGGCTTAATTTAGCGATTATGCATTTTTATGCATATTTATACATTTTGAAAATTTGATATGCACAATGATGAATTTTTATGAAAAAATTTATGAATAAATATTCAAAAACCCCTTGCATAAAGATAAAAGTTGTTGTATAATTATAGCAATCACATTGGAAGTGATAATTTAGTTATTTATTTCTTTGATGTTTATGGGGAATATTCAAAGTTCAATAAATACTAATCGACTACTTATTTGTAGTCTCCTAATTCATTAGGGTGTGTTTGTAGTAGCCGTGGTGGACGGTTACTACAAAACAAATTAATTACAGTTTTGAGGTGGAAATATGGCTCGTAATTCAAGGCAATCAAAAATACTTGAACTGATTTCATTACAGGAGATTGAAACTCAAGAAGAATTAGTCGCAGCATTAAGAGATGCTAACTTTGATGTAACACAAGCAACAATCAGTAGAGATATTAAGGAATTGGGGTTAATTAAAATCTTGTCTGATAGTAAAAAGTACAAATACACTGTTGCAAATTCATCAATCCAGGCTTTATCAAATAAATGTCTTAACATTTTCAAAGAGTGCGTTATATCTGTAAAGTCTGCATCTAATCTTACAATTGTTAAGGTTATCAAAGGAACTGCAGGTATGGTAAGTGGGCTAATTGACCAGTTGTCGTTGTCTCAAATACTAGGTTGTACATATGGGGATGATACAGTACTAGTTATTACATCTAATGAGGAAGATTCATTCTTTGTAAGAGACAAATTGAATTCGCTACTTAATTAATTTGTTAATTTTTTAAAAATACAATTTTAGATTGTATTTTTTTTTGACTTGTTTTTTATTTTATTATTTGGTAAAATACTTTCAGAAGATAATAATATATTTGCTTTTAAGGATATTATGTTAGTTAGTATTAAGATTTCAAATTTAGCATTAATTGAAAAAAGTCATATTGAATTTGATGAGGGGTTCAATGTGCTTACTGGTGAGACTGGTGCAGGAAAATCGTTGATTGTTGATGCATTACTTTTTCTTACTGGTATACGTGCGGACAAAACCCTAATCAAAGCAGGTCAAGAATCTGCAAGGGTTGAGGGAATGTTCTCGGTGAGTACGGACGATGTTCAGGTGACTGAGATATTGAATTCTGTTGGGCTTGAAAATGATGGTCAGATTTTGATTTCTAGACAATTTAATATTAATGGCAAAAATGAATGTCGTCTTAATGGCGAGATGGTAACTCTAAATATAATTAGAAAGCTATCCGCTGTTATTATAGATATTTTTGGACAAAACGATAGTCAAGCGTTGCTTGATAGCAATAACCATATTCGTTTGCTTGATGAATTGATTGAAGATAATTTGAGTGACGAGAAGAAGGAACTGCACAAACTTCTTTCTGAATTAAGTCTAATCAATACATCAATTAAAGAATTAGGCGGACTTGATAGTGATAGAATAAACAATCTTCAATTGCTTGAATTTCAAATCAAAGAAATTGATGAGGCAAATCTTGTTGATGGTGAAGAAGAGGATTTGAAAAATAAAATCTCAACTATGCAAAATAGTGAGAAAATATATTCTGCACTTGATTATGCTACTAGTGCAATTGATAATGATTATAGTGTTGAGAATATGATAAAAACCTCTATTAATCATCTTTCGTCGATAGAAAACTTTGATAGTGAAATTACATCTTTGAAAGATAGGTTATACTCAATAAGATATGAAGTCCAAGATATTTTATCCGAAATTTCAAGTAAGAGGGATAATATTACTTTTGACGAAGAAGAACTTGAGATGTGTCAAGATAGACTGATGCTTATTCGTGATTTGGAAAGAAAGTATGGTGCAACTATTGCTGGAATTCTTGAGTATAGGCAAGATATAGGTCGGAAGTTTGAGAAACTAAATAATGCTGATGCCGAATTGGAGAGACTAAAACTTAATAAAAATAATGTATTAAGACAAATATTTGATTCTTGCTCTAGATTGAGAGAAATAAGAAAGGCAGAAATTATTAAATTACGCGAACGTCTAATTATAGAATTGCAACAACTTGGAATGAATAGTGCTAATTTTGAGGTTGGATTTATAAATGACCTAAGTCTTGATAATATTGAATCGGTTGTTAATGAAAATGGTGCTGACAACATTGAGTTTTTGTTTAGTGCCAATCTTGGTGTTGCTCCAAGACCGCTTAGTAAGATTATTTCTGGTGGTGAAATGAGTAGATTTATGCTTGCATTCAAAACTTTGCAAAATGCAGACGGAAATAAAACTTGTATCTTTGATGAGATTGATACTGGTATTGGTGGAGAGGTTGGAAAAATCGTAGGACAAAAGATTTGCAAAATTTCCCGAAACTCCCAAGTTATTTGTATAACACACCTTGCTCAGATTGCTAGTTTTGGAGATGTAAATTTCAAGATTGAAAAAACTGAAGATGATGTTTCTACAAAGACGTCTGTTTCAAGGTTAACTGCTGATGAAAAATGTATTGAAATTGCAAGAATGCTGGGTAGTAAGAATGAGACTTCAATAAATCACGCAAAAGAAATCATTGATGAATCAAATGCTTTCAAACTATTTATTTCAAAATAATCAAGCGTATAATCTTTCGTTGGCATTCTTTCTTACAAGAATTGCCAATTTGGTTGTAGTATAATATTAATTAATTTAAACAAAATACTCCTAAGGTGATTTTGCCTTAGGGGTATTTTATGTATAAAAGGAAAAGGTTTCTTATTGTTTTAATAATAATGTTATTCATTACAATATCTGTATTTTTTCCCTATGATTATCTTTTAACCTTAGAGCAAAATATGATAGTAACAAAAGATGAACTTCAAGAAATGTTAGATGAGAATTTTGTTCTTAGCACCAAAGTCTCTTCTGTTTCTGCACTTGAAAATGAGGAATTTGACCAATATATAATTGATTACAAATTGTTTGATTTGTTTAGGATAAAAAGGCTTAGGGTTAATGTTGTAGAACCCGATAGGTATTTTGCAGGTGGTAATTCTCTTGGCTTTTCTCTTCAATCTAAGGGTATAATTTTGATTGGTGGTAATTATATATTGTCTAATAATGGAATTGAAAGACCATTTGAAAATAGTGGACTTCAAACGGGAGATATCATAACTCATATTAATGATAAGGAAATAGATTGCGTGTCTGATATCAACGATATACTCAATCATTATACTGGTGGTGAGTTGAAGTTGAGGGTTAATAGACTTGGAAGTATTATGGAAATTGGTATTCTTCCTGCGCTAGATAAACTAACAAATACATATAAACTTGGACTTTGGGTTAAGGAAGATGCTGTGGGTATTGGTACACTTACTTTCATCAATGCGACAACAGGTAGGTTTGGTTCTCTTGGTCATTCTATAAACGATAGCGAAACAAACGAATGTATAGAAGTGAGAGGGGGAAATATATTCAAAAGCAAAATTATCGGAGTTAAGAAAGGTTATTCGGGAAGAGCGGGAGAATTGATGGGTACATTCAATAGAGAAGATGTAATTGGCTCTGTTGATAAAAATTGCGAATATGGCGTCTTTGGTTATGTGTCTGATGTTGAAGAAATAACAGAGGGAAAATTATCAATGCCAATAGGTGGTAGGCTATCTGCAAAACCTGGCAAAGCCACGATTCTATCTTGTATTGATGATGATACCATAGAGGAATTTGATATAGAAATAATCAAGACCAATTTTCAATCATCGTCCGACCAGAAAAGTATGGTAATTAGGGTTACTGACAAAGATTTGATTGAAAGAACTGGTGGTATAGTTCAGGGTATGAGTGGGAGTCCAATAATTCAAGATGGCAAAATTATTGGGGCGGTGACACACGTCTTTGTCAATGACGCAACCAAAGGCTTTGGATTATATATTGATTGGATGTTGGATCAATAATTGATATATTGAAGTTTATTAAATAAAATTAAATATATATTGATAATTTTATAAAAACAAGTAATTATATATATAATTATAAAAGTTATCAAAATGTATTGACAAATGAATAAATAATAGATATAATTATCTCGTAGTTTAAAGAAGAAGTTTCCACTTCTCACCCGTCGAATTCCGTTTTGGCGTGGTCATTAATAGATAATTTATTATTTATTTTTGCGAGGAGTGGGTAATAAGATTACTCACTTTTTTTAATCTATAAATATTATTTGGGGGTACACCACTATTAAAGAGTTACTTATTAATGAGCAAATAAGAGCACAACAAGTTAGACTTATTGGAAGTCAAGGAGAGGCTCTTGGCGTAGTTTCTTATAAGGACGCTATGCAAAAGGCTGAAGAAGAAGGATTGGATTTGGTTCTAATGTCACCTAATGCCGTTCCGCCTGTTTGTAAGATTATGGACTATGGCAAACATAGATTCGATACTCTTAAGAAAGAAAAAGAGGCAAAAAAGAAACAGAAAGTTTCGGAAGTTAAGGGAATGCAACTTAGTATGAATATTGCTGATAATGATATGCAGTTCAAGGCTAAGAATGTTAGAAAGTTCTTGCTTAACGGAGACAAAGTGAAAGTTTCTCTTAGAATGTTCGGAAGACAACTTGCGAATCCACAAATGGGGCTACCTATTATGGAGAAATTCTATGAGATGCTATCTGATGTGAGTGAACTTACATCAAAGCCTGAAATTAATGGTAGACAAATTGTGATGGTATTATCACCCAAGAGTACAAAATAAATCAATATAAGGAGAAAAATTATGCCTAAAGCTAAAACACATTCTGGAGCAAAAAAGAGATTTAAATTAAAGAAATCAGGACTTATCAAAAGAAACAAAATGAATAGAAGACACATCCTTACTAAGAAGTCACCAGATAGAAAAAGACATCTTAGAAAAGCAGGATACGTATCAAAAGCTGATGAGAGAAATATTAAGGAGTTGCTTTCTGCGTAAAGCCCAATTAGGAGGAATTAACTATGAGAATTAAGAGAAGTGTAAATGCATTAAAGAAAAGAAGAAAAATCCTAAAATCTGCAAAAGGTTATTGGGGTGCTAGAAGCAAACTTTATAGAGTTGCTAGACAAGCTGTTATGAAAGCTGGTCAATATGCTTATGTTGGAAGAAGACTTAAAAAGAGAGATTTCAGACAACTTTGGATCGCTAGAATTAACGCAGGATGTAGACAAAATGATATGTCTTATAGCCAATTTATGCACGGACTTAAAGTTGCAAAAATTGACTTGAACAGAAAGGTTCTTGCTGATCTTGCTCTTTCTGACGAAAAGGCTTTTGCTAGCCTTGTTGCTACTGCTAAAAAAGCAATTGCAAAAAACTAATATTTAATTTAAGACAAGTATTTTTTAATACTTGTTTTAACTTTTTGTAGTATTTAGAGGAATTTATGATCACCAGCAAAAGTAATGAACTTATTAAACTATGTTTGGAAATTAAAGAGAAGAAAGGGTCTAGGAAACACAATCTTTGTTTTGTAGAAACTTTCAAAATAATCAAACAATTATATCAAAAGAATCTTCTTACACATATACTTGTATCTGACAATAAAGATATAGATTTATCGTGTTTTGAAGGAGTTTCTATTACCAAAATTTCAAACAATATTGCTAATTATCTTTCAGATGCAGTAACAACTGATGGGATATTTGCAATTTGTAAAATTCCAAATAACCAAGAGTCAAACTACATACGTTGTTTGATACTTGACAGAATTCAAGACCCTAGCAATCTTGGAGCTATAATTAGAAGTGCTTGTGCATTTGGTTATTCTACAATACTTTCTTTGAACTCGGTTTATCCATATTCTTTCAAGGTTATTAGATCGAGTATGGGATATGTCTTTGATATAAATTTTGTTGAAGTTGATTATGAAGAACTCAAAAAATTGAAGAACGAGAATAATATTAAATTTATTTCTGCCGATATGAATGGTATTGAAATATCTCAAGTATCTATTTCTGAGGAAAATACTGCAATAATAATAGGAAATGAGGGGCAGGGTGTAAATGAGGAACTTATCAAGTTTTCTGATTTATGTGTCTCAATTCCGATGAAAAATAATGTTGAAAGTTTGAATGCTAGTGTGAGTGCTGGTATTTTAATGTATATTCTAAAGTAAAAAATGGAGAATTTTTATGTCAGGACATAATAAATGGTCAAAAATTAAAAATGCAAAAGAGAAAAATGATCAACAAAACGCTAAAATGTACACAAAGATTGGTCGAGAAATTGCTGTTGCTGTAAAAGCAGGAGGCGCTGATCCAAACTCAAATTCGCAATTGAAGAATATTATTGCCAAAGCCAGAGCAATCAATATGCCAAATGATAATATTAATAGAAGTATCAAGAAAGCAAGTGGTGAATTGGGTACTGTCAATTATGAAAGTATGACTTATGAAGGTTATGGAATTGGCGGAAGTGCAGTAATTGTATATGCTTTGACTGATAACAAGAACAGAACTGCTAGTGATGTACGTCATATTTTTGATAAGTTTGGTGGTTCTCTTGGTAGTAATGGTTGCGTTTCTTATTTGTTTACAAAGAAAGGCGTTATCTATGTTCAGAAAGGAACTGGAATTAGTGATGATGATATGATGATGATTGCTCTTGATGCTGGTGCTGAGGACATCTCAGTTGAAGATGAAATTTTTGAAATCTATACAAATCCAGATGATTTTGATACTGTAAAATCAAATCTTGAAACCGCTGGAGTTTCTATTGCTGATAGTGCTATCGATTTGATTCCTTCAAATTATGTTAGTTTAGATGCAGAAAAGGAAGTTTCATTCAACAAGATGATTGATGCCCTTGAAGATAATGATGATGTTCAAGAAGTTTATCACAATGTAGAGTTATCTGAGGAATAATATTTATTATTCCTTTTTTTAATTTCTAAAACATTTGTTTGACACGATTACTTTTAAATTATATACTTATATTGTAATTTTGAATTTATAAGGTGGTTTATGATTGTTCTAGGAATTGACCCTGGTTTTGCTATAGTTGGATTCGGTGTCGTTGAGAAACAGAAATCAAGAATTGATGTTGTAGATTACGGCGTTATTACTACACCGAAAGAAGACACATTGCCTATTCGACTTGAGAAAATTTATCGTGGTATGTGTGAACTTATAGATAAATACAAGCCAGATCACATTGCTGTTGAAGAACTTTTTTTCAATACAAATATTACAACTGGTATTGCTGTTGCTGAGGCTAGAGGGGTTATCCTTCTTGCTTGTATTAATAAAGGTTGCAAATTATTTGAATATACTCCTCTACAAATTAAACAAGCACTAACTGGCAATGGAAGAGCGGACAAGCATCAAGTTCAATTTATGGTTAAAGCCATACTAAAATTGAATTCTATACCAAGACCCGATGATGCGGCTGATGGATTAGCAGCGGCTCTTTGTCATAGTCAAACAAATTTATTGTTAGCGGGTACCGATATTAAATAAGGAAGTAATTATATGTTTGCGTTTTTAAATGGAATTGTTGAAGAAAAAGGAAATAATTTGGCTGTAATAAATGTTGGTGGTGTTGGTTTTGAACTTAATGTGAGCGAAACTACAATATTTGAACTGCCTGACATTGGTCAATCTTGTATGGTTTATACTTATATGGCTGTTAGAGAAGACGCTATTACTTTATTTGGATTTGCAAGTTTGGAAGAGAAATCTGCTTTCCTAAAGTTAATTAATGTAAGTGGAATTGGTGGCAAAATGGCTGTTGCAATACTTTCTGCAATGCCTGTATCTGATTTGATTGATGCTATTGTATCTGAGAATGTGAAGTTATTATCTTCTATCAAGGGATTAGGAAAGAAGACTGCTGAGAGATTGATTGTAGAACTCAAGAATAGTTTTGATGACTTGCAAATTAGTATGTTGCAACCAAGTAAAAAAGCAATGGCGCCATCTAGTGCTATTGAAGAGGCTATTGATACTCTTGTTGCTATGGGGCTTACTAGATTTGATGCTACAAATATTGTCAAGAATGTTACCGAGCCAAATGATAAAGCAGAAGATATCATTAAGAAAAGTTTGAAAAATATGAATAAATAAAGGCAAATATGGAAGAAGAAAGATTTATTACATCGACCAAAAATTTAACAGAGAGTGAGGTTGAAAATACTCTAAGGCCTACCTCAATGGACGAATATGTTGGTCAGGAAAAGATTAAGAAAAATCTTAATATTTATATCAAGGCTGCAAAAAATAGAGGGGACGCGCTAGATCACGTTCTTCTTTATGGTCCTCCTGGACTAGGAAAAACTACACTTTCGCATATCATTGCTAATGAGTTGGGTACTAATATAAAAATTACTAGTGGTCCTGCTATTGAAAAAGTAGCTGATCTTGCTAGTATTCTTAGTAATATGCAAAGAAATGAGGTTCTATTTATTGACGAAATACATAGGCTTAGTCGTTCTGTTGAAGAGGTATTGTATCCTGCAATGGAAGATTTTGCTTTGGATATTATTCTCGGCAAAGGACCTGGTGCAAGAACAATGCGAATTAATGTTGAGCCTTTTACATTGATTGGTGCTACTACGAAAGCCGGAATGTTGACAGGTCCTTTGAGAGATAGATTTGGTGTGGTTTGTAGACTTGAAATGTATACAACTGCTGAGCTTGCGAAAATTATCACACGTAGTGCAAATATATTAGGAACACCTATTGAAGAAGATGCTTGTTTGGAGTTGGCTAAGAGAAGTAGAGGTACTCCAAGAATTGCCAATCGTCTTCTTCGAAGAATTCGTGATTTTGCTGAAGTTGCTGGCAGTGATAGAATTACTAATGAGATTTGTAAGCAAGCCCTTGAAATCCTTGAAGTTGATGATTTAGGACTTGATTTCACAGACAGGGTAGTTCTAGAAACTATAATTGATAAGTTTCACGGTGGACCTGTTGGTCTTAATACACTTTCGGCAGCAACCGGTGAGGACGCTAACACAATTGAAGATGTGTATGAGCCATATCTTCTTCAACTTGGTTTTGTCGCAAGAACTCCTAGGGGTAGGGTTGCTCTTCCAAATGCTTATAAACATTTAGGTCGAAAGTTTTCTGCAAAAAATCAAGAATATTTAAAATTATTTATTGAAAGCGATGACGATGATGAACAAAAATAATTTGGATTTATTAAACACAAAGTCGTATTATTATGACCTGCCTGAAGAATTAATTGCACAAACACCTGCCGAACCTAGAGATAGTTCTCGTCTTCTTGTTTGTCACAAGGAAAGCGGTCAGTTCGAGCATAAGACTTTTTCTGATATTATAGATTATTTACAAGAGGGCGATGTTCTTGTTATTAATAACACAAAGGTATTGCCCGCTAGATTGTTTGGCAAAAAAGAAACAGGAGCTACTATTGAAGTGTTACTTTTGAAACGTCTAGATATTAGCACTTGGGAATGTCTTGCAAAGCCTGGTAAGAGATTGAAACAAGGCACGGAGATTATTTTTTCTGATACTCTTAAGGGGATTGTTAAGTCAGATACTGAGTTTGGTGGAAAGATTATTTCTTTTCAATTTAAGGGGGTATTTGAAGCTGAGATTGCCAAAGTTGGCGTAATGCCGTTGCCTCCGTATATCCGAAAGCAATATAAAGACCCAACTAGATATCAAACTGTTTATAACAAAACTAGTGGTAGTAGTGCGGCTCCAACTGCAGGACTTCATTTCACGCAAGATTTGTTAGACAGAATTAAGGCTAAAGGCATTACAATCGTAGAAGTACTATTACACGTTGGTCTTGGAACTTTTCGACCTGTTAGTGAAGAGAATATTTTAAATCACAAGATGCATAGCGAGTATATTGAATTAAGCAAGGAATCTGCCGATATTATAAATAAAGCAAAACGCGAGAAAAGGCGAGTAATTGCTGTTGGAACTACAAGCATTAGGGTTTTGGAAAGTGCCGTAAATAATATGGGTATACTTGAGCCTTGCAAGAAAGAAACTGATATATTTATATATCCTGGTTATAAATTTCAAGTTGTAGATGGCATTATTACAAATTTCCATTTGCCTGAAAGTACATTGATTATGCTTGTGTCGGCATTCTTGGGGTTTGATAAAACAATGGAAATGTACAATCTTGCTGTTTCACAAAAATATAGGTTTTTTAGTTTCGGCGATGCTACACTTTTAATTTAATGGGAAGTGAAAGATGGAAAATATTTGTGTTGGCGATATTTGGCTACATTACAAAGGTGGAAGATATATAATTTTAGGTAAGGGTATTCATACTGAGACTGGTGAAGAGATGGTGATATATTCTCCCATTGACGATAGAAACAAAGTATGGATTCGTCCTATTAGTATGTGGTTTGATATCATAGACAAAGATAACAATATTATAAGATTCAAAAGAGAGAAGTAATGGACAAGTTTAGTTATAAAACAACAAAAGTTTGCAAACAGTCGGGTGCTAGAATAGGCGAGTTTACAACTCCACATGGTGTTATTGAGACTCCTGTTTTTATGCCAGTTGGAACTCAAGCAACTGTTAAAAGTTTGACCCCTGAAGACCTAAAAAAAATTGATACTCAGATTTTATTGAGCAATACATATCATTTGCACTTAAGACCTGGTGATGAGATTGTAAAGAAAGCAGGTGGTCTACACAAATTTATGAATTGGGACAAGCCAATACTTACTGATAGTGGCGGGTTTCAAGTTTTTTCCTTGGCAGATTTACGAAAAATTTCAGATGATGGTGTTGAGTTTCATTCTCATTTAAATGGTGAGAAGTTATATATTACTCCAGAAAAATGTATGGAGATAGAGGAAAATCTTGGTGCTGATATTATTATGGCGTTTGATGAGTGCACTACTTATGGTACAGACTATGAAAAAAGTAAAAAAGCGCTTAATAGAACAATTGATTGGTTAGATAGATGTTATAATTACCACAAAAATGACAATCAAGCATTATTTCCGATTGTTCAAGGGAATTTTTACAAGGATTTGAGACTTGAAAGTTTGGAAAGAACACGACCATATATAAAATATGGTGTTGCAATTGGTGGACTTTCAGTTGGTGAGCCTAAAAATTTGATGTATGAAATGCTTGATGCTCTTCATCCACATCTTCCACCGGAGGTTCCTCATTATTTGATGGGAGTTGGTAGTCCTGACTGTATTCTTGAGGGTGTAATTAGAGGCGTTGATATGTTTGATTGTGTTTTACCAACTAGAATTGCTAGAAATGGTACTGCGTTCACTCACGATGGGAAAGTGGTTGTTAGAAATGCTATATACAAAGAAGACTTCACTCCTCTTGACCCTGAGTGTGATTGTGAATGTTGCAAGAATTATACAAAGGCATATTTAAGGCATTTAATTAACGCAGGAGAAATCTTAGGGGCTAGACTTCTAAGTATTCACAATATTAGATTTTTAACAAAATTAATGGAAGATATAAAGTCTGCTATTAGAGAAGATAGACTGCTTGATTTCAAAGATGCTTTCTTAGCAAGGTACAACGCTGGAGCTATTAAAAATGCTATTGATAAAAAACAAAAATGATAGATTTTTACAAAATTTGCATTTCATAGTGTTAATTTAATTTGATTATTTTAATGCTTTTGTTATAATTAATTTATAAATATTGTATTTTAAGGAGATATGTATGAATAACTTATTATCTGTTGGTTCTTTTTTTAGTCAATATTGGATGTTGATTGTTTTAATTGTTGCTGTGATTGCTATGTTTGTGCCACCTTTTATTAGACAAAAGAAGGAGATGACTGCAAGAAACGAACTTAATGAGTCTCTTAAAAAGGGTGTTAAGATTATAACTACTGCTGGTGTTTATGGTACAATTGAATCGATTGAAGATACTACTGATGGTAAAGTGGTTACTATTGTAACAGGAACTTCAAAAAATCCTACAACTATGACTATTCACATTAATGCTATTATGGGTATTGATAATAAAAAGCCTAGTAATGGTAAAAATGATGTTGAGGAAAAGAGTACTAAAAAAACTGAAGAGGTTGAAGAAGAGGTTGTTTCTGAAGAAGTTCAAGAAGAAAAGAAACCAACCAAAAAGAAAACTTCAAAATAATTATTATGTTTATAAAGATTTGTGGTTATTTGTCGCAAATCTTTTTTTATTTTAACTTTATTGACTTATTCGTAATATTTTACTAATTTGTCTCATAAATAATTAAAAATGTTTTGAGAGGGAATATGAGCAAAGTGGAAATTATGAACGTTAAGAGAAAAGATTTACTATCTATTTTAAGTGGCACAATTGTTGCAATTGCTACAACTCTGATATTGATTCTTTTATTTGCGTTACTAATAAGATTTGTTAATATTTCTGAGAATTTTATATTCCCAGTTAATCAAGTTATCAAGGTTATAAGTATGATTGTAGGTGTACTAGTATTTATTAAAAAGCAGCCACAAAACGGATTTTTGAAAGGTGTTCTTTTAGGACTAACTTATTACATTCTTAGCTATATTATATTCAGTATTTTGCAAGGTGGCTTTGCACTGAGTTTAAATAATTTCTACGATTTAATTTTGACAACTTTAATGGGCGGGTTGATTGGAATTATAATTATTAATATTCTAAAAAGATAATTTATTTTTGAATTTTAACATTACACTTAAGTTTTCCTAAAACTTAGGTGTTTTTTTGTAAAAAAAAATTGACTATGTTGTTGTTATATTGTATAATACTTAAGTTAAATTGTTTAATATATTATTGTTTTGTATAAATTTTTTTGTTAAGGGCTTTAAAATTTTAGATTTGTCAATAATTATATTAAAACTATTTATGAATTCAAGTGTATTGAATTTGTATTTGGGCTTTTAGCCTTAGACTTATTTTGGAGAGACATAATGAAGAAAAAGAGAGCAATTAGAAATTATGTGCTAGTTAGTATTTTTGTTGTTATTGTATTCTTGCTTAGCTTTATTTCATTCCCTGTTCCAGGAACAAATTATAATTTTGTTGGACTTGCTAATTTGCATCAGGGTTTGGAACTTGGCGGTGGAGTTAAGAACACATACAATTTAGAAGTTGCTGATTGGTACAAAGGCACAAAGGAAAGTGCTTACAGAAAAGCCATTGATAGAGTACAAGAACTTCTTGATAAAAACTATGCAGATGCAAAAGTTTATCTTAGTGGTGAGGATCAAATAACCGTAGAAGTTCCTGATACTTTTATCAATAACAATTACCTTGTTGGTTTGATTGAAATGAAGAGTGAATCGGGAGAATCTGCACCGGCGTTGGTAACAGGTGAAGATATTGAGAAGGTTGAATATACCTTAAATGGCACTGTTCACGGAGTGTATGTTGAGTTTACAAAAGTTGGTAAAGAAAAATTTAGAGAACTTACAAAAACAGTAAGTGCTTCTAGTGAACAAACAATGTACATTTATATGAACAAAGACTACGAAAACCCATTCTCTCAGACTACTGTTACTGAAGAAAATACAATGGGATTTACATTTATTTCTGGGTCTAGTATCGTAGATAAAAAATCTGGACAGGAATACGCTAACAAAATTGAGAGTGCATTGATTGGTGTTAATATGTCTTCGGACGTCAGTGCTATTGAAATCACTGGTGTATTTGGAGAGCATACAAGACTTGTAATGACAATTGCTACAATTGTTTTGGTTGTGGCATCAATTGCAGTTGCTGTTGTGTTATTTAGAGAACTTGGAATGGTTTCGATGTTATCTGTTTTATTTGCGTTGGCTGTTTCTGTTTTGATTTCAGCTATTTGTGATATGCAAATTACTTTTGCTGGTTGGCTTGGTTTTGTATCAGGATATATTCTTAACTTTGTATTGCATATGCATTATCTTGGTGTTATTAAGAAAGAATATGCTAGTGGAAAGAAGTTTACTGTTTCATTCACATCTGGCTACAAAACTGCCTTGTTTAATATTTTGGATACATTGATAATTGTTGCGGGAACTATGTTACTTGTGTTAATTGTGCCAAGTAGTTTGGTAAGAGCATTCTCATATAATATGTTAATGACTTTAGCTGGAACCGCATTCACTTCTATGTACTTAAACAAGGTTCTTGCTGTTAACTATACTGCGTTCAATGCAAGAAAAGAAAAGAAAGTTAATTTTGCAAGGGAGGTAGAGATTGATGAAGTTAAATAATAAATTGAACTATGTTTCAAAATTTAAGTATTTTATGATTATTCCAATCGTTATCGTTCTTGCTTCTATTGTCATTGGTGCTATTTTCAATCTTAATTTTGATTATGATTTTAGAAAAGTAGATAATTTTTCAGTTAAATTTAATACAACTGTTACAGAATCTGAATATGATGCTTTAGAAGAAAGTATTTCTGGTATTCTTGACAAACAAGGTTTCAAACAATATAGACTAGAGCGTATTGGTTCTGGAGCTCAGAATGCAATTTTAGTCAAAATTCCTAATGATAATGGTTCTTTTGATTCTGCTATTGACGAAGTAAAAGTAATTATCGAGGACAAATTGCTTTCTGTCACAGATTCAATTTCTACTTCTGTTGTTGTAACTACATCAGAAACAGGGTATTCTCATCCTAAGAACGTTACAAACTTGATTTTGTATTCTACACTTTCAATAGTTTGTATTATTCTATTTATGTTCTTATATAATGTAATTAGATATAATTTAGCATCTGCTTACTCAATTGCGCTCTCTATTTTACTTGAGGTTGCAATGCTATTCTCTTCTATGGTTTTATTTAGAATTCCATTTAATTATTATTTTGTAGTTCCTTTTATTGTAATGATTACAACTACAATTATCAATACAACTTATATTAATAATTATATAAAAAATACACTTACACTTGATTCTTATGCAAAAACAACAAATAGTAGTAGAGTTGAAGAGGCTACTTGTAAGACATTCAAACTTATAAGCTGTTACACTCTAATGATTATGGCTGTTGTTCTATCTGTTATGTTCTTTGGTGGTCCATCATTAATTTATCTTGGACTTGCAATTGTTGTTGGATTAATTATTTCTGCATTTGTTTCGTTATTCTTCAATACTTCTCTTTGGTCATTCTGGTATAGAAAAGACAAAGATTCAGTTCTAAAAAGAAGAATTCTTGCAGAACAAAAGAAACAGGATATCAAAGACGGCAAAGCAAAACCAGTTGACGATAAGATTGTAGTTTAATTTAATATCAAAGCCCTTATAGTTTTTATAGGGGCTTTTTGGTTTTTTATGAAATTTTTGAAAAAATGTGATAAACAAATTAATATTGATAAGGTAAAAGAATACGCCAAGGAATTTGATTTGAATGAAGATGTTGTCAAATTACTTTTCTTGCGTGGAATTGATACCAAAGAAGAGTTAGAAAAGTATTTGATTTGCGGGCCAACTCAGCTTAATAATCCATTTCTTTTGAAGGATATGGATAAGGTATGTGAAAAAATTAATTATTATATTAATAACAATAAAAAAATCCTAATTATGGGAGATTATGATACAGATGGTATAAGTGCTTCTGCTATTCTTTATAAGTATTTCCAAAGTCGAAATATTTATGCTGATGTTTTCTTACCAAACAGATTTGTTGATGGCTATGGTTTGACAATTGATACTATTAATAAAATTTATGAAATGTATCATCCTGATTTGATAATTACAGTTGACTGCGGAATCACTTGTGTAGATGAGGTCAAGTATTGTAAAGAATTGGGTGTTGATATAATTGTTACCGATCACCACGATATTCCTGAAGTTATTCCCGATACGTTGATTATAAACCCTAAACTTGATGGACAAATATATCCATTCAAAGATTTATGTGGTGCTGGAGTTGCTTTGAAATTAGTTCAAGCATTAGGTGGTCTTGAAGAGGCATTGAAATACACAACTATAGCAACTCTTGCAACAGTTGCTGATATTGTATCATTGACTGATGAAAATAGAGCGATAGTAAAATTAGGTCTTGCTAATCAAAAAGAGCAATTACCTAAGGGACTTAAACAATTATGTAAACAATTAAAAATATCACTTCCATTAACTAGTACCGATATATCTTTTAAAATGGCTCCAAAAATCAATGCTACTGGAAGAATGGGCGATGCAATAATTTCTTTTAAATTGTATGTTGAGAATGATGATGACAAAATCAAAGAGAATATTGATTTGCTTTTGGAACTAAATGATAAGAGAGTGAATGAAACAAATAATATTTTTCTTTCAGCTTGTGAAATGCTCGAGGATACAAATGTCTCAAGACTAGGAATGATTGTATTATATAACGAAGACTGGGAAAGTGGTGTACTTGGCATAATTTGCTCAAAATTAGTAGAAAAATACAACAAACCTGTTTGTTTGCTTAGTCTTGTTGATAATGAATTTAAGGGAAGTTGTAGAAGTATTCCTGGTGTTAATATTTTTGAAGCGCTAAGCAGTGTTTCCGATATTTTAATAAGATTTGGTGGACATAATCAAGCGGGAGGACTTTCTATTGAAAGAAAGCATTTGAAAGAATTCAGAACACGTATTAATGATTATGTTTTGAATCACACGAATGAAGATGAATTAATTACTCGAAAATATTATGATATGGATTTAACTTCAGTTGAAATAACTCCTAAATTCGTAGAAGATTTAAGTGTCTTTGAACCTTGTGGATTTAAAAATGAAAAGCCTATGTTCAAGGTTACAATTACTGAAAATTCTACCTCAAGAATGACCAATTATCCTCAGCATATTAGAATCAAACAAGGTAATTTGAATTTAATTGGGTTCTGTAAGGGTGAATATTATTATAATTTAAATGTTAATTGTCATAAAGAAGTTATTGTTGAGTTGTCTTTAGAAAAGAGTGGTACTAAGTCAAAAATAAGTGGTTTTATTCGTCATATTAACTATTCAAAACTAAATACTGCAACCAAAAGTGAAATTATTTCGGCTAATTATTTAACACAATTAGAATTCATAAACTTCAAAAATGAATATGATAATTTTAAAACGATAAATATTTCTGACGCATTTGAAAAAATTAATCAATTATGCTCGCAAAGTAAGTTTGGAACTGCTATAATAATTAATGATATGGAAACATATTTTAGTGCAATAAAAAATATTAAGGATATTCAAAACTTTGAATTGTTTAATATTTTAAATGCTTGCGGTGAGAATGTTATTGTTTTTGCACCAAGTAGCGATGTATCCTTCAAAGATTATCAAAATATTTTTGTACTTGATAATTACTTATGTAGAGGCTATGTATCATCTTTGTGTACAAAATTTAATAAAGTATATTGTGTTAATTCCAAACTAAATATGAATTTATTTTCAAATTTGGATCCTGCTCGTGAATCTTTTGCAAAAATGATGAATTCTGTTAAAGCAAATAAATCACCAGCTGCATCTTATGATCTTATCAATTATTTTAATAATTTGAAAAGATATAATATGATAGATAGAAATACTAAGTATAATCAATTTGTTTTCTTTGTTATTGTTATGAAAGAATTAGGTATCGCAAAATTTGAAGATGGTCAGATAGTTCTTACAGATGTTAAAAGTAAACTAGAAAATTCTAGTATATATGATTTTGTTACTAAACTTTTGAATTTAAAATAGGGGTGATAGAATGAAAGATTTTTTAGAATTAGCAAAAGAAAAATTTACCGATGAAGAATGTGTCCGAATTGTTTCTTTGTTTGATTCATTCAAAAACAAATATGATTCTAATAGTATTTATAATCAAGACTTTGCTTGCAAAATTGCTTTGAATATTTTGGATAACGGTTTGGATTACAACTCTGTTATTATTGGGCTCATTTATCCATTGTATAAAACGAACTCAGAGCATATTGATGAATATATGCAAAATGAAGAAATCAGAGAGATTTTTCAAAGGCTAGAAAAGATTGAAAATCTCAATCTTTCTACTCACCAAACACAACTTGAAAATATAAAGAAGATGTTTATTGCTCTTGCAAAAGATATTCGTGTTATTATCATAAAATTATGTATTGAACAAACAAAACTGGGATTTATTGACAAAATGTCCGAAGAAGATGTCAATAAATTTATGCAAGAAATCACAGATGTATATTTTCCGATTTGCCAAATGATTGGTTTGAGTCAGATAAAAAATGATTTTGGAAATGCAACTTTCAAATACTACAAACCTTCTATGTACAAAGAATTGACAGATGCTCTTAGTGTATTTATGGAAGAGCGAAATTCAAAAATACAGGAAGTCATTTCAAAGTTAAAAGTTGAAATGAAGTCAATTTGTCCTAATGCTGTTGTATATGGAAGACAAAAGCAATTGTTTAGTATTGCTAAAAAATTACAAAGTAAAAATATGGGTGTTAGTTCAATCACCGATATCTATGGACGTAATAATTTTTTGCATGATGTTGCTGACAAAGTTTCTTTTAAAGAAAATAAACTAAATCAGATTATGGATATTCTTGCGGTACGTATTCTAGTTGATACCGTTGATCAATGTTATGCGACATTGGGTAGAGTATTTACAATTTTCAAACCTCTTGGAAATTTCAAAGATTATATTGCTAATCCAAAAGAAAATGGTTATCAGTCTCTACATACTGCAATAGTTCTTGATAATGGCGATCCTGTCGAAGTCCAAATAAGAACATTTGATATGCATACATATGCTGAATATGGTTTTGCTGCACACTGGGCTTATAAAGAAAAGAAAAAAGTTGATGAGAGCGGAGTTAAAATCAACTATATTAGATCTATTATGGATTTGCATAAGGAGAAATCAAATACAGAACTCCTTGAAATTATGAAAACTGACGTATATAGTGGAAAGATATTTGTTCAATCTCCAATGGGCAAAATTATTGACTTTCCAGAGGGGGCTACTCCTATTGATTTTGCTTATGCAATTCACAGTAATGTTGGTAATTCTTGTATTGGTGCAAAAATAAACGATAGAATGGTACCGCTTTCAACGCCTATGAATAATGGTGATGTTGTTGAAATTATAACAAATCCTAATGCTAAAGGTCCTTCTAGAGATTGGTTAAAAGTAGTAAAAACCAACTCAGCTAAATCCAAAATCAATGCTTTTTTCAAGAAAGAAATGAAAGAAGATAATATCAAGAAAGGCAAATCCATTTTGGAGACTAGTGCAAAGCTTAAAAATTATAATTTAAGCAAACTTCTAATTACTGAATATTTAGAGGACGTGTTTGACAAGTATAGTTTCCAGAGTTTAGACGATATGTATGCGTCCATTGGTTATGGCGGAATTACTGCTAATCAAGTTCTTAATAAATTAAATGCTTTATATAAGGCTGATGTCAAACTTAATGACACACCTATCAGAGAATATCAACTTCAAGATATCAAAAATGACGGAGATATTGAAGTTAAGGGATTCTCAAACCTTATGACTAAACTTGCTAAATGTTGTAATCCTCTTCCTGGTGATGATATAATCGGCTATATATCAAGGGGAAATGGTGTTACAATTCATAGAAGAGATTGTGAAGCTTTAAAAAATTATGAATTTGAACGTTTAATTGAATGTTCTTGGCATAAAAATTCTACAAAATCATTTGTTGGTTCAATTACCATTCTTGCCAATGATAATAATGGTCTCATTGCTAAGATTACCAAGAAATTAAATGACGAAAAAGTTTCTATGATTGGACTAAATGCTAAGAAAGTAGAAGATAATAGGGTAATTATAACTATTCACATTAGTATAAAAGATAAAGATGAATTGGATATTCTTATTAATAAATTAAATCAAATGAATTTTGCAATTGATGTATATAGGACGGCATAATGATAAAAGTTGATGCTAATAACGAAAAATTAATTGATGAACTAAATCTTGTAGTTAAGTTGTTTTATTCTACACAAGATATAGAAGAATTGGATATAGTTTTCAGTATAAATCAAGTTGTTGACGGAGAGAACATTCATACCGAATGTTCTTCTTCTCTTGATGATTTTTGTGTTAATCGTGATGATAAAATTCGCAATCATCGTTTTCCCGATCGTTTTACAAAAAGGTATGCCAAGTTAGCCTTGTTTGAAATCTTGCAAAATCAATTCCCTGACAAAATATTACCTTGGGGAAGTTTGACAGGAATTCGTCCGACAAAACTTTTTTATGAATTAATTAAGGAATTTGGTGGAGATCTGTCCAAAGCTTCAACTGAATTGTTGGAAACTTTTAAGGTTACAAGACCAAAAGTCGAGCTGGTTAAGGAAATTATTAAAAATCAAAAAAATATTATGAAAAATGATAATCTTGTTGATTTGTATATAAACATTCCTTTTTGCCCATCAAAATGTTATTATTGTTCTTTTATTTCTGCCCCAATAGATAAATGTCGTGAGCAATTAGACCCTTATTTAATGGCTTTAATAAAAGAGATTGACGCTACACGCGATTTAATTTTACGTAAAAATTATATTGTAAAATCAATATATATTGGCGGAGGGACTCCAACTATTCTTTCTGCAGAACAACTTGATTTATTGCTGTCTCACATATCATATTCTGTGAATGAATTTACCGTTGAGTGTGGCAGACCTGATACAATTACCAAGGAAAAACTTGATGTTTTAGCAAAGCATAATGTTACTCGCATTAGTATAAATCCGCAAACTTTTTGTAATAAAACATTGAAAGAAATTGGTCGAAATCATAATGCTAATGATATCCTTGAGGCTTATAAACTTGCATTGAATTACAATTTTGTAATTAATATGGATTTAATTGCAGGTCTAGGATCGGAAAAACTAATTACATTCAAAAAATCTCTAAATAAAGCCATTGAATTTGCTCCAGATAATATAACAGTACATACACTGAGTGTTAAAAGAGGTAGTGAATTAAAAATTGATGGTGGCGAAACATCAACTGAACTAGAAGTTCAGAAAATGATAGAATATTCGTATCCTGCTCTTATCAAAGCTGGGTATAAACCTTACTATATGTATAAGCAAAAAAATATGCTAGGTAATTTGGAGAATATTGGTTATTTTAGATCTAATCCTTCTATTTTTAATATTGATAGTATGGAAGAATTTGCATCAATTATTGCTTGCGGTGCTAATGCTATATCAAAAAGATATTATTCGCTTGATAATAAAATTGAAAGATTTGCAAATTTAAAAAACATTAATGAATATATAAATAGAATTGATGAAATGATAGACAAGAAAAATAGTTTATTTAAATAAAGCTTTTTCAGGCTTTATTTTTTTATGCTTAAGCCACATAAAAATTTGGGTATTGCAAATTTTGATATAGTATGCTAAAATATTTTTGATAACTACTTCAAGGGGGATTGATATGAATAAAGAATCTTGGCTAGATGTTGTATCTGTAAAAGATGCAAAATTAATTGCTGAAAGATATTTAGATGAAGATTATCTTATTTCAAAAAAACAAGATGAGAAATATGGTTGGTATTTCGAGTTTTATGACTTACACAATAAGATAGTAAGTTATATGGGTGAATATGGTAATCTAAAACAAAGAAAGAATGATAAAGGTGAGTTTGAATTCTACGATTCATTTGATGGCACAAATCGTGTTTTTCCAAAAAAATGGATCACTTATGTTTCTATTTTGAATCGAGGTAGAACTATTAATAATAAGACTTATTCCGAATCGTTTAATCAAAATGCACAAAAGATGCTAGAAGATTGGAAGAAAAAAGAAGTTGCACGAATTAAACTTATTGCAAAATCACAATCTGAATATTTTAACTTATTAAGTGAGAATATTGCTTCTAAAAAAACTATTAAAGATCCATCAATGGATTTGTAATTGTATGTATACTATATTGTAATATTTAATTACCATATAGTATTTTTTCTATCAAATATAAATGGGATATATCTTTTTATTTGAGTTGAAACAAAACTATAAAAGTAGGTATTTATGAAGTATTTGAACAATATTAAAGAACAGGAATTTATCGATTTTTTGAACGAGAATGGATTATTTTTATATGAACAAAACGGACAAGAATGGGGAAGAGATGATTGTGAAAACTATTATTTCAAATGTTTTTGTCCTAAAAGCGATAGCAAAAATCTCATTATGGATAAGTTAAGAGAAAGTAATTCTAATACATTTTTTGATAAAGTTATTAAATATAGTTCTTTTTATAGTTTTAATCAAATTCAATTATATTCAGTAAATGACTTTATGCTGAGTCGTTTAATTATTGATGATTCATTTAATGAATTTGATATAAAACTTCAACAAAATTTTCATAAATTTATGATATCAAAATTCAATCAAAATGGACAATATATCAAAGATTATGATTCTTTTGTTGATGATATTGAAAAAGAGATATAAAAATTGCTTATTTAATTAATTATTTAAAAAAAAGTGTTTACAATTATAATATTATTTGATATAATTTACCTGTACCTTAAACTAGGTTATTTCTGTTTCTCCATAGATTTAACTTTGTTTATGGCAAATAATTTTATAAGGAGAATATGTTATGATTTCTAAAGAGAAAAAACAAGAAGTTATCAAAAACTATGCTACTAAAGAGGGTGATACAGGTTCTTGCGAAGTTCAAATTGCAATTCTTTCTGCTAGAATTACAGAACTAACTGAGCACTTAAAGAAGAACCCTAATGACAATCATTCTCGTAGAGGTCTTTTGAAATTAGTTAACCATAGAAAGAACCTTCTTAAGTATATGGAAAGAACTAATCTTGAAGGATATAGAGCATTGAAGTCAAAGTTAAATATTAGATAATTTAACTATAAAAGCGAAAGATTTCAACTTTCGCTTTTTTGAAATAAGGAGTAAAGATGAGAGATTTTAAAGAATTTAAAACTGAAATTGGTGGAAAAGAAGTTACTGTAGAAATTGGTAAATATGCTTTCCAAACAAATGGTCATTGTATTGTAAAATGTGGTGATACGATGGTTATGTGTAATACTTGTATGAACAAAGAACCTAGACCAGGTCAAGACTTTTTTCCGCTAAGCGTTGATTTTGAAGAGAAATTATATGCTGTTGGAAAAATCCCTGGCGGATTTAAAAAACGTGAAGGAAGACCTACCGACCAAGCTATTTTGACTTCAAGACTAATTGATAGACCACTTAGACCATTGTTCCCAAAAGGATTCTTCAATGATGTTACTGTTGTTGCGACTCCACTAAGTGTTGATTATGATGTTGCACCAGAACCACTTGCTATGTTTGCAAGCTCTATAGCTCTTACTATAAGCGATATTCCATTTGCAGGACCTACAGGTAGTTGTCAAGTTGCTTATATTGATGGAAAATACATTGTTAATCCTACAAAAGCCCAACAAGAACAATCACTTATGGATTTGAAAGTTGCAGGAACGAAAGATGCAATTCTTATGGTAGAAGCAGGTGCAAATGAAGTAAGTGAAGAAGAAATGCTTCAAGGTATTCTTTTCGCTCATGAAGAAATTAAGAAACAAGTTGCTTTCCAAGAAAAAATTGCAAAAGAATTAGGTGTTAAAAAGAACGAGAATCTTCCATATTATGTTATTGACGAGACTCTTGAGAAAGATGTTAGAGAGTTTGGTTATCCTATTATGGAAAAAGTTATGGAGCATTTCGACAGACACGAAAGAGAAGCTGCTGAAGAAGTTGCAAATAACGAAATTCTAGAGCATTTTGCTGAAGTTTATCCTGAGAAAAATAGAGAAATTCTCGATGTTTTGTACAAAGTTAAGAAAGAAATTATGCGTGCAAAAATTATTGAGAAAGGAGTAAGACCAGACGGAAGAAAACTTGACGAAATTCGTCCAATCTGGTGTGAAGCTGGCGTTCTTCCTAGAGTTCACGGAAGTGGCGTATTCACTAGAGGAGAAACTCAAGTTATGACAACTTGTACTCTTGGAAGCCTTAGAGATACTCAAATTCTAGATGGTCTCGATGAGGAAGATGAAAAGAGATATATGCATCACTACAATTTCCCAGCTTATTCAACAGGTGAAGCGAGACCTCTTAAATCTGCAGGAAGAAGAGAGATTGGTCACGGTGCACTTGCAGAAAGATCGTTAATTCCAGTACTTCCATCTGAGGAAGAATTCCCATATGCAATTAGAACAGTTAGTGAAGTATTAAGCAGTAATGGCTCAACTTCTCAAGCTTCTGTTTGTGGAAGCAGTTTGGCGCTTATGGATGCTGGTGTTCCAATTAAAGCACCTGTCGCAGGATGCGCAATGGGACTTATTAAAGATGAAAAGAGTGGAAAAGTTGCTATTCTTACAGACATTCAAGGATTGGAAGATTTCTTGGGAGATATGGATTTCAAGGTTGCTGGTACAACCAAGGGTATTACTGCTATTCAAATGGATATCAAAATCAAAGGAATAGACGAAAAAATCTTAAGAGAAGCACTTTCTAGAGCTAGAGATGGAAGACTATTTATATTAGATAAAATGAATCAAGTATTATCTGCACCAAGAGAACACTTAAGTCCATTTGCTCCAAAAATTATATCTTTTGCTATTAATCCAGATAAAATTAAAGATGTAATTGGTTCTGGCGGAAAAATGATTAATAAAATTATTGACGAAACTGGCGTTAAGATAGATATCGAAGATGATGGTAGAGTTATGATTTGCGGACTTGATGATGAAAAATCTCAAAGAGCAAAAGAAATTATATTGTCAATTGCTGAAGATGTTGAAGTTGGTAAAATTTATACAGGTAAAGTAGTTAGAATTCTTAATTTTGGTGCTTTTGTTGAAATTGGATTTAACAAAGAAGGTATGATTCATATTTCAAAACTTTCTAGTAAGAGAGTAGAGAAGGTAGAAGACGTTGTTAATATTGGCGATTCTGTTGAAGTAGAAGTAATCAAAATTAATGATGGCAAAGTTGATTTAAAATTAATCGGAACTTACAAAAACTAATATACATGTATTATATTGATGTCTAAACATTTAATTAGACATCTTTTTTTTGGTTATTTTTAAATGTGATGAAACATATATTTTTATAAAGGAAACTATGTATGAAAATAAAACAATTTAGAAATATATGTAATGTTATAATAATATTAATGATATGTATTTTAACTATTTACCTTGGAACTTCTAGTTATCAATATGTTTTTAGTTATCAGAACGAATCTATTATTTATAATGGTAATAGAGAAAGTAATAATGTTTCATTAATGTTTAATGTTTATTGGGGAACTGAATATTTGAATGATATTTTAGATATTCTTCAAAAATATAATGTTCATACAACATTTTTTGTAGGCGGACAGTGGGTAGAAAAGGAAGTTGATTTATTAAAAAAAATCTGTAGTTTTGGCCACGAAATAGGTAATCATGGGTATTTTCATAAAGAACAAGAATATCTAGATTATTCTCAAAATTATGATGAAATCTATATGAATCATAATCTAGTAAAAGCCCATACAGATGTTACAATGAATTTGTTTGCTCCGCCCAGTGGAAGTTTTAATCAATCTACGTTAGACTCTGCAAGAGAACTGGGATACAAAACAATAATGTGGTCAAAAGACACAATTGATTGGCGTGACAAAGACGCAAATTTAATCTTTAGAAGAGCAACAGAAAAAGTTCAAGGAGGGGATTTGATTCTAGCGCACCCAACAAAACAAACTCTTCAGGCTTTGCCATTGATACTAGAATTTTATAAAATTAATAATCTGAATGCTACAACTGTAAGCGAATGTTTAAAATAACATTTGCTTATTTTTGTTTAAGTTAATCTTTATTGTATAATAATTGATATAATATTAATTTTTTATCACAATAAGTTGTTAATTTGAGTAATTTATTTTTTTTATTTTGAAATGTGTGCTATACTTAAATATATTGAAAAAAAATGAGGCTTTATTTTGGCAATTTATCCTACCAAAACTAGTAAACTTAATTATAGAAAAAATAAGATTAGACTGGGAATTTCTCTAATCAGTGTTTTTTCCGCGATATTGCTATTGTTAGTTTTTAATTTTTTCAAAATTTTTTCAATAATTGTACTAGGTTCTATTGGTTTGTTGGCTTATCCTTTGTGTTTGTTTTTTATAACATTAGGAATATTATTATTGTGTGACAAATCAATAAAAGCTACAAAATCGGTTGTTTTACTCTCAATACTATGGTTGATTGTATTTGTTATGATTCTGCAACTTGCAACTTCCAAAAATATTGATGCTGGTTTTACTTCTTATTTAACTACTACATTTAAACACAGTATTACTGCTGGTGGGATATTGTTTGCTGTTTTGGTTTATCCATTTTATGCTCTCACTTACTCGCTTGCAAGTTATATTATTCTTTCTGTAATATTAATTGTTGTTACCGCTTTTTTGATTGATAGAATACGTTATCAAATTTTGAATCAAAATGTTATGAGTGTAACCGATTCAAATGTTGAGAAAGTAGGTAACCAAATGTCTGAAATGGAAGATGAAGAATTTGAAGAAGAAATGGCTTTGATATCTAACGAAAATTCACAATCCTCTGTAGCTCAAGATATTGATAATGATATTTTTATTGAAGATGAAGAAGAATATACACAAAAAGAAGAAGCTAAAGAATTACTTGGTCTATCTAAAGAACGAACAATTAGGGACTTGGATAATATATCTAAATCTAATAATGTTGACGAGGAACCACAACAAACAATTTCAACAGTCAATATGAGCTCTAACACAAATAAACCAAATATTATTGTGCACGAAGATATTTTTGATAGTGTTAGTTCCTCAAAGACCATTATATCTAATTCGAATGAAAACAAAAGTAAACAAGAAATGCTAAAACAAGAACAATTAAAGAAAGTTGAGGAAGATAGAAAAAAAGCTGCTCTTGATTATTTAAATATTAACAAGGGTAATTTCAATTCTAAAAAATTACCTAAAGGAATCGATAATGTAGCTCCACAAGAAGAAAAAACTCAAAATAACTTTGATACTAATCCTTCTTTTGATAATAATTTTTCTAACAATACTACTAACACAAATCCTCTTGGTGTAAATAGGTTGGCAAATCTTACTCAAAGGCTTGGTCAAGTTGATACAAATACAATGGGTGCTAATAATCAAGTTCAGCAATCTCGTGATATTTATGATGAAAATTTAACTAAACGAAATTATGAGCCTCCTAGACAACAAGTTACTCTTACATTAGACCCTCAACCATTTATACCTAAAAAAGCACAAGAGGTATATTCTGGTGAAGTTAATGATAATATTGTAGATTCAACTGGATTTAGACCTGTGCAGGTTTCTATGGTTGATCCAATCAGACCAAAACCTCAACAAAAAGTTTACAAAAAACCTCCTGTTTATATAAAACCTCCTGTTGATTTATTAAAGAAATTCCCACCTCCAGTTGAAAGTGATAATCAATATATGATGGAAAAAGGTGAGAGGATTGTTGAGACTTTAAAGAGTTTCAGGCTTGATGCAAATATAATTAATGCGATCAAAGGTCCAACATTTACAAGATATGAATTACAAATGGCTCCAGGTATTTCTGTAAATGCTGTTAATGGAAAAGTCAATGATCTTGCGATGGTGCTTGAAAGCTCTTGTAGAATTCAGATTCCAATACTTGGTAAAAATGCATTTGGTATCGAAGTTCCTAATAAAGACAGGGTAACTGTTGGACTTAGAGAAATTATTGAGAGCAGTAATTTCCAAAATAGTAAATCTCCTCTAACTTTCGCTCTTGGTAAAAATATTTCCGGCGAATGCAAGGTTTCTGCAATTAATGAGTTGGTTCATACACTTGTTGCAGGAAGTACTGGTAGTGGTAAATCTGTTTGTCTGAATACTATGTTATTAAGTTTGCTATATAAAGCTAGTCCTGACGAACTTAAGCTATTATTAGTTGATCCAAAAATGGTTGAGTTCACACCGTTCAACGACTTGCCTCATATGCTTATACCAAAAACAATTACAGATTGTGACAAGGCTGTTATGGCTTTGAATTGGCTAGTTGAAGAGATGGAGCGAAGATATGCAAAATTGGGTGCAATTCAAGTTCGTAATATAGATGAATACAACGAAAGTACAGAAGTTTTGACTGGTACAATTCCAAAAATGTTCTATATTGTTATGATTTTTGATGAAGTCGGAGACTTTATGACTATTGCCAAAAAGGAAATTGAAGACAAAGTTAAACGACTTGCTGCAAAATCAAGAGCCTGCGGTATTCACTTAGTACTAGCAACTCAAAGACCTACTGTTGATGTTATTACCGGTACAATTAAGGCAAATCTACCAAGTAGAATCGCTTTTGCTGTAAACTCTTATCAAGATAGTAAAACTATCCTTGAAAGTGCGGGTGCAGAGTCGCTACTTGGAATGGGTGATATGTTATTCTTACCAAAAGGAACTAACGATTTGAATAGAATCCAAGGCTGTTTTGTTAGTAACAAAGAATTAAAAGCCGTTATTGAATTTATTAAACAAAATAATCCATGTGAATTTGATGAACAAATTGAAGATCAAATGTTTAATAAAAAAGATGGTTTTGATCCAACAAATGGTGCTGAAGAAGCATTTGATCCAATGATGAAAGATTGCTTAAGGTATTTTATAAAAGCAAAGAAAGCAAGTGCATCTTCACTTCAAGCAAATTTCGGCATAGGATATCCGAAAGCAAATAAGATTGTAATGCAAATGGAAAAAGCTGGTTTTGTTTCTCCAGGTGATAATAATGGAAGACGTACGCTATTTATTACTCCACAAGAATTTGAGGAAAGATTCGGGGAGGATTTGGACGAATGACAATAACAGAAATTAAGAAAAAAAGAATAGGGTTCATATCACTCGGGTGTGATAAAAATAGAGTAGACTTAGAAAAGATGATATTTAATCTGAAAAGTTTTGGTTTTGCTATTGAAAATAATCCCGAAAATGCTGAGATTATTATTGTTAATACTTGTGCTTTTCTAGAGTCAGCAAGAGCTGAAGCGATTGAAAACATTATTGAAATGGCAGAATATAAAAACTCAGCAAAGCTTGAAAAACTCATTGTTACAGGCTGTATAAATGAATTAGGTTATTCAGACCTGAAAGAAAGTTTGCCTGAGGTTGATGATTTTGTAAATATAAAAGATAATGAGCAAATTGTAAATAGAATTTGTAAATTATATAATGTTAATTCACAATATCATAATTTGAATGACAGAGTATTAACAACACCAAATCATTATGCTTATATAAAAATATCTGAAGGTTGTAATAACTTTTGTTCGTATTGTCTAATTCCATATATTAGAGGAAGATATAAATCTACTCCAATTGAGGATATTATACTTGAGGCTAATTATTTAGCACAAAAAGGTGTTAAGGAATTAATACTTGTAGCACAAGATGTAACAAAATATGGTATTGACTTGTACGGCAAAAAGAGACTAGTTGATCTAATAAGGGAATTGTCTAAAATTGAGCAAATATCTTGGATAAGACTTATGTATTGTTATCCAGAAGAAATTGATGATGACTTAATTGCAGAAATAGCAAACAATCCAAAAGTTATGAAATATATGGATATACCTCTGCAACACGTATCAACTAATATACTCAAAATGATGAACCGAAGGTCTGACTACAATTCAATTTGTACTTTGTTTAGAAAAATAAAAAATCAAATTCCTAACATAATTATTAGGACAACATTTATCTTGGGCTTTCCTGGTGAAACTGAAGAGGATATCAACATACTTCATAACTTTCTTGAAGAATTTAAATTATACAATGTTGGATTCTTTAAATATAGTAGAGAAGAAGGCACTCGATCATTCAACTTTGATAATCAAGTAGACGAAAAAGAGAAACAATTACGACTTGACAAATTATCTCAAGTTCAATTTGAAATTATGAATAATCTAAATACTGAATTTATTGGAAATGTTTTTGATGTAATAATTGATGAGGCATATACAGATTATTCTATAGGTCGATTCTATGGACAGGCTCCACAGATTGATTCTATCATTTATATAAACGAAAAATTAGATATTGGAAAAATATATAAAATTAAAATTACAAATAAATCAGATTATGATTTAGAAGGAGAAAAATTATGAATCTTCCAAATAAGATAACTATGTTTAGAATTATTATGTTACCTGTGTTTCTTGCAGTTGGTTTAATTGCATTCCCATACAACAATTTTGTTGCTCTTGGTTTGTTTATATTCTTGGCATATACTGACTATTTAGATGGACATATTGCCAGAAAACATAACCTTGTTACCAATTTGGGCAAATTTTTAGACCCAATTGCTGATAAGCTTTTGTGCACAACTGGTTTACTTATTTTAATCGTTGGAGCAAACCCAATTATACCAAACCCTTACGGAATTATTTGTGTATTTATTATATTGCTTAGGGACTATGCCGTAACTGGTTTGAGACAAATTGCTCAACTAAAAGGTATTATTATTCCTGCTGATAAACTTGGAAAAATCAAAGCTAACTTTCAATATGTAATGACTGTATTTGGATTTTTAATTGGTGGACTAAATGCAATTAATGGAGTTGGTGGTACTGAGGTTATGAAATATATTACTCTTGTATTCTATATTTTTGTAGGTGTAACAACGGCTCTAGTTCTTATTTCTGGACTTACATATATCTTCAAGAACTTGGAAGTGTTCAAAGATGACGACAAGAAAGAAGATACTTCAAATGCTGAATCTTCCGAAACCATAGCACAAGAACAACAAAATAAACCTGCTAGCAAGAATACCACAACAAAAACTGCAAGCAAGTCTACAACAAAGAAATCATCAGTAAAGAAAACAACATCTAAACAATCTAAATAATAAATTATGGAAATAGCGATTATTTGTTTAAATCAAAATTTAAATAAAACTCATACTCAACAAATTATAGTTGAAAAATTAAAAGATGAGTTATTAAAAATAGGGGAACAAGTTTCCCTTATTTCTTATTTTGATTTTACCCTAAATTCGCTTAGTAAAATCATTACAAGTAATATTTATGACTTAATATATATTGTCGGAACGAATTCAACATCTTATAATTCTTCTGTTAAGCAATCAATATCTCAAACACTTAATCAATCTTTTGACATTAATGCTGATTGTAGAAAATCTATAATTGAATATTGCAAAAATAATAATATAAGTTTTTCAATTCAAGAAGAGGCTGAAACTTATTTGCCATCTAATAGCATACCATTAACTTCTTCCGAATACCAAATTGTTGGTTTTGTAAATCAATTTAATAATTCAAAGATTGTATTTTTACCTGGCAATCTATCATTTATAAATACTTTTATAAATAAAATAATACCTAATTCAAGTGTATCAATTTTTGACGAAAATAAAAAATTTTGTTTTAAATGCTATGGAATTCTTGAAAAAGATATCCGAATGGTTTTAACGGAAGAATTGTCTAATACGAATATTACTATTCGAATAATATCAAAAAGGCTTGATTCGGCTATTTTTGTTGAGTTTATTGAAGATACTCCACATAACAGAGAATATATTGCATCTATTTGCGAAAAACTCAAAAAGTTTATTTATGCAACAGACAATATATCTCTTTCAGAATTAATTTCTGAATTATTAAAAATTCAAAAAAAGACTATATCCATAGCCGAAACTATTACTATGGGAAATCTAGTTAAGAATCTGTCTAAAAAATCTAATCAAGCAATACTAGATGTGTATTTATTTACAAATCCAAATTCTATTAATAGAACTTTTAAAAATGTTAATTGTGAAAATTATTCAGTAAATTTAGTGTACGAACTCGATAATTTGTTGCTAGAAAAATCGGGCTCTGACATAGCAATTTTTGTTCTCGGTAGCCAAAACGATAACCAATGTTATATTGCAATTGGAGATATTGATGGAATTCACGTGTACAAAAATAATATAAATACGTTTGATGATGAATTGGTTGATATACTAACAGATACTACAATGTTTTATTTAATTAAAAAACTTCGTCAAAATGATTTGCAATTCTCATAATTATTGTGTAAAATAATATAAAACAAATGTTTGATAAAGGATAAATAAATTATGGATGATAATAAAAGAAAACAACTAGAACAAGCCATTTTGCAAATTGAGAAACAATATGGAAAAGGCTCTATAATGAAACTTGGTGATGACGTTCAAAAATCAATAGAAGTTATCCCAACTGGATGTCTAACTCTTGATATGGCGCTAGGAATCGGAGGCGTTCCAAGGGATAGAATTGTAGAAATTTATGGTCCTGAAAGTTCGGGAAAAACTACAGTTACCCTTCATATCCTTGCAGAAGCTCAAAAAATGGGCGGAACAGCTGCATTTATAGACGCAGAACATGCCTTAGATCCTCAATATGCTAGTAAATTGGGTGTTGATATAGATAATCTATATATTTCTCAACCTGATACAGGGGAACAGGCTCTTGAGATTTGTGAAGCACTTGTAAGAAGTGGTGCAGTTGACTGCGTTGTTATAGATAGTGTTGCAGCATTAACACCAAAAGCTGAAATTGATGGTGAAATGGGTGATAGTGTAATGGGTTGCCAGGCAAGACTTATGAGCCAAGCACTTAGAAAACTAACCGCAGTTGTCAACAAAACAAAATGTTGCTTGATTTTTATTAATCAATTAAGAGATAAAATTGGCGTTATGTTTGGAAACCCTGAAACAACAACAGGCGGAAAAGCCCTAAAATTCTATTCTTCTATACGAATGGACATTAGAAAAACAGATGTTATCAAAGATGGCACTGAAATAATCGGAAATAGAACAAAGGTTAAAATTGTTAAAAATAAACTTGCTCCTCCTTTTAAATTGGCTGAATTTGATATTATGTATGGTGCAGGAATAAATAATGAAGCTTGTGTAATTGACGTTGCTACAGATCTTGACATTATTCAAAAGAGTGGATCTTGGTATAGTTATAACGGTGAGAAAATCGGACAAGGAAGGGATAATACAAAAGTATATTTGCAAAATAACCCTGAAGTGTTTGAAGAAATCAAAAATTTGGTTACAGACAAGCTACAAAATAAATAAAATTAAGGCATTACGAAAAGTAATGCCTTTTTATATTGATTAACGAAAGATATAAGAAATATTATCAGAATTATTTAATAATTCATTATAAGAGATCGAATATCTAATTGCTTTATGAGGAGTTCTGCTACTTTTATTATTGTTCGTATTTTTTGATACTATGTAATATTCATATGTAATATTATTTTTAGGACTATAATCATAAATAGTTTGTATTCCATTTTTATTTGAAACAACTTCTATTAATTCTTCTTTACTACTATCTGTAAATCTAAAAATTTCATATTTGATATAATCTTTAGCTTCAAAATTAATAATAATTGAATTTGTACCTTGTTCCAAATTAAAATTTATAATAGGAGGGGTATCAAGAATATTGGATTCAGGAGGTAGATTTTCAATATCAAAAAATTCTGATTGCTTGAATCTATCTGGACCATGGCTCATTAACATAACCATATGTTCATTTTTAAGAGTTAGTGTATCAATATCTTTTTTAACTACAGAATCAGGTATTGAAAAATCTGATGGGCAGTTTGATTCATACAATTCGTCAAATACCTCGCTTATGATTTGTGTTGCAAAAGTTCCTCCATTATTAGACCCTTCAAGATTGCATTTAGAATCCATAGAATAATTTCCAAACCAACTCAGCATAGAATGGTCTGATGTGTAAGCTAAACAATACGCATCTGTATTATCATTTGAGTCTTTTATATTCACAGTACCAGTCTTACTTGCAATTTGATAATTATCTTTATATAACTTTTTTGATGTGCCATATTTTGTTGAATATAAAAGACTTTCTGTCATAAGATATGATGTAGATGTTTTACAATATCTTGTTTCTGTCTTAAACTTATTATTTATTTCAATACCGGTGGGGGTGATTATTTTTTTAATAAATGCACTTTTTGTGTGATTTCCGTTGTTGTATAATGGTGAATATGAATCTAATATTGTTTGCATCGTAAAACCATTTGTTACTCCTCCTAGAGCTACTGCAAGTCCCGAGTCTGACTCATCAAAACTAAGACCTGCTTTGTTGGAATATTCTTTGCATTTTTCTACGCTTAATTGATCACACAATTTTACCGCCGGTACATTTAGACTTTTTGCTATTGAGTCTTTGATTGATATATATCCATAATATTTATTTGAAACATTTCTAGGGCGGTAATCATTAAAGTTGGTTTCTTCATCAAGTATTTCACTACACGGATATACTAGCCTTTCTTCAATAGCAGGTGCATAAACAAAGATTGGTTTTATAAGACTTCCTGGTTGTCTTTTAAAATTACACAGATCATATTTTGATTTACCTGCAACTGCAATAACACCTCTGGTATCGTTATCTGTAATCATAGCGAAACTATCTGCAATATTTTCATATTTATTCTTTTGATAGAATTTTTCATCATTAATTTTCTCATTCAATATTTCCTGAGCGTTTCTATCTTGATAGGTATAAATCTTGTATCTTTTATTTTTTATTTCATCAGATGAAATATTTAAAATCTCGCTTGCCTCTTGTAGAACAAATTCCTCATACAAGTTATTTGGTTTATTATTCTCGAATGAGGACAAATCAATATTTATATTTTCTGCAAGTGCATTTGTATATTCTTCCTTAGTTATATGATTATCCTTCAACATCTCTTTCAAAACTAAGTTTCTTCTTTTTTTGCAATTTTCAATATTGTTAACTGGTGAATATGTATTAGGGGATTTTATAATTCCTGCAAGTGTTGAACATTCAGCAAGTGTGAGATTTTTAACTTGCTTATTAAAATACAAACTTGATGCCTCATTTATTCCATATGCTCCGTGACCAAAGTATATAATATTTAAATAATTTTCAAAGATATCTTGCTTTGGCTCTATTCTTTCAATTTTAGTTGCTAAATATGCCTCTTTAACTTTTCGTTCTATACTCTTGGATTTATTCAGATATTTATTTTTGATAAGTTGTTGCGTTATAGTACTTGCACCTTCAACAACTGAACCTTCTTTTATATTATTAATAGTAGCCCCAACTATTCTTTTAAAATTTAATCCATTATGATTAAAAAATTCTTTGTCTTCAATACTTATAAAAGCATTTATTAGGTTTTGAGGCATTTCGTAAAATTTTATGTATTCGTGTTTTTCTTTGCTATTTATCAATTCATTGTTTGTATCATAGATTTCATAGAAAGCATTTATATTATTTTCTGAAATACTTACATCTATTTTCTTAACTTCATTTATCCAAGAAGTTACAAAAATAAGTATTGTTGATAAAATTATTATAGCAACAAATAAAATTCCAATAAAAACCGCTTTTATTGTTTTTTTAAATTTCATAATTATACCATCTTTTAAAAAATTTATAAATAACTTGAAAATTTTTGCAATATATTATATACTTATTTTGTACTAAAAAAATTATTTAATTATAAATATAGGTAATATTATGAAATATATTATAAAAACATTTGGTTGTCAGATGAACGTTCACGAAAGTGAAAAGTTATCAGGAATGCTCGAGTCTTTAGGTTATACAAATACAGATAATTATAATGACAGCGATGTTATTGTTTTTAATACCTGCTGTATAAGAGATGGTGTAGAACAAAAGATACTTGGAAACATAGGTGCATTAAAAAAGCTTAAAAAGAAAAACCCAAATCTGATAATTGCAATTTGTGGTTGTATGTCTCAAGCAGATGGTAGAGCCGACTTAATTTTAAAAAAATTCCCATTTGTAGATATAATTTTTGGAACACATAATATTCACAAATTCAAAGAATATGTTCAGCAAAAATTATCAACCAACTCAAAAATTATAGATGTTTGGGAAAAAGAAGAAGGCATTTTTGAAGATGTTGAAATCAAGAGAGACAATTTTTTTTCAAACGCTTGGGTAAATATAAATTTTGGTTGTAATAACTTTTGTACGTATTGTATAGTGCCATATGTAAGGGGGCGAGAAAGAAGTAGACTGCCTCAAGATATTATTAATGAATGTAAACAATTAATTGCCGAGGGATATAAATACATTACATTACTTGGTCAAAATGTTAATAGTTATGGCAATGACCTTGATGACCCAAATATTAATTTTGCTAATTTACTTAAAGATTGTGCGTCTCTTGATGGAGACTTTAGAATTAAGTTTATGACTTCTCATCCAAAAGACCTTTCAGAAGATGTTGTAAAAACTATCGCAACTTATCCTAAACTTTCAAAAGTAATACACTTGCCAATTCAATCTGGAAGTAATGATATTTTGAAATCGATGAATAGAAAATACACCAGAGAACACTATCTTGAACTAATTTCCATGATAAGAAAGCATATTCCTAATGCATATATTTCGACAGATATTATTGTAGGATTTCCAGGAGAAACTGAGAAAGATTTTCTAGATACATATTCACTTATTGAAGAAGTTAGATATGATGGAGTTTTTGCGTTTATGTATTCAAGACGTAGTGGAACTGTTGCCGACAAAATGGAAAACCAAATTGATGAAGAGGTTAAAAAAGACAGAATCCATAAACTATTGGAATTATCTAAAAGAATTACAAAAGAAAAAAACAAAGAATCAATAGGTTCAAACATGAATGTAATTGCTATTGAAAATACCTCCGATGGCTATAAGGTTATGTCGGATAGCGGAAAAACAATCTTTGTGGACGACTCTCTTGAACCAAATAAATTTTATAATATACAAATTACTAAATTTGCTTGTAACAAGTTATTTGCTAAACTTGTCAACTAGGAGAAAATATGGCTTTATCACCAATGATGACTCATTATCTTAATATGAAAAAGGATTATCCAGATGCAGTTTTGTTCTATAGGCTGGGCGACTTTTATGAAATGTTTTTTGAAGACGCTGAACTATGCGCTAGGGAACTCGAACTAACACTAACAGGTAAAGACTGCGGACTTGAAAAACGTGCACCAATGTGTGGAATTCCTCACCACGCCTCAGAAAACTATATTGCAAAACTTCTTGAAAAAGGATACAAAGTTGCCGTTTGCGAACAACTAACCGAGCCAAAAAAAGGAGTTAAAATTGTAGAACGAGGTGTAGTTAGAGTAATCACACCTGGAACGCTTATGGACTCTTCTATGCTTGATGAGTCAAAAAACAATTATATAGCTAGCATATACAAAGAAAAAGACTCTATTGGCGTTTCTATTGTAGATATTTCTACGGGAAAATTTGTCGTAACAGAATTTAATATCGATAATATTTTGGCAAAATTGAATGACTATCTCGTAAGCGTCAAACCTAGTGAGATTATTGTTAATTCAGAAATGAAGCCATTTTATGATATGTTACCATCGGTTGTTGCTCAATATCTTCCAATTGCGAATTTGTATGACGATTCAAAATTTGAATACAATCAGTCTCTTGCAACATTGAAAAACCAATTACGCGTTGATACTTTAAAATCTTTTAATATTAACAATCGACAATTTGCTATTTGTAGTGCTGGTGCTGTATTGCAATATATTAATGAAACTCAAAAACGACAATTAATTCATATTAATAACGTTGAATATTTTGTTTTAGACGAATATATGCAAATAGATGCTAGTACTCGAAGAAATCTAGAATTAACAGAAACATTGAAAGATAGAAAAAAGAAAGGGACTCTTTTTTGGGTGCTTAATAAAACAAAAACGCATATGGGTGCTAGACTTCTAAAATCATACATAGAACAACCTCTATATAATGATAAAAAAATTAATAATAGGCTTTCTTCGGTTGAAGAACTTTGTAAAAATATCGTTGCTAGAGGAAAATTATCAGACTTGCTTTATAATGTGTATGATATTGAAAGGTTGTGTGGACGAATTAGTTATAATAATTTAGTTAACGCCGATTGTATTTTACTAAAAGAGTCTTTAAAATTAATCCCTGAGATAAAAAGTATAATTTCTGCGTTTAATTCAAATGATATAAAAAATATTTATAGCAGTTTAACAATTTTTGATTCTATTGTTGACCTTTTAGAGTCAGCAATCGTTGATAAAAATAATATCGAAAAACCCAACAAAGAAGGGGATATTATTAAATATGGCTACAATCACGAATTAGATGAATTTATTGATATTTCAAAATCTGGTAAGATTTGGATAAGCGAGCTTGAAGCAAGAGAAAAAGAGGCAACAGGAATCAAAAATCTCAAAATTTCTTACAACAAAGTATTTGGATACTTTATCGATGTTCCAAATTCTCAAAGCCATTTGGTGCCTTATAATTATATTCGTAGACAGACTGTTTCAAACTCCGAAAGATATTTTACTGAGGAACTCAAAGAAATTGAAGAGAAAATTCTTAATGCAACTTCAAAAAAAGAAACTTTGGAAAAAACAATTTTTGCTCAAATTAGAGAATCGCTCTTGTCACATCTAGAAGAACTGAAAACTACAGCAAAAGCTCTTGCTGAACTTGATGTATTGCTTTCTTTTGCAACTGTTGCAATGGAAAATAATTACTGCAAACCAATTATTTCTAAAAAGAATGATTGTCTAGAAATTATTGGTGGAAGACATCCAATTGTTGAATTAATTAATAAAAAAGAAGAATTTATTGCTAACGATACAATTCTTAATTCTACAGACTGCAGAACAATGATCATTACAGGCCCCAATATGGCTGGAAAAAGTACTTATATGAGACAAGTTGCATTAATTGTTCTTATGGCTCAAATTGGTTCATTTGTACCTGCATCATCGGCAAAAATGGGCTTATGTGACAAAATTTTTTCTAGAATTGGTGCAAGTGACGACTTGTCAATGGGTCAAAGTACCTTTATGGTTGAGATGAGTGAAGTTAGCAATATAATTAAGAACGCAACAAACAACTCTCTGCTAATTTTAGACGAAATCGGTAGGGGAACTTCTACGTTTGATGGACTCAGTATCGCTTGGTCTGTTATTGAGTATATTTCAAAGAATTATACTGCAAAAACTTTATTTTCAACCCACTATCACGAATTAACAGAACTTGAAGGTCTACTTGATGGTATCAAAAACTATAAGGTATCTGTGAAAGAATTTAATAATTCAATTATTTTCTTAAGAAAAATTGTAAGAGGTGGCGCTAGTAGAAGTTTCGGTATTGAAGTAGCCTCTCTTGCAGGACTTCCAAATGATGTTTTGCAAAGAGCAAGAGATATCTTACATTTACTTGAGCAGAACGATATTTCAAGAGAAGGAAAATTAACGTCTAATCTTGATAGTTCGTATGCTACAAAAAATGAACAAAATTCAAAAAATATCAAAAACATTATTGGTGTTTTGGAAGATTTGAATGTTAATAATTTAACACCTTTGAACGCTTTTGATATTCTAATACAATTGAAAAATTACCTAAAAAAGGATTAATATGTCAAAAATTAATATACTTTCTAAAGATATTTATAATAAAATTGCTGCAGGAGAAGTTGTTGAGAAACCTGCAAGTGTAGTTAAAGAATTAGTTGAAAACAGTATAGATGCAGGTGCAACTAATATTACTATTGAAGTTCTTGATGGTGGAATTTCACAAATCAAAGTATCCGATAACGGATGCGGGATTGATTTTGATGACTTTGATAAGGTTTTTCTTGCTCACGCAACAAGCAAGGTCAAAACAATTGACGATTTGTCCGGAATTGGAACACTTGGTTTTAGAGGTGAGGCGCTTAGCTCAATTGCGTCAGTTTCTAATATTACATTATCCTCAAAAACAGAAACAGCTAGTGAGGGATATCAGGTCAAAGTTAGTGGTGGCGAAATGTCTGAAATAACTCCAATTGGAGCTACAACAGGAACTTTTATTGTAATTGAGGATTTGTTCTTCAATATTCCTGCTAGAAAAAAATTTTTAAGAAAGCCAAAACTTGAAGAAAGCGATATTACAAATTATGTTGCTAGACTAATTCTTGCAAATCCTAATATTTCTTTTAAATATATTGCTGATAACAAGATAGTTTATCAATCGTTTGGTACGGGACTTTATGATGCTATATACTCAATATATGGAAAGTCTATTGTTGATAATATTTTCGAAGTAAATTTCGAAAGAGGAGACTTTAAGTTTTCAGGTTACCTTGGCAAACCAACATACTCAAAAGCTAATAGAACTTACCAAACATTGATTATAAATGGCAGATATGTTATCAATCAAACTATTTCGACATCAATTTACAAAGCATACGAAAACTTTCTAATGAAGGGGAATTTTCCATTCTTTGTATTGCATTTAACTATTCCTCTTGACAAAGTTGATGTAAATGTTCATCCAAACAAACTTGAAGTTAAATTTGAAGATTCAAATTCGCTTTTTGGGCTTGTATATACTGAAATTTCCAACATTCTTTATAATATTAATACAATCAAAAAAGTTTCTACTGAAGACGAAAATCCAATCGTAGATAAAGAGAAATTAGTTACAATAGATAATGAAGGCTCTCAATTTAACGCAACTAATAATGAGGAAGATGACGAAATAAAAGAAGTTCCTCTTTCAGCTCAAGTAGAATACGAATCAAATAAACAAGATGATGAAGTTAAAGAGTTTCAAGAGAATATGACAAAAGCTGAAGAAACGAAAGGGAATAACTATGTACCGTTTGTTTCAACTACAAAAGCATTTGAATTCAAAATAGAACAACCTAAAACAAATCAATTAGGGAATTTTGATATAAATGAAAGCTCAAGTGTTACTAAAGAAACACTTGACAGTCAATCTATTTTACCAGAAATTAACAGTGTTCAGCCTACATTCTTTCAGGAAAATACTTTCAAAATTATTGGAACGCTTTTCAATACATATATCTTAATCGAAAAAGATAATAACTTATTGCTCATAGATCAACACGCTGGACACGAAAGACTATTATTTGATAAATTTAATCAAGAGTTGTTAAATAAAGAATTGGCATATCAACCACTTATTATACCCTTCATTCTTGAGACAAATAGAAACGAATCCATATTTATTAATGAAAATATCGATATCATTAAAAGTCTCGGATTTGATATAGAAGAATTTGGCGATGATTCGTTCAAAATTTCTTGTGTTCCTTTGCTTTTTGAAAATATTAATCTTGAAATGCTTTTCGCAGAAATTCTAAAAGAAATGGATAACAGACTAATTATTTCACAAAAAGATATTCTTAAAGATTATATTGCAAAAAAAGCTTGTAAAAGTGCCGTAAAAGCCAACAATAAACTTACTGATAATGAAATATCGAAACTTATATCAATGCTTGATAACAAAGAACAAGTATTGCTTTGTCCGCATGGTAGACCAATAATTGTCGAAATCGACCAAAAAGAAGTTGAAAAATGGTTCAAAAGGATTGTTTAGTATGTATGATTCTATAATTATCCTTGGGCCTACAGCATCTGGTAAAACAAAAGTTAGTATAGAACTAGCAAAAAGGCTCAAAACTGACATTATTAATGCAGATAGTATGTACATCTATAAAAAATTGAATATAGGCACTGCAAAGCCATCTTTGGAAGAAATGGAAGGGGTTTTTCATCATATTATAGATGTGGCCGATCCTGAAGATTCCTTTAATGTGGTTGATTACAGACAACTAGCAGAACCTATTATTAATAGTTTTAAAGAAAAACAACAATTACCAATTATAGTTGGGGGCACAGGTTTCTATATAGATAGTTTAATTAAAAACTACTCATATGGAGACGTTAATGCAGATATGTCAATTAGACATACTTTGGAGAAAGAATTAGATGAAAAAGGTAATATGTTTTTATACGAAAAACTTTCTAAACTCGATCCCACTACTGCTCAAAAAGTGCACCCAAATGATATTGTTAGGGTAATTAGGGCACTTGAAATATGCCTCAGTTCGGGGAAAAGCAAAACAGATTGTTTAAATGATAAATCCCCAATTCTTTCAAATCCATTGATTATAGGGCTTAATCTTCCAAGAGAATCTCTTTACGAAAAAATTAACAAGAGAGTTGATTTAATGATAAAAGATGGTTTAATTGATGAAGTTAAGGCGTTGTATGAATCTGGATTGAATCCAATTGAGCACCAATCTATGAGGGGTATTGGATACAAAGAAATTATAGAATATTTAAATGGATTATGCTCATTAGAATTTGCAATTGACAAAATCAAACAACATACAAGAAATTATGCTAAGCGTCAAATAACTTGGTTCAAAAGAAATGAACAAATAATATGGTTAAATCCTTCGGACACTAATATTAATGATATTGTTGATAAAATTATTAAATATGTTAATGAAAAAAAATAAAGTTCAAAATGAACTTTATTTTTTATATTAAAATTTTCTAACAAGACCAACAACTTTTCCAAGGATTTGAACTTCGTTTACAATAATTGGTTCCATTGTATCATTCTCTGGTTGTAATCTATAATGACCATTTTCTTTAAAAAATCTTTTGATCGTAGCACTATCTTCGATAAGTGCTGCAACAATATCACCATTATCTGCAGTCGATTGTTGTTTCAAAACAATTTTGTCACCATCATAAATTCCAACATTAATCATACTATCGCCCTTGGCTGTAAGCATAAATAAATCTTCACCCTTGAAAAGCGTAGGGGACACCATAAAATATTCTTCGTTAGTTTGTACAGCTAAGATTGGCTCTCCACAAGTTACAGTTCCAAGCATTGGAATTCGTGTAAGATTACTATGACTCGTATCTATTGTTGAGATTGTATGTGTATCATTTCCTACAATTTCTAGAGCTCTATTTTTATTAGGATTTTTCTTGATTTTATTGGAATTTTCAAGTTTATTCAAATAATAGAAAATAGTGCTTGTAGAACTAACCTTGATAGCTTTACACATTTCTCTAATTGTAGGGGGATAACCATTATCATTTTGATAATTTTTGATATAATTCAATAATTGTTCTTCTTTTGAAATCTTAGGCATAGCGATTACCCCTTTATTTTTTTATAATAATAGCATATTACTTTTCAAAAGTCAAACATTTGTTCTAAACTTCTTAAACTTTTTGCGATTCTCTAAATCGTACTTTTTGAGCAGCGCTACGTCTAATATCATCAGAAATTGCAGCATAGTGTTTTCTTGTTGTATTGACATCTCTATGTCCAAGAACATCTGCTACAACATATATATCGTTTGTTTCTCTATAAAGGTTTGTACCGAATGTACTTCTGAGTTTGTGGGGCGTTATTTTCTTTAGAGGATTAACCAATTGGCTATATTTTTTAACTAATTTTTCTACAGCACGGCAAGTAATTCTTTTGTTTTGAATACTTAAAAATAGCGCTTTTTCACTTCCAGGTAGGGGTTTTATTCTTTTACGTTGTAAGATATAATTTTGAAGAGCGTCTGAGACTTCTTCATTAAAATACAATATTACTTTGTTTCCACCTTTTCGTGTAACTTTAAATGCATTTTACTTAAAATCAAAATCATCAAGATTGAGTCCAACACATTCTGAAATACGGATACCTGTGCCTAGAAATAAAGATAACATTGCGTAATCTCGAGCTTTTGTGTGTTTATGAAATCCTTTCTGCATCTTTGTCATATCTTCGCCAGTTTCAGCTATATTTAGGACTTTCTCAACCTCATCAAGTTCAAATCTGATTATTTGTGATTCATGTATTTTGGGGGTGTCAATCTTTGAGCCTACATTGGAATCAATTTCTTCTTTTTTATAGAAATATTTAAGCATTGCTCTAACGCTACTTAGTTTTCTGCACTTAGCTTTTTCGCCATTTTTTACAATTTTGCCATTAACTCTATACAAACTTATATACTCAAGAAACATCTCAAGATGTGTTGCTGTAACTTTATTAAGATCTTCAATTTCTAACTGCAGTACTTTCTTTCCATAAAAAGTTTCCGTCTCAGTCACAAGAAAGTTGAAGAATAATTTCAAGTCACGAGCATAACCTAGTCTTGTAAGAGTAGTGGTATTTTGTTCAACACCTCTAAAAAAATCTCCGCAGAATGATGGTAACTCTTTTCTAATTTCACGAATTTTTAAAATATTATCTTCATCTCTTTGAATAAAATAATTCTGATCCATAGAACCCCTCTTATTAATTAGATATATTTTGCGAATACTTAATTATATAATAACATTAAAAATATTCTTTGTAAAACAATTTGAATAATATTTTTTATATGACAAGACGACATAATTGTGATAAAATATAATGAAACGTATTAATATGATAATAAATAAATTTGGAGGACGATATGTTTGTTGCAAACGAACTATTGAAGTTAGAAAACAAAGTTGATAACCTTGAGATAACAAATAATTTTTTAACTCATTTATATCAAATTGTGAAAATGTTTATTTCAGATAAAACAATGTTTTCAATGGATAATTTTGACGCATATATTTTTGACGAATATGTCTTAGAAACCAATTGTCATAAGGATATTTTTAACTGTATTTATCTTACAATTGATCAACCTCTAAACTATAGACCATCAAAAAAGGTATCAAAAACAATTACAAAATCCAACTTAAATAATAAAAAAGATAAACCAACCAAGACACCTAAAATCAAACCACCAGATTTATATTTTCCATTGTCTGAAATAAAACAAGGGTTATATGAATTATTTTTGAAACACTTTGATCCAAATAATATTGTATGGATGGACAAATATGCAATTTGTATGCGAACATCAGTCTTATATGACGAGGGTGCAGTTGAGAATTATTATTTTAGAATAATCCCTTGTCTTACAAAATATAATGCAGAAAATATTAAAGGCTTGATGTACTATAATAATAATGATGTAGAAATTGAATACCCAGACCTAGCACTTCAAAATTATCTAAAGAAAAATAAACAAACAAAAGATATCTTTAGAAAAACTATAGTGATTTTCAAAAACATTTTACTTAAAGAAAAAACAATAGACAGATTACCTTCAGAAATTATTGAAACACTATTATATAATGTTCCCAATAAATTGTTTGTTAGTACAAATAAACAAGACCTTATAAATATTATTAATTTTATAAGAAACAATCCGATAAACTTATTCAAAACTATTGACGAACAAGATTATGCGTTTACGAGTATATATCGCTCAATGTCTTTGTACTACTGCAAACATATTCTTAAGTTGATAGAAAAATATTTAATCAATTCATAAAACTTGCTCCTGTTAAAAACAGGGGCTTTTTATTTTAATATCAAGGCACCTTGGTTTTAAAACAGACAAATACTTCTATACATAAACATCTATAGACAATTAAAATGTTATAGGATACGAATATATTGTTTAAGTACTACAACATAATACTCATAAACATATATTACAGTTTAGCTTAAAATAAATTATAAACAATAAATAACTATAAAGAAAAATACCAAATAATAAAAAACTAATACTATGCAAAATACTATGCAAATAGTACTATGCAAATTTTAACTTATTAAAAATCAATTCTTTACGTTGTTTTTTTAACTTTGAATATTTCTGCAATTGTATTTCTATTTTTTCATTATATTTGATATTTCTGATAATTGTTTTCAAAGCATAATCTTTATTCCGCACAACATAACTATCCATTATTATATATGGCAAACAATTCGTAAAAGTTGTCTTTTGCGAATTGTTTTTATATACAAATCCTACATTTAGGGATTATTTTTAACTCATAAATTTGTGCAATAATTCAATTATTTACCACAAAAACAATATTAATTCTTAATTAATAACGGCAAGAATTACTCAACCCTACTCCTTCATTTACTAATTAATATAGATTTGGTTTAATAAAAAAAGAGTGGTCATACAATATTTTGAAAGTATCCACTCTTTTTGTGTTTTGACATAATTATCTATATAGGTTCAATAAGTAGTCGTTCTCTTTTAATATCTTTTGCTGAAGTTTGTAGTTTGGCATAATTAGTGATATTATTTTATAAAAATCTTTTGAATGATTGAACTCCACTATGTGCGCTAGTTCGTGAATAAGGACAAAGTCTAATGTTTTGTGTGGTAACATTATCAATCGAAAATTGAGTTTTATATTTCTATTGCTATCACAACTGCCCCATCTAGATTTTGTATTGTTAATTGTTATTCCTGCATAATCTATCTGCATCACGTTTGAAAGGAACTCAATTCTATCATTCAAAATTTTTTTTGCATTAGATATAAACCATTGCTTTATTCTAAGTATCTTATTTTCATATTGATACGGAACAATTAGTTGGTCGCTTGTTAGTTCTATTTTTTTGATACCTTTCATTTCAACAACGTCATATTTTTTACCTAAGAATTGAATCTTATTATAATTTATAACATCTTTGTTTATTGATAATCTATTTTGAATTTCTTCTTGTTTGGAGTTTATCCATTTTTCTTTCTCTTTTATGTATTTGAAAATTTCATCAATAGAAAGTCTTTTGGGTGCGTGTACAACCAATTCACCAGTTTTTGTAACCGTTAAACTCAAACTCTTTCTATGTGTTCTTATTATCAAATCTGGTGTTATCATATACGCCTCCTATTTGATTTCTATTATTAAAATTTCTATAGATTTTATATTATTTTTTTGTTTTTATTAGTATATCAAATTGGATTTTAAATTACAAATAAACAATCGGATTATAAAGACTTTTTGATCTCTTGCATAGCATTTTATTTGACTATTTTTGTATTATTATATATATTATATATAAGTGAGTAATATTATATATATCATTTTTATTGATTATTCATCTATATAATCACATTAAACATTCAAGTAATTTGGAGAAATTATGGCAAGAAGAAAAAGAAAAAGAATTGCGTCAAGAGGCTCTGTTAATAACATAATCTTAAAAACTCTAACTACTGGCGATAAATATGGTTATGAAATTATTAAGGAAGTTGAGAAATTTTCTGACGGCAAAATAGTTTTGAAACAACCTAGTCTATATAGTAGTCTATCGAGGTTTGAAGAGAAAAAATTTGTTTCTTCGTATTGGGGAGATAGCGATATTGGTGGTAGAAGACACTATTACCATTTAACAGACGAAGGAATGTCTTATTACAAAAGAGTTGTTTTGAAAGAAGGTCTTGATGATGAAGAAGATATTGAAGATTACATCGATGAAATAACTTCTGATAATACAACTTTATCTGAAGATAATCAACCATTAGATTCTCAGATGATAGATGAAGAATCTGAAGAAGAATACATCGAATCTAATGAAACTAATGAATCTGACAATATTATTACCGAGATAAGTGAGGACGAAATCCCTGCTATTGCTAATTTTGAAATCACAAAAAATGAAGATACTCAGGAAATCATTCCCGACCATCAATTTCATCAAATTACTCCAATGGAAAATATTATTCAAGAATCAGAGTCACAATTCTCAGACAATCATACTTCTGGCAATCTAGATAAATGTGACACAGATATTGAAAGTCAAAATCCTACTCCTTGGCTAGACCTTGCAGATAATGCTAAGGAATCAAATAAGAAAATTGCAAATTCCAAATTCAAAGTACTCTATCTCAAAAAACCTAAGAAAATACAAAAAGTTGTTTTAGATAGAGATGGTATATACAAACTTAGAGATGAAGATTATATAGAAACTAATACAAACAAAAAACCAGTTATCATTGATAATGTAATAAAAAGAACCGATGAGTCTACATTCTTTGGGTACAATTCTCCTTATGCCAAGAAAGAGAATAAAAAAGAAAAATTCGTCGAGTTATCTGAAGAAGAAAAAAGACAAAAGAATGAAAATTTCCTTGCAAAATTCAATCTTTTGACAAACTCAAAAATGAAACCAGTTTCAACCCCTATTCCAGAAAAGAAGATTGAAAAACAACCTGAAGAAAAGCCAATTGATTACAGAAGTAAATTAGACAAAATCATTCAAAATAATTCAATTATTGAAACAGAACCAGAAATTGAGGAAGAAATAATTGAAGAAAACAACCTATTTAATTATGAAGGCCAAGAAGAATGGAATCAAAGCTCATCTATAATCTCACATAATAATGAGTTTGAAGAAGACAATAGCGCAATTGACTTGGAGCCTGTTCAAGAATTTGAAACCAAAACTAATGATTCTCAGTATATAGAAGAAATTAATAATTACCCTACATCAAATAGTGTCAAACTAAATAGATACGAGCATAAATCTCAAGCAGTATTAATGGATAAATCGTTCGTTCTTATAAACAAATTAAGATTTGTTTTTGGAATTATTATGACTCTTATTATGATTGCTGAAGTAACAATTAGTTTATTTGCATTCAAAAACAACAACTTGATTGTTAATGGGGACAAAACTATGTTTATTTGTGCATATTGTGCTATAGGAGTATTTGCACTTGCTTACATATTACCTTTCTGTATCAATTCAAATCAACATAAACAGAACAACTTCAAATTCAAATATTCAATTTGGTTTGGTGTGCTTACTTTCTTAATTTGTTCAATTCTTGTGTATTGTATAAATGCTCTTTGCGGTTTTGAAATTGAAAATTTACGTTTCTTTGCTGTTAAATTATTTGTTCCTATTATACTACTTATCAATTTCATTATTGGACCAATAATATATTTGTTGCTCCACAAAAGACAAATGTTTTACGACTGAAATTCAAGATTAGTTTTTTGAGCTCTTATTGGATTTATGGAATATTTTTGATATTATAAATTCTTGTAATTGATCTTGCCATCTATATATTATATATACAAATGCAACTGCAACTAGAAGAATTGCTCCCCATGCATATAATCCCCACCCGTTAAAAGGAATTATATGCCCACCTCCGAATATGGCCATAAACACAACACCTATTGGTCGGGTAATTAGAGTAACCCAAAAGAAAACACTAGTTTTCATTTGGGTTATTCCAGCTATAAAGCAGAGAATATCATCTGGAAACATAGGTAAAAGAAAAGCAAGAGCTAGAAAAACAAAACCCCTATTTTGAATAATCTCTGAGTATTTATCAGTATTATCTTTTCCAACAATCCAAGCAACCAATTTGTAACCAAAAATCTTACCTAAAAAGTATGAAATATATGAGCCACCAAGAACACCTATACAACAATAAATACTTCCCAAAATTGGTCCATATATCAAACTACCTACAATACAAATTATAGACGCTGGAATTGGTAAGAAAACAACTTGAAGAAGTTGAATCAAAATATAAACAAAAACCCCCTTCTCTTTTGTTGACAATATATAATTCTTAAGTCCATTTATGGAAGAAAACATACTTATAATATTTAATTTTAAAAGAACTAAGTATGCAATTACTATTATATTCAACAAATAGAATACAGAAATAAACAACTTATATAGAAGTTTTTTATCATATATTTTAAATAAGATAGATAAAACAAATAAAATATGTGGTAAAAATATTAATATGTACTTTGTAAGATTGCCAACCATATTTGATTGTGCATTCAAAAGCAATGCATTTTCAAGTAAAATTAATAAAATACCTACAATATAAAATAAACAACGTTTAAAAAGTTTCATACTACACCTGTTTTACTAATTTATATTTTTATTACTATCGTTTCATAATGATAAAAATAAATAATATTTCAGATCAGTTTTGTTAATCAAATATTACTAACTAAAATACTATCTCACTACTATAATTAATTTTATTAAAGAAAATAAATAATTAGTACTATTTTTAAAGGAGAATGAATGGAAAAAGTTATTCTTGATGTATCTAATGTTACTAAAACATTTGGAAATAGAGTGGCTGTGAATAATGTCTCTTTCACTATAAAAGAAGGAGAAATATTCGGTTTTTTGGGTCCAAATGGTGCTGGAAAAACAACTACAATGAAAATGATTTGTGGTCTTACCAGTATTACAAAAGGTCAAATTAGAATTTGTAATTATGATATGCCAAAAGATTCCGAAAAAGCACTTCAATTTGTTGGAGCTCTCATTGAAAATCCCCTAATGTATCCAAATATGACAGGTCTAGACAATTTGAAATATTACGCTAGTCTATACAAAAACATTAGCAAAGATGATATCATTAAATACGCTAGAGTTGTTGGTCTAGAACAAAGACTAAAAGACAAACTCAAGACTTATTCCTTAGGTATGAAACAAAGACTCGGTATTGCCCAAGCACTACTTCATTCACCTAAACTCCTTGTTCTTGACGAGCCTTTGAGCGGACTTGACCCCAATGGTGTCAAAGAAATGAGAGACTTTTTAAAAACTCTTGCTAGAGAATATAAAATAGCAATTCTAATTTCTAGCCATATGCTTTCAGATATGGAACAAATTTGCGATACTATTGGCATTATCAATAACGGACAACTCCTAGAAATACGTTCAATTACAAGCCTTAGAGAAAGTATTGAAGGTGCAAAACGAATTCAAATCAGAGTAGATTATCCAAACTTTGCAGGTAAAATATTAGTTAATGAACTTCAAATCAAAGCAGATATAGCTGGCAATAGAGTTCTTGCCTATACCACAGAGGATAAAATTACAGAAATAACACAACGCCTTCTAAATTATGGTATTTCAATATTTGGTATAGAGATAGTTTCAAAATCTCTTGAACAAATTTTCCTTGAAATAATTAATAATAAAACTAGAGGAAAAACTAATATAGTTTAAAAATTTACTTGATTAAATTTTAAGTAAAAGGAGAAAAAATGACAAGTACTTTTAAATTAACAGGTACAGAATTCAAAAAGATATTTAAACGCCCTAGTATATTTATAATGGCAATAATACTTGTTGTCACAATTTTTGTGTCAATTTCAATTTTTAACCCCTCTGTTTTGCCTTCAACAACAGTTAATTATGAAAACCTAACTAATTCTACTCAATATTATTCCACTTTCTTAGACCCATTATCAGCCGACTCAAAGATTGAATATGATAATAGAATTGCTAAAACAAATGAAACTTTGCAGTATTACATTGCTTTAAACACAAATAAAACTATTCTATTTGACGATTATACAAATGTTATCAATATTCTTGATAAAATGAACAAGGAATCAAGTTTGACAGTAAAAGAAACTTATAGGCAAAGTTTAAATACTGCTTTGATTGAATTCAGAGATGATTATCTTAATCTTGAAGCAATGGTTGATTTTCCTGAGCTAACAAAACTTACAAAAGTTAAATTTGATATGGGACAATACCCTGCTGACAACTATTATTCCAAATTAACATATTTTAACAAATTAAACACTTTTATATCATATGTGCAAGACAATAAGAAAACTTCTCAAGATATTGTAGAAATATTCAATGGTCCAGAAAACTACAAAGGTGCATTTGAAGAAACTATGAATCACGGAATTGATTTCGTTTATACTACGTTCAAATCCTTGACTCACTCTATTAGTGACCTATTCCAGTATTATCAGACAGCAATTGACAATGGACTCAATTATCAAGGTCAAAATCAATTACAACTTATGAAAATACTCAAAGAAGACTTATCTGAGATTTTGGTTGCCACAAATGACTATCTAAAATTAACAATAACCAACCCTTACCCTATTATTCTTATGAACAGCGAAGATTATCTAACTGTACAGAGATTGCTTACTGATTGTATAGATTACTTGAAACAAGATGCAACAACACTTTCTCAACACGAAACTATAAAAGATGATATAAACAAGTCTTTGCTTATTCCATTATTGTCAGATTTAACATATAAAAAATATGCAAATAATATTACTCCAATTCATCAAATTCATATTAATACTGCTATGACTGACAAGTTGACAGCATATCAAGATAATGTCAAAAACAACCAAAAAGCAATTATTGAAAATATTAATAATTTAAAAAATGATGAATCAACAAAGAATATTGCAAAAGAAATAACAAATTATAAACTTCTCAGCGAAACATATTCTGAAATAGTTAATGATGAGATATTACTATATTTAACAGCTGATTATGATAATTCTGTATATACGAAATTTCAAGGATATGGATTTGACAAATTCAACAAATACGAATCGAAAGAAAGAATTGTTACAAATAAATATTACTTGGAAAATAATAAATACGAAAATTCTTATTTAAAAAACTTTGCTTATAATCAGAATTCAGGAGAAAAAACAAACGTATTTGACTTTATGTATTTTACAATGGAACTTTGCACTATTGTAATTATTGTATTTGCAATGATGCTAGTTTGTAATCTTATAACCGGAGAAACTGAAAGTGGTACAATCAAATTACTTCTTGTTCGACCATATAAGCGTTCAAAAATAATTACTGCAAAATTATTTGCGGCTATATTCTTTGTTCTTACTTTTGTACTATTCTCAAGCCTTATTTCATTTGTTGGTGGGTACTTTGTATATGGTTACACTTCAACCCCTATTCTTGCAGTTCTTAATAGTTCTACACCTATAGAAATATCTCCATTAGCATTGATGATAATTAATATATTAACACTTATTTTTGACATATTGTTCTTTGTTATCCTTGCATTAATGATATCTGTGTTGTGTAAGAACTATGCAGGAGCAATTACGACCTCTCTTGTCATCTTAATCGTTAACTTTGCTCTTAATATATTGTTTGGTAGAGCATTCTGGTATTCACTATTCCCAGGAATGAACTTACATCTATTCAAATATTTTGGTAATGCATTTGTATTTGAGGGTTCTGTCGGTTCTGGACTTGCAGGACTAATTCAACAATTATTTATAACAGGAATTGAAAGTTCAATGAATATTTGGTTTAGTATCCTTATATCCGGAGCGTATTCCCTAGTATTCCTAGCCATATCATACGCAGTATTCCAAAAACGTGATTTTTAAAAACTAAAAAGTGAACTATCAAGTTCACTTTTTTCAATGTAATATTATAATGAATATAAAAAATGACTTTGGAAAAACCAAAGTCATTTTTTTTCGCTCAAAACTATTTTAATTATTTGATGCAGTTCCATGTAACCAATATTCAAGAGGTTTATTGATTTCAATTGAAATAGTAATGTCTCTTGTAATTGTATCCAATGTGAATGAACCAAGATAATTAGTTGCAACACTATCTATATTTATAACTGTATCAAGATTGTCGTAGAAGTCATACTTTGTAGCACCTTCTGTGAGTCTAACAAGTGTTGGGTTATTAGAATCATTTGAAGTTGATATTAATGTCTTTCCTTCTCCACCTTCATTGATATAGAAAATTGGATAATATATGTATACATACCAAGTACCATATTCATCAATTGTATATGTTTTGGCATTCTCACCTTCGCCAACAGTATAAGTCTTATCAAATAGACCATTGAACATACCTGAAATAGTATAATCTTCATTATTGCCTAGACTCACAGTATAAGCGTAGTCTACCACATCTGCGCTTGATTTGTGAACAAGAACAATTGTAAGTTTATCTGTATCAAGTACCCCATCAGTACCATTCTCAGCCTTTAGAGTAGCATCAAGAGTAATACTATATTCTCTTTCGTCAAATGTAATAATTAATCCATAGTTTTTACGAGTCATTTCTTGAGAAATTACAATATCGTTGTTATCGTGATTAGATAACTCTTGATAATATGTTTTATTTTCTGAATAAGTAACCCCGTTTTCTTCAACTCCCTGAATTTCTTGTACTCCGAATAGCACACTTGAAATCAATCCAGAAGAAGTATTAGAAATTACAAAGTTTCCAACTTCATCCATAAGTACAGAATACTTAAACTTAAGTACTGTTGTATCTTTCTTGTAGTTAGCAGAACTTGAGTCACTACCAATATCCTCTATATCTGCAAAAGTACAATCAACAATACCAGAATCAGCATCTGTATAAATCAAGTTTGTATCATCTAAAACTATATTTCCAAGTTGAATTGTATTATCTCCATACTTGTGTGGATTGTATATAATTACTTCCACTTCAGAAATACCATAACCATAGATAGATTTCAATACTGGATAATCTCTGTTTACATTGTTAATATAAACCCAAGTATCAGCAAAATCCCACCCACTCAAGTTCTTGAAGTATTTCTGAGATTTTAGTGATGTAGAATCGATTTGTGCGATCATTTCATCAGTAATTGTAGTATAATTTGATGAACTATTTGTATTAACTTTATCAATACCAGTAACTCCAGAAGTTGGAGAACTTTCTGTATCTACAAGATAATAGTTCTTTGAAATTTGAGAACTTGATGTCAAACTTGAATCAAGTAACCTAACAGCACTAACTGATACATTCGAAACATAATTAGCCGAATAGTTATTGATTAATTTTGATCCATTATACATTGCTCTTACAAATAATCCCACGCTTGAATTATTATATACATTAATAGCACCTTTTGTGTAATTGTTTTGTAAAGATCCATATATATCAACAGCAAGTCCGCTAGACATATGCGTGCTCAATTGATAAGCATTAATAATTCCATTAAAGTAATTTTCTTGAATAATTGCAGTATTTGCAGAATATCTTACAAGTCCAGTAGCATATGTTTGTCCGAAAGCTGTTAGAGTTCCACCGTAATCTTCGCCAAATTCATATGTTTCGTGTAATTTACCTTCTTTGTTATATCCTGTCACACTACAACCGAATACTTCGGAATTATCATTCAAATAACTTACTATACCTGCAACAGATGTATAATTAGTTGCTAGAGCATTGCCGAATGTTACCATATTACCACTAATGTAATTACAATTTCTAATTTTTGTAGAAGTAGCACTACCAACTATACTTGATACATCAGTAGGAGTTGTAATTAAGATATTTTCAATATCAATTCCTTTAATCAAACAATTATTGGTCATTGATATGAATGCTTGTGGCTCCAACTCACCAGTTGCCGAATAAGGCATTGCAACTTGTGCCATTGCTATATTCTTGATAATAACATTCTCAGTCATTGTTTCTTCTAATAAGTCTTTTTCTGTAATATCACCAACTGCCTTTCTAATTCCAATGATATTGAAACTATTTTGATTAGAATTTGCTGAGTTAATTGGCGTAAAGTATCTACCATTACCTGACGCATCAATTCCTGACATATCTATTGCAGTTTCAGATGCTATTACAAATGTTTTTCCTGTAAGACTATTATTAGCATATGTGGACATTCTGCTAAGAGCAGCAATGTCTTCTGCTGAATCTAGAACATAAACTTCTTTTGTTCCAATTGTTGTTTTTAGACTATCTAGAGTAACACTAGCTACACTAGCCTTATCAATCCATAATCCAGTATCTACTGCCGATGTAGACGTTGAATAATTGTTAATTCCAAGTGTTGTATAACCAATAGTCTTTTCAAATCTAAATATTGGATAATTTGAGCCCATCTTCCAATCAGCATTAAAGTCAAATCCTACAAATTTTGAGGAATCCTTCATATTTTCTGATGATAATCCTATTCCTTTCGAACTTGAATATGTATTTAAATAATAAGCATTTTCAAGTTTTCCAGTTGAATCTGCACTTACATTATGTTTTGTTGTAAATACATTTCTAATTGTACCTACATTAAATGTAGAGATTCCCGAAGAATTCGTTGAATTTGAAATCTCTCCAGTATTATAAGCATTAACAAGTGTACCTCTGTTATTAACCGAAATACCTGCGCTATAACTAATACTGCTATTTGTATTAGAAATATTTCCATTGTTAACTACATTATAAATCACGCCCGAAGTATTATCATTGAAAGCAATTCCAGAAACACAATAGTATGTAGAATTAGATGGTGTCTTTCCATTCTTGTCTATTGAAATTGTTCCATTATTAATTGAATTAACAACAGAGCCTAAATTATTACCAACTAAGCCACTTATAATCAAAAACTCAGAACTAATACTTGTATTATCTAATTTATATGTAAGTGTTGCGTTATTAATACATTCAGATACCATTTCTGTTGAAATACCTGCAATTGTACCTATATTTTTCACATAAGATGATGCCATATCATTTGAGCTTACTTCAAAGCTTGAAGTATTGTCAATTGTAATTCCGCTAATAAAGCCTTGATTATAAGCAACTAATCCAACAATTGAATTATTGGTTGTTGTAGAATTACTTGATACAATAACATCAAGATCTGTAAAGTTAATAGAATTGATATTGGCGCCTGCACTTAAGTGATTAATTAAACCAAATGCATTAATTGTTGCATCTATTGTAACTTGAGTACTCAATCCTTGTTTGTTTTCCCCTAAATAATTCTTTCTAGTGGTTGAACCTAGAAGATTATATGAATCTAGAGTAACGCCATTGAATGTAAATCCATTTCCAAATATTGTTCCATCGAATCTAGACAAGCTTGGTGTGAATCTGCTAGAGAAGTCGATAGTTTTATCTAGTCTTGAAGTCTTTACAATGAAGAAATCTCCTGCATAATAATCATTTTCAGAGGCCTTTTCAACTATAATACCCCAATCTGATGCTGTATCTATAATATAAGGATTAGTATATGAACCATCTCCGCCGAGATCTTCAATAGATGCAGTATGAGGAACATCGTTCCAATAATATCTAGTATAATCAACAAAGATTTCCACGTTTCCATACAAATCGTTAATAACTATATTATGTCCAGTATTTGTATCCCCAGTATTTATAGAATTGTATTGTACGTCATAGTTATAATCATCAATTACTAATGTTGTCTTATGAATTGTTCCATCTCTATAAGTAGTCATTAATGGAAGAGTATTTTCTACAGCATTCTCTTCATAAGTGAATGAATCATCTGTTCCCACTCTATAAAGTTTTGTTGTAGACTCATCAAGTACATAATCATAATACTTGATTGTGATTGTATTTAGAATGTATTTGTTAGATGGCAATAGGTTAATAGTAATATCATTTCCGTGTTTTACCAAGCTTTGGATATAAGCACCATTTTCAGTGCCGTTGATATTACTTGGACCAAGGACTTCGTGTGGTGCCTCTACAACACCATTAGGAATTCCTCTATCACTATCTCCGCCATCGTTAACAGTTACTTCTACAGTATGAATAGATGGAGTAAAGTAAGCAATAAATCTATCCTGACCATTAGTACCATAATAAGCCTTTGTAACTTCAAGTGATGATACATAATGATAAGAAAGTTGCGAATTCATTGTGTAGTTACTTTCAACATCATTTCGATAGTTAGCGTTTGAACTATCTTTGAAACCTAAGAATGTATAGTTTGTATTATTACTTGCAAATACATTGATTGTCTGACCATTATCTACAAATATTTTGTTAATACTGGAATCAGGAGCATAAGTATATGGATACTCAAGACCAGAATCTCCCCTGTTTACAAAGTTTGTAGTAACTCCATTGATAGTATAATTTCCTTTATCAATTGTTTTGAATTCATTTGTTGAATTCTCTTGATATTGAATATTATATTGAGAAGTTGAATAGCCATTTGCTAGAACTTCTTGTGAGAATGTTCTATTTGTTCCCAGTGTCTCTGCATTATCGTAGCCACTTAACCATACATCAGGATAGTTTTCGCCTACGCTATCTGTTAAGTTCCAAGAAACTTGAACAAGCCATTGTTTTACAAGATCTATAACATATTCTCCGCTAGTGCTTTGAGTTGCTATAAATTCTATATACAATTTTCCATTAGTTGTAACATAGGATTGAACATTACTTCCTCCAACAAGAGTAATTTCACTATACTCTGCTAGATTAAAGTAACTTTGTAGACTAGTTGTTGGAGTATATGAGGTATCTATACTATTTGTTACAACCCTATCTTCTGCTAATCCGTTTTGGGTTGATGCTTTTAGTCTCCAAGAATCTATTCTAACGTTTTCGTCTGTCGCTCCTAAAATAGTTGAATTTAGGTCAGCAACAATTCTTACTTTGCTACCGTGTAGAACTCCTGTCATAGTAGCAACTGTGCTATCTGTTGACATTGTACTAGTAACAGCAGTTTGTACTGCACTACTTGTACTTGCATCAAGTTCATTAATAGTAATACTATTTAGTAGATTTTCATTTGCTACAGATGTATTTTGAGTTTTACTTACTGATATAGAATATTTGTCTATAGAATCTTCAATTGTTACAAAGTATGAGAATCTATTTCTGTCATACATATCTGATACAGCAACCTTTGGAGTAAGAACAAAGTTTACACCTGTCTTATTTCCAATATTATTATGGTTGTTGCTATAATCTCCATCGTATGTCATTGAATATTCGTTATATACCGAATCAGAACTCAATGTATAATCTGCAACACTATCGTTATTTATATCAGCGTTATAGTAATCACCAGCTTCTCCACTGAAATTAGTATTTCCAAGCGTTACTTTAGTAACGTGTCTATACATAACTGATGTAATATTGATAGTTGCTTGTGTACCTTTATATACATAAACTGTACCATCGCTATTTATGGCAATATTATTTATAGTTAATGTTGAAGAACCTATTCCTTTTTGAGTTATAGAATACGAATCAACATTCATTTCAATAATATAACCTTCAGACGTTGATGGGTTATATGCAAGAACATATTTTCCATCTTGTCTTCTTTCCGTTACGCCATCACCTTTGTATTTATATGTGAAGAATTTATTAGTAGCGCCAAATCCAAGAGTTTCATCATCAATCTTTGATGATTCGATATACTTATAATCATCTCCAAATGGAAGTTGAATTATATAGTCATTGAAATACTTGAATACTGGAGTTCCCGAATAAACACTCCATACATTTACAAAGTCCCAAGAACCAATTGGGAATTTGTCAGCAGTAAATGCTAACTGAGTATATGATTGTCCTACAACAGATTCAGTATATTCTGCTGAGCCATCATAACGTGAAACATTTAATCCGTTTAGATTGTAATTTGCTTGGTCAATACTGATAGATTCTCCAGCAGTATTTACAGCAATCATTCCTGCTTTGACATTTGTACTACCGCCATAGAAATACATATTTCCATAGTTATAAGCATTCTTAATATTGGTTGTACCAAGAGTTGTAACGACTAAACCTGCATAAGCATGTACTGATGTAAAGTCATTATCGAATGCATAAACATTGCTTAGATTATAAATATTTGAAATAGTATTTGTAGTTGTACTATTAGCAATTATTCCTGCAACATTTTGACTACCATATACTCTTGCAGACTCGTTACCAAGAATATTATTCTTGGAATTAGTTTCAGCTTTTGCAATAATTCCAGAAACATATTCATATCCAGCTACCAACGAATCATTTCCTTCTACATTTGTAGTAATGATGGTGTCAACTGTTCCGTAGTTTTGAGCAACTACACCAGATGTATAATCTCCACAAGATACTACCACTCCTGATAGAGAAATTCTAGAAATTGTACCATTGTTTACTGCAACAAATCCAGCAGTAATTGTTGAATCATTTGTAGAATAAGAATTAATTACTTTGAAGTTTTCTAAGAATAATCTTGAAATGTTACCATTGTTCTCCAAAATCATTGCGTGATTTGAATTTGTTGAACTATAGTCATACAATGAATTTTTGTAGCTATAGAAATTACTGATTTTATAACCATTTCCATCAAGGTTTGCATTAAATGTAACAATTGATGGAACATAATAATTTGCCAAATCTATATCAGCATTAAGTTTGAAGTAAATAGTATCCTGATTATAACTTGTATCAGTTGTGCTATTCATAAGATTTACAAATAACATAAAGTCTGATGCAGAAGTAATCAAATATGGATTATTCTTCGTACCTTTGTTCTCTGTATTATCTGTAGTAAAGTTAGAACTTGGAGTTGGATGATAAGCAACTTGTGTTGTAGGATTTGATAGGTATTTTTCAATCCTTGATGCAGCAGTCTCACCCCAAATTCTTGTCTTATCCAAGTTAGCAACACTGTCATCAACAATTAAATTGATATTTTCATCAATAACACCATATGCGGCATTTGAAGTAATTATATATGAATTGTTAGAATATCCAGAATTATATAAATTAGAACCTGTATTATAATCAAGTTTACAATTATATAAATATGAATTAGCATTAGACAGATAAACTGAAGATGTATCATAATATCCATCTAAATAAATAAATGTATCTAATGCAATATATGATCCTGTTTCAACCATATAAATATTTACTATACTAATATAATCAATATCACAATATATTTGAGATTGATTTATTATTGTCGTTCCATAAGCCTTAGATGAGATAATGCTTACATTACCCTTGTATTCGTAGTCGAAGTCTTCCATTGATAAATAGCAATTCAATTGCACTCTATCTAGATATAGATTCCTTGATTCGTACGTAAATGCTCCAATAATTTCTGTAGATTGTAACTTAACATTATTAAATGTCAAATTGCTAAATACTGCATTATCAATTTCTTGGAATATTCCGCCAACATTAGAGCTCGTACTAAACACTTTCCAACAAGTATTGATATCACTAATAATTCCAATATTTTCTACACCCTCTAAGGCAAACATAGTTCCTTCAAACAATTTGATTGGTTGCCAGAATTTGTCTGTCATATTGAGAGTTTTGTGAATTTGGAAGAACTTATTCTTTGTGGAATAAGAATCATTATTGATAAGATAAGCAAGGTAAGCAAGTTTATAAGGATTATCTATAATGAAAGCTGTATCTATACTTGAACCTGTTCTAGTCTGACCAGAGGCGTCTTTGATTGTAACAAAGTCGACATATTTGGATATAAATTCGTCAACAGTATCACAAGATGCATCTCCAGCAACAGAAATAGCCTGAGGTGTTGAAGTATAGAATGATGTTTTTCCTGACTCGCCACCAATATTATTATCAATATAATAGTTAGTTCCATCGCCTGGAATATTTGTTGCAAGTCCTAATTGATCAAAGTAACTATATAAATCAGGCATATATTGAACTTTGATAATGGCTTTCTCATCTATTTCAGAAAGAACTCCATAATCATAGAAATAAGTCTTGGTGATTGTAGAAATAATTGAATCTACTCCAAAGTTATAATATAGATAACCATGAGATCTGATTCCAGATGCTTGATCTTCAGTTATTCCTCTTGCATTGTCAGACTCGACATATGCGGTATACTTAACTTCAGAATAATCAACAAACTTGCCATCTCCATCGAGTTTCATTATATTCTCTGCTCTAATTGATGCTGTTTCATCTGTAATTCTATAATTACTATTTGGTGTGAGTTCTAGTAATGGATAGAATTCGATTGGCATTTGAGTTATTAATGTTACTCCGTCAATGTCTCCATCAATTTTGAGTGTTAGATTATAATCATAAGCCTTCACTACTTTTTGTACAACATTTGAACCAAGTTCAGTCCAGTTGTTTGTAGTTTCATTATATTGTCCTAAGTAATAATATACTGTGTCACTTTCAACTTTAACTTTTCCAAGTTCGACCTTTGATCTACTAGCTCCCTCAGCATACTTTGTATTGCTTAACCACAATGTAGTAATACCTGCTGATGGATTAGCAATTTCAAATGTCACATCTAGAAGAACACTCTTGAAGAAGAATGTATATTCTCCTGCTGTATCAATATTCCAATTGTTGATACCAATGATTACTTGATTTTCTTCGGAATACTGTATTGAATATCTAGTCAAAAGTTGTAAATATGGATATTCAGCAGAACCAGGCTCAACTGGTACTTCGTCATCATACTGATACAACATAGTTTTTGTTCCACCAGTAATTTCATATACCATATCAATTCTTTCTCTAATAACATCATTAACTTCAAATACAAATACTCTCATTGCATTAGTATTTGGATCCCAGAATGTTCTAGCAAATCTTGTCAAGAAACTTCCTGGTTGATAACCATTCGTTCCACCCCTATTGCCTTCATTAATTACAATCTCTCCATATTTTCCATTAGGAATGTAATTTCCTGGGGTAATAGTAGTAGCACTACCATTCAAGCTATCTTTGTATGAAATAGTTAGATTATTTGTACCTGTTACAGTATAACAATCAGGATTGCTTGTACCAGTTCCCATTTCTGCACTTTCGTGAGATGTATCGTGTGTCGCTCTTTGGAAGTCACACAATAGATTCCTATTAGCATCATAACAAGAGTCTGAGTGCTTATGATAGTGCAATTGATTGATTATTGATCCAGTTGTTAAATATTCAACAATCGCATAGAATCTACCCGATACAGATAATTCTGGTATTACTGTAATTGTACTAGAATTGACATATTCAGATGTCGTTTGTGTTTGATTTGATGATGTTGCCAAACTGCTTGTTGAAGTAGTTTGAGTAACAGCAATCATATCACTATTAACCAATTTATAAATTGGGTTTGTATCATTTGCAACAGGATATGCTATATTTCCGCTAGTATCTATAGTCATATAGAAACCATTAGTAATATAATCCACAGCATCTCCTGCTGTTCCAGGAACATAAACCCAGCCAACAAGACGTGTTGAAACTATTGCATAGTTTGTTCCTCTATTAGGAAGAGCAGTAAATGTAAATAATACTTTTGAATTTGATGTATTAAAATTAACACTGCTATGATTATCAGAATAATAATAATCTTGAGGATTATTTTCCAAATACCATTTTGAGCCAACATTTCCTGCAACATTATTATAATGACCAGTATTATTTCCAACTACGTTATCATATGTATCTGATGAATCATATGTAGGAGTTGTTGTAATACTACCATACTTAGATGACAATGTTTGCCAATTTGATGTGCCGTCATTATTTGAATAATTATTATTCTCAAAGTCGTACATTCCAGATTCTAGATAATAGAAATCTTTACTGAAGACAACTTCTACTGTATGCTCAGAAACATTCGCAAGAGTTTTGGTTGATAATGCATTAATATTAATTGAAGTTGAAGAGCTACCCATACCTCCTTCAAATACCGTAACATTATCAAGAAGAACTTCTACAATATGATATCCTGAATTAGCCAAAATGTCTATAAAGTGCTCTGTTATAACATTTGTATGTTCAGCTTTTGCATATCTATATATTCTATAATCTGTAGCATCATTTGGAACTGAATAATCAAGGCTAGTAGATATATGATATTTATTACCATTATCTTCATCGTTGTTATAAGTTGTTTCCCTATCAACAATTGTTCCACCTTCAATAGCAGTTTCTCCATCGACAAATTTAACACCTTCAGTTACAAATATAATTGTTACATCGTGTGAGTTAATGTTTCCAATTAGAATTGGATAATTATATCCGTTTCCAAGAGTAGTGTCAATAGTCCAAATGTTAGTCATATCAAATCCGGTAGGACTAGCAAGTGCAGCCGCTCCAATAACCTCAACTCCATTAACTCCTGTTGTTGCTGAAGTTGTATCATTAAGCATATATACATTTGATTTTGTTATAGAATCTGGAGACGCACCATTAGTAGATTTGATACTAAATGTTGCAGAACTATAAGAAGTTTCAACAGATAGTCCGCTTCCGCCACCGCTAAATGCATATGCATAAGAAGTATTAGAAGTATACTCATTTATTCCAGCATTATTTCCGAAATAACTATCTTTTATAGTTGCTGTCGAATTATGTCCAGTTATTCCTGCAAATCTTTGAGTTGCAGAATATGTTGAATCTAATCCATAAATATTGATAGTTGCACCAGAATGTGCTTTGTTAATAGATCCAGAAGTTAAATTACCTGCAATGCCACCAACATAAATACTATCTGAATTATAGAGTCCAACATTAATTGTACCTGTAAATTCAAGTTCATAAATATCTTGAGAGTTTGTTCCAACAAGTCCTCCGATGTACGTAGCTCTTATGGAATCTGTATATGTTTCTATGATTCCATTAACCTTAACTTGAGTTATAGATCCTTGGTTGTCAGATACAAGCAATCCAAGTTCTTCTGTAGTATAACCGCCAAGCATATATGCTCCATCGATTATATCATTTTTGATTTTGCCAAGATTTCTTTTGATAAGACCAATTGAATCTCTAACAGTAGTTCCAAGACCATCTGTTGTTGTTCTTGATGAATTGAATATTAATCCTGAGATAGTATATCCGCCACCATCAAGAGTATATCCACTAGGAAGATCAAACGATGTCCAAATTGTATTATTAACATTAATATCTTGAGCCAGTCTAAATATTATGTTTGTTAGATTTGGATTGGTTGTACCATAATTTGCCGAATATAGATATGATAACAAATCGTTTGCGGTATTAATTGTATATACCTGAGGCACGAGTGCACTCTCTCCAGATGCTAATGATTTCAATGAATATTCAGTTATATTTGTTACATAACGTTTCAATCCAGAAGGAACCCCTGCCGATTGTACCCAAATATCATTAGTAAAATCGTTTGCAATTCCACTAGTTGAAGTAATGGCTACATTTGAACCTGTTCCTGGATATGCAACAAAGTATGTATTATCAACTTTAATATTCGATTCGCTCGAAATTGTTGAACATACTTGAGAAGCTGTACCTGCACTATTACCAGCAACGTTAACTATAACATTACTAATATAAATAAGCGAATTATCATTTTGTTTTGAAACAAGTGCAGATGTGCTGTTCGCACCTGTTCCAAGATTTTGAGTACCTGTCAATGAAACATTTATAATCATTGCAGAAGACTCAACTCCACTATTTCCACTTGCAATCACGGTATCAGTATCAATTACACCAACTATATTACTATAAGTCAATACATTTGAAGTTGATAATGAAGAAGTGAACTTCGCACCTTGTACATTAACGCCATCAATAACACCATATCCTATCATCAACCCAACAAGCATAGAATTGTAGAAAGCACATTGTGCAGTAGTAGAATCACTATAAATAATTGATTTTTGCAATGTTGTATGTGAAACGAACTCAGCGCCAATATTATTAATACTATAAACACCAATGTTAGTAATAATTGTATTATTTGCTGTTGATATAAATGAAGTCAAATAATTGTTCTTGATACTATCGTTATAAGTTTCAGCATCAGACAAATCATCATTGGTTGAATTGAAGTACTCTCCTCTGAATCCTCCAATGTTCAAGTCCTTAATAACTGCACCATTAGTCGAACCAAACAATCCCATTCCTGTTCTTTCTAAGTATGTATAATAATTAGAAGTAGAGTCTGAAGAATAAGTTGCTGTAGAATTAACTGCACTATTAACAACATTCTTAAATGGTGCTTGAAGAAGTGTCTTAATGCTAGAATGCATTGCGTTATATCCAGCGGAATTAATCACTGTATTTTCATTACCAGCAACGTGAATACCAGATATAGTATATCCATTTCCATTTAATGTTCCTTGGAAGTTATATACAGGAATCCATAGTCTAGAACTTAAATCTATATTTGCTGTTAAATTTATAATAGTTGAAGAATTAGCATTATAAAGTGCATAAGCAAGTTTTGCCGCATCATCGATATTATAAACGTTGTCAGTTCCCGATACTTCTTGAGCACCTTCAAGCCATGTATTGCTTGTAAATACAAATTGAAGTTCGGTATTAAATGTAAAGTAATCTACAATAGAATCATTAATTTGTTCAGTTCCTACAAAGAATGCAAATTTATTTCCACTAATCTTAATTCGAGAATCGATTGGAGCTCCATTCTCATCAATATAGAAATTAGCAGTAATCTGTTCAAATTTTGCAGACGCTCCAGCAAAAGTAGAATGCATTCCTGGGGTAGCCGTAATTACAATATAATTAATTCTATTCTCGTCATATTCCGATTCAGCTCTATCTAATGATTGATAAGTTCTTGCAAGATTAACACTTGTATTGTATACAGTAGTATCTGCTAGAGCAGCATCAATACTTGTAGCATCTGAATATGAAATATTAATATATCCATTACCCTTGATATAAACATTATCGGTAGCCAAGCCATCAATAAGTTCATATTTCGCAATAATTGTTGAAGCCGTAATTGGAATATTGACACTTACAGAATATCCTTTAAGACTATTATAATTTCCATTTCGAATAGCAGTTTCATAATAAGTAGCATCTTGCCCCTCAACAACAGGAGTAAGAGTTCCACCATTATCAAAATAGAATCCTGTAAACTTATATCCCAAATCAGGATTTAAATACTGAGCAAATAAAGTTACTGGCTGAGAAGTTGCTTGCACTGTAGCAGATATAGAATAATCTTTTGATGTAGCATTATTGACATTAATACTATAACCATTATATTCTCCACCAGAAACGGTTCCAACAAATGTATTGTTTGTTCCCAATGTTCCTTGAGGATCTGCAGTTGTTTGCTGAATTGATATAACTGGCTGAACAATAATCTCTTCAAGATATGTAGGATTGATTGTATAAGTAAGCAAACTCTTTGCCATATAGTACTGAGTAAAGTAATAAGCGTTATTTGCTGAATATAAATTAGCCGTATCAACAGTAGTAGGCAAGATTACTTCACTTCCACTAGCTATTGGATTTGCTTGAAGTGTTTTTACAACCCCACTAGAGTTATAAATACTATGCTCAAAGTAAAGTGCCGAATAACTATTTGAATTATAAGTAAGAGTTGTCGAATATGTAACTCCTTCAATTGCGTGAATATTTACAAATGTAAGTTTTCTTCCTGTTGTGCCGTCAACATTAGTATAACTTGTTACACTTGCAGTTTCACCATTTGAGTTGGTTAAACTCATAGATACATAATTCGAATCCCCATTTTTGTAAGATAGATAAGTTTCAATAGAAACTGTATACTCTCTTGCAAAGGTGGCGGAAATAGTATGATTTCCTTGATGATAAGTAGCTCCTTCATTTGATACCGCATACATAGGAATTTCAGTTGTATGAGTTAGAGCACTTCCATCACGTTTGCCTGTATACCCATCAAATACACTACTTAGTTTAATATTTGAATAAGGAGTAGTTCTAAATGTATTTGATAGTAATGCGTTTCCATTCATACCATCTGCTAGATTTTGATAATCTCCACTAACAGATGCGTGGTTAACCGAATAAGAAACAGATTTGTCAAAATCATCTCCACCAGTTGTTAAGAAATAATTAAGTGTAGCAGGAATATATCTCTCTCTATTATAGATATCAGAACTATTCTCAATATAAGCCTCACTATTAACTTCATAAATAGTTGGACTAAATGCCATCTCACCAGAACCACCAGAAATTGCTACATTGTATCCCATAATAACATATAAATACAATGTTTCTGTAGAACTAGAATGACTAATCCTCATAGAATCAGGAATCTCGTGAGTAACAGTATTTCCGTTTTCGTCCGTTTCTGTAATTATAGTGTTTATAAGTTCAAAATCCAAATCTGCCTTAGCAGTCTCAGAAATGTTTCCTGTTGGTTGACTAGCAGAAGAAACCACACTATAAACAGTCGAATATGCTGTTTGAAGTGTACCTATATTTGAATTTGAATAAGTATAATACTTATAATCAAAGGTATTGATATCAAAGTCTACATTGATAGTACCCTTTCCTTGAGTAATAGGACTAACCTTAACTTCATAAATAGGAGCATAATATATTCTTATAATTGTTGTGTCCTTGATATCACTAGCTCTAACTTGCAAATTATTACCAGAGAAACTAGCGTTAAGAACCATTGCACTAGCACCTTGAGTAACCTCAATGTGCGAATATCTATATCCGCGAACATAAGTTGAACCGGAATAAGATGGATTGATAAGATACTTAAGATCAATTCCATAAGCATCTCCATTCTCAACACTTATATTTGTTCTATAACAAGTATAAGTTGTATTTTGTGCGAATGTAAATGTAGTTTCTACATTATTTAGATAAGCAACTCCATTTGTTGAAGTATACAACTTGGATATATCTTCAAAGTAAGGTTGCCCACCAAATACAATAACGTCATATGTTATTGAGAATGTTTTGATAAAGTATGCCGAAAGTGTAATTGTTTCAATATTCACTACAGAGGTATTATCTGAAATAGTAACAGTACCGGTCTTTTTGTTATTAGTAATTGCTGTAGTTCCAGCAGTATAACCGGTAATATTGTTTTCATACGGATTACCTTCATTATGTGAAGTATTGTATCCTGTCGTTGCGAATGTTTTGAAAATATAACTTCCATCAATATTATCTGTGGTTGTAGTAGCGATTACTTCAACATAACCAAAATATCCAATATAGTGAGTTAATGATGTAGCATTCGATGCAGACTTGCTCGTCTCAATTCCATCACCAGATATCAAATCAGTATTGAATGTAAGTGTTGCACCAATACCCGATAACATAGTACTACTTTGACCAAGGGTTACACTAGATATTACATTTCCACTCGAATCACAAATACCTGTATAAAGATTAACGTTAACTCTCTTCTCTTTTGTCTTTAACTGAATAGTTGTGTAATCATTATATAGCCCATCCAACTCAATCTCATATTTTGAATTATTATATGTAGCTGTCAAATCAGTTTCATCACTTAATCTGAATCCTGCATACTCGAATCCTTCATTGATACTAGGCGTAATTCTAATAGTATCATAATAATCAACATAATTCACACCATTATATTCATACATTGAGTCAGCATCAATTGTAAATCCACTACTTCCTCTATTGGTAGTATCACTATTTTGTCCTGTAGTAGAAATATATTCTTGAACAGTATGAGTATCTGCATCAGCACTAACTGGAGTTACATAAACTGCATCAATATAATATATACCTGCAGTTGTCGCATTTAATGTAAAGCTAAATTGCGTATAACCATAACCAAAGTCGGTTGCATAACTATGTGAAGGCGTTGCAGAAGTTGTAGATATTGTATAACCAGACAAATCTTTTAATTCATTAGTTTCCCACATTGAATCTTCAAACATGTCTCTAACAATTCTAAATCTCACATTGTGCAACATTTCTGCATTTGATGATGATGTTGTTGTTGAAATACCTTTAACATAGACAGTTGTTCCAGAACCATATCTAGCAATATATTCACCACCGGCACCAAACCCATATGCGAGATCTGCATTGGGATCATCAGACGCTATCATATATTCTTCACTAATCAAATCAGAATATATACCAGCATAAGAACTACCATTAAATAATCTCAATAATACCCAAACATCATATGTCTGATTAAGTGTTACCTTTACACTATCGTGAGAAGAGCCTGAAACAAGTGTATCATAGAATATTTTTCCAAATGTATGTTGAGTTGTTGTTGGATTAGGTTGATTTGTGGATTCCCAACTACTTCCATTGTGACTATAAGTTACAAAAGATGTAACTTCCCTTCCCTTAGCATAGTCGTTAATATAATTCTCTTCATAAACACACTTGAAGTATAACGTTGGAGTTGTTGCCCAAGCACCACCAACCGAGATAAGCCCATTTGATGACATAACAGGAGCAGTAGTACAAGCTGAGTCTGTATAAATATTTATTGAATATTGACAATAGTCACTTGCGGTAGAAGACAATACATTACTTGAAGTGGTAGTATTCAAGTTGATAGTTTCATCTTCTATATCGTCAGAACCTGCGTCAGTAAGCACTATACTTGCGTGTAGTCTTGCATATGTAAGATACATAACGTGAATGTATATATCCGAAGGCGCAGTATTACTACAATAAGACATATCTAGTTGATGCGGATAAGAATAATCACAATTACTTAGTTCTGCTGTTGTATCAATTGGACCTACTAGACAAGTTGTAGGAGCAGTAGACCAAGATGAATAAGCGGTATAATTTGCCCCACTAACAAATGCACTACTTGCTACATACATACCATACAAATATTGAGCATATCCACTTGAAATATTGTTCTTTCCAGGAGTAGCTGTAATTGTTGGACGTGTGCCTTCTTTGAAGTATGAAGTAATGTAATTATTTGCAGAACTAGAACCTGTAAATTGATTAGATACAGCCGTTGTTACATTAGACAAACTAACAGTTGCACCATAATTTGGTCTAGTTTGAGTTGTAAGGTCGTGAGCATCTACAAATATTCTATGATAATAATCAAGAACTAGTAGTAGTCCCAAATTACTTGGAATATTGCTAACAGTAGCCTTTGTTCCATCAATTGTCCAAGTAGCCGAACCATTGCCAGGGTCTGAACCACTTAGAGCATTCTCAACTGATGCCGAACCAAAATCGGTGTTCGAGATTGTTGCTGAATTGATAGCGTAATTAGTATTAGTTTCGCTTAAAATTGCAGTAATTGAAACACCAACTGGAATTCTAAGATATACAGCCGATAATCTTCCAGTATGAGAAGCATTTGCACCAGTTGAATCACTTTCTACAAATGATACTGACGAACCATTGGCTGGAGTTAGAGTAATAGAACCAATTTTAACCTCTCCAGTAGACCCTTCATAAAGGTTATAAGTCAAATTACTTGAAGTACTAGAGGCATCTTTCTCATAATAGAATCCAGTTTGAACACCAGACGAACCATTATGTCTATTTGTATAACCTTGAAGATAGAATACATAAGTAGATATGAATACGTGATAAACATTGATAGTATGAGTTTCTGGGGTTGTTCCAAGAGTATCTAGCATTTTGTAAGCAACCCACTCGCCATTTCTATCTTCGATTGAAGTGTTGTACTCTTGCTGTGTTGCACCTTTGTATTGAGCAACAGTAGAAGAACCATTGACAACCAAATTATCTGTAATCCTCCAAACACCAATATCATCATCATTCTCACGTACTGCAATCACTTTGATATCTGTCCAGAAACCAACGATGGCGGAGAATGTTCCCGTATTGCTCTTGCCTGAGAACACCGAAGTATAACCTGTTTGAGCAGAACTTGCTGTTGGAGTTTGGTTTGTTGTCATTACTTCAGCTATAGTTACATTTCTTCTTGTAGTTGTTGTAGTAGTATCGCTTAGAGTTGAAGAAGTAGATGTTGTTGTTGGCAGAGTTGTGTAAATATCCAATGTATTATTGTCATCATTCTTGTGCTCTGCACAACTTTCTTTAGTACACCCGTGACCAAATGTACGAGTATATGTTACCTCATTAATAGTAACTTTTGGATATGCTGTCTCTCCAGCAGAAGTTAATATCTGATTATGACCACAAGAGAAGAAATAGCCATTTGTAATTGTTGTTCCAGAATATGCATACCCAGTAGTGAATGTAATACTTCCATAAGCATATCCCAAAGGAATGGTTCCTGATACTTGCACAGAAATTGCACTAGCAGTACCTTTAACTCCATTAGTATTTGAAGTAATTCTATTTAGGTTTGAGTCTGAAGAATAAAATTCTCCAAATACTACGGAATCAGCAATCCCCTCTACAAATTCAGCAGTGATAGCTTTTGCAGAAGTTGATGTATAAGCATTGACTTGAACATCAATTTCTCTACTTACATAAATATACCCATATGCTCTAATAGTAGCCGTTGTTACAGGATTTGAAATAACTGGGGTGCTATTTGTACCATTTGATACACTAGCAAGTCTAGTTGTGAAATTATGTTCAATGATAGAAGCGTCATAAGAATCTACATCGCAGTCAATATAATCTACATACATATCAGACCTTTGATATAGTCTAATACCTACATTATTGTATGAAGTACTTCTATATATACCTGTCAAGAATTCTCTATTTGCAGTACTTCCAAGAGTTTGGTCAGACTGAATTTGAATTCTATACGAGTGGTATTGTGCCGTACAAGTACTATCTGTAAAGGTTTGGAATACATAATGACTTTCATTATAAGTATCAGTATCCATCAAATCAAGAGTATATACACCTGCAGATACATTAACAGAAGAACGAACAGTCCAAGCAGAATTGACTAGTCTTCCATAGAAGGCAGTTGAAGAAATTATCGTGTATTTCTTTCCTGACAGCAAAGTAGTTCTTTCAGAATTTTTATAAAGATGAGAATCTGCAAATAAATTAATAGTATAAGTTGCAGATGTGCTATTTGTATCATCTCCAGTCCACGTATCAAGAAGAGTATACCAAGTCGATCCATCATCACTAGCCTCCACTATTCTATAAGGAGTACCTTGTCCTAGTGTAATCGAATACACAAGTGTAGCGGAAGAATTAATTTCAACTTGTTTCATCTTATAATCAAGGTAAGTGTATTCACTGCCAAGAGTCAAAGCACTTCCTCCATTGACAGAAACACTTCCCCAAGTAGGACTACTTTCTGAACTAGCAAATCCAACTCTTACATATCTCATCTTCAAGCCATCTGTTGATGCGTGAGCTGTGTTTTGAGACGAAATTGAAATTGTTTGAGGAATTTCATTAACATATGATGTAATTGTAAAGGTTGCAGGAAGAATATAGAAATTACTTAAGCCACTAAATAATGTATTAATTTGAATGGTATAAGTAATCGTACCATCATCATTAGAAACAGAAGTTATAACTACTTGATATGTGCCAACATTATTGGTTTTATCCAAAGTATTAGTCCTCGATGTTACACCTATCCAATGACTACCTGTGTTAGTTCCATCAGTGACATTTATATAGAAGAAACGCGCATAGTATCCTTTAGCAGTTGTCACTGTAAGGGTTTTATTTCCAGATATAGGAGTTGTACCAACAGAAATTGGTGTTAAAATACCTGACTTATTATTATTTAAGTCCATATTATATGTGGCATCAGCACCTTTGACAAAACTATTCTTAGCAACAATCTCAACAGTTACCGAAGGCGATGTCGCTGAGGTTGTGCCAGTTAATATAGCTGTAGAAGAAGAATATGTAGTAACAGAACCATTGACTAATAGCCTTTGAATCTCGTAACCATCTAAAGGTGTAATGGTAATATATAAATTAGTATAATAATATAATACCATATCTGATGTATTTACCGATTTTGATGTCTTGGCAGTATTTCCTAATGTTAATTTTTCATCGGCAGATGATGAACCAATTTCGCCATAAGTAGAACCAACCTTATCAACAAATTCCAAAGTTCCCTGTCCCATCAAAGTAACAGTAACACTCTTAGTCTGTGTCTCAGATACTTTAGGAATAAACGAGAAGTTTACAATAAAGCTGGTACTCTTTGTTCTATCATAAACAGCTTGATTGATGTATACAGTAAGAGACTTTAGGTCGTTAGAAAGTTGCCAACTCCAACCTGATGATGTTAAATTACCCCCTGATGCACCTGCAGTTGACTGCATAGTTCCATCGACTTCCCAACCAAGCATCGTATAACCTGTAGCTACAGTTGCGGTAAATACAAGTTGTAGATGTTTTGTCGTAGAAGTAGAAGAAAGATTGTAAGTAGCAGTTCCAGTAGATGTACTAGATGGTTCAAAATCAGCTCCTACGGTAGAGTTCTCGTAATATTTGTTTGATGTAATAGTAGAAGTAACTCCGACCAAGTTATTTTCTTTTGCATAAGCAGAATAATTAGTAGTATAACCACCATAAGACACTGTTACATAAGGTGCGTATGTGAATATTATAGTTTTGCTAGAGTCTGAATTACCTATAGCACTTTCTCTATAATAAAGTACCGACGAACCCAATTTATCTGTACTATTATAAGTATTAGTCCATAGTAACATATCTGATGTATAACCTATGGAAATAAGTATCTTTGGAAGAGAATCGCTTGTGAAACTATCTCCTCTTATTGCAAAGAATCGTGTTCCATATGCTGTAGTTATAGTATGTTTAAGGATACCATTTGAATCGGTCTCGGTAGAAACAGAAGCAATTAGTAATGTTGTTGTTCCACCAGATGTGGTTGTACCATAAACCGAACCAGTTGCACATCTATACCAAGTACCAGTAGACGTAGATGTGCTAGAAGTAGATATATATACTCCGCTATTTGTAGCAGTTCTAAATGAAATATATGGAGCAAGTGTAGTAGCCTGTAATTCAGGATTTTGAATATATATAGTAAATGTTACCATTTTCAGAGAAATCTGAGGAGTAATTGTAACGCCACCTGTTGTCGTTGTCGTCTTAGCATCTACCCCTTCTGGGTCATCAAACATATCGTTTTGATTATAAGTAACGCCTGAATAAGTAACTGTAGTATAAGATATATCTAAATCAATAGAATTAAATAAAACGTAGTTACTATTTGTTATATCTGCATATACAATATATAAATTGCCATACCAAGCATAATTACCAGTTTTTGTTGCCTCATTTGTAGAAGTTGAGGCATTAAATACTTTAAGTGTAGGAATTGGATATAAGTTACCACCAGATGTATTGAATGGTAAAGAATAATAATCTCCACTAAATACAGCACTAAGGTCAACTGTATTTTTGACTCTTTGTATAAAGTATAGATATACATTAGTATTATCCGCAGAGACTGTGACTGCATATGTATTTGTACCACCACTAACAAGAGTCAACATATTATTTGTAGAAGATGAACTCCAGCCAAATCTAGCAAGATAAGAACCAAAGACATATTCTTTCATAGAAGAACCAACATCCAAGTGAGTTGCAGTATCTGCAGTAAGTCCACTAATTGTTATTGTAGATGAAGCATTACAAGTAACATTGAATGTATATGTCTTGGACGAATTCGCTGTTTGTCCTGTGATTGATTGTTCAGCAGTAGTAGAATTAGATGCAGACAACTTGGAAACACCATTGAAAGCAGTTGTTGCACTAGCTGATCCAATGAATGTTACAAGAACATTAAGTTTGAATGTTGCATCTTCTCCAGACATTTCAAATACAATTGCAGTACCACCAGATGGCGGAGTTGTATATGCAGGATGGTACGCAAGCCCTGACACAGAAGTATAAGTTGAAGTTGTTCCACCATTAGTCTGAGTAAGAGTTACTGTAGACGTATTTGTAGCGTGAAGTACTGGAGTAATACTCAATGAGTAGAAGTCTGTCCAACCACTTGGTAAGTTTGTACCAGAATAGATAACTTTCTCTCCAAGTACACCATTGCTTGCATTTGTGTAATACATAGAGAACTTCGAAAGTCTCTTTGATGATGATGTATCTGTAATTGTAAATGATGGAATAACAGCAGAGCTTGTAGAAATAAAGGTTGTTGTAGTATTTCCATCAGTACCACCATTTACGGTATAGTCTGTTCCGCTTGCAGTCATTTTGAGCGTAACATTTGAGTCTAGTCCACCACTATTCTTTAGAATTATCTTTGTGATATATGCAAATGTAAGTGTTGTGTCTGCACTAATAGTAAGGGAAATATAGTTGTTATTTGTACTAGAAAGTGAAGAACTTCCTGACGCTCCCCTTGCAAGTAATGTAGTATTTGCACTAGCCGTAAACGAAATACCCGTTTGACTAGCTGATGTTTCATAGAAACCAGTATCAGTATCAAATACATAAGAATAAGTTCCAGAGTCTTTTCTAATTCTTGCTAAATAATGTGCTTGACTGATTTGAGCAATATTAATTGTAGCAGTAGTACGGAATACTTTCATAGTATATGCTGTATTGCCTTCACTATATGGAGCAAGCCAAGTGTTGCCTGTGCTATTTGCATTATGGGTTATAATATAGCTAGCATAGTTGCTCATTGTTAGTGTTGGAGTTGTGAAGTTGATTGTAATTGTTGCCCCTGCTTGAGGATAACTAGTAATTGTAACACTAGAACCAGTGGTAGTATTGGCATTTGTTGCATTCGCAACAGTCAAGGTTCCACCACTAGAAGACATAGAACTATAATCAAATGTATTTGTACCCGATGTTGCAACACTAGATTTAATTGTGAATGTAAGTGTACCACTAGCAACAGTTCTCCAGTCGGTTGTACTAGATATAGTATAACTTCCGCCTACATCGGCAGAAACTGTATAAATATCACCATTGGTTGTAACCGAATATTTTGCATGGTTTGTTCCCGATGTTGTCGACAAGGTTGTTCCATTAAGCTTGAACACAAGTGTTGCTTTGGTAGCAACCGAGATACCAGAGTTAATAAGAACAGGATAACCTCTATCAATCTGGTTATAGTTAGAATTGTAAGTATTATCAGTAGTAGCAGTATCCATATACCAAATACTTCCGAATGCAAATCCTGTGAAACTACCTGCATTCTTCATACTAGCAGTTGTAAGCCCAGTTGCATAAGCAGAAGTTGTATCACCATCACTTCTATGATAAAGATTTGAATAAGTAAGGTTTTGACCTTGTTGAACTGCATATGAAGTAGCTGTACCAGCATTATCTGTAACAGATGCATATGAATTAGTTAGACTTGCAGCATAAGCTGTACCATATGCAAGTCCACTAATAGTTGCGGTCGCAGTAGAACCAGAAAGCACTGTAAAGTTAACATAGCAATTGGTTTGAACTGCTGTAGCTGCACTATATTTAACCAAACACAAATTAGTTGAGGCTACAGTTGCCTTAACATTAAGGTCGGCAAAACATTTCTGAACAGTTCCAGCAAGAGCACCTACAAGCAATGCTCCATAATGAGTAGTATCTGAATTAAGGTAATATGTAGCATAAGCCGATGTTGTAGCAACGTCAGTTGTAAAACCAACACCTTGTACAGTTACACCGCTTGCAACACTTCCGATAAGTGCTCTTGTTCCTGAGTACAAATTGGCAAGATTCGTAACCATATTATGGAACATAACGTTCTCAAATGTTCCTGAAGTTGCAGCAAATACATTCACACTACTACGTCTTGGCAAATGAGATACTACGAAGTTCGCACCATTGAACCCTGCAATAGATGCACGAGCTGTAGTACTAGCAGCGTATTTTCTTCCAGTAAGCCCAGTTGAACCGATAGCTGTCGCATAATCATATGTATGGAAATCAATATCTGCAGAAAGTGCGTATTTATAGGTGGTAGTTGATGAATTCATCATCACACCCCATTGTATTGGATTTCCAACAGTATAATATCCACTAGAGTTGGTCGAAAGAGTTGTTCCGGAATACCTTCCTGTCACAGCCCTTGCAATATCATTGATTGTGAATACCGAGTATGTAAGAGTATATGTTTTTGCACTATCTACAACAGAGGCAAACGTAAACGACGGACTAGCAGTACAAATCATCTTGAATCCATTTGTTGTAGGAGCAGTAGTTCCCGAGAAACTTGATTCACTATTGATAAGTCCCGATGTATCACCTGTAAAGTACCCTGTATACCCATTAAATACTGCTGTCGCATATTGTGCATAAGTAGAAAAGCTAGTATTCCAAGCAAATGAAATTGTATTATATTTGTAATAAAGAGACGCAGATGTTGCACCACTTGCTACGGCAGTACCATTAACAGTAATTCCACCCGTTGGTATAGAATACTTTCCATATGTACCATCAGAACCATCAACATTCTCAGTAATTGTAGGAGTAATATTGTATAGAGTTCTAGTATATTTTACTGCAAACATATATTTGTATGGAGTTGTTGGAGCGGTTGGCGCAGTACTTTCTGTAGAAGGAAGACTAATAGAGGAAGTCGATGCTCCCGAAGCTAGAGTCATTGAGGCACCAGTTGCCGAATAACCTGTACCAGAAGACACTGCAGTAGATAGATAAACATTACTTACACTATTTCCATCTCGAGCGGTTACATTTGCAATTGTACAATTTGAACCATTTGAAAAATTCACAAATCTATCTGTATAACTACCAGATCCATCAATTGAGAAACTTGACGCACCACGTGTTACAGAAGTTGCACTACTAGCAAATGAATAATACACAGAATTAGCAGACTTTACTCTGTAGTATGTAGTAATATCCTTGTTTGCTGGGAAGTAGTTTGTAGAAGAGTTTGTACTAGTAATTCCTTGAGCATAATTATAAGTTGGAAGATAAACAGGAAGTGCTGTTGCCACAACCGAACTACTATTTGCATATCTTATAGCTGAGGCCTGTTGGGAAGTAGATGCACTATTCCAATTGGTAGCAACAGCCGTAGAAGAAAGTTTGAATGACATACTCTTAGTCGTTCCGCCTGTTGACGCATTCGTTACAGATACCGAATTAAGAGGAGAAGTCGAACCAATTTTATATACATAAGCAGGAGTTGTTGATGTATAGAATCCCCAACTTCCCCAAGCATATGCAGTATCCAAGGAGCTTATATTAGTTGCAACATCAACCGATCGCGAGCCATAAGCAACTTTGGCAGTATATGATATTGTAACAGTTGCAGAATTATCAGCAGTAACGCCTGTAATTTCATACAAACTCAAATAATATTTTGCATCTGCATTAGTAGCCCCTGGAAGTTTCTCAGCAGTTGCAGATGTAGAAATTTTGGTTACAGTTCTTGCTGTACTATTTTCTGTACAAGTAACAGATATTGTACCACCATTTCCAGAAGTATGGCTGTATTCAGCTACATAGAAATAATAATTCTGAAGATTAAAACTTGGTACTATTGGAATAGTTTTCGTATAATCCGCATTACAAGCAGAAACATATCCTGCAATTGTTGAAGAGAATGCACTTGTTCCGTGGTAGTTAAATGCATTGAGTGAAGTATTGAAACTAGCTCCCCCTGCGGTATAATACGAGTCTGCAATAGCCGAACTATTGATAGTATGAGTAGTCTTGTATCCCGAACGAGAATTATTAACTAGATATAGAGGTTCTGAGGCAAAAGCATAAGAACCTTTACCTGTAAGCCAATGTGCTGAATCCGAAGTACTTTCACGACCACTACCAGCAGTAATACTGTCTCCGCTCCAAGTATATACAGTTCTTCCAGCATATGGATATACTCCAAGAGGAGAAAGGTACCCTGCTGAAATAGGATTTGTTATAGAATAATGAATAGCATTAGGTTCGCAAGCATATATGCAGAGACACATATCATTACCAGAACCATCAACAGCAAAACGAATATAGTTCTCAATACCATATGCTACAGCATCAGCGTATGTATATATACCCCAACCATTTGCCATTAAATTGCCCGCATCATAATGCTGACTAAACGTCTTGCCATCTGGTAGCGTTGTATACGACGAGTGAATACTATAAACACCATTTGCGACATTATAAAACCAATCTGCGAACATTACATTTCCAGGAGCAAGGAATGGTGCGTTGCCACTTGATGTTGGATCACAAACACTCATACAAATTACATTAGATACTGATAAATTTGATGAAGACAAATTTTGATCGTTATGAACAAAAGCATAGTCATTAGGTGCACCATCAGAATAGAGTTGGGAAATAGTTAAGGTTATGTTTGAAACGGTAGTATCGCCTATTATATGGCCTCTTCCTCCAGAGGAGTCATCAACCATATCTCCGCAATTTTTGATTACATTACCATTAGTAATATTTAAAGACACAGCGTAAGAAGAACTATATGCACATACCCTACCAACCATTGCGCCAATTCCCATCTTATTAGTGATAGTACAAGAAATACCATTGATTGTGTAATTCTCAAGCTTTTCAATATTAACATAGAAATCGTCTATCGTACAATTATAAATATTACTAGCCGAACCTGATGAAGTCCAAGTCGCCATACCTGCAATTGCACCAAAAGCATAAGTATTGTATGAACCCGACCACGAAGAAGATTTATCACTTAGAAGTTCTGTCGCAAGAATTCTTGTATGTTGCATTGTTAGATTCTGAACAGTGAACTTTGTATACGAACCAATAAGTCCAGCACAAATAGCATTCAAATTACCAGATGGATCTGATGCCTCTAGAACATCTTTACAAGTAGTATCGATAAAGAAGTTGCTTATTGTATGTCCTTGTCCATCAAGAATAAATGTGCCACCACTATGTATTGGTTTCCAAGTGTAACCCGCCATATCTATATCTGCAGAAAGCTTGACTGTTGTAGAAGAACCCATTGACATAGCGCTAATATAATTTAATTGTTTAGCATTAGAAACTGTATACACATTACTGCTAGGAGTAACCGGGGTATAATTTGAAGAAACAGCACTTCTTCCCCTAACCTTGAATAGAAGGGAAGGAACAGGTGCTCCACTAGGATAGTCGGTATATAATTCGTGTGTTCCACCTATTGCGTATGCTGGAATTAGTTCTCCTGTTTTTTCTTGCCCAACAATATCAGAAATTGTTGCACCAGTAGATGCCGTATCTGTTGTAACACAAGAAGAGTATGAAGATGCAACTAGAGTACCTTGGTAGTAATTATTATATTCATTGTAATCAGTTATAGGTGAAAACTTAAGATAACTTTTATATGATGATGACTGCCCAGATGGCAAAGATGTAATAAATGTCCCACCCTTGGCAGTAACCGAGCAATCACTAGGATTATCACTAGCAGTAATACCAGATATATGCAATGTTCTATATGAGGCATCCCAAAGAGTACTGCCCGTCAGTACAAAATTAGTATTAACAAAGCAATTATAAATGTAATGTGAACCAGTTCCTATAATTCCAGAAACAATTGATTCCGCATTAGAATAACTAGTAGATGGGATAGAATTATCAATAGTAATAGTACCTGTATATACACAGCTACGAATAACTTCGCTACCTAAACCACCGCCATTCCATCCGGCAAACACTCCAAAACAACCCTTAGTTGATAAGTTTGTGAGGTTTTCTCCACAAATTTCAGCACCTATGTGAACATTAATGTTCGTATCTATGACGCAATATTGGATTTGAGATTCCACAGACAAATTATTAACTAACATTCCAAAATATGAATACGTACTTCCAGAACTTACTGGTGCATATACATCAGGTACATAGCCACTCTCAGAAGTAACAGTAATATTATCTATGATACAATAACTTATCGTATCAGCTAGAATTCCGCCCGCAAATGTACAACCATTATAATATGGGTTAGAATCACCAGATGGACCATTGTTATTATCATCAGTTAAATAGAAATTTATATTTGAAACAATTGAAGGCTCTGTAGCACTACTACCATCTCTTGTTGTAATACTTTCAAACAAAGAGTCATATAATCCATTTGATATTTCAATTGTATGACCATTACCAAACAAGCACCCATAGAACGTTCCATAAAGTCCGCCATAGAAACCATCTCCACTAGAACCATGAGTGCAGTCTATATAATTATACGTGCCAGTCATTGCATCATACCCTACAACTTCACTAGAGTTATAGTCCTCGGCTATCTCAAAATCAGTTACTATTGAGAAATATGGATGCCATAGATTTGTGTCTTCCAATAGTATAGTAGGAATACTATCAATAACACTGGACCAGAACAACATATCATTCCAGTTTGAAATCTCATACGGATCCGAAAGAGAACCATTTCCTCCAACAGAACGAGTCTTAGCGGAATCGTAGTATGTTGGAAGTATTGGATCAGACACGTAACTATAATATGCTCTAGCAGTCATATATGCTGTAGTTCTATTGCTAGTACTTTGAGAGGTAGACCCAGCAGTCATAGAGTAAATTCTAAGTCTTGATTCCGAATAAGTAGAGACTTTTGTTACAGACTCTACCCTTATGAAGCATAGATATGGATCCGCTCTACCACTAACACTCACATTAGATAAATTAATAGCATAACCATTACCACTGCTAGCCCATTGAATTTCTGTAGAATGAACAGAAGTACTTGCAATTGGAGATGTCATATTCCAATAAACTTTGTACTTAGTGTCTGCATAATCCTCCGCAGTTATTCTATCTGGTTCTAGATATATATCTACACCAAGATCCCAAGGGACACCTATGTAATAATTGACGGTATGTGCTTTTGAAGTCTCTTTAGCGCCCAGACGCACATTCATTCCCGGAGAATATTGTTCTACATTGGAGTAATCAGGTGCGTAATACATTTTCCCCGCAACATCCGTACCAGTCGATCCATTTGTACTAAAAGCTGACCAATAATGATTAACTTCCGAGCTTTTTGTGCAAGAAATTAATTCGTTACCAGCATTATTCGATTCGGTATCGTCCTGAGTGATGTCAGTAGTCATAACAGTATGAATATTGGTCAAGTTATTGTACATGTAGTTCCAGTCAAACAATCCAGCCTGAGACTGTCCGTGTGGTTGGTCTGTTCCAAAATTCATTCCATAATATAGTCTAGCGTCAATTTTTGCATTTGCATCATACAGACCAGTATATGATGATTCTGTAACATTTGCCTCTATAGGTTTAACATACATATTCGTATAGCTAGATTTAGTTTCGGTAGATGGCGGAACAGTCATCTCGATACGAACAAATAGATAACTCGAATTTTTCTTATTGCTAGAATAGTTAGATGTAGTAATTTCAAGCCTAGTTGATGTAGAGCTATCAAACTTGATGACATCTGTATAGTCAATTGCGTTTGGTGATGACATATTGACATATGCAATATATGGTTGTGAGTCAAGACCCGTACTAACCGAACTAGGACCAAAATATACATCAAAACCACCAGACCAAGGAATTGCAAAATAATATTTAATCGTTGTAGAATAAGTTAAAGAAGATTTTCCACCATACATCAAATACTTTCCAGTAGCGTGAACTCCCGAAGCAAGAGCCATATAACCAGTTGCAAAACCCGTATCATCAGTTTTTTGTTGATTAACATACTTGTATGTAGCATCATCTGACACATTGAACAATCTATTCCTAGAATTTGTATGCACCATTCCATAATCCATAGGAGTTCCTAACCAACAATACAAGAAACTTGTTGAATTAGAATTGGCAGATGCCCATGTATTAAACCAAGTCAAATTAAATGGCGCTGTGCTTTGAGACGCATCTGTTTCAATACTTGGAGTAGACTTATCTACGCCAGTAAAGAAATTGTAAACGCCTACAGAAAAAATACCTGTAAGCAACATTACAAGACCAAGCACAATGCTATGAATCAAATACGCATAAGGATGTTGTACTTTGAAATTTGGTTTGCTAGACTTTATCATAAAAATCTCCTAAAACTATTATTTGTAAATTGATTATTTTTTTTCACGAAATGTATCAAAATTTTTCGCAAATAAAAATTAATTTTTTAATATATATAATATATTAACATAATTAGTCTTAGATAGTATAAAATATATCTAACAACAAGTCAAACAAATTTCGACATAGTGAACAAAAAAAATCGAAATTTCACAATTCCGATTCCCCTACAAAAAAATATTTTTTAGACAAAAGTCTTTAGTCTTGAATCTAGATACACTTTCAGACATCAAACAACTTATCCCTTTTCTTTAGTGATTATTGTTGAATTGTATTTACGCTTTGCGTAAGTGTTATTTTATTCATCAATAACTAAACAACTATCACTCACCACTGCTCCGCAATACAACTCAGTATGAATAAAACTAAACCCATTAATTAGTCGATTTTTTGCTTGTATGGTAGGGCTCGTCTATGCGAACGTAGTTCGTATATTTTCGAGCGTGAATGCTTACATTTGATAGCGAGAAATACGTTCGAGTCGCAAGATATTTCTTGCAGGCGTTTTTGAATTGTGACAAAAACGTCTCTACCACCCTGCAAAACAAAAAAGAACCCGAAGGTTCTTGATTTTTGTTGGCAGGGGTGGTAGGACTCGAACCCACAACCGACGGTTTTGGAGACCGCTACTCTACCATTGAGCCACACCCCTATGTGATTAAAACAAATTTATTTTAATACACACGAAGAGTAATGTCAAGCAGATTTTTAGAAATTATCAAAATTATAATAAAATCCACTATGACACAATTGGATTATTCTTAGCAATTTCACCCGTTGCCAAGGCGTCACAACGATTATTATACTCATTATCTGCGTGACCTTTTACCTTGACCCAAGTTACTTTATGAGGTTTTATGAGTTCAAGAAGTTCTTGCCACAAGTCAACATTCTGAACCGGCTTTTTCCCAGCAGTTCGCCACCCTTTGAGTATCCACGAAGAAATCCAGTCCTCAAGAAAAGCATTGACAGTATAGGCACTATCCGAATAGATGGTAAGTTCCACAGGTTCTTTGAGCATTTTTAAACCCATAATTACAGCAGTCAATTCCATTCTATTATTAGTCGTTTCCGGCTCGTATCCGCTATATTCTTTTTTTATCCCGTTATAAATAAGAATACCGCCATAACCACCCTTTCCAGGATTTCCACTACAAGCGCCATCTGTATACAAGTCTACTTTTTTCATAAATACACCTCATCAAAAAACCCGCATAATAGCGGGATTTTTTAATTATTTAGCATAATCAACGTTTCTAGTTTCCCTAATAACATTGACCTTGATTTGTCCAGGATATTCCATTTCTTTCTCAATCTTCTTTGCAATATCCTTTGCCATAAACAATGCCTGTTCATCACTAACTTCTTCAGGTTTTACAATAATTCTAATCTCTCTACCAGCCTGGATAGCAAAACTAGTATCAACACCCTTGAATCCATTAGCAATTTCTTCAAGTTGAGTCAATCTCTTGATATAAGCCTCAAGAGACTCTCTTCTTGCACCTGGTCTAGAACTTGAAATAGCGTCTGCAGTTTGCACAAGAATAGCCTCAAGGCTCTCATACTCAACGCCACCGTGATGAGCGGCAATACAATGAATAACATCTTTGCTTTCTTTGTACTTAGTTGCCAAATCAACACCAATAGTCACGTGAGTTCCCTCAGTTTCGTGATCAATAGCCTTACCAATATCGTGAAGTAATCCACCTCTTTTTGCAATTTGAACATTGGCACCAACCTCTGCCGCCATAAGACCTGCCAAATAAGACACTTCTAGACTATGTTTCAATACATTTTGACCATAGCTAGTTCTATATCTAAGTCTACCAAGAAGTTTAACAAGCTCTGGATGCATACCGTGAATACCCGCATCAAAAACAGCAGCCTCACCCTCTTCTTTTATCGTGTTTTCAATATCTTTGGTAACCTTATCAACCATTTCTTCAATTCTTGCAGGATGAATTCTTCCATCAAGAATAAGTTTTTCAAGAGAAAGTCTTGCAATCTCTCTTCTAACAGGATCAAAGGAAGAAATAACCACAGCCTCAGGAGTATCATCGATAATCAAATCAACACCAGTAGCAGATTCTAATGCTCTAATATTTCTACCTTCACGACCAATAATTCTACCTTTGACTTCATCATTTGGCAAAGCAACAGTTGATACTGTTACCTCACTAGTATGATCGACTGCAGTTTTTTGAATAGCAAGAGTAACAATTTCTTTTGCCTTCTTTCCTGCCTCTTCTTTTGCATTTGCCTCAATTTCTCTTACAAGAACAGCAGCATCACGTTTTGCTTCGTCCTCATATTTTGAAATCAATTCTTTCTTTGCCTCATCTTTGCTAAGTTTTGAAATTCTTTCAAGCTCAGCACTCATTTTCTCAGTAATTTTGTCTTGTTCTTCAATTTTCTTCTGAAGCCCCAACTCTTTTTCTGCCAAATCCTCTTTAGCTTTTTCTAGAGCCTCGTTTTTCTTTTCAATAGTTTCTTCCTTTTTATCAAGGAATTCTTCTCTTTGACTGATTCTATTTTCAGCCTTTTGAATTTCCGCACGTCTGTTCTTTATATCCTGTTCGCACTCGCTAGTAAGACGCAAAGCCTCTTCTTTTGCCTCAAGAACAGCCTCTTTTTTGAGACTTTTTGCCTCTTGCTTTGCTTCTTCTAGAATACTTTTTGCCTGAATTTTGTCTTTTTCAGACTTATTCTTTTGCACTAGTTTTAGTGTAAAATACACAGTAGGAACTGCAATAACAGCACCAATAAGTGCACCTATAACCCCAGGAACAACAACCGACATAAGCATAAAGTTTATGTTTAACATTGTTCTCTCCTTAAATATTATAAATATGGGAATAACCCAAATAACACACAAATAATGTATTATACAAGTACTATTATAATTAAAAACCTTATAACTTGTCAAACATTTCCTGAAAAAAAATTAATATATTTTGTCGACACAAAAATCAATTCATAGCAACCTAAAACAAAAACTACAAAAACAAAATAACAAAAAAATACTTATCGTTTCGATAAGCATTAAATTTCTATAATCTCTAAATTTTCAATAGCCTTTGTAATTAACGACTCAAAATCAAACTTAGACTCTTCTTTTATACACTTGTCAAGCTTTGGTTTAATTAGAGGATGTTTAGGCAAGAACACTGTACAACAATCTTCAAATGGCAAAATTGAAGTCTCGTAACTACCAATTTCCAAAGCGATTTTTGTTATTTCCTCTTTATCAAAAGCTATTAATGGACGAAATATAGGTAATTTTTCAACAACAGCATTAGTAACCGTCATACTTTCAACTGTTTGACTAGCCACTTGTCCCAAATTTTCTCCAGTAATTACCGACTGAATACCCTCACGTATAGCAACCCTTTCTGCAATTCTATACATAATTCTGCGCATAAGAGTTATCATAAACTCACTATTGCAATGTTTATGAATCGATTCTTGAATTTCAGTAAAAGAACAAACAAACAATTTAAAGTGACCAGTATACTTACTAATAATTTTTGCAAGATCAATAACTTTGTTCTTTGCATCTTCACTAGTATAAGGGTAACTATGAAAATGAAGAGCAGATATTGGCATACCACGTTTTGCCATCATATATCCAGCAACAGGACTATCAATTCCACCAGACAAAAGCAACAATCCACTTCCACTAGTACCAACAGGCATTCCACCAATACCAGAAATAACATCATAATATACAAAAGTACAATTATTTTCTCTAATATCAACACAAACATTAATCTGCGGATTATGAAGGTCAACAAAAACATCTTTATTATTTTTCAAAATCAAACCACCAAGCTTGGCTCCATATTCCATTGAAGAAATTGGAAATCTTTTGTCAGCCCTATTAACACTAACCCTAAAAGATTTCTTATTAAACTTCAAAGATGAAACATAATCGTTTATTGATTGTTCAGTACTTTCAATTTTTACAGCAGGACTAATAGAATGAATACCAAAAACCTCTTTTAATTTCGAAATGATTTTTTTCTCATCTTTTTGTTCATAACCAGCAACAAAAAACCTTTTGTTCATTCTTATCAATTCACACTTAATATCCAACAACTTTTCTTTAATATTATCAACCAAAACATTTTCAAAAAACGCAAAATTTTTTCCTTTTAAAAAAATCTCACTATAACGTATAATTACAACATTTTCCATAAAATTTTATCCTTAAACTAAAAATATTTACAAAACCCAAAATAAAGACATTTACCTATGTTATTGTCAAAAAGTGTTTAATTATTGCCATATTATCACAGCAATAAGCCACTATTTAACACAAGCACAAAGCCTACCTTACCTTATCTAAATAAGCAGAAACACACTCATTTATCTTTTCAACAAGCAAAGCAACCTCGTCCAAGGTGTTGTATTTCGAAAAACTAATTCGCAAATTACTTTCAATCTCCGCCTTAGACCTACCCATACTTTCAAGAATTCTATTACCAGATTTTTTAGAAGAGCAAGCAGAACCATTGCCAACACAAACACCCTTATCACTAAGCATATTTAGCAATGTTTCCGCTCGACACCCCAAGAAACTTAAAGACACTATGTACGGACTATTACAATCAAGAGAATGAACAACATATTCCAAATTAAAATCAGATAGTTTATTCAGAAAAAGCTTCTTCAACTCCAAAACGTAATTATAATTATTCTCCAAATTTGTACAAGCAATTCTCAAAGCCTCAGACAATGTAAAAATGCCTAGGAGATTTTCAGTGCCACTTCTAAGGCCATTTTCTTGACCTCCACCATAAACCACAGGTTTAAGCTTAACACCTTTTCTTATATACAAAGCACCCACACCTTTACAACCGTGGATTTTATGAGCAGACATTGTAAGCATATCCACACCCAACTCATCAACATCAACCTTAATTTTTCCTACACCCTGCACCGCATCGCAATGAAATATACATTTAGGATTTATAGACTTCGCATATTCTACAAGATTAGAAACATCATTTATTGCACCCGTCTCATTACTAACCAACATAATCGATACAATATCAACATCATCAGTCATTTTGTTTTTAAAATCTTCAAAGTCAACACAACCACCAGCGGTAAGCGATACGAAATCAACATCATATCCTCTTTGTTTCATTTCAAGAGCTACATTATATATACTTGGGTGCTCGCCTTGAGACACAAGTATTTTTCTTGTATTCTTCTTCAATAAGCCAAACAACGCAAGATTATTTGCTTCCGTTGCTGAACCTGTAAAAACAATATCATCATCACCAGATGCATTTATAGCAGAATAAACATTATTCCTACACATCTCAAGAAAAGCACGAGACTTACGACCATTTTCATACAATCCACCCGGATTGTAAAAATACTTTTCATTTACCATATCCAACTGATTCATTATTTCTTTGTCTATTATTGTTGTACTAGCATTATCAAAAAACATATTTTTCTCCTATATATCTAGTATATTTTAACATATATATTTGAAAAACTCAATATTAAAAAACAGATATTGCAAATAAATTTTTTGATATTTGCATAGTATTATTCATTTTGTATATTTATTATAAAATAAGCATAAATATAACAATTATTGATTTTAAATAATTATGCAAGATTTAATACGGAACAAAGTTCAAAAGGGTATCCAAAGTATCCGAATACAAATACACTTCTGGAACTTGTCCAACGATAACACTTTCACTAATCAAAACCTGCTGTACCGCTTCAAATCGCCTGCTACTCAGTGGCATAACAACACTTACATTTGCCTGAATATTAACATAGATTTTATGTATAGTTTGGTTTATGCCAGCACTTTCAAAATGCGACATAAACCTACACACAACCGACCCAATCGGTGTCATTTTTACATTGACAGAAGGACCTCTTCCCACAAGCAAAGGAACTCCAGTAAAAGTTCCAACAGGAATAGTAACCCCTACTTTACCATATTCAGTAATCCTTTCTTCACAAGCTTGAGCAAGATCTTTTGTAAGATTATTAATTTCTAACGAATTTGCTTGAATCATACTTATATTTCCAAACTCATCACTTATCACATTAACCAAATCGTCATATACGATAGAATTCATCACAACATCAGCAACAGAACTATTCATAGCACGTGTCGCCAAAGCCCTAGATTTTATTTCTACAGTGTCCATAATTACAGGATTAATCATAAAAGAAAAAACCAACAACAAAACAATACCGACAACAATCCAACACAATGCCAGCATAAGCCTTTTCTTACTAATCTTTATTTTAGAACTTATATTTTTTATTGTTACTTTTTTCACACAATATTTATATGATGATTTTATTAATATAAGACTTAATTTAATTAATAAACCAAAATTTATCTACTATGAACAAACTTTTCAATATACTATTATTTTGTATATTTATAATATATTTGTTATATTTATTAATATTTTTTAGTTTTGCTACTAAATATCAATGCGAATATAAATGCAAATAATACCGCAGCCGCAATACCACCTGCTGTAGCAGTAAGTCCACCAGTAAGCACTCCTAATAACCCCTTTTCCTTCACCGCTTCAATTGCACCCTTTGCCAAACTCCTACCAAATCCCGTTATCGGAACTGTCGCTCCCGCCGCTGCAAAATTAACTATTGGATCATACAACCCAAAAGCCTCCATCACAGCCCCTAAACACACAAACAAAACCAGTATTCTTGAACTTGTCATATTTGTCTTTATAATTAACAACTGACCAAACATACAAATAAAACCACCAACAAGAAACACCTTCAAATACGTTAATAACATCTAACCTTTCCTCCTCAATTCTACAGCATGACATATTCCTGGGATAGTTTCGCCTTGTTGACTACTCAAAGTACTTAACAACGCTCCTGTTGCGGCAAATAAAACACGATTAAACACGCCCTCTTTTATTTTTTTAACAACATACGAATTAAGTATACTTGCACTACAGCCTGCACCACTACCGCCTTGGTATGTCTTTTGACCGTTACCAAAAACCATATGCCCACAATCATTGTAGTTATCTTTGAGTTTATAACCCTTGTTTTCCATCAAATCCAGCAAAATTTCACTTCCAAGCTTACCTAAATCACCCGTCAAAATCAAATCATAGTCATCAGGAGTAGTATTTGTATCTTCAAAATGTGCAATCAGCGTACTCATAGCAGACGGAGCCATTGTCAACTATGGACCATAAATTCTTAAAAAAATATAACTATTTCGCAAATTTTGGTGCGAAATTGCGATTTTTGTAAGGTTTTATCCTTATTTCTTATCGCAATTCGCTTTCCAAATATTTGACAGCAAGTTCAAATTCGTCTTGAAAATTAAGTTCTACTTCAATTCTTTTATCTTCAAAGACCTTAATCTTATTTATAAGTTCAACAGTCATTTCTCTTGTTAGTGCTGTAAAGTTCTTATATTTCTTGAACGTGCTAACAAAATTATTATGTGTATTTACCACATTATTATTTGTTGTTTGCGAAATAGTTATAATCTCATTGTCTAGTTTTGCAATCTTGTTTTCAATATTACTCTTATCCGTTATATATTGCTCGTGTGATATGCTCTCACTTTTATATTGCATATATAACATACTTAGTGTTTGGTTAAGAGATTGTCTCTCTTTTATTTTCTTTTGTTTTATAATTTCGTTTGTATCTTTAATAACACTAGGTTTATGCTTGTCTAGTGATTTTATCATCTCATCAACATCAACCGCTAACAATA